>JBNGDF010000001.1:0-218245 GCA_049975265.1 Fidelibacterota bacterium
ATACTTTCGTATTTTTGCTCAGTTATCTGATAAAGGGGGCATTTTATTACTGAGACCAAGCCGTCTGATAATCCTGGGCAGACACTATCATACGAATATATTTTTAACCATGTCACAGACATGATCATGGTCTGCGAACATGACTACTCGATTACGCTGTCGAATAACTCCGCTAATATAATCCTCGGCACCGGCGAGAGTATCGTAGGTCGTAAATGCTACGAAGTACTACGCCAGTCCGGCAGTCCCTGTGTCGACTGCCCTCTGCAGGACACCATCAACAGTGGTACCGTCATTCCGCTGGTCAAATTCGATGACCGCTACAATGAATATTTCGAAGAGCGCTGCTTCCCAATAATGGCGGCAGATGACACTGTAAAGTCCTTTATTCTATATGTTAAAAACATTACGAAGTCCCGGGAGCTGGAGGAGAAATCATCCCGTCTGAAGAAGCTCTCAGCTTTGGGTCAGATTAGTTCCGGCGTCGCGCACGATTTCAACAATGTCCTGACTGTGGTGTTGGGGCGTGTCCAGCTTATGAAGAAGTTGATTTCCGATCCCTACATGCTAAAAAGCCTTGACATGATCGAAAAATCAGCTTTGGACGGAGCTTCCAAGGTTCGCAAAATTCAGGAATTTTCCAGACCGCACAGCAAGACTCTCAACCAGACTGTAAACCTGAATGAAATCATTGAGGAGGTTGTCGAGATAACGCGTCCAAAATGGGACGTCGCCTCAAAAATCCGCGGGATTCTGATTGAACCAATCGTTGATTTGCAGCCGGATATTTTCATCATGGGCGATTCGTCAGACATTCGCAACGCTTTTACCAACATCATCTTCAATGCTATTGACGCAATGCCAAACGGCGGCGTCTTGTCTATCAAAACCCAGCGCACCGATGGCTATATTACCGTTGATTTCAAAGATACCGGCATCGGTATGACGGAAGAAACCGTCGAACGGATTTTCGATCCCTTTTTTACAACCAAGGGCGTCCTGGGCAACGGTCTCGGTATGAGTGAGGTCTACGGGATCATTAAACGCCACAACGGCAAGATCACCGTTCAGAGCGAAGTCGGGGTAGGGACTACAATCAAATTACGCTTCCCAGCCGTCAAGCAGAAAGCCGCCGCGACGCCAACCGATCACCTGGATTTAACCGGCACATTTTCAATCTATATTATTGATGACGAGGAGTACATCGTCGAGACGTTGAAGGATTTTCTCTCCGATCTGGGACATTATGTGACAACCAATACCGATCCCGAAGAGGCTCTCGATGAGATTTCCAAACAGCACTATGATATCGTCATTACCGATCTTGGAATGCCCGGTATCAGCGGTCTTGAGCTGGCAGAAAAAATCAAAGCCCTAAAACCCGAGACCCAGATCGTCCTGATCTCCGGCTGGGCGTTGAATCTGAAAGCCCAGGACATCGAAAACCGGATTGACTTCATTATAAATAAACCCTTCTCCTTTGAAAAGATCAATTATACCCTTTCGGAAATTGAAGCAAAACTGCTGGAAATCCGCCAAAAGTAAACCCAATGATATGACCTTTCGAAATAGCCTACGGCTAGATTGGCACTATATCTCGCTTATTCTCTTTCTCATTCTTTTCTCCTGCCAGAATAATAACCAACACCAAGTTCAACAAACCGATCTCTACCCATCCAACGATCATATCGAAGACGGCGGAACATTGGTCGTTGGTATCCGCACGGAGCCGGAAACACTGAACCCGCTTTTTGCACTTTCCCAGTCCGCTCGTAATGTCATCGGGCTGATCTTTTTACGGCTCGCCAATATCAATGCCGACCTTGAAACCTTTTCACCGGGTATCGCCAAATCCTGGGAGATATTTCCGGAAAAGCGGCAAATCGTGTTTCACCTTCATCAAAACATCCGCTGGCATGATGGACACCCGCTGACGGCGGAGGATGTGGTTTTTACCTACCAGCTGCACGTGAACCCCATCATTGGCTGGGACGGTATCTCCTATAAACAGAACATTTCCAATGTCACAGCGCCTGATGATTCGACGGTCATTTTCACATTTCACGCCGGCAATCACACCATGCTTTCGGATGCCGTCGAGGGGTACATTCTACCAAAACATCTCCTGCAACCCTATTCTCCGGAAGAACTTTTTACCGCCGGTTTTAACCGCCAGCCGGTCGGGGCGGGTCCCTTTATTTTCGTCGAATGGCAGAACCAACAGCTCATCCGCCTGTCAAAAAACGAATCCTATTTCAAAGCATCCAAACCGCATCTTGACCGGGTCATTTTCCGGATTGTCCCGGATAATTTCAATCTCCTGAACCAGCTGAAATCGGGAGAGGTGGATATGGTGGAGGGTATTCATCCGAAAAATTTTCTGGCGATTCAAAAAAGCTGGCAATCCGGACATTCTCACCTCCGACCCATCCGCTATCTCGGGCGCCGTTATGATTTCATCGGATGGAACCTGATCGATCCCGCATCCCACCGGAAAGCTGTCGCTGCCGGCGCGACCCGGTCAGCAATCGACAGTCTCATCCGCCCCAACAAACTCTTCGGCAATCAAAAAGTTCGGGCGGCACTGACCATGGCGATTGACCGCGAGGCAATTTTGAACAGCGTCAATTTCGGGATGGCAGTCCCGCTGCACGGACCCGTTCCACCCATTTTACCCAGCTATAATGAGACCGCCAACGTCGTCTGGGAGTACAATCCCGAAAAATCCCGGGAGTGGCTGGCGGAGCTGGGCTGGGCAGACCACGATGGCGATAAGCTCCTGGACAGAAATGGTGTGCCCTTTCAGTTTGAAATCCTCACCGAAAGCGGCAATCTGCACTGGGAACAGGTCGCCACTATCGTACAGGCGCAGCTGGCGGAGATTGGTATCCGGACCAACCTGCGGTTTCTAGAACCTGCGCTGCTCTATGGGGAACTTCTGCCAAACCGCGCATTCGACGCCGTCATTATGGGCTGGACAGTGGGACTTACTCCGGACTATGCACCGCTCTTTCACAGCGACAGCTACTTCACCCCCTTTCACTTCACCGGATACTATTCACCTGAGTATGACCGCCTCGACGGTCTGGCGAAAAACGCCCGCCGCACAGCTGCCGCACAGCCGTATTATGATAAAATCGCCAGACTGCTTTCCCGAGAGCTGCCCTATACCTGGCTATATTACCGAATGGAGTGCTCAGCGGTACACAGCCGTTTTAAAAATATCATTTTCGACAAACGCGGTCTCTATGTCAACCTTGAAGATTGGTGGATTCCCCAAAGCGAACGTCTGAAAATTGACAGGATCTTAAAAAATTAAAATGGTCCCGGGTTTTCTGAACAGAATACTGAGCCTTATTCCCACGCTGCTGATTGGCATCACCATCAGCTTTGTCATTATTCACCTGGCGCCCGGTGATCCGGCAACCCGTTTTCTTAATCCAAACCAAACTCCGGAAGTTCAATCCGCCATCCGCGCACGCTTCGGTCTCGACCGGAGCCTGCCGGTGCAATACGGCAGATGGTTGAAAAACGTGATCTTGCACTTCGATTTCGGCTACTCATTTTCCAGCGGAAAAGCCAGCCGGGCGATAATTGCAGCGGCACTGAAACCAACTGCCGTTCTCGCCTTCTGGGCACTGCTGTTCGCCCTTGCTGTGGGTATCTCCCTGGGCATCCTGGCAGCCCTGAAACAGAACCGGCTGACCGACTTCATCTGCAACAATCTAATGATCTTCTTTCTTTCAACGCCTGGCTTCTGGCTCGGACTGATGCTGATCGGCATATTCTCCATCCAGCTGGGCTGGTTGCCCGGTGCCCATCTTCACTCTTTATACCATCACGAACTCGGCGGCGGAGCCCGTCTGCTGGATTCCATCAAACATCTAATCCTGCCCGTCATTACTTTGGGGCTCCCTCTGGCGGCTACATTTTTCAAGTACGTTCGCAGCAGTATGATAGAAACGATCAGCTCAGACTTCATTTTAGCCGCCAAAGCCCGTGGCATCCATCCCTCCAAAATTCTCTGGAAATATGCCCTGAGACATTCGCTGTTACCTGTGATCAGCGTCCTGGGCATTGTTATTCCGGCATTGTTAAGTGGGGCGGTTATTATCGAGGTGCTGTTTGCGCTGCCGGGCGTCGGCAGAACCATGGTCACAGCGGTTTACAGCCGCGACTACCCGGTTCTCATGGCAGCAGTTACCTTCAGTTTCATCGCGGTCATTGTTTGTAACTTACTGGCAGACATCTGCTATCGTATCGTCGATCCGCGGATTCAGGTTTCTTCCGGTAAAATCACATGATTCTATTTTCCCCCAGAAATACTGATGCAGGTTGCTCTTTTCGGGCGGGTTGCGGCATCCTGCTGTTTATTCTTCTCTTCATTTTAATCGGTCCGCTGTTTATATCTCATGATCACCTGGTTCAAAACCTGGCGGAATCGCTCGAGCCCCCCTCTGCGTCCCACTGGTTGGGAACCGACCATTACGGACGGGACATTTTTACCCGTCTGATTTACGGTGGTCGCTTAACCTGGATCATTGCCATTTTTGCGACCCTGATTGCCATTGTTATCGGAACTCTGGTTGGGCTTTTTAGCGCCTGGCGGAGCGGTTGGGTTGACCTGATTCTCATGCGGCTGGTGGATGTTGTGCTTGCCTTTCCGAGAATCTTTATCATTTTATTAATCGTTGGTCTCGGTGGGTCTTCCATTAAACTGCTGATCTGGCTGCTGGCGCTGTTTTCATGGATGGAAACGGCGCGTATCGTCCGGGCTGAAGTCGGCATTCAAAAAAACCTCACCTACGTAAAAGCAGCACGGGCGGCAGGGCTGGGAACGAACCGGGTTCTCTTCTTGCACATTCTTCCCAATATCGCCGGACCGGTCATTGTCTCGGCGGTTCTCCTGATTTCAACGATTATCCTGGTTGAATCCAGTCTGAGCTTTCTCGGGCTGGGTGTTCAGCCGCCCAATGCCAGTTGGGGAACCATCCTGAATGAAGGGAAAATAGACCCGTTGGGAACCTGGTGGATCTCCGTACCGGCAGGAATCTGTATTCTGCTCACCGTCATCGGCTTTAACCTGATCGGGGACGCCCTGCGCGACCTTTTCGATCCATATCATTTCAAATCATGAAAAGTGTGCCATACCCGATTCTCGATATCAACCATCTGACCGTTGAATACCCCTCCGGTTCATTCAATCCTTTTCATCGAAAAAGGAAAACGGCGGTTACGGATATCACTATTCAGATTCAGACCGGTGAATGTTTTGCCGTTTTCGGCGAATCGGGCTGCGGCAAGAGCAGTCTTATCAACGCCATTCTCGCTTTCGCTCCTGTCACACAGGGAACCATTCTATTTGACAACCAGAATCTACTGCACCTCTACGCATCCAATCCGCGCCGGGTCCGTCCTCTAATCCAGCCGGTTTTTCAGAACTTTCACCAAGCCCTGAATCCGCGCCGGCGAATCGGCAGCCTGTTCAAAGAGATCCACTCCATCTATCCCGGTCGCCCCGATCCCGCTGAGCTGTTTCAGCGGGTCGGTCTGAGCCGCGCTGTCCTGAATGCCTATCCCCACCAGCTCAGCGGCGGACAGCAACAGCGGATTGGTATAGCCCGGGCACTGGCGACCAACCCGAAACTGCTTCTCCTGGATGAGCCGGTCACATCTTTGGACCTGTCTATCGCCGCCCGGATTCTGGTATTGCTGAAATCGCTTCAGAAAGACCAGGGTCTGACTTACCTGTTGGTTTCGCATAATTTTGCCATTCTCCGCCTGCTGGCGGACCGCGTTGCGGTGATGAGAGACGGACATATCCTGGAAATCAGCCCACCCGGGCAACTGCTCGCCAGTCCAAAGCACGACTATACTAAAAACATCCTTGCAAAGAGCAGCATTGTATGCTAATCCTTTCTGCTACAAAACTGTCCGTTTCAGTAAAAACACCCGCCCGGAAACTGCCGCTGATAAAGGACCTCTCATTCACACTCAGACAGGGTGAAACACTGGCGGTCGTCGGCGAAAACGCCAGTGGAAAGACTACTCTGTGTAAAACACTGACAGGACTTTTGCCGGGCAATTTTCAGATCAGCGGTTCCCTGAAATACCACCCGAATCCGACGACCGCAATCGAACTGACCGATCAGTCCGAATCCCGACCGATACAGATCAACGGCAAAGAGATCGCCATGGTCTTTCAGGACGCTCCGGGCAGTCTGAATCCCCTGATGAAATGCGGCGCCCAACTGTTGGACGTATTCAAAGAACACTCGGCGAGCACCAATTTAGAAAATAAACAGCGGACTCTACAGTTGCTCGGGCAGCTGGGTCTGCCCGAGCCTGCAACCATTTTCAACAGCTACCCCCACCAACTGTCCGGTGGTATGGCTCAACGGGTCGCCCTGGCATTGGCATTGGCGGGAAATCCCAGAGTCCTGATCACCGACGAACCCACCACAGCGCTGGACACCATTGCCAAAAACCGGTACCTGCAACTGCTGCAAACATTAAAAAAACAGAACAGCCTCGCACTGATCTTCGTCACTCACAATCTGAATGAAGCCCTGAGCTTCGCCGATTCCATCCTGATTTTATACAACGGCTATGGGCTGGAATACGGATCGGCACCGGTACTGCGAGAGCAGCCACGACACCCCTTCACATCCGATCTCCTGGATATTCAAAAAGCCCTAAACCAAAACCGGTTGCCCCAACCAATCCCAGGAGAGTCTCCCTCCTTTGGACAGCCGGTCGGCGGTTGTCCCTACCATCCCCGCTGCAGCCAGGCAACAGAGCGGTGCCGGACGACCTTTCCGCCGCGGCTTTCCCTGGCGAATGACGCTTTTGTTTCCTGCTATTATCCAAAAAATAATTGAGTGACCGAATATTTCTGCGTGTTACTCTACCAAAAATTTATTAATTTCGCTCCGTGTCGCAGATAAAAACGTTAACAGGCAGACATTTATGGTAACAAGAGCGGTTTCCAACAGGTTTCATACCCTTCTCAAAATATTGGCTCTGCTGGGATTGGTCTACCTCTTTCTGCTCAGCATTACGCTGATCGGCTCGTCTTTTAAAGCCATGGGTAAAGAGGCTGCCCAGACCATTATGCAGATGGTCTCAAATCCTGTCATGGGTCTGGTGGTGGGCATTTTCACCACAAGCCTGGTACAGAGTTCTTCACTCACTACCTCGCTGGTGGTCAGTATGGTCGCCGGAGGGGTCTTCTCCACCGACCCGAATGTCTCGATCCGGCTGGCGATTCCGATCATCATGGGCGCCAACATCGGTACCAGCGTCACAAACCTGATTGTATCCATCGGGCACATCCGTCGCTCGGACGAATTTGAACGCGCTCTGGGTGCCAGTATCGTCCACGATTTTTTTAATGTACTCTCGGTTCTGGTGATCTTTCCTCTGCAGCTGATGTTCAATATCATCGGCAGCCCGGCGCGCGCAGCCTCCAGTCTCTTTGTCAATCTGGGCGGTTTGAAATTTATCAATCCTCTCAATGCCATTCTGAATCCCGTCGCAAAAGCCATCCTGCAGCTCTTCCCAAACCATCCATGGATCGGAGTGGTAATCGCATTTATTCTGCTCTTCTTCGCCCTCCGCTATCTTGTTGCGGTGATGAAGTCTCTGGTGCTGAAAAAAATTGAAGCATTTTTCGATCAATACATATTCAAAACCGCCTTCCGTTCCCTCATGCTGGGAATGCTTTTCACCGCCCTGGTGCAGAGCAGTTCCATCACCACTTCTCTGGTTGTTCCTTTGGCAGCTGCCGGCGTACTCAGCTTAAAGAAGATTTTTCCCTACGATCTCGGCGCCAACATCGGCACCACCATTACCGCTTTTCTGGCTTCCCTAGCTACCAGCAATCCCGACGCTGTGACCATCGCATTCAGTCATTTCCTGTTTAACGTCCTCGGGATCATCATCTGGTTGCCCCTTAAAAATGTGCCAATCACCATGGCTAATGTATTTGCTCACTGGTCGGTTCGGCATCGTTGGGTCCCGATTGCATACATTTTATTGCTTTTCTTTATCATCCCGTTATTATTAATTTTTATAATGAGGTAATTAAAAATGTTAAAAGAAATTTTAAAAATCTGGAAAAAACAGGATGCCACCACAGAAATCCTGAAAAAATATCTGAAGGCTCTCGAAACCGACTTCAAAATGTATAAAGAGGCGGTGCGTTGCCTGCGGCGGTGTGACAACAGTAAAATGGAGCTGGATATTTATCAAACCGATATCACCATCAACAAATCCGAACGACAGATCCGCCGGGACATTCTCACCCACCTGATCATGTTTGATAAATCGGAAATCGAAACCGGTCTAACCATCGCCAGCATCGTTATTGACATCGAGCGAATCGGCGATTACATGAAAAATATCGCCGATCTCGCCAATCTTCATAAAAGCAAACTGCACGGCGGCGCCTACGAAGAGGTGCTCAGCCGGACAGAAAAGCGGATCGAGGAGTTTTTTGAGCTCACTCTCCAGGCTTTTCCGGAATCCAATGTCGAGCTGGCGCGCAAAGTGGTCAAGGGTTATCGGGAGGTCTCGAAAGATTGCACAGTTACAACCAACGAGCTGATCCAAAATGGCGGCAATTTCAGCGTGTCCGACGCCGTGACGCTCGGACTTTATATACGGTTCCTGAAGCGAACCGGCGCACACTTATTTAATATCTGTACTAGTATTATTAATCCTTTCGATCGTATCGGTTACGACGAAAAGAAGAAGGAAGAGTAGGTTTACCATTGTCAATTAGTGTCACCAAACGCAGTGAAGATTATGCCCGCTGGTATACCGATGTCGTTCAAAAAGCCGAACTGGCAGATTACGGTCCGGTCAAGGGTACCATGGTTATCCGCCCTTATGGATTTGCACTATGGGAAAATATCCGCGATATCGCCGACCGCATGTTCAAGGAGACCGGTCATGTTAATGCCTATTTTCCTATGTTTATTCCGGAAAGTTTTATGCATAAGGAAGCTGAGCATGTGGAGGGCTTCGCTCCGGAATGTGCCGTCGTAACTCATGGCGGCGGGAAAAAACTGGACGAACCGCTCTATATCCGTCCCACCTCAGAAACCATCATCTGGTCCATGTACAAAAAATGGATCAAGTCCTACCGCGATTTGCCGCTTTTGATCAATCAGTGGGCTAACGTCGTACGCTGGGAGCTGCGCACCCGCCTGTTTCTCCGCACCACTGAATTTCTCTGGCAGGAAGGTCATACGGCGCATGCCACCTTCGAAGAAGCCGAAGAGGAAACCCGCAGGATCATCGAAATCTACCGCATTCTGGCAGAAGATTACCTGGCAATGCCGGTCTATGTGGGTAAAAAGACCGACGCTGAAAAGTTCGCCGGCGCTGTCCACACTTATTCCATCGAAGCCATGATGGGGGATAAAAAAGCACTGCAATCCGGCACCTCTCACAATCTCGGACAAAACTTTGCCAAAGCCTTTGACGTTACATTCCTGAACAGTGAAAACAGACAGGAGTATGTTTACGCCACCAGCTGGGGCGTCAGCACCCGTCTGGTGGGTGGTGTTATTATGACTCACGGCGACGATAAGGGGCTGATTCTGCCGCCCCGCATCGCTCCCTATCAGCTGGTCATTGTCCCCATCTGGAAAAGCGCGGAACAAAAAGACCGGATTATGGAGGAGGTTGCCAAAATCAAGCTGCAATTCAGCAAAGCCGACATCCGTTTTGTCGTCGACGATAATGAACAGGTCTCAGCCGGCTGGAAATTTAACCAGTGGGAGATGAAAGGCGTTCCGCTGCGCCTCGAAATCGGACCCAAAGACCTGGAAAAACGACAGGTTGTTCTGGTACGGCGCGATAACGGTAAAAAACAGTTCGTCCCTTTTGAAAATCTTTTTCGTGTAGTCAACCATCTCCTGGAAGATGTTCAGAGCAGCATTTTTCGACTGGCAAGCGATTTCCGGGATAAAAATACAATCGAAGTCGAAAACTATTCCGGCTTCAAAAAGGTCATCGAAGCGGGCGGTTTTGTGAAAGCCTTCTGGGCAGGCGACGGTGCCGCAGAGGCAAAAATTCAGGAGGAAACCAAAGCCACTATCCGCTGTATTCCCTTTAAACAGAACCGCAAGGGAAAATGCTTCTTCACGGGCAAGGCGGCGGATACCCAGGTTATTTTCGGGAAATCCTATTAATCATCATCTCCCGCATCTGTTCCACTCATCCTGACGATTCAGGGAAAAGCGCCCTCAGGATATAAAACCCTTGTAACCTATTGAATATTCCTTTAATCTATGTTGACGACATGACACTGGTAAAGACAGAGGCGCTCATTTTACGATCAATCCCCTTTCAGGAAAGCAGCTTCATTGTGCGCATGTTTACCCGCGAACAGGGTAAAATCGCCGTGATCGCCAAAGGCGCACGCCGCTTGAAAAGCGGCTTCCGGGGTCTGCTGGAACCACTGAATTATATCGATGCCATTTACTATTATAAAAGCACCCGGGACATT
The DNA here is from genome assembly GCA_049975265.1 of Fidelibacterota bacterium. GTDB lineage: Bacteria > Fidelibacterota > UBA2242 > UBA2242 > UBA2242 > B118-G9. Next base: position 10,520 of record JBNGDF010000001.1, read on the forward strand.
CAAACCCTCAGTAAAACAGACCTGCTCCGCTCATTCCTTGCGACAGCCGGAGATATGGAAAGCACCATACTGGGTATGGCATTGCTGGAGCTCATCGATAAAATTGTCCACGATCACCAGCACGACAGCGAAATTTTCGACAGTGCCGTGGCGCATCTCAAAACCATGGACAAGACGCCTCAAATCAGCCAAATCGTTTTTATGTGTTTCCTGCTGGAGCTCATCGACATTTTGGGCTATCGGTTCAATGCTAAAATGTGTCACCGCTGTCGGACTGAACTGGACGATGCCGTTTATCACCCCGGCAGTGCCGAACTGTTATGTCGTGAGTGCGGTCACAATATTTCCACCGAATACCGCCTGAGCAAAAGCGAGGTCGCTTTTCTGGCTAATCCGCAGGCAGAGGCGCTCTACCCCCATATTGATCAGAAAAAACTGCTGCGCACTCTTCTCCACTACCTCTCCTATCATATCGATGAAGCGCTCAATCTGAAAACGCTGCGGATACTACCCTCAATTCAAACATAGGACGATCATGTATCGCAACTACTATCAATACCGCCCCGGTTTTCATTCGCAATACATCCGCCCGCGAATGTTCGGCGGCGCGGTCAAAACCATTATTATTGCCAATGTAAGCGTATTTCTGTTCATGCTGCTTTTCAGACTGGAGGGATTTTTTGCCTATTACCTCGGACTGGTTCCGCAGTTTGTCTGGAGCCGGGGCTTTGTCTGGCAGCTGGTAACCTATATGTTTATCCACGGTGGTTTTGGTCACCTCTTCATCAACATGTTCATTCTCTGGATGTTCGGTTCGGAAATCGAATCCACCTGGGGACACCGGGAATTTTACAAATTTTATTTCATCAGTGGAATCGGCTCGGGGCTGATCACGCTGCTGTTTAGTATCAATTCCACAATCCCGGTAGTGGGTGCCAGCGGTGCTATTTACGCCCTGCTGGTCGCCTTTGCCGTCATGTACCCCAACCGCCTGATTTTTCTCTATTTTCTAATTCCCATCAAGGCAAAATATCTGGTGCTGATCATGGGGGTGTTCACCTTTTTTTCATCTTTTTCGCAGGGCGCTGGCGGGATCAGTCACCTGACCCATCTCGGCGGACTCCTGATCGGTTATATCTATTTGAAACGCCACAATCTATTTTCATCTATCCACTTTCAGATGCCCCGAATCCGATTTAAGAATCCCTTTAAACATCCGTCTCACAAACAGCGCAATAAATCTCCGCACAGCAATCACCCGCTGCAGGGTTCCGAGCAAACCATGCGCGAAGAGCTCGACCGCCTGCTGGATAAAATCAACCGTTCCGGTTATGACAGTCTCGACGAAACGGAACGTCAAAATCTGGTACTGATCGGGAAATATTTCGCTGACAAGGACAAACAGAAAAACTGACCAACAGCGGGTCGAATATGAAAAGCACCTGTATCAACAGAAACAAATTCTACCATACCTTCAGTAACAGAACCGGTGCTGGAGCCGATCTCATTATGTACGAATAATTAGGAAGCGTTCTATGATGACCATTATATTGCATGCCGCATTCAGCATCTGGGTTTTTATGTCCCTGTTTTTTATTCTGGCGGTGATTAAAAAGGACAACTCCATCGTGGATGCCGGTTGGGGGTTGGGCTTTGTCATGATCACCATCATCGCTCTACTAAAGGGATCCTGGCCGGGCTTGCGCGGGATTGTCTATCTATTCGTTATCATTTGGGGACTGCGACTTTCAATTCATATTTATCTGCGCAACCGGGGTCGTGGCGAGGACTTTCGCTACGCCAAATGGCGGCAGGAGTGGGGCAGATGGCAGCTTCCGCGCAGCTATCTCCAAATCTTCATGCTGCAGGGATTGCTGATGCTCCTCATCGCCTATCCGGTGATTCTGATCTCGAGTGTACCGCGCGAACCGCTGGGGACAACCGGCATTCTGGGGATTTCTGTCTGGTTGCTGGGCTTTTATTTCGAAGTGGTTGGGGACCTGCAGCTGCGGCGGTTTAAAAAGGACCCGGACAACAGAGGCAAAATCATCCAATCCGGTTTATGGCGCTATACCCGGCATCCCAATTATTTCGGGGAGGTCATCATGTGGTGGGGCATTTTCCTGCTGGCGCTGCCGGTTCAATCCGGCTGGACCGCCATCATCAGCCCGCTGCTGATTACCTATTTTCTGTTGAAGGTCTCCGGCGTCCCGATGCTCGAAAAGAAATATGCAGGCAACGTCCAGTTCGAGCTGTACAAACAGCGCACCAGCGCCTTCTTCCCCTGGTTTCCGAAAAAGCCGAAGTCAAAAGCCAATAATACTTAGCAGTGTTTTTCTTTATAGGTTTTCAAAATCCCGAGAACATAATCAATATCGGCTTCCGTATGGTCGGCACAGACCTGGAAGCGGATCTCTTCGTCACCTTTAGGCACGACGGGAAAATTCAATCCGGTCGCCAATACCCCGTTATCCATCAAATAAGCCACTAAATCCGATGTCATCGCCGTATCCCTGACCATCAATGGCACCACCGGGTGTTCACCGGGGATGGTTTCAAAGCCCAGACTGACCAAGCCCTGTTCAAATTTTCTGGTCATTCGGCGGAGATTCGTCAGCAGACTTCGTCCCGCAGGGCTATCCAATATCTCCACCGCTTTCAGCGCCGCCGCAGCTTCCGAGGCGGTAATCGGATTGGAATAGATGTACATCGGCGCAGTTTCCCGCAGGAATTCGATGATTTTCCCATCCGACACCACATAGCCGCCGTTGACGCCGAACGCCTTGCCCAGCGTACCGACGACAATATCAACCCGTGCGCCGGTATATTCCTCGGTTCCGCGACCGGTCTCACCGAAGGCGCCTACCCCGTGGGAATCGTCAATCAAAGTGATAATTCCCTCTTCAAAGCGGTCATCATATTTTTCGGAAATCTCCACCAACTTTTTCAGCGGGGCATGATCGCCACGCATACTGAAAATTCCATCGGTGACCACCAGCGCCCGACGCCCGTTGCCGATATTCTCCGTCACCTTTTTTTCAAAATCCGCCATATCATTGTGCCGGTAAATGGCTTTCGCCGCCGGTCGGGAGAGGCGCATCGCCTGAATGATGCAGTTGTGATTCAGTTCATCACTGATCAGGACGGTCTCCGGAGTGGTCAGCGGCACAATCACGCCCATACTGGTTACGTATGCAGAGCTGAACAGCATTGCAGCTTCCCGGTTATGAAATTCCGCCAGCCGGTGCTCCAGATCAATATGCGGTTGCACCGTTCCGCTGATGAAGCGCACGGCGCCCGGACCGACACCGTATTTCCGGGCGGTCGCCTCCTCAGCGGCAATCAGCTCCTCCCGCAATGACATGCCCAGATAGGAATTGGAATTCATTTTGATAAACTCTTTATCCTCCGAACCGCTGAGATAGTAACGCGGTCCATAATGCCCGGAGGCTCGCTTGACGCCGGTCACCACTTTTTCGGCGCCCTTGGCACGACCACTCTCTCTGAGCTCCTCCAGCTGCTTCGAGATCTTTTTCATGACACGTTTCAAAGACATGGCTTCTCCCTGTTATTTTGATTCAATGATGACAACCGCGCCGGCGAGCTCCCGCAGGTGAGAAAGAGAGACATGAATCCCGCCGAATTGGTTCCGCCGGGCAAAATCTCCCGCTTTCCCGGATAATCGGATTATCGGCTTACCCAAGTCATCATTCAGAATCGTAATTTCCCCAAATGCCAGTCCGCCGCGATAACCGGTACCGATAGCCTTGAAAAACGCCTCTTTGGCGGCAAAGCGCGCCGCATAATGCTGCGCTTTATTGACCCCACAGGATTCACAATATTCGATTTCCGCGGAGCTGAACATTTTCTCCTTAAAACGGCTGTCGCCGTCCACCTGCTTCGCAATCCGGGCAACTTCAATCAGATCAAATCCGATCCCGATAATCATACCGCTAATTTCTCTTTCAGATGGTTCAACATATCGGCGGTCATCTTTGCAAGATTGTATTCCGGTTGCCAGCCCCACTCCTCACGGGCAGCGGAATCGTCAATGGAGTCGGGCCAGGAATCGGCAATCGCCTGTCGCACCGGATCGATTTCATAACGAATTCTGAAATCCGATATATGCTTCCGAATCGCAGCCGCCAGCATTTCCGGATCGATACTCATCGCAGTTACATTGAAGGCATTACGATGGTTCAGCCTGGTGGGATCGGCTTCCATGAGTTGAATGGCTCCTTTAACCGCATCGGGCATATACATCATATCCAGACATGTGCCGGCTTTCAAAAAGCAGGTGTACTGCTTTTCCTGAACCGCCTTATAGTAAATATCCACCGCATAATCGGTGGTGCCACCGCCGGGCAGCGTTTTATAGGAGATGATTCCGGGATAACGCAACCCGCGGGTGTCTACATTATACCTGCTAAAATAATAGTCGCAGAGCAGCTCCCCGGCGACCTTAGTGACGCCGTACATCGTTGTCGGGCGCTGGATCGTATCCTGGGGTGTGGCAACAGAAGGGGTGCCCTGTCCGAAAGCACCGATACTGCTGGGCGTAAACACGGCACAGCCGAATTCCCGGGCGACCTCCAAAACGTTGTACAAACCGTTGATGTTCACCCGCCAGGCTTGCTGCGGCTTCGTCTCCGCCACCGCCGACAACAGCGCCGCCAGGTGGTAAATCGTACCGATTTTATGACGGCTGACAATTTCCGCCAGCCGTTGCGGATCGGTCACATCCAGCAATGCCCACTGGCAATCGCAATCCCTGCCGTCTTCCCGGATATCCGTAGCCAGGACATTTCCTGCACCGTAGCGTTCGATCAGAGCCGTCGTCAGTTCAGACCCTATCTGTCCCAATGCGCCGGTTACCAATATTTTTCTCATGAATTTCCTTACTTACACCCTATTTTTCCAGTTCTGAGAATTCAACTGTCGCGATCATTCCGTTTTTCTGATATATTTACCAAGACAAATCCCCATTAAAAATTCTCCGCTTCAAGATAGTACAAAAATTACGCCATTTAACACAATTATTTCACTGAATTTCTTTGAATCCAGCTCATCCGCTTCTATCTTTAGCACTGGTGTAACCAAAAGGAACGAGCATTGTCAGTCATCTGGTTCAGCTTCCTTCTTGCCATCACGCTTCTGTTGATCATCGGTCGGAAAAGCATCTGGCTGGGACTGATGATTTCAGCCGTTACGCTGGGCATCCTGAATATGCCCCTTGCGGAGGTTTTGCAGATTATCGTCGGAACAATCGCCGATCCGCCGATTTTCCTACTGGCTCTGGCGGTGGGGATTATGCCCATTATCGGCGGCGCCCTGTGTGATTCCGGGTTGATCCGGGAACTCATCGGATCACTGAACATCCGCAGTAAAACATTTCTGTGTATTGCACCGGCTTTCATGGGTATGCTCACCATGCCGGGCGGCGCCCTGCTCTCGGCACCGGTAATCGCCAATGTCGGAACCGGCGCCACCAAAGCCGACTACGCCGCTGTCAACGTCTGGTTTCGGCACATTCTGGTGCTGATCTATCCACTTGCCGGTCTGCTGGCAACGACAAAAATGGCGGGGCTCGAACTGTACACCGAGGTGCTCTATCTGCTCCCGGCATTTTTACTGCTGACACTGCTGGGCTATCTTTTCCTGCTGAAACCCATTCAGGACTCCAGTAGCCTCGGAGGACAACACAATTTAAGAAAAATCCTCCAGCCCGTTGTGGCTGTCATGGTTGCTCCCTCCGTCCACCTGATTGGCAAACTCACTTTCCTGCAGGTTATCGAAGAGATTCCCCTGCTGATCGGGGTTTTCCTCTCTCTCATTCTGACATTTTATTTTGGCAATCTACCGGTCAAAGCGTTGTTTCCGCTCATACGCCGGATGCGACCCTGGCGCTTTTTCCTGTTGGTCATGGGAATGTTTATTTTTCTAAATGTGTTCAGGTCCACCGAGGCTTCGGCGGCTATCGCCGCTATTGCGGTTAATAAAACCTTTCTGTTAGTGGGAATCGGACTATTTCTGGGCTTTGTGACCGGACGGGTCCAGGTGCCGGTCTCGATTCTGCTGCCGATTTACTATGCCCGTTTTGGCAGTAATACAATGTCACCACTGATATTTGCCGTCATGTATTTTGCCGTATTTATCGGGTACCTCGTTTCTCCGATACATCCCTGTGTAGCGGTGACGCTGGAGTATTTTAAAACAAATATAAAGGAATATTACCAGAAGGTTGCGCTGCCAGCATTGCTTGCCATATTGACGGTAACCATCTTTTCACTGCTTTTCCTGGAATAAAGACCGCCTCATGCAATCTCACTGAGAATATGAATAATCCAAAAAACTGATTAAGCCGATCAAAACCTACAATTGTTTGCTATTTCAGCGGTTCCCACTCGCCGATGGTTTCGATTTCTACTCTGGTCTGCGGATCGGTGGTCCAGAATTCGTTGGCATTATAGGTCCAGCCCATGGTTTCCGAGCCGCCGCCACTCTCAGTGGTAATTAAAAAGCGATTCGCCAGATGACCGAAGTAATTAGCCTGATCCCGGGGTAGTTCATTATCGCCGCCACTTGGGTCCACCGGTATCCAGCCGTAGTTGGGCAGATAGACCTCCGCCCAGCGATGAAAAACATTATCCAGGCTGGCGTCATCCCCGCGCACAACGACCGATCCTACATAGCGCGCCGGCAGCCCGGCAGCCCGGCACATGGCGATATAGACGAAACTGTATTCCGAACAGGAACCGTTGCCCCGTGCCAGAACCGTCGGCGCCGTATTCCAGCCGCCCACCATCTCATAGTACATGTTGTCAATCAGATAGTTGTAGATTTTCCGGGCAATCCAATAGGGATTCCGCTCATCACCAAGACACTGACGCAGCGCCTCCCGGATAACCGGATGATCGATTTGATACTTTTCGTCATCCTCAAGATATAAGGTCTGAATCTCTTTCGGAATACTCTCCAGCGAGCCGACCTTATCGGGAAAAATGAAATAGCGCGTCTCCCAGACCGTAGCATCGGTCACGGAAACGATTTCCTGGACAGCGGAGGGGTCCAGATTTTCTGTCAGGAAACAGGCGGTTTTCTGTCCCCAGCGATCGGTCTGAATTTTGGTATATTTGGGAGTATAGAGGATTTCACCATTGATCTGCTGACTGTCGCGGTTGCCGGGAATCGGCAGATGAACCTCAGCTGACCGGACCTTTCCGGGACCGAAATTCCGGATCTGGTGTGTAATGGTCACCTTCGCCCGGCGTTCATTGCTCCGAATAAATTTCTCATCATCAACGTTCAATTTATACAGCCGATCCGTCTGGTAGTCCACCGCCCAGAGAAATTTCCCGTCAAACGCCAGCCCCCGTGTGAAGGGACCCGGCGCATCGGTCATCAGAACCACACAGCCACTTTCCGGGTCAACCATATGGATTTCATCGATGATTCTGTCCGAAATCCAGAGATAGTGCCCGTCGAAACAGAGTCCGCGGGGATCACCGGCGGGGGCTTTCATTTCCCGGATCGTCGTTCCGTCGTCAGGGCTGCACTGAACAATTACATCGGAGCTGTTGTCAGCACTCCAGAGATAGCGCCCGTCCCAGGTCAGACCGCGTGGCGTTCTACAGGGAGCATCAATCGTCTTTAAAATCAGCCCTGTTTCGATATCGATCCGATAGATTTTGCCGCTGCTGATATCCGCATTCCAGAGAGCCTGTCCGTCCCAGGCAAGCCCCATGGGCCAGTAGCCCGGTGAGTCGAGGGTCTTTAGCACCTTGCCGTTCTTGCGGTTGATGCAAAACAGCTTATCGGCTTTGCGGTCTGCCAGCCAGAGATGTTTGCCGTCGAAGGTTAATCCCGTCGGACAGGTACCGGGAATCTCAAACTCCTCAACCACTTCTCCGGTAAACGCCGGCAGATCCGCTACTATCCAAACCAAAGCAAGTAGCAAAATGAGTGTCTTTTTCATCTCATCATCTCCGCTGATTTATTATCGGGTCGCATGTTTCCGTCTGAAAAATGAGCCTATTTCAGCAAGGCATTCAATCCCATCAAATAGGGTCCCGCGCCGCTTCCCCGGAATCGCGCCATGACCACATCCTTCAAAACCGATTGTTCAAAGGTCTCTGCGGAAAAAGGAAATTCTTCCAGACAGACCTCTACGACGGGTAACTTGATAATTCCCAGCAGCTCCCGCAGACTGGTGGCGCTTCGGGACAGCGCACCCGGACAGATTAGAACACCGGATACTTCATTGCGGTTGCGGCTGATGGTTTTCAGAATCCGGGCTTCATCGTAGAACTGGTAAATTTTCAATTCTACCCCGGCAATTTGGGCTTCGCGCCGCAGGGTCTTATTCAGCTTATCCAGCGTCAACCGCGTCCCGGTTGCAACCGAGACCCTGCCCAGTAGCGGCAGATTGGGACCATGAATCACAAGCAGCTTCATGGTTTGAAAATACAAGGGATTTTATTCATTTACAACCGTGCTTTTCAGACGTTTATCATCACTGAAGAAGGACCACTCCCAAACCGCGGTAAAAGGCTTTAACCAGCCCGCCTGCTGTAACGCCCAGAAGGGCGCTTCCGGGAGCATCAATTGCCGGTCTGCGACAGAAATAATCACTCTTGCACCAATCTTGTCGTATTTCACCCGGGTCGTCGCCCGGCAATCAAAACGCCAGCGCTGACCCACCGGACAGGCTTTTGCCTCCAGCTTGACCGGATTCAGCGCCAAAGCCACCCGCCGATCCCCCTGAGTGCTCTGCCAGCTGATGGAGCGCGCCGGCAGACTGACATACGACACATCCCGACGCTGCCGTTCAAGCAAAACTGTCCAGTTTCGAAACACCCCCACTACCTTCGGAGATTTTAATGCAAAGTCCGAATACCAGCCGTGCTGGGCACCGCCGCCTCTACATAGCCGCCAGCTTTGCCGACCATATTCCGGAAATCCCAGAAGCCGTCCGGACACTGCAATGATAATATTCGTATGGTAGACCGTCAGCTTATCGATAAACGACAGGCTGCCGGGACCGTCTGTCCGGACTTCGTGCGCCAGCCGGTTGAACCGACTCTGCACCTCCCGAACAGGCAGATCCGCAAACATTATGATCAAAATAATTATAAACAAACTAAAAATTATTCGCGTTATCGTATAGTTACGACTCTTCAGCATAAGCGGTAAAAACACAAGCAAAAGCAGCAGTGTAATTACGATCAAAAACAGTCCGCCGATGAGCAGTGACCAGAAAAAAAACAGCAGCAGGAAAAAGGAAATAATTCCCAACAGGATCAGTAATGATAACCGTCCTGACTTGTAAACAAATGTATGGTCGTTTAAATTCATTCCCCTGCCAAATGACGTTTATCCACCGGAACAAATATAAGCTTTTCTCAGCCGTGTCAAAACAGTTTTATGGGGTGAAACATCAGACATTAAAGCGAATTTCCATCACATCACCGTCCTGCACACTATAGTCTTTTCCCTCGAGTCGGAGCAGCCCTTTTTGACGACAGGCGGAAAGGGAGCCCTGTTCCAGCAGGTTTTGACAGGAAACCACATCCGCCCGGATAAAGCCCCTCTCCAGATCGGAGTGAATGACACCGGCTGCCTGTTGGGCATTCATGCCCCGGCGGATTGTCCAGGCGCGGCACTCGTCCTCCCCGATAGTAAAAAAGGAAACCAAGCCCAGCAAATCATAGGACTTCCGCACCAGCCGGTTCAGCGCCGGTTCGCCAATGCCGAGCTCGTCTAGAAACTGCCGGCGGTCCCCTTCTTCCAGTTCGGCAATTTCCCGCTCAATTTTTAAACACATCGGCATAATCTGTTCCTTTTGTATCGGTAAACTGTCCCGGTCGGACAAGCCCTCTTCGGGATTATTCAGACCAGCCTCAGAAACATTGAAGATCACCAGCATCGGCTTGGCGGATAAAAACTGATACCCTTTGAGCAGCACCTGTTCCTCCGGGCTTAGTAAAACATCCTGCACCGCCTGTCCCACCTCTAGTGATGCCCGGCATTTCTGTAAAAGCAAAAACTCACACTAGTCCGCGGCATTAGATTTCTTTTGAAGTTGCTTTGCGAGACGCTCCAGGCGCCTTTCAACTATCAGCAGGTCTGATAAGATAAATTCTGATAAAGCAAACTCCAGGTCTCTGAGCGGATTCACCGAACCGAAAGGGTGTGGCACCAGATCATCTTCAAAAGCCCGTACCACCAGCACAATCTCGTCCACCATCTTCAAATCGGTAAAAAACTGCGGCGAGTGTCCGCCTTCGTTTTGCGGATTGAGACCAGTGATTTTAATATATTCGACCAGCGCCGGCACCCTTTTACGCGTCTGAAAGAGCGCCGTCAAACGGTCCAGCCGATGATCACTGACTCTGATAATTCCCCGCTCGGACACCTGCTTCTCCTTGGCGCCCGGGCTTCCGGCGTGCTGGCTCAACAGTGTCTGAAACAGCGTGGTCTTGCCCGCAAAGGGCAGACCGACAATTCCGACTTGCATAATGACATTCCTTTGTCATGGTTCAAAAAGTGGCGGAATTTACCCCGGATAATTTTAGTCTCAAACAAGAAAACCTGTTATCTTTACCGGGGAAAGGTGTATATTTATATCATGAAAAACCTTTGGCATGAATACAAATCGATGCTCAAACCGCTACCCATCGAGGGTCTGCCGGATTTATTCATTTTCCGTCCGCTGGCATTTATACTGGTAAAAATCCTCTCCCGCTTGCCGGTCACTCCCAACCAGGTCTCTGTAACGGCGATCCTCACCGGGATCAGCAGTGGCATCTGTTTTGCGCGGGGCAGTCGCGAGAGTTTTCTGGCGAGCGGAATCCTGTACGGATTGACCGCAGTTATCGATTGCAGCGACGGGATGCTGGCCCGCTACAAGCGCAACGGATCCCCCACTGGTCGGATCGTGGATGGAACTATTGATTACATCAACGGCGTGGCGATTTTCACCGGGCTGGGAATCGGTATGTCGAAAATGAGCACCCTGCCCGGAGAACAGTTGTGGGCGATAATCCTCCTAGCCGCCCTGTCCATGATTCTTCATAGCATTCTCCTGGATTACTACCGCAGCCAATTTTATATACACGCCCTGAATGTTCATCGCTCCATCGCTGAGGAGATCGCCCAATTTTCCGCCGAACTGGAACGGCTCAAAAAGGAACATATTCAGCCCGTCAACCGGCTGTTGATCCGGATATACCTGCTCTATTGCCGTTTGCAGAACGGTGTTAAACTGTCCTCCGCCCGGTATGACGCCGAAAGGTATTATCGAATTAACAGGATCACTCTGAAGCTGTGGCAGCTGATTGAGCTCTCCGCCCATATCTGTGTCCTGATCATTGCGGCGATTCTGTACCGTCCGGATATTTTTCTCGTCTACACCATCATCTTCGCCAATCTCTGGGTGCTGATCATGCTGCCTGTTCAGATAATCGCCAATCGGACATCCGCATTGATATAAAGCTGTATCGCAATATGAAAATTCTGGTAACGGGAGCAACTGGGTTCATAGGCAAACACCTGGTACCACGTCTGCTGGAGGAACATTACGATGTCCGGTGTCTCGCACGCCAGACCAGCCTGAAACCCGACAGATTCAAAGACCATGTCGAGTGGGTGTTTGCCGATCTCGACGACTCGGCAGCCTTAAATGCCGCCTGTCATAAAATTGATATCGTCATCCATTTAGCCGGTCTGATCAAGTCCGCCCGTGCCGCCGATTTCTTTACAATCAACAGCGCCGGAACAGAGCGTCTTCTACAAGCCCTCCCCCGAGGTAAAAAAATCATCCTGGTCAGCTCGCAGGCGGCAATCGGTCCAAGCAGCACACTGCAGCCGCTGCCGGAAACCGCCCTTCCCAATCCCATTTCGGCATACGGTCGCAGCAAGCTGATGGCAGAAAACCACCTCATCAGAGCCGGTCAGAAGATCAACTACACCATCATCCGACCTCCGATTGTCTACGGACCCCAAGACCGGGAGTCACTGGCGATTTTCCGCTTGGCAAAATATCGTCTGAATCCGATCATCGGCTTCCAGAAAGCATACGTTAATCTGGTCTATGTGGCAGACCTCGTCGAGTTTATTCTGCTTTGTCTCAAAAACCGCCGCTCTGATAACGAAATATTCCATATCAACGACGGAAATGATAGTGGATATACGCAGAGTGAAATGGTTCGAAAAGCGGCTGAACGGTTGGGTTCCCGTTTGATTCCCCTTTACGTCCCGAAATTCCTGGTGAAAACCGTCGCCGAATTGAACACCGGCATTTCCAGGCGGCGCGGAAAGGTCTCCATGCTGAACCGGGATAAATATACGGAGATCACCGCTTGCGGATGGCTCCTTTCTTCTCAAAAAGCCCGGACAATTTTACATTACAGACCCCGTTACGACCTTGACCGGGGATTTACAATAACCGTCGACTGGTACAAGCAAAAGGGATGGCTGTAAATACCGCCTTATCAATCTTAAATCGCATTCGCAAAGGCGCCTTTTCGCCGGATTATCTGCTGCTGCCCTTTGCGCTCCTTATGACCGCGATTTCCATCGTCTTCTTTAAACGGCTGCAACCTCCCTGTCTGTTGATCCTGGCGGACCTGTTTGTTGTTAGCGTGTTGCTATACCTGATTTTTCTTGAAGCCCGCGGCGAGACTAATTCTATTGCATACTTTTTACACACCTGGCTGCCCGTCATTTCGCTGACACTGTTTTATGTTCAGTCCACCTCATACGATCATCTGGTTTTCACAACCACATTTGACAATCTTTTGATGCGCTGGGAGGAGGCACTGTTCGGCAAGCTGAACCGTTTCGCCGGTATTCCCGGGAGGTATCTGCTTCTGGACGAGCTGTTCCATTTTTTCTACTTTTCCTATTACATTATTCTGTTCGTGCCGGGGCTGATCATGATGGCGCGGAGGTCGGCAAAATTGCATGAAATGGTCTTTTCACTGACGCTGATGATGTTTGCTCACTATCTTGTCTTCATTTTGTTTCCCGGCGACGGACCGGTCGCCCGCCGCCCGGACATTTTCCAGCACGGAGCGGTCTTTATCCCACTGATGAACTGGATCTACACCATTGGCGGAGAACAGGGTGGTGGTGCGTTCCCCAGTACCCATGTGACAGTCACAGTCATGGTCTTGCTTTATTGCCGCACCGAATTTCCCGGGAGCCGCTGGCTTTTCGGCATACTGGCGATTGGCATTTGTGTCGCCACTATCTATTGCAGCTATCACTATATCGTGGACACGCTCGCCGGACTGGCGACAGGAACGGCTTTCTTTTTTATTGGAAGGAAAATATACCCTATTCGGATGATTCAGACGAATCAATCCGGCGGATCGATATCTCACCGATGATCCGGCTGTTGGCTTTAGTGACGATCAGTTCGGCATTTTTCAACCGAATCTTTTCACCAACCTTGGGAATGCGTTGCATCCGGTGCAGGAAAAATCCGCCGATGGTTTCGTACTCTCCCTCGGGAATCATGAATCCGAAACGATCGTTGATATCGTCCACCGGCATGCGACCGCTGACCACGATCGTCCCGTCCGGGTGCAGGCGGAAGAGATTCTCGACCTCATCGTACTCATCCTCAATATCACCGACGACCTCTTCCAGGATATCCTCAATAGTCACAATTCCTTCGGCGCCACCAAATTCATCCACCACGATTGCCATGCTCTGATAATCGTTCTGTAAATCCTCCAGCAACTTGGCAATTCCCATGGTTACAGGCACATAATATGCCGGGCGGATCAGGGATTTAATGCTCTTGGACGGATTCTCTCCTAAAATATCAAAACTGTTCAGAATCCCAACGATCTTATCCACCCGGTTGCGGTACACGGGAATGCGACGGTGCCTGGTCTGAACAAAGTATTCCGCTGCTTCCTGGATCGTCGCCTTTTCGCTCAGCACGGCAACATCTATCAGGGGAATCATGATCTCCCGGACACTGGTCTCCGTAAATTGCAGCAGCCGGTTGATCATTCTTCGTTCGCTGGGCTTGACGTCGCCCGTGTCATGCCGCATCTTCATCATTAACTTCAGCTCTTCTTTACTGATAAAAAGACCCTCGTCCGTCCGCTTCTCACCACCAAAGATTTTGGCGATCAATGAAGCGATATTGGTAAACACCCAGATGAGCGGGAAGAAGATCAGCATGAAAAAGCGTAGGATAGCGATGATGTGTGGCACGATTTCATTGCTTTTCTGCTGAAAAATACTCTTTGGAACGATCTCGGCAAAGACAAGGTTTACAAGGGTCATGATTACAATCGAAACCGGCACTCCCAACGGACCCAGCCACATATAAAACATCGAGGCGGAAAGGGTGTTGCTGGTAATCGTACTGATATTGGTACCCAGCAGCGTCGTACCCAGAATTCGCTCCGGATTCTTCAGGATATTCAGCGCATGTTGCGACGGACGATGACCCGATTTGGCGGCATGTTTCAGCTGCATCCGGTCCACCGATACCAGCGCAATCTCCGATCCCGAGAAAAAGGCTTCACTCAGAACGCACATCAGGATGATAATTATGATTAACAGCACACTCATTTCTGTTTCTTCACCAGCAATGAATCGATTCGGTTGTTCTTGATTTTTTCCACAGTAAATATCAGATTTTCGTATTTGATACTGGATTTTGCCTTGGGCAACTCACCGAACAGCGCAAAAACAAATCCACCAATTGTATCCACGTCTTCGGAAGCCAGTCCCACGCCCAGCAGCTCATTAAATTCGTCAAGCGACATGTTTGCATTAATTCGAAATAGCGATTCATCAAGTTGCTCGTGCTGCTCGCTGTCATCTTCAAATTCATCGGTGATATCACCGAAAATGGCTTCCAGCAGATCCTCCATGCTGACCAATCCCTGAACACCACCATATTCATCCAGTACAATTGCCACCGATATTTTCCGGCGCTGAAAGGTCTGAAACAGTTCGTCCACCCGCTTGGTCATGGGCACAAAATAGGGTTGGCGTAAAATCTTGGTTAGAGACTTTTCGACTTTGGCGTCTTTATTAATACTCAGCTCAATTAAATCGTTGGCAAACAGGATCCCAACTATATTGTCCTTGTTATCGCGATATACCGGCACCTTGGAATAGTGATTCTGTTTAATCTCGCAGATCATCTCATCCAGGGGCATATCCGCCGGCAGACAGAACATATTAATCCGGGGCGTCATCACGTCGTCCATCCTGGCATCACCAAAATCAAAGACATTGTATATATATTCCCGCTCCAGTGAATCAATGATGCCCTCTTTTTCACCCTCTTCTACAATCGTCTTGATCACGTCCTCGGTGAGGATGCTGCCGGTGCGCGAATCCCCCCCGATAAACAGGTCCACAATGCGGTCAGACAGCGTCCGAATCAGCCAGCGGATCGGTGCAACCATTCTGGAAAAAAAGTAGAGCGGTGCCGCTACAAAAAGGGCAAAGCCCTCATTCTTCTTGATCGCAATTGTTTTCGGCGTAATTTCACCCACCAGCAGCAGTACCGGCAGGACAATCACGATATTGATCCACGGCAGCTCCTCACCAAAAAAGGCGATTATCAGAGCTGCCGAGATGGAGGATATTGAGATATTAACAAATTCATTGCCCAGTAAAATCGTAATAATCAGGCGGCGCGGGCGCTCCAGCAGAATTTTAATGTTGCGCCCCTTCTTTTCGTGGGTCAATCCTAATTTTTCGATCTGTACTTTGGTTAAGGAAAAAAGCGCCGTCTCGGAACCCGAAAAGAAACCCGACAGAAACAGGAGTACAACGAGCAATGCCATTTCAATATAAAATAGCAACATATCAGAAAAATGGTCTCCAACTATCTTCCATCGTGTGTAATATAATTCCAATACCGGATATTCCAAAATCCTATTCGCTCTAAACCATCAAACCCCTTGCTTTTACTCCTCCTAATCCGGAAATTGCTTATGTCCATTTGAAAGGAAATTCAGAGAATCAGTATGAAAAGCAAACTCACCCCAATCCTGACCATTTTCCTCCTATCACTTCATCTTAGTCACTGCGCTTCTACGTCAACCCAACGCCCTACGCAAACAGTCGTGACTTCGCCGGACACAGTCCTGTCGGTCAGCTTCCTGCACTGGAACGACCAGCACAGCGCCAACCTGCCCTATGTTTCCCACTGGGGATATACCAAAGGGCAGATGATCGGCGGTTATGCGACTCTGGCAGGCTATATTGATTCGTTGAAACGAATTTACCCGGAAGCCGTCGTTCTCAATGCCGGGGACGATTTTCAGGGTTCCCCCATCTCCGCCCTTACCAAAGGCATGTCCCAGATTCGTATTCTCAACGAAATCAAACCCGACGCCTTTACCATTGGAAATCACGAATTCGACTACGGCATGGAAAATCTGCGCCGGGCGGTCAACGCCGCATATTTTGCGGTACTGTCCTGCAATATTTTCGATTCCACCCGTATGGCACTGTTTACAGAGCCTTATAAAATTGTTCAATCGGAGGGTTTACGCATCGGCATCATCGGGGGCATTATGGAAAACCTGAAATCCACTGTCCTGCCGGCTAATATGGAAAAAATTGCAATTCTGGACCTCTCCGAATCCATCATGAAATATGTCGTCGAAATACAGGATAAAACCGACCTGATCGTCGTGCTGAGCCACAACGGTTTCCGCGAAGACAGCCTGCTGGCGACACAACTGTCCGAAGTGGATGTCATTTTTGGGGGTCACTCCCATACCCGCCTCAAACAGCCGGTGCCGGTCAATAATATTCTGATCTGTCAAGCCGGGGCGCAGGGACAGTTTCTGGGGCACCTGCGGGCAGTCGTCGCACCGCAATCAAGGCGCATTATTCGCCATGAATACGAACTGATTGAAACCGTTGTCAAAGACATTACCCCTTCCGCGGCGGTGGCACACATCGTTGATTCCCTGGAAACCGCCATTGCCGCAGAGATGAACCGGGTAATCGGTGAGCTCAAAACCGACTGGGTCCGCAGCAGCCGCGGCGAATCAAATATCGGTAACTGGATTGCCGATGTAACCCGGCACCATTTCAGTGCTGACATCGCCTTTCAAAACAGCGGCGGAATTCGCAAGGGGCTCCGCGCGGGACCGATCCGGGTCCGCGACATCTGGGAGATTGCGCCCTTTGATAATACCATCGTACTGGTGACCGTCACCGGCGAGCAGCTTCTTCAAATTTTGAACTGGCGCATTAATAATCCCCGTGATCTGCTTCAGCAGTCCGGAATCCGGCGGGTCTGTGACATGGTTTCCAAAACTCTCATCGCAGCTTCGGTGAACGGTCAGCCGATCGATCCACAGCGCGAATACGTCATTGCCACCAACAATTATATCATCGGGCATATCGAACGATTTTTCGGACTCTCCGCTGAAGATGTCAAAATTCGTGACACCGGTATCATCGGGCGGGACGTTCTGATAAAAGCAGTAGAGACCCAGCCGCTCATCGATAGTCGAATCGATGGACGGCTCATCATCCGAAATCGGTAGGAAACAGCCACGCCTCTTTTTCATTACTATAAAAAGGGGTTCCGGCTTTGAATAAAATATTTGACTTTATTACCGAATTATATTTACATTTTGCGGCTTTTTGGAGAGTGATCCTTTCTGACCACAAAGGGCGCAACTCTTGATTAATTTTCTCCCCGGAGATAAAAATGGTGGGTGTAGCTCAGTTGGTAGAGCAACAGGTTGTGGCCCTGTCGGTCGCGGGTTCAAGTCCCGTCACTCACCCGAACACTTATGGCGCCATCGTCTAGTGGTTAGGACCCAGGATTTTCATTCCTGTAACCGGAGTTCGATCCTCCGTGGCGCTACATTCAGGCTCCTCTATCGAGGAGTTTTTCATTTTAACCGCAATCTGTTTCAAAAATATTCCACTTTCTTGTTGAAAATCAGCCAAAAAGACCTTATTATCAATCATTATTGTCCAGGGAATTTTTGTTATAATCCTTGTTTTCTCAAGAAAGCCCGTTTGCCCAACTGATGGTCATTGCTAAATATATATCGGTTCTGCTGCATCCCTTTATTTGCGGAATTCTGGCTTTCCTGCTGATTCTCTCCAAAAGCTATGTGACTTTTCCGCAATACCTTTTTATTACCCTGATTATTATATTGGCAATTGTTGTTTTTCCAGCCTTCCATGTCATGTCAATGAAACGAAAAGGGCAGACGATCAGCCTGGATATTCCGGAAAGGCAAAATCGAATCTCTTCCTTCATTTACAGCATCGTAATATACACGGTTGCCCTTATATTACTCTGGATTGTCTGTGCGCCGAGACCGGTGCTGGTGCTGATGTGGGTTTATGCTTTCAATACGGTGGTCGCGACCCTGATTACAAAATACTGGAAAATCAGCATCCACGGTATGGCTCTCGGCGGGCCCATTGCCGCCCTGGGACAGGCAGTGGCGCCCGTTTACTATTGGGGAATCGTCCTCGTCATTCCCATAACCTATTCCCGGGTCCGCCTTAAAGCGCATACGCCTGCACAGGTGATGACCGGCTTTGCATTGGGCTTTATTCTAACCATAATTCATTTTAAATTACTGGGGTAGTCATGCGAAAAGCCGATGTATTAGCAGTAATTCTCGGAGGCGGTCAAGGAACCCGACTGTTTCCCCTGACCAAATACCGGGCTAAACCGGCGGTCCCTTTCGGCGGCAAATTCCGGATCATTGACATTCCCATCAGCAACTGCCTAAACAGTAAAATCGAAAAAATATATGTTCTGACTCAGTTCAATACCGAATCGCTGCACCGGCACATTTACGGCACCTACCGGCTGGGACGCTTTACCAGGGGCTTCGTGGACATACTGGCTGCTCAGCAAACCACCGAAAATATGGACTGGTATCAGGGAACCGCCGATGCCGTCCGTCAGAATCTGGAGTACTTCCGACAGATCAACGCCAAATATATCCTGATCCTGAGCGGTGATCACCTGTACCGTATGGATTACAATCAATTCCTGAACACCCATATTAAAAACCGTGCAGATATCACCATTTCCGTCAAACCGGTATCCCGCCACGAGGCTTCCGGTTTCGGCATTTTGAAAACCGATCCCCAGAACCGGATTCTGGAATTTGTCGAAAAACCTGCTCCCGATCGCCTCGAAGCCGCTGCCAGCCCCGGACTGCCGTCCGACACTCCCTTTCTGGCATCCATGGGCATTTACGTTTTCAGCAGTCGCATCCTATTTGAAATCCTGCGCCAAAACAGCAGTGCTGATTTCGGCAAACATATCATCCCCTACGCGATTGACCATTATCGCGTTTTTACCCATACATTCAATGACTACTGGCGGGATATCGGGACCATGGAGTCCTTCTTCAAAGCCAATCTCGAATTGGCTTCAATGAAGCCGCCCTTTACATTTTACGACGAAATATTTCCGATTTACACCCATGCCCGCTCCTTGCCCGGTTCACGGGTGGACAACTGTACCTTTGAAAACGCCCTGCTGGCGGACGGCTGCTTCATTGCCAAAAGCATAATTAAGAATTCCGTCATCGGGATTCGCACCAAAATCGTTAGCAATGCGTTGCTCGAAAACTGTGTCATCATGGGTGGCGATTACTACGAAAACAGACCCCGCAGAGGTATCACCCCTGTGGGCATCGATAAAAACTGCGTTATCAAAAACACCATCATCGATAAAAATGCGCGAATCGGCAACAATG
This sequence comes from Fidelibacterota bacterium, assembly GCA_049975265.1. Classification (GTDB taxonomy): domain Bacteria; phylum Fidelibacterota; class UBA2242; order UBA2242; family UBA2242; genus B118-G9. The sequence continues at coordinate 30,265 of JBNGDF010000001.1, forward strand.
TCCGGATCATCAACGAAGCCAATATCCGCAATCTCGACCGAAGCAATTACTATATCCGCGACGGAATTGTTGTTATTCCGAAAAATACAACCATTCCGAACAATACGGTGATATGAGACCATAAGGAAAGATTCGATCAATGGTTTATTATGCCAATCCCAAGCAGACGGTACTGTTCCCGGAACTAATGTCCGCCCGGGACCTGCCGTCCATCACCACTTTGCCGGAATATGACAAGGCGCTGGAAAATTTCATTAAAATGTCCGATTACGGCGCCTTTATCGAACTCAATATTGCCGGGCTGGAGAAGTCATTTTCCCTCTCATATGATGAGCTTCGTGTCCCCCGGCGATACCGCCAGAGCCGCTTTGATGTAAGTTCACCGACATTTCATCTCTTTCCGAACACGATCCACAATCATTTCAAGCGCCTGAGGTATGAGGCACGCTCCTTTTTTAATAAAACCAACAGCGTGAAAACCGGTTTCGGCTATTTTCTGTTTCGTCCCTACTTTTATCTATGGGACCAGCACCTCAAGAAATTTACCGACGATCTGTTCGATTACCTCCGTCTCGAAGTAGGTGAAAAAGGCTACCAAAAATATTACACCCGGCTCTGGGATGAAGCGGTAAAGTGGCTGCGCAGCGGGCTGAAACGCAAATTTCACCACCTGCTACCGGCGGTGGACACCGACCTGATTCAGAGCCGGATGACCCGTTTTCGGGAATTGAATCTGACCATTTCCCAGCTCGATCCGGAAGACCCGGACTATTTTCTGAACTGCCTGATTCTGAAGACTTTTCATATTCCAACAAATCTGTCCGATTACATGAAGGGTATCTCGGTCCTCTCCACCTTTAAAACCATTCATTTGGAACATTTGAAAAACATCTCCATCGAGACACTCGAAGACCTGCTGGAGCTGTTACATACACTTCCCACCCAATCTTAATCCGGCGAAAACTCTTGATACGGTCAACACCTCAGAATCCCGCGGAAATGGTTGCTCAGCAGCTCAGTTGCCGCGATATCACCGATCCCCGGGTCCTGCGAGCCATGCGGAAAATTCCCCGGCACCACTTTGTTCCGGAGAAACACCGTGCGCTGGCTTACTCCGATCAGGCGCTGCCCATCGGCAATGATCAGACCATTTCCCAGCCCTACGTTGTCGCTTTTATGACCCAGGCACTGGATGTCCAGCCGTTATCGAGGGTCCTGGAGATCGGCACCGGCTCGGGTTATCAAACCGCCGTTCTTGCCAGTCTTGCCCGGGAGGTCTATACCATCGAGATTGTTCCCTCTCTCCAGAAACAGGCCCGGAAGGTCCTGGCTGAACTGCATATTAACAATGTCCGTTATCGCTGTGCCGACGGTCGACGGGGCTGGAGAGAGCAGGCTCCTTTCAACCGTATTATCGTAACCGCCGCCAGCCGTAACATTCCGGAATCGCTGCCTGACCAGCTGAACGACGATGGCAAAATGATTATTCCGGTGGGTAGGCAGCCCTGGTCACAACATCTGATTCTGCTCAGAAAAGACCATAACCAACTGAAACAGGATAAACTGCTGGCGGTGCGCTTCGTGCCTCTTGTGAAAACCGGTAGAGGGAAACAGGTATAACCATGCAGGATCGGGAAGAGCGGCTTTTCGAGGAGCTGATTCAGACCATAGAGCAGGCTGCCTGCGGCAATTATTCAAACAGTAAATTTGAAAAATTCATGCGCGTCGGCAATCCGCCAAAAATCCGGCGCCTGGCGACGATTATGGAACATGTCTGCCGCCAGTTTGAAATCCGGGAACAGCATCTGAAAGCTGCCGTCGAGGAACTGCGGGTTGCCCGCACTGAAATGGAACGCTTCAATGCCCAGCTGGATGCCCGGGTCAAAGAGCGCACCCGGGCTCTGCAGGAAGCCAATTCCAAGCTCGAGTCGCTCTCTACAACCGACAGCCTGACCGGTATCTACAATCGCCGTAATTTTGATGAGCAGCTGGAGGTGGAATTCGCTCGCGCGAAACGTTATAACACTCCGCTCAGCTGCATTATGTTCGATATCGATCACTTCAAAAAGGTCAATGACACCCACGGACATCTCTTCGGCGATGAGGTTCTGCGGATGATCGGCATATCTTTGAAGGAAGAGCTGCGCCGCCACGATATCTTTGCCCGCTACGGTGGCGAAGAATTCGTGATTTTACTGCCGGAAACCGGCTCCGAATGCGCCCACACGGTGGCGGAGAAAATACGGCATACCATTGCCAAAAAGGTCGTCACCAAAGACGGTATTTCAGTGACGGTAACCGTCTCTCTGGGGGTGGCGGAGCTGGACAATGAGCATATGAAAACCGGACGTGATCTTGTGGAAAAGGCAGACCGCGCCATGTATCACGCTAAAAACAGCGGTCGTAACCGAACAGTCGTCTACTCCCGTGCCGGTAATGAGTAGAAAAGCCTTTGTATGCTTGCCTGCAGAGCTGTATATTCCGTCCTGAGTAATGTTAATGTATGAATGAAAATATTCACTCTTCTTTTAACCATATTTCTGATTGCCGTTAAACCACTATTCGCGCAGAATTATCTCTGGCCGACGAATTCCGGTCGCTATCTGAGCTCCAGTTTTGGCGAATATCGTGACGGTCACTTCCACTCCGGAATCGACATCAAGACCAATTACCGCACCGGCTATCCGGTCTTTGCGGTGGCAGACGGCTATGTCTGGCGGGTACGGACCTCACCCTTTGGCTATGGCAAAGCTGTCTATGTCAAGCACGATGACGGCAACCTGTCAGTCTACGGACATCTCGACGAATTTACTCAATTTATCAATGCCTATGTCCTGGCAGAGCAGATGCTCCGGAAACGGTATCACACCGATATCTATTTTCAGGAAAATGAATTCCGGGTGGCGCGCGGTGACACCATCGCCTATACGGGAACAACCGGCACCAAACATCCTCATCTGCATTTTGAAGTCCGCACACCCGATAATCGCCTGATCAACCCACTGAATACGAACCTGAAAATCTACGATCCCACCATCCCAACCATTCAGGCGCTGGCGGTGGTACCCATCAACGAATCCTCCCGAATCAACGGGCAGGCAAACTTTCAGATTTTTGAGGCTGCCTATATCCATAAAAAACTTTTTCGGATTGCTGATACCATCGCCGTCAACGGTCCCGTCGGGCTGGAGCTGAAAACACATGACACCGTGCGCGGTGTTCCGAATTTCTACAATCCCTACGGGATTCGCCTTTATGTCGATGACAGCCTCTATTTTTATGTCCAGTATGACAGCTTTGATTTTGATGAAACCCATCTCATCAACCTGGATCGCAACTATCAGTTCAATCAATCCGGTTATGGTCATTTTCATCGGCTCTGGTGCAAAGACTATGCCAACAATTTACGTTTCTATACCTTGTCTCCGGGTGACGGTATCCTCAGGCTGGAGCACGGCGCCCACCATATAATAATCGAGGTATATGATAAATATATGAACACCTCGAGTCTCCATCTTAACCTCGTTGCGGCATCCCCATTTGAACCAAAATTGAAACTGTTTTCCAGATCAGATAAATCTGTCGACGCTCTTTTCGACATAAACGGAACCGATTCGGTAACCATTGACGCCGCCTGGGTCACCTCCGAAGATGCTGTTATTGAACCGGCTCAGATCGAGAATAGCATCATTGATTCAACCGGTTTAGCCGTCCGGATCACCATTCCCGATACCACTCCGGAGGCAATCCTAAAAATATTCCTCTGCCCGAGCCAAAATAATCAAAAACGCCCCTTTTACTTCAATCTCTTCTGTGATCAGCGGGTTCTATCAACCACGCCGTTAGTGTCGTTTATTCATAATCACAACACTTTCCTGTGTCTGGCGACTTTCGACAAAGCACCTGCCATTCGACCAACGTTCTATTGTCATACTCCTTCAGCCCTAATGGATATTCCGGCGGTATCCCTCAATCCCCGAAACTATATCAGCAACCCGATCCCGCTTGCCACACTTGAGTACGCCATTGCTCTGGAATGGCGTTACAACGACACGCCCGAAAACATCCTGCGAATCCCCTGCCGGTTCAAGCTGGCGACTCCCGGAAGTTCAACAAGCCACTTCTCCGCAGATTCAATTTTTGCCGCACGTTTTGATGCCAATTCGGTTTATGATACCCTGGCAATCTGGATCGCCCAAAATTCATTGAATCGCAGTCATGAATTCCCATTTTATTCTGATCTCTATACTATCAACCCCGTTGAGCAGCCGCTTAAATCCACCATTTCAATCGAGATGAATGTCCCCACCGGAGCAGAGAACCCGGATAAAATCGGGGTCTACCAGCTGGATGATGACAAATGGAAATTTCTGAACAATACCCTGATTGCAGACAACGGCAGCATGCGCGCCAAGACAAACAAACTGGGTTCCTTCGCTCTTATCAAAGACAGCCAGCCGCCCGAAATTACGGACATTTTCCCCGGCAACGGCGGTCGTTTCCGCGCCCGGGATATTGTTTATATCAGCGCCATCGTGAAGGACCAACTGTCGGGAATCAAAGACGACACCGCCATCTCCGTTATGTTGAACGATCGTCCGCTATATGTGGAATACAACGCCCCTAAAAATCACATTCGTTACAAAATTGCAGGCGGTCTGCCCGCCGGTCAGCACACCCTGAAAATCACCGTTGTGGATAACGCTAATAACCAGACAACGGGCAGCAGCACCTTTACTGTATACTAAAGCAGATGTTCATACCGCTGAAAGATTCAACTTTCCGACTCAGTCCGCCGATTGTCACGATCCTGATTATCATTATTAATATCGGTGTTTTTATCTACCAGGCGAGTCTTTCACAGGAAGCCTTACAAGCCTGGGTCTATTCCACCGGTATTATTGCAAACCGCTTATTTGACCACGGGGTCATCGGTGCGGTCACGCCCTTTTTCAGTTCTCTCTTTGTTCACAGCGGTTTTCTCCACCTTGCCGGCAACATGCTCTATCTCTGGATTTTCGGCGACAATATTGAGGGCACTCTGGGACATTTTAAGTTTATTCTTTTCTATTTCTGCGCCGGTATCATCGCCGCTCTCGTACAGATTCTCATTTACCCTCAAGCCGACATTCCAATCATTGGTGCCAGTGGTGCTATATCGGGGATTCTGGGCGCTTATTTAATCCGCTATCCCCACGCCAGAATTCAGGTATTCATCTGGTTTTTTATTTTCATCCGCCGGGTCTGGATTCCGGCACTGTACGTTCTGGGATTCTGGTTTTTACTGCAAATCAGTAACGGTCTGGGAGCGCTGACCTTTCAACAGCAGGGCGGGGTCGCCTGGTTTGCGCATATTGGTGGATTTTTAGCCGGGATTGCCTTATTATTATGGTTGGAACCCTATGAAAGGAAACGATTATGGCAGCAATTAAACCGGAAATATTAAAACAGCATGCCCAAAAGGCAGTGACGTTTTCCCATTCGCCCTTTTCAAAATACCCGGTCGGCGCCGCTCTCCTGACGGAGGACGGAACAATTTTTGAAGGATGTAATATCGAATCCAGCTCCTACGGACTGACCGTTTGCGCCGAACGTAATGCCATTGCCGCGGCTGTGGTCAAGGGTCATACAACATTCAAAGCCCTCGCCGTCTATTCAATCAATGGCGCCACTCCCTGCGGTGCCTGCCGCCAGGTCATCTGGGACATCTGTGGTAACATTCCCATTTATATCTTTTCGAAAGAAAACTCTCCGAAAATGTACTATTCCGGAGACCTTTTACCCGCCCCTTTCGACAACACCAAGCTCGAGAAAGAAACCACCTGATGAAACAGTCTATTCTTATTGGTATCGCTGGCGGAACCGGCTCCGGCAAAACATCCATGGCAAAAAACATTGTCCGCGATTTCAATCCCGATCAGGTCGTTATTATCGAACAGGATTCCTACTATTTCGACCTAAAAGACATTCCACTGGACGCCCGCCACCACCACAACTTCGACCACCCCGAAGCGTACGACTTCGAGTTGATGAAACAGCAGATCCGTGATCTGATCAACGGTCGCTCTGTCAAAATCCCCATTTACGATTACAAAACCCACACCCGCAGCACCGAAGTTCACCGCGTCAACGGTCACAAAATCATCGTCCTCGAGGGCATTATGGTTCTCTTTGATCCCGAGCTGCGGGATTTAATGGACATCAAGATTTATATCCAAACCGCCCCGGACATCCGCTTTATCCGGCGGCTGACACGGGACCTTAAATACCGGGGACGCTCTGTGGATTCCGTCATCAATCAGTATCTGGATACCGTCCGCCCCATGCATGAGCAGTTCATCGAGCCCACCAAACAGTACGCCGATATCATCATTCCGGAAGGGGGGCATAATACCGTCGCTGTGGACCTTTTTAAAACCAAAGTGACATCATTGCTAAAACAGCTGGCAAAATAGACCCTATTTTGATAACATTAACCAAATTACGAATAATAAATGCATAAATCAGGAATTCGAAATGCACAATCATACCATGCGCAGTTACCCCATGGGCATTGAGGAGGTCATCGCACTCACCGGAAAACCTTCCGGCTGGATCGAGGTGATCTGCGGCAGTATGTTTTCCGGGAAAACCGAGGAGCTGATCCGCCGGCTGCGGCGGGCACAGATTGCCAGGCAGAAGGTGGCGATTTTCAAGCCACTCCTGGATGTCCGTTATAGTGAAGACCACATCGTCTCGCACAATCAGCAGAAAATTCCCTCTATCGCCGTGGAAAAGGCAGAAGAGATTCTCGGGCTCGTGGGGGATGCTCAGGTTTTGGGAATCGACGAGGCGCAGTTTTTTGATAACTCGCTGGTTACTGTCTGCCGGCAACTGGCGAAAGCCGGGCGGCGGGTCATTGTGGCGGGTCTGGACAAAGATTACCGGGGCGAACCCTTTGAACCGATTCCTCAACTGCTTTGTGAAGCCGAATATATCACAAAAACTCTGGCGATCTGCATGAAATGCGGCAATCCCGCCAGCTATACCCAGCGCATATCCAACTCCAGCGAGCGGGTCCTGCTGGGTGCCACCGATACCTACGAAGCCCGCTGCCGTAACTGTTTCGAACCTCCGGAAAAATGACATTGTACCGATTTATATAAAGGAAATCGCTATGCGTTTTGTCGGCATCCTCGGAATTCTCACGCTGCTTGGAATCGCCTTTTTAATGTCCAACAACCGCAACAAGATCAACGCCCGGACCGTCATCTGGGGTTTGTTATTGCAGCTGCTATTTGCCGCTATCATTTTGGGAGCGCCGCCGGTTTCCTATTGTGCCATGCTGGTTTTTGTCGGTCTTATCGTTCTGTATCTCTTCAAGGATGAAATCAATGCCGGGTTCATCGGAAACAGCTCCTATCTTTCTGCTTTCGTCATCAGTCTTTTTGTACTCATCACCGGAGCCGTTTTCTATCTGCTTAACCGGCTGGACGTCCTGGGGTATCTCTGGTGGTTGATACTTATCGCGGTCTTCCTCAAGGCGGTTTTTAAAATTCCCCGGTACCAGCAATATCTGGTTGCCGGACTGCTGACCGCCGGTTATGTCTGGCTCATCACCCACGGCTACACCGGACATATCATCTTTTCAGCTGTCAGTCATCGGGTAGAGAATTTTTTAGCGCTGGCAGACCTGGGCGCAGAATTTCTCTTCGGGAATCTGGCGATTCCCAAATATTACTATCCGGACTCCGACTTCTGGCCGGGATTTGGTTATCTTTTCGGCTTCAAGGTTCTGCCGGTGATTATCTTTTTCGGTGCTTTCATGTCAATCCTATACCATCTGGGTATCATGCAGGTGGTGGTAAAGTGGATGGCCCGCTTTATGCAATGGACAATGGGGACCAGCGGTAGTGAAACCCTCTCCTGTTCAGCCAATATATTTGTCGGACAAACCGAGGCGCCGTTGCTGATCCGGCCGTTTATAAGCAGCATGACCATGTCGGAGCTATTAACCATCATGGTCGGCGGATTTGCCACCATTGCCGGGGGCGTACTGGCGGGTTATATCGCGATGGGAGTCAGCGCAATTCATCTCATATCAGCCAGCGTAATGTCGGCTCCGGCGGCGCTGGTGGTTGCAAAAATCATTTTTCCCGAAACCCAGATCTCAAAGACGGCGGGAGATGCGGAGCTTCCCAAAGATATCATCAAAACCCGTAATCTGCTGGACGCCGCCAGTACGGGTGCCACCGACGGATTGAAACTGGCGGTAAATGTCGGTGCTATGCTGATCGCCTTTATTGCGCTGATCGGGTTCGTCGATACTATTCTCTCCTTCGCCGACCGGCTGATCGACGGCAGGCTGCTTGGCGGAACACTGTATCACTACACCAACGCCAGCGCGCTGTCACCCGTCAGTTGCGAATATACCGGAATATTTCCGGGCAGTCTAAAAACCTTTTTTGCCACGGTGCTGAGCCCGCTAGCCTGGCTGATGGGCGTTTCCTGGCAGTACGCCGGGGAGGTGGGCAATCTGCTGGGGATCAAGCTGGCGCTCAACGAATTCGTGGCGTATGGCTCGCTGGCGGAACTGATTCACAATCAGGTCATGGATGAAAAAGCCGTCGTAATCTCCACCTATGCGCTGTGCGGGTTCGCCAATTTCTCATCCATCGGTATTCAGATCGGCGGGATCAGCGCCCTGGCACCGGAGAGACGTTCTGACCTCTCAAAAATCGCACTGAAAGCTATGTTCGGTGGTGCCATTGCCAGCTGGCTGACCGCCTCCATTGCCGGAATACTACTATAAATGATGAAGGAGTAATGCGCATGAAAATGATTCTGTTGGGTCCCCCCGGTGTCGGTAAAGGCACACAGGCTCAGATTTTATCCAAAGAGTACGGAATTCCTCAAATTTCCACCGGCGATATCTTACGCTCGGCAATTCAGGCAGACTCAGAACTAGGAAAAAAGGCTAACCAGTATATGTCCCAAGGGGAGCTGGTTCCCGATGAGATCATGCTGGGACTGATCCGGGAGCGTCTGTTCGGCGACGATTCTCCCGAAGGATATATTCTGGACGGATTTCCGCGTACACTGGTCCAGGCGGAAGCGTTGAATCAGCTGTTTGCAGAAAATAAAACCCGACTGGATATCGTCCTGCTGCTGGACGCCGATGAGGAGCTGATTCTGAAACGTTTGTCATCCCGGCGGGTCTGTCGTAAGTGCAAGGCAGTCTACAATCTGCTGACTCAACCTCCGGCGGTGAACGGGATTTGTGACAAATGCGGCGGTCCGCTCTACCAGCGTGATGATGACAAAATTGAAACCATTCAAAACAGGCTTGCCGTCTACAGACGCCAAACCGAACCGCTCATCAATTTCTATAAATCCATCAATCTCCTGAAAACCGTCGATTCATCAGGGAACCCGCGGGAGGTTCACCAAAATATCATGAAACAACTGGAGGGGAACTAATCGTGGTCACTCTGGGTATTACCGGCGGTCTGGGCGCCGGAAAAAGCACCGCCTGTCAGCGTCTCAAAGAAAAGGGAGCTGTCATTTTTGATGCCGATAAAATCGCCAAAGAGATTCTCAAAGAACCGTCCGTTCAGAAAGCGATTCAGGACGAATTTGGGATCGACGTCCTTCATAACGGGGTGGTTGATACCGGCAAACTGGCTCGGATCGCCTTTGCCAATGAAGAAAACCAATCGGCGCTCAACAACATTGTCCACCCTTATGTAATTGAACGGTTCGAGACAATGCGGGAAACTCTGGCGGATCGGGATGGTCTGTTGGTCATTGATGCACCCCTGATTTTCGAATCGGGAATCGACGGACACCTCGATCATACGGTGCTGATCTATTCCACCATGAAGCTGCGGATCGCCCGCGCCCTGCGCCGGGGAAATTTAACCCGCGAGCAGATTTTGCAGCGCATGGCATTACAGATGCCGGAAGAGGAAAAACGGGAGTTGGCCGATTTTGTGGTGGAAAATAACAGTACCGTCGAACATCTCTACGAAGAGATCGATAAACTGTACACCGGTATTATGGGCGATTAAAAACCTGCCTGTCCAGACAAAACTCAACTCCGCCGGAACAACTCGCCATTTTAGAGGCTTGAATTTTCTACGGTTTTCGTAAATTTGAGCCGATGACTCACTACCTGTTACATAAAGCCCGCCGATTGATCTTTGCCCTCCTGCTAAGCGCACTTCCGACCATTTCAGCGGCGATATCCATCAGCGGGCTAAGTCTCGAAGGGGAATCCGATCTCTGTCAATGCATCAATCATGCCCCCATATTCCGCTGGCAACTCTCGGATTCCACCCGGGAGCTGTCGTTCCTTATACAACTCCACAAGCAGCAAGGCGACCGTGATTCACTAATTTGGGATAGTGATACCATCACCTGTTCCGGAAATCATTTCCAATATCGCAGTCTGGGTACACTCCGCAACGGTGAAACCTACCGCCTCTCCATCCAGACATTGGATAATCAAAATGGCTCAACAGATGAAACGTCGCTCACATTTACCATGAATACACCGCCTACCGTTCCCCGAGTCGACCCCAAAAAGCCACCGGTTGCAAAAGGGAATTTTCTACGGCTACCTCCGATAACGGCGACGGACCGGCAAATTCTGGATTCTGACATTGCATTTCAGCTGCAAATTTATCCCGACTCTCTGCTTACCGCACCCATATTGGACACTCTTCTGCCGGGGAGCGCTGCTGTCCATGACCAGATCATCCCACTGCCGACGGGAACGCTTCAGGACAACTCTTTCGGCTTTTTCCGGCTCCGTTCGTACGACGGTGTTGAATTTTCCAACTGGAGTCCGGTCCGGAACTTCCCAAACAATGTCAGAAACGATCCACCCCGCGATTTTGATCTGGTTGCACCCCTGTACGGGGACACACTATCAGACATACCGATTTTTCGCTGGCAGGCTGCCGAGGATCCGGATGTTGTTTTCGGAAATGACAGCCTCCGGTATATTATCGAATATTCCACCGATTCCACCTTTCATTATTATGTAAACACAATTACCGTCGGCGGACACCGGACGGAATTCGCCCTGGAAAAAGTTGTCAATCATGAGACCTATTACTGGCGGGTTTGGGCGATGGATACAGAGGGGGCTACCCGGCGGAGCCGGCACACAGGGCGATTTACCGTTAATACCGGTAATCGGACACCGGCGGCTCCAAAAATCCTGGCACCTCTCGATAAACAGGTATTGACACCTACGCAGTACATTCTCTGGCGTTTCGAGGATGACCCGGACAGTGCCGACCGGTTGTCTTTTACCGTAATTATTCTTGATTCCATCACAAAGGAGACGGTTTTTGAGGAGGTACTTTCCGATTCACTGGTAACCGTCTCCCGCTTCGGTCTGGCGGAGGATTTTAGTATCGGATACAACAATATCGCCCAATATCAGCTCCGACGCATTGACCCGACGCGATTGTCTGACGGTCACTACTACACCGTTCAGGTTATAGCCAGCGATAACTGGGGCGGGTTCGCCACCTCCACCCGCGACAATGCCATGTTTCGCTATGACGATAACATCAACACCGCTCCAGAGGCACCGCAGTCCGGGTTTTTCCCCCATAACATGACTGTCCGTCACCTGCGCCCGACGTTCGGCTGGGACGCCGCTGTGGACAAGGATGTCAACGACCGTTTGAAGTACCGGGTCCAGATCAGCCGGGATTCCACCTTTTCCAACCGGCGCTATATCGTTCAGGAAAGCCGTTACAGCCAGACGAGTCTTCGCCTGAGAACTACGCTTCTTGAAAACACTACCTATTACTGGCGGGTACGCTCCATCGATCTGGAAGAGGCTACCTCGCCCTGGTCTTCTGTCATGCATTTCACCGTGAATCAATACAATGAGGCGCCCGACGGTATTGTCACGCTGGCAGCGCCATCTGATCTTTCCGAAATTGCGGATTCCAGCTGGATAAAATGGTTGCCTGTCTTTGATCCCGATCCTGAAGATTCGGTACATTATATTATTGAAATCAGCACAAAAACTACCTTCTACAGCCCGCTCGTCCAAACCCGTCTCTCCACGCCACCTCATCCCGCTGATATCTGCCACACAGATACCCTTGCTGTTCGTTTTTCTACCATTGGCGCCAATAAAAAAATCAGTGACAATCACCTGTATTTCTGGCGCATTCTGGCTTGTGACAGATTCAATGTCTGCGGACCGGCTCCGGACTCACCAAACCGTTTTATCTATAATCCAATAAACGATCCGCCCTTCAGTGTCTCCCGCGGATTTCGCCCCGCCAACGGCGCAATTGTCAATAGTCGTACGCCATTGCTATCCTGGTATTCTGCCAGTGATCCGGACTTTTCAGATTTACAAATGAATCTCTCCTATAAGATTCAGATCGCCCGTGACGGGCTTTTTCAGGACGAGAAATTGCGAGAATATCAGACCGCCCCAGGTGACACCAGCTACAATGTTTCCCAGCCCCTCGCTGAAAACCAAAAATACTTTTACCGCATCCAGACCGTCGATTCCCATGGCGCTACCTCTGGCTGGTCCACCATTAATTCGTTTATTACAAACGAATTTCCTGAGCCTCCCTTCCCGGTCTCCACCGGCTTTAGCCCGAAAGATTCTGTCATCGTCACCTCCTCCGATCCACTGATTACCTGGCTGCCGACATCAGATCCCGACCCCGGACAGTATTCCCGCGATCTCTTTTACACCCTGCGCTATTTCCGGACCGCCAAACCATCCAAATACTTTGACATCTTCAGCGAAAAAGGCGTAACCAGTGTTCAGCTGGCTTACCTCAAAGAAGATCACTACTACGGATACCGGGTCGCAGCGGTCGATCCCGACGGGCTCCAAAGCGACTGGTCAGACATCCACTATTTCGGTGTCGATGCCGTTCCGCAATATCCCACAGAGTTTCAGCTGCTCTCGCCCCGTTATTACCAGGATTCGGTACGAACCGATTTCAAATTTCAGTGGCAGGCCAGCCGTGATCAAGACCTTGGCGACAAAATCCAATACACGTTTCACTACTCCACCGACAGCAGCTTCAGCTCCAGTACCTTCGAGGCTGTGGTCGAATCCGAAGATACTCTGATCGTCGAATACCAGCCCGCCATTCCCCTGGAACGGGAGAAGAAATATTTCTGGAGAGTCGTTGCCACCGACATGGGTGGTCATCAGACCTGGGGCTCAAACAGCCGCGATAATCCTTTTGTCTTTACCACCATCGGCTACAGAAGAGCTCCCAACCTGGTCCCGCAGCAGTTTATGCTGTATCAAAATTATCCAAATCCCTTCAACCAGGTAACGAAAATCAAATATGTGGTTTCCGAACTGGGAACCGTTGAAGTGAGCATTTATGATATCCTTGGTCAGAAGGTTCGCTCGCTGGCGGATGGGCGGCATCAACCAGGCATCTACGAGGTCGTCTGGGACGGAACCGACAACAGCGGCATCGCCGTTCCCGGCGGCATGTACATTTGCCGCATGCATGCCCGGAACTTCAGCTCCCATAAAAAGGTATTATTAATGAAATGAAAATTTTATATGGAATCCGCCAGACTTTCCAAAAACTCAATATAGTGAGACGGCAGCGACCAGTAGTACGCCTGTTCGAGAACTATTTCCTGGAGACCGCGGTTAACTATCTGATTTGAACCGATTTCCGTAATATACATAAATGCCGCAGCGGTCCGGCTGTCCAGAAAGCGGACCTTGCGTGTTATCTTTTCAAAATCCCCCAGTGAATCCGCCTCTTTCTGATCGAGGAAGTGAATATCCCGCATCGATAAGCACCAGACAATTCCCCATACGGTGGACGAATCGTCCGCTACTATCGTCAACTTTCCCTGCGAATTAAACGCCAGCCGGTATCCCGGCAGCTCCGCTACGCCTTCAAAAGCAACCCCCGGACATATACCCCGGATAATATCCTCGTTCATATTATCGGCGTAGGCAAAATAGAGCCGAGAATTATTCATATCCCCATCTCCCAAAAATTTTCCCTTTCAAAATGCCTATAAAAATATTAACAGATACTCCCAAAATGCAAGTGGATTGTGAAAAAATATGATGTTGGGAAAATGCCATCCATACTATCGCCGATCTACCGAAAAGCCAGCCGGGCAAAAAAGTGTCGTAGCGGCGACTCCTGTTGATCAACCAAAACCATCCCCCGCAAATGTTCGCGCCGGGCATACAGCTCCGTCACTGCACGGGCAACGTACTCCAGATGACCACCGGTATAAACCCGCCGCGGCAATGCCAGCCGCATCAAATCCAGTTCCGGATATATCCACCGCCCGCTTTGCAGGTCTTTACGCGCAAACATCAGACTACCCACCTCCGTAGCACGAATACCGGATTCCAGATAGAGATTTACCACCAGCGTCTGTCCGGGAAATTCCGCCTGCGGGATATGCGGTAAAAATTTGCGCGCATTTACGTAAACCGCATGCCCGCCGGTGGGCTTCAGAATCGGTACACCGCCATCTTCAAGCAACCGACCCAGATAGTTCACCTGTCCGATACGGTATGCCAGATAATCTTCATCCTGAACCTCTTCAAGCCCGCGGGCAATCGCCTCCAGGTCGCGCCCTGCCAGACCGCCGTAGGTCAGAAACCCCTCTGTCAAAATCAGCTTTTCTTTGAGTGGTACCATCAGAGCAGGGTCATTAAAAGCAATAAAGCCACCGATATTTACAATGGCATCTTTCTTGGCACTCATGGTGCAACCATCGGCATAGGAGAACATCTCCCTGACGATCTCAGAAATTTTACGGTCCCTATACCCGGATTCCCGCCGCTGAATAAAAAAAGCGTTCTCGGCAAACCGGCAGGCGTCCAGGAACAGAGGTACATCATAGCGGTTACACAGAGCCCGGACCTGCCGCAGATTCTCCATGGAGACCGGCTGCCCGCCGCCGGAATTATTGGTCACGGTGATAAAGACCACCGGCACGTTTTCACGTTCCCCGCCTGCAAGGAGCTCTTCCAGCTTCCCAACATCCATATCGCCCTTGAAAGGGTATTCCCGCTCGGGGTCTTTCCCCTCTTCGATCACCAGGTCCAGCGGAATTCCGCCATTGGCCAGAACATTTGCCCGGGTAGTATCAAAATGATTGTTGTTGGGGACCGTCATCCCGGGTTTTACTATCGTCGAAAAAAGCAGGTTTTCGGCGACGCGTCCCTGATGGGTGGGAATGACAAACTGTTTGCCGGTCAAATCCTTAACCGTCTCTTCAAAGTGATACCAGTTGCGACAATGCGCATAGGATTCATCTCCCAGTTGCATACCAGCCCACTGATTATCACTCATTGCTCCGGTTCCACTGTCGGTCAAAAGATCAATGTATACCATTTCAGAGGGAATGTTGAACAGATTGTAACCGGCTTTTTCGAGAATGGTCTGTCGTTCAGAACGGGTGGTTTTCCTGATCGGCTCAATCACCTTGATTCTGAAGGGTTCGGGAATATATTTTTCCATCTTGACGTCTCTCCTGTTAGATCGTTGGTTTATGACAATATCAATCCCGTCAACGATCTAACTGGGAGCCCGCCGCAGACGTGCAAAGTAATATTTTTCAGATAAGAAATCGCCGTTCCAGGATAGCATGGTATTCCGGTGAATTGTATCTATCTCGATTTCTTTTTTATATCTTTCTGCAATTTTTTCAATGTCTTGTTCGCGTCCCGCTCGCCCTCTTTCAGAAGTCTCTCGCTCTTCTTTAGTATCTTTTCACCCTGCCTGATCAACTCGGATTTCTGGGCTTCATTATAGGAAACACCGACAGCCACCGCTAAAATAATAAAAGAAATCAGCGCCCACTTCACCAGTTTTCTGAACACCATAAACAGAAATAGAATCAGAACCGCCACGAGCGCCAGGGCGATAATCGGATTGACTGAGAGATAATCGATCCAGTTTTCCATTTTCCCTCCCGTTGATTACAAAAGAGACAACAGCTCTCGGGTCCATTTGCGCTCCGCCTGCCAGAGAGACAGCGGACGCGAAAGCATAGCCCTCTCCAGCATACTGGGATTGTTGATACTGGTCAGCTCCTTGACTTTCGTCTGGATCAGGCGGCTTAACTCAGAGTCGTAGAGCGATAGCGCCTCCTTCATTTCGTGCCGGTCCAGCACATCACCGAACCGCAAGCCGGTTTCAAACAGACTGGCTTCCGGTCGCGGTTGCGACAGGACTTTTTTAATCTCCTCCGTAAAAACCTGGCGCCCCTTAAAGGTCATCGCATAGACCCGCCGACCGGGAAGATTTTCCTGCGGCTTGAAATGACTTTCCAGAAAACCGGCTTTCTCCAGTTTCTTCAGGGTAGAATAGATCGTGGAAAATCCGATTTTCATGCGATCACGAATGCTTCTATCAACGATTTCCTTCTCAACATGATAGGCGTGGCACGGTTTCTTTTGAATGATTCCAAGTACCGTTAGTTCGAGTTGCGTCATCTATTCCATTCCAAAAATATTACCTGCGGACAATAGCAAATTTAACGGAATTTCCGGTTTAATTGCAAAAAAACTTCCGCAAGGCGCGGCTCCTGTTCAAATCATTTGGAATCAATGTCACGGTTCACCCGATATTCACTAAATCCAATCGTAATCCTGCCGGTTACTGGTTCACCACCCGTCCGTCCATCGAAGTACCCGACAGGAGATTCGATGGACGGACGCTGCATTTCCGGAATCGGTTTTTGCATTCTGAGATCGACAATTGTTGTTTCGGGTAACCAGAATTTCTCATACTGTCGATACTGAATGGTTATCATCGTTTCCACTATATCGGGTCTCCTCATCACAATCTTATCCAGGCTCCAGCGCTGCGGATTGATCCAGAGGGTTGTGGTCATTTTCGATCCCTTTTCAAGCGGCTGAAGCCGCAGAATATAGACACCATCCTCATTCTGACCGGGCTGGCTTTCCAGTTCGATGGTTGACTTTTCTGTCAGCTCCTCGATCTGGGATGGGGCAAGCCCGATCCTGGGTAACATGGCGAATCCATCCGTTTCGACATGGAATTTGTCAGGTTTCGTATAAAAGAGGCGCAGCTCCTTATCCGGCATCCGCAGATTCGGAATATCTGCCGAAACCGTCACCGTCACCGAATAGTTCTCAATGGATTCAAGGCCCGAACGGACCATTTTCAGAATACCCGCCGGTTCGGAAAAAGGCTGAGCCGGTAAGCCGCTCCAGATACCCGACAGCAGACCGATAATGCAAATTTTACAAACAGGTTTGACAAATTTTGGATTCATCACGATAAAATATCTTTCCGTATAAACACCAGCATACTCAGTACATAAAAGCCGGCAATATAGCCCGCCAGACAGAGTACTTTGTGCGCAATCTCGCCCCAGGGAATCGGATCGGCGAAAGGCGCAAAGAATACATCAAAATAGGTTGTAAACAGATAGGGACGGATAACATTCAGCGCATCAATCTGAATGACCGACAGAATCAACGCCGCTACCAGTACGGCATAGGTACCGATGATCGGGCCGATTCCATTGCCAGCTATGGTGGAAAAGAAAAACGTCAGCGCCGCCACCACCATCTGAACCACCACCGCCAGTCCATAGGCGATTACAAAACGGACAAGCGCCTCATTCTGCGAGAGAATCAGGATACCTTTATCAAAAACAAACAGGTCTCCGCCCCCAACAATCAATAACCCCGATCCGACGCAGATAAGCCCCAGATAGAATACGATGACAACGGTATAGAAAAAAGTGGCGATAAACTTCGAGGTAAGGATTTGGAAACGGGATATCGGGCGGGTCATCAGTATCCGAAACGTCCCCGCTGACGCCTCACCCGCCATAATATCACCCCCCACCAATACAATGAAAAAGGGAAAGTGAACCCACAATACATTCATCAGATAGTAGGAAACCAACAAGCCGTTCACCAGCGTACCGACAAACATAACTGAATCACCAAGCGGCTGCAGCGCCTGATCCTGTACATCAAAGCCGAAACGGTGTACCAGATACATTATTACCGGTACCAGCAGTGTGATCGTAGCAAAACCGATATATGTCCGCATGCGGTTAAAAATCTTTAAAATTTCGAAATAGGTCGCTTTAATCAGCAGAATCATTTATTGTCCGTGCCGGATTTTCAACAGGGTTAAATAGTAATCTTCCAGCGACGTGCGGGGAACGATCGAGAATATCTTGAAACCGCTACGCACCAGGCATTCCGATAAAAGCGGACGGCTATCCGCATTCAGGTGGACTTTCAAAACCCCCTCCTCAAGGGCTATGTCGTCGAGCCATTCCTCGTTTTTCAGCAGCCGAAAGGCAGCGTCGGGACGATCGACCTGTACCTCGGTTACATAAAAATCCGTCTGACCCAGCAGATCCTTCACGGAACCCTGTACCACCATGGAACCATTATCGATAATCGCCATATGGGAGCAGACCTGCTCAACTTCGTGCAGCAGATGAGATGACAATAAAATGGTCATCTTCCTCTCGTGAGCCAGCAATATGATCAGCTCCCGGATTTCATGGATTCCCTCCGGATCAAGCCCGGAAGTCGGTTCATCGAGAATCACCAGTTCCGGATCATGCAAAAGAGCCTGAGCGATTCCCAGCCGCTGCTTCATACCATGGGAATAGTTACGTACATCCTCCCGTGCCCGGTCCTGCAGTCCGACGATTTCGAGCACTTCCTGTATCCGGTGGCGGCTTTGGCAGCCGCTCAGAGCAGCCAAAATATTCAGATTCTTTTCAGCACTCAGATACAGATAAAAGTCTGGTTTCTCCACCAGAGCACCGATGCGGGCATAGATCTTCTGTCCGGAGCAGCCTACCTTATGCGACAACAGCTCAAAGGTTCCGGCGCTCGGGCGGATCAGATTCAAGAGCATACGGATCGTGGTACTTTTCCCGGCACCATTTGGTCCCAGGAAACCGAAAATCTGTCCCTTTTCAACCGTCAGGTTCAGGTCCTTCACAGCCCAGCGGTTTCCAAACCGCTTTCCCAAATCATAGGTCTTTATTACCATCATTGACCCCAAAATCGGGTGTCAATTTAAGGTTAAAGGAAACAGAATCCAACGGAATGTTTACCGGCTTTTCCTGTCAGGAAGGATTACAACCATAGTTGACGATCGAGACTGCGGTACTGAATCGCCTCCGCCAGATGCTCCGGACGGATGTTCTCCACTCCGGCAAGATCGGCTATCGTCCGGGATACTTTCAGAATGCGGTCGTATGCCCTGGCACTCAGCCCCAATCTGGTAATTGCATTATGCAGGAGGGTTTGTCCGTTGCTGTCAATTTTACAGAAACGGCGGATCATCCTGGTATCCATATCGGCATTGGCATGAATGCCTTCAAATTGGGCAAAACGCTCCGTCTGCCGGCGGCGGGCTTGCTGAACCCTGCTTCGAATGTCCTCTGACTTTTCGCCCAGAGACTTTCCAGCCAGCTCGCTGATTTTGACCGCCGGAACTTCGATGTGAATATCGATCCTGTCCAGCAGCGGTCCTGAAATCCGGGACATGTATTTCTGAATCTGCACTGGCGAACAGGTACAATCGTTGTTCGGGTCGGTAAGATATCCACAGGGACAGGGGTTCATTGCTCCCACGAGGATAAAATTCGCCGGATAAGAAAGCGACATCTGTGCCCGGCTAATGGTCACAATGTTATTCTCCATGGGTTGGCGCAGCACTTCAAGGACATTTTTCTTGAATTCCGGCAATTCATCCAGGAAAAGGACTCCATGGTGGCTCAGGCTGACCTCACCAGGGCGGGGTAATTTACCGCCACCAACCAGAGCGGCATCGGATATTGTATGATGGGGCGACCGGAAAGGACGGGTTGCAACAATTCCGGTTCCCTCCGGCACCAGACCGGCAACGGAGTGAATCTTGGTTGTTTCAAGCGCTTCATCCAGCGTAAGATTGGGTAATATGGAAGGAAACCGTTTCGCCAGCATCGTTTTACCGGAGCCGGGCGGTCCGATCATGATAATGTTGTGAGCACCAGCAGCCGCCACTTCCAACGCCCGCTTGGCATTCTCCTGGCCCTTCACATCGGCAAAATCCTGTTCATAGCGGCGCTGCTCCTCAAAGAGTTCTGTGACATTGACATTTACCGGCTCCGGCTCGAAATCGCCGTTTAAAAAATCGAGCGTCTCCTGAAGAGTATTGACTCCCACCACCCGCAACCCGCCGGCAATCGCTGCCTCCCGGGCATTTACTCTGGGCAAAATAATCCCTTCAATGGAGGAATCCTGTCGAATCGAGACCGCAATAGGCAGCGCTCCCCGGATACCCCGCAGCGCACCATCTAGTGACAGCTCGCCAAGTACAATGTATTTTTCGAGCAGCTTCATGGACACCCGCCCGATGGCACTCAGGATACCGATGGAAATAGGCAGATCGAAAGCGCTGCCCTCTTTACGGATATCCGCCGGTGCAAGATTGATAACAATCTTATTCAAAGGAATAGAATAGCCACTGTTCTTAATCGCCGATTCGACCCGCTCCTTGCTTTCTTTTACAGCACCTTCCGGCAAACCAACCGTAATAAAGCGCGGAATCTGAGCATTCACCATATTGCACTCGACATTCACCACATAGGCGTCAATACCCAATACTGCAGCGCTTTTCACAAGAGAAAACATCCTCTTCTCCGTTTTTCTTAAAGTATGTTGGTGAAATATATCGGTTTTTTCACTGAGTTACAAAAGTTTTTACTGCCATGAAAGCGCCGAAATATATCAATTTGATATAGCCGGTATATGCAATTGATATGACGCAGGACGTAAAAGTCAGAACGGAATATCGATTTCCCGACGGAGCGGTGGCTCTCTGAACATTTTGGCACCGCTTTTGTAATTGATTGAGATGAACGATGAAAGGAGACGAAAAAATGATAATGCACACCATCAAAAAAATCCTGCACTACCTGATGATCCCCTTAATTACTCTGACTCTGTTCCGCCCTGTAATAGCCGGGAGCCGCGACGAAAATGCCCCTGACTTGGGCGAAGAGTACCAGCTGGCTGCCAAAGAGATGAAAAGCTGGTTCAGAAAGTGTCACCCTCAACCGCCTTTCCCGGAGGTCGATCGCCCCGGGCTTGGCTATTACATCGACAACATCTCTTTTAAAGACGCCTATGAACTGAATTATTCAGGAAATACCGGTGTGCTGGTGAGTGGTAGTCGCAGCTGCAACGATCATCCGGTCTTGCAACGGGAAGACATCATCATAAAAATTGATGGGATTTCAATAAAACACCGGTCACACTTCGATGACTTTATTGCAGAAAAATCGATCGGCGACTCTGTTACCGTTGAATTTTTACGCTACGGTGACACATTTCAGAAAAGACTCTCGGTTGTAAACGAGAACTCTCCCCGGAAATTTGAACAGTCCTGGAGCGATCCGACCTCCCGGAAAAGCCGGGGCTTAGGAGGAATCGGATATAAACCGATGTATGTCAACATGGATTTATCCCCGATCAACGATCTGTACGGCACCCTCGGTTTTAATGAATTATCAGGATTCAACAATCTCCATCACGGATTCGATCTGCAGGGATTGATCGGCAACGGCTACTTCATCGGTGGTTATGGTGTTTGGACAGGACAAAAACAGAGCATTCATTACGCCATAGATCAGGCTACATCGGTATACCGGGATATAAAATATACATCCGGCATGGGTGGCATATCGCTGGATAAACGTTACCGGCTCGGCGATCGCTGGATGCTTTCTGCCGGCATAATGGTCGGCGGTGGATCCACCCGACTCGAAATCGATCAGTTTGAACAAACGGTGGACTGGCACGAGATCGGTCTGGATACTACCGGATCGTATAACGATTACCTGCAGCTACAAAAAAAATACACTCTCTTGCAGCCACGCATTGCCATGATGTACCGGGTCTTGCCGGTTTTCTGGATTAAAGTTGAAGCCGGTTACATGCTAAGCTATTCCAGGAATGGCTGGCAACAGATTTTGAACGATAATAAACACTCCATAGATGAGCCGGGAAACGACTCTTCGATGAGCGGTTTCACCGTTAGCATTTCACCCTTTTTCGGGTTTTAACATCCTAGATTAGCATGAAAGGAGTTACCATGTCTGGTTCAAATTCAAAGATACAGCGTCCAAATACATCCATTATCTACATTATCATCTGCTCCTGGTTACTGTTTGTCATTCGGATTTTATCGGCGCAGACTCTCCCCGCAGAAGAGGTGCAATCTGCAACATTATCGGATGAAATCAGCGCGACTGACACTACCCGGACTGACACACTTGTCATCTTGCCGACCACTGGTCAAAAGCCCTATCTGGGAATCGTGTTCGGTCGTGACCTCGACTTTGAAAGAGCCGAAAAAGTACATTTTCCCTATAATTATGGCGCCTGCATAGATAACATCGAGCCGGGTGGACCGGCGGATAAAGCCGGGCTGAAGGAGGGTGACATTATTACCCGCTTCGGCAAGGAAAAAATCTGGTACAACAATTATCTTGTCCGGGTGGTTGAAAAATATCAGCCGGGAACGGATGTCCCTGTTGTTCTTTATCGTGACGGCAACGCAATGACAACCACCATCACTCTGGACAGTGCCCCGGAATCCGTCGAGATAAAAATCGGCGAATCGGAAGAATCCACGAAAACAGATTATTCCGGTTCGAAAAAAACCAGAATCATCAAAAGATCGGATGCCGGGATTTTTTCCTGTGATTTCAGCTATTTTGTTCCCGACAATCTTGCGTTCTACACCCAGTTCTTACAAGCTCAACTCGGCTACTCTGCGGTCACAGATAACAGGCAGATCAATGATAAAACCTACACCGGTTTAAATATGACGGGCTTTCACTTTCGTCCGGATAGCGACGACGGCGACCTGAGCTGGGGTTTTGTCTGGGCAAACAACAGCTGGAACCGTCACAAACCGGTAACCTTCGCCGGAGCCGATCGTGACAGTTATCTGATATACAGCATGAACTACTGGGGTGTAACATTGGATCAGCAAATTACGATCTTCCGGCGATTATACTTACGTGCCGGCGTTCTGGCTGGCAGCCTGACCAGCGGTCTTGCGTTGCACCAGACCGAACCGCTGACACAATGGGCGGAGATCGGGGCTCGTTTCACCGATAGCAACGAGAGTTATCTGCAAGTGGAAAAGAAATATTTTCTGATTCAACCCAACGTTTCTGTCTTTATTCCCATCCTTGGTGACCTCGGTCTGCAGGCAAAACTTGGCTACTGTTACGGAATTCCCCGGACAGACGGCTGGAAGGTCCGCACACCGAGTGGTGGCAAAGATGTCCTCAATTCGCCGAATACATCGATCGGGGGATACACCCTCTCCATTGGACCAGCTCTCTTGATAAAGTAAATCTGGAAAAGGAAAGGCGTTCTCTGATCCATTATTTCATTTTACACGTCTGGCAGACAATCATGCCCTTTCTTTTCCGGAAAGGTCTGATTTTTCAGTTAAAACAGCTCGAAAGTAATTGAAAATAGGGCTGGATTAGCGTATTTTGTATCAACATCATGATCGAAACACTCACAGATCGACTCATTGCTACGATCATCACAATTGGCTCGCTTTTGTTTCCTTTTATTGACGGACTGGCCCCTGCATTTACCGATGTCAGCGTTAATCTGATTGACAATTCACTGGCGCTGTCACTGAATCTGACCAACTGTTATTCCGACGAGTTCGATCGAATTCTCACTTCGGGACAGCCGGTGACAATCCGTTTTCTGGCAGAGCTGTATGACGGTCGTACCCGGCAAGTGGTTCTGAAAAGAGACTTTGAGCACACTATCCGTTATAATCCTCTGAACAAACAGTATGCAATCTACCTTTCCGAAAGAGATGAGCGGCGAATTTGCGAAACCCTGGACGATGCCCACGCCTGCTTCAGTACTTTGTACCGGGTTACACTCCTCTCCCCCGAAAATCTGGAAAAGGACCGTGATTACTTTTTCCGGATTTCAGCGGCTCTCGATCCGATTACCTTTATCGGTGAAAAATCCCCCTTTGATCTGATGCTTTACTGGAACAATAAGAAGCCAAAGATTGACACCGAAAACTTTAATTCGGCCATATTTTACCGTTGATACAATTATGAAAAAACCAATTCCATCATTCCGCCTGCAGATCTTTCTTCTGTTTATCGCTCTGTTACTCATCTCCGTAACGTTTACCCGGTCCTTTTTTATTAAAAGCAACCATTCTTTTTTACAGCGTCTCTCCGAACAGAATATTCTCACAAAAATTGAAACACTCTACCATGACTACAGAGCCGTTCTTCCCCAGGAGCAGGCAGAGTCGTTTAAGCAGGATATCGAAGAACTGATGTTGGGACAAAAGGCGATCGATCTGTCAACTGAGATTTATCAGCAACAGGTCGACGCCTATTCCCGTTATATCTTCATCTTCATTGTGTTATCGGTGTTCCTCATTTTTGTTCTGTCAATTAATCTGATTACCCGACCGCTCCGCCGTTTACAAGCCGCCACCCAGGAACTGATGGCGGGCAATATCCGGATTCATGTCAAAGAAAATCCCTTCTCACCGATTAATACCCTGATCGTCTCATTTAACCGGATGGTTTTGGAACTGGACCGGCAGCGCAAAATCGCCATAGAGGCTGAGAAGCAGATGGTTTGGCGGGAGATCGCCCGGGTAATGGCTCACGAAATCAAAAATCCACTTACACCCATAAAACTGAGCGTTGAGCACCTAGAAATGAAATGTCTTACAGATTCTGCAATCAGCCCCAAATTTCTTGGTGACAGTCTCTCTGTAATCAAAGAGGAGGTCGTGAACCTGCAAGCCCTCGTAGATCGGTTTCGGGGATTCGCCACCCTGCCTGAAGCAAAGCCCGAACACTATTCAATCAAGGCACAAATCGAGGAAATCATCGCGTCTTATCAACAAAAACACCGGATTGAATTAATCGGCGAAAATGAGGTTCCTCCGATCCGGGCTGATAAGATGCAGATTAAACAGGCGCTGGTCAATCTGATTCAAAACGCGCTGCAGGCAGCCGATACCCCGTCCGTTATTGTCACGATAAAAATCGAAACCGCTGATAACTGGCTGATGATTAGCATCCATGATAACGGTCCCGGAATTCCCACCGAAAACCTGGAGAAGATTTTTGAACCCTACTTCACCACCCGTCGTAAGGGCACCGGACTCGGGTTACCTATTGTTAAAAGAATTGTCGAAAATCACAGGGGTACCATTTCCATAGAAAGCCGAATCAACGCGGGTACCACAGTTTTCATCCGGCTGCCGATCCAAGTAAATACGGAGGGATGCTAATGAACATATTGGTCGTTGATGACGAAAAAAATATCCGCCAAACACTTGGCGCTATTTTGTCCGACGAAGGTCATCATGTATCCGTCGCCGCATCCGGTGAAGAAGGATTGCGCTGTCTTGGCGAGAATCTTTTTGATCTTGTTTTTCTTGATGTAAAGCTCCCCAGAATCAGTGGCATTGATATCCTGAAACAGATCAAAAAGGAGTGGAGCTCCACCGAAGTACTAATGATTTCCGGCGACAGCGATATAAATACCGCCGTAACAGCGGTAAAGATAGGCGCTCACGACTTTATGGAAAAGCCACTGTCGCTCCCTAAAATTTTAATTGCCGTCCGGAACATTGCCGAGAAAAGGAAACTTTTGCAGAAGTGCATTATCGGTGACGAGGTTACCAGCTCCCGCTACCGGATCGTTGGCGAATCAAAACAGATCCAAGATATCCGGGAAGTGATTCAGCGGGTTTCCAAAACCGATGCAAAGGTTCTGATCACCGGTGAAAGCGGCACCGGAAAAGAGCTTGTCGCTTATCATATCCACAAACAGAGCGCCAGGTCTGATCAACCCTTTATTACCTTCAACAGCGCCGCCATTCCCAATGAACTGGTGGAGAGTGAACTGTTCGGTCACGAAAAAGGCGCATTTACCGGAGCCGACCACCAAAAACCGGGCAAACTCGAACGCGCCAATCACGGAACCCTTTTTCTGGACGAGATCGCTGATATGAACCTCGCCGCCCAAGCCAAAATTCTGCGCGTTCTGGAAGAGGGTACATTCGAACGTGTCGGCGGCACCCGCACCATTGATATCGATGTCCGGATTTTAGCCGCCACCAACCGGGACATCAAGGCACTGATTCGGAACGGTGAATTCCGGGAGGACCTTTTTTACCGGCTCAATGTTGTCCCGATCCATTTATCGCCACTTCGGGAACGTCCCGCGGATATCCCCGTTTTAATCAGGCATTATCTGCACGCCTATTCTGTCGAACTGGCAACACCCCAAAAGAGTTTTACCGAATCAGCAATTCGTCGACTGACGGACTATCCTTTTCCCGGCAATATTCGTGAATTGAAAAACTTTATCGAACGTATGTATATCCTCTCCGACAAATCCACACTCGGTAAAGATGATGTCCGCCTCCATCTGGGTTCTCACGACAGCCCGGCGCGCGATTTCCTCGAAGACATCCTGATGAAAAACAACTTTAGCGATGCAAAAAGGGCGTTTGAGAAATACTATCTTACAAAAAAACTGGAAGATACTGGCTGGAATATTTCCCGCCTAGCCGGCGATATCGGTATCCGACAACCCAACCTGTCGCGCAAAATTAAGTCTCTTGGAATCGACGTGCCGAGTAAAAGTTAACATTCCCTGCGTTTTAAAGGGAAGTAATGTCAATATCTTTGTTATAATTACCGGACTCAAATTCTGCAATCTCCCGCTCGATCCGCCCGCAAATATCATCACGGTGGGACTTGGCTGCCAGTTTGATTGCATTGGTAATGGCTTTTGCTCCCGAGCGACCGTGAGCTTTGATAACGATCTCTTTAAATCCCAGCAGTGGTGCCCCGCCATATTCGGAATAATCCGTCGATCTCTTCAAGCGCCGAATGCCACCGGAGAGGGCAATCAGCCCCAGCCGCCAAAGCAGCCGGTGTTTAAAGGCATAGCGCCCCAGATGCGAGGCGGTTTCCGCCATGCCCTCCATCATCTTTGTCACGATGTTACCCACATATCCTTCGGTAACCACCACATCGGACACCCCCAGCATCAGTTCGTTGCCCTCAATATTACCAATAAAGTTGACATCGGGCAGGTCATCCAGAATGCGATAGACCGTAGATAATAATTCGCCGCCCTTATAGGACTCCTTGCCGATGTTCAGAAGAGCCACCGTGGGATCCTCAATACCCTTAATATCGGAAGCATAAATTTTACCCATCAGAGCAAATTGCACCATATCATCCACGGAGCAGTGGATGTTAGCGCCCACATCCAGCAGCAGGGCAAAATGATCTTCCCGCTTCTGGACATTTCGGGTGGGGTAGACTGTCGCAATCGCCGTTTTACGGACGTTCACAATCCGGGGAATATACAACGATGACGCTAAAACATAGGCGCCCGTGTTCCCGGCAGAAACCACTCCATGCGCCCGACCTTCGGCACAGAGCCTGACGGCAACAATCATAGATGCATTGGGTTTCCGACGCACCGCGTCCCGGGGAACATCGGACATCTCAATTGTTTCGTCCGCAGGGACTATCTCCAAACGCTCTGCATCATAAGTCTCCTTAGCGAGGATTTCCGCAATCTTTCTCTCATCGCCGACCAGAATCACCTTTCCGGGCGATTCCAGTGTCGCCACCGCCGCTCCCCGCACAATCGCCTCCGGGGCATTATCGCCCCCCATGGCATCAACCGCGACCACAATATTTTTTTCCCTTTCACTCATCTTTTTATCACCCAATCAATGTCCCGGCGCATTCCTGAACACTGTATCTATATTACGTATCCAATTTTCAAATTTCAATCGCTTCACTGCAGAATTCTTAAATACGGCTTTAAATTTATCCATATTTATTCCATTGCCAAATTCCAGCAACCGGCAAATCTTCGTCCTGTTGTCTGTATACCTTTCATCGGAAGTAACCTTTTGCCAGCGGATATTCCATGGACATACTTCCTGACAAACGTCACATCCGTATACCCAGCCATTCAGCCACTCAGCCTCCTGTTCCGAAAAAACACCCCTCTTTTCCACCGTCAAATAGGAAATGCACCGTCGGGCATCAATCATACCCGGCGCCACGATCGCACCGGTCGGACAGCTCTCCAGACACTTCCTGCAGCTGCCGCAACGATTTACAGCGCTTCCTGTTACAGGTAATTCTATAGATAACAGGATTATACCGATGAAGCAGTATGATCCGATGTTCTCGGCGATAAATAAGCCGTTTTTAGCGATCCAGCCCAGACCGGCTTGCTCTGCATAGGCTTTTTCCATAAACGATCCGGTATCAACATACACTCTGCCCCGAACGTCCGGATCGACGTTCCGAATCTGAACCAAAGCGGTCTCTAACTTCTCTTTAACCAGAACATGATAATCAATTCCCAGCGCATATCCGGAAAACCGCAAGCCGCTCTTCGTAAAAAACGGCGGGCTGTAATAGTTGTCAAGTCCTACCAGAATCGCTTTTACCCAGGGAAATTTCCGGCGAATATCAAACCGGTCGGCAGCACTTTTTACCATCCAGCTCATATCGGCATAATAGCCTTTCTCAAGCCAGCTCCGATATCTGGAGATGTACTTGCTATCCAGTGATGGTTTGGAAATCCCAAAGGCTGTAAATTTCCGGGTCATAATGGATTCGATCTGTTTGCCTGTGATCATGATCAAATTTACAAACCATTTCCGGTGTTAAAAACCACCTTGGGGAAACAAACCGGTTTTTTTTAAACAGATAAAATATTTATATTTCAGACCAGAGAGGAGACACCATGCCCAGCCTGAGCGACCTGTTTAAAGACCACGACAACCTTCAAAAACCGGACAATGCACCTTCCGAAGCTAAACCCGCCACCCGACCCGAATCTTCGGCGGGAAAGAAACGGGTTCTCTTCATCTGTACCGGCAACTCCGTGCGCAGCCAGATGGCGGAAGCACTGTTAAAATCCCTCGGTGCCGAACATTTCGAAGCCTACAGCGCTGGGATCACACCCGCCGGTGTTCACCACCTCACCAAACAGGTAATGGGTGAAATCGGTATCTCCATGGCCGGTCATCGCAGCCAGCATGTTAATGAATACGCCGATATGCAATTCGATTTTGTTATTCCCCTCTGCGAAGTCGCCGCACTGAGCTGCCCCGACTTTCCCGGCGCCCCTCAACGAATCAACTGGTATATCGACGATCCCATCCGGGTCATTGGCGACGATACCAGGAAGCTGACAGCATTCCGGATTACCCGGAATATTTTAAAAAATAAAATTCAATCGTTTATTCAAAAAAACAGCTGAAAATCCGCTTTAATTCGCCAGTTGTTATTTTCTACGGCGCGGCTCTCAATTCCCACAATCGCCCCAACAGCTTCTCAAGCGCATTTCCCAGGTTCTCGTCCCGGGCAGTGGTGATGTCCGGCTCGTTTTTGAGGACTATATATGGCACCCTGTGACCTTTTACCGAAATAAATTCGGGATCGTTACCCTTAAACTCTTCCCAGTCAACCGCCCCATACAGACGGGTTAATTTTTCGTCAGGCAAGCCGTGCTCCAGGATGCTATCCGGACGCTCAGGATTAAAACGCCGCCGATTTTTTCGCAGCGACTCTTCGAACGATACATCTATGTAAAAAATCGCCGCTCGCTCTAGGATGGAATCGGAGAGATGCTGAAACGCTTCACGATAGCCGCCATGTTCACTGCCGCGACTGAATTCGATAATCGTCGTCACCGTATCGTGATAATTCTTGTCACGCTTCCTTTTTGAATACTCCATGCTGATCCGCTCAATCAGCAAATTCCACAGATATTGAAACTTAAAATAGCCCTGAGAATCGGTATGCAGACGTGGTTTCTTCATAACCTTTTCCAGAATTGTATCCTCCTCAAACCAGGTCCAGAGCATGGGAAAATCGTCAATTTCTTCAAATTCCCCGATATGAAAACGCCGGATACGGTCTCTCGCGGGCGTCTTTTTCAGATAATCAATGACTTCAGACTTACCCGAAGCCGGGCGCCCCATGATGATGATTATATCAAAACGTTTGTTCATGCCGTTACACCTCTATATGTTTTTTTCTTTCGCCAATTCTGCCGCGCGTTTCTTTTCAGCACGGGCAATGAAACTCACCGCCACAAGAATGAAAAAGAGGCTGATCCAGTCGATTAGTCCGGGCCAGGCTCCGCCAAAAAATAGAGCAAATAGCAGCGTGGAAACGGTGCCGGCGATCAGCGAAGTAAGCCGGTTCACCAGCCCCGCAAAAGTCGCCGTACGACCTTTGAACATGAATAAAAAGACACTGAAAAACGCAACAACTCCGAATGCGGTACCCCAAAATGCCGCCCATCCCCAGCCCGGAACAGGATCAAATACCGCATTGGCGAAGGGGGTAATGCGCGGACCGCTCCAGCCGGTTTTGCGAACAACAATCAGCAGCATCGCCGCCACCAAAAAGATCGTGGTTGTGGACGAAATCTGTTCGATGCCAAAAAACGCTTTGTTGTTATCGACTTTCACATTCGTGGGACGGGTGTTTTTATAGTAATTCATTATATAAATCCGTATGGCATAGGCGGTGATATAGCTGCAAAAAATGATCACCACCGGCAGATTGGTAAAGGGATTTTCCCCACCGTTCCCGCCGGTTAAAACTTTGACGCTGACCGCAATCACCGCAAAAATAACCCCAAAATTCTCTTCGGCATACACCTTCTTGTGCAGAATTCCCTGCTTTATCTGAATGGCATCGACGACCCGACCGATAATAATTACGGCGCCCCGCATAATCACCATCGCAACCATAACGGATACACCCTGAAAGCTGTATAGCAGCGTCGTCGTGGGTACAACCACCGCGGTCATAATACCGGAAGGAATTATATAGAGCAGCTCCGAAGGAAAGGTGATGGAACCCCAGGTGATTAGTTTAATCGAATTGAGTTTATACCAGCGCAATGCCAGCACTACAGACGTGGCAAAAAGCGTGGATGCAGCCGTACTATATACCAGATACTCCATGCTGTTCATGCCGGTCCGCAGGAAATACTTGACGCTCATCCCGGTAATTACATAAAACACAAAATATCCCAGACTCAGCTGGATCAGACGACCTGTACTACCGTCTTCTGTTTTCCACATGAACGACCTCCATCATAGGACAGCTTGAACATTTATTCACGAAGAAACGATTTTCGTTCAATGAATCTTATCCGAATCACTTGAGACTGACATAAAACCAAGAACAAGTTAACGAACCCGCAAAAAAAACCAAACTTTATTTTTTTAATCTCCTTTTTTCAATAATTTTGACCATGAAAAAAATAACCATTCAAATCAATCAGGGTCCCCAAAGACAGATTCAACCCGGTCTGACCATTCGAGAGTTGCTTCAGAAATACGACAGCGACCACCAGTCCCTGGAATATATTGCCGTCAAAAACAATCTCTTTGCCTGTTTAAATGAAACGATCACCGAAAATTCCACCATTGGCACATACACCCGGTTTTTCGAATCCTCTCGCCGCGCCTATGAAAATGCCGCTGTCATTATGCTCCAATACGTTATGGAACGATACCTTCGCGATAAAAAACTATCCATCCTACACAGTATGGCAGACGGTGTCTATTGCGAAATCAATCAGGGAGAGCCGCTACCCGCCGGGGCAATCAAGACCCTGAAAAGCGGTTTCGCCGAACTCGTCTCCGCCGACATTCCGATCATCCCAAAACTCTGTACAAAAGAAGAAGCAACCCGCTATTTTCGCCAGAACAATCGCCCCGACACAGCGGATTTGCTCAAATATTGCTCTCTGAATTATTTAATGCTTTATGAATTAAAAAGACGTTGCTACTGGCTCCCCAGTCCACCGGCACCCTCAACCAGCCTGATCAATACCTATGACATTCTAAAATACAAACGGGGTTTTGTTCTCCGCATTCCCACGGAGAGCAAACCCGGCGAACTACAGCCTTTCTATAATCAGCAACGCCTTTATGAAATCTTCAACGAAGCCGAACGCTGGGGACAGATTCTGGAACTGTCCAACATCTGTCAGTTGAACGACCTGATTGCCAGCAACAGCATTTCCGATATTATCAAAATTTCCGAGGCACTGCACGAAAAGAAGATTGCCGCCATTGCCGATAAAATCGACCACACTCATCAGGATAAACGCCTTATTTTTGTCGCCGGTCCATCATCCTCTGGCAAAACCACCTTTATGAAACGCCTGTATATCCAGCTGCGTGTTCTCGGCCACAAAGTCATCAGTATCTCTCTTGACAACTACTTCAAAGACCGTGATGAGCTGACCAGAGAACAGGGCGGGAACCTGGATTACGAGGTACTCGAGGCACTTGATTTGAAGCTGTTGAACGACCATCTCGGTCAGTTGCTCAAAGGAAAATCTGTTGTGCCCCCGGTCTACGACTTTGTATCCGGAAAAAAGACACCTGCCAAGGGCGAAATTCGCTCCGACAAAAACACCTTCTTCATCATTGAGGGTATTCATGGCATCAATCCAGGACTGGCGGAAAGCATCGACGATCGCTACAAATTCAAAATCTACCTGAGTGCACTGACCCACCTGAACTTCGATGACACCAACCGCATCCCGACACACGATACCCGTTTGATTCGCCGGATCGTTCGGGATGCCAAATATCGTGGCTACTCAGCGGCGGACACGATCAAGATGTGGAAAAAGGTCGTAGAGGGAGAAAAGAGATATATTTTTCGTTTTCAGGGCACCGCCAATATTATGTTTAATTCTTCCCTCGCCTACGAACTCTGTGCTTTGAAACAGCCCGCCGAAATCGCCCTGAAACAGGTTGACTCCAACGATCAAAGCCACCCTGAGTCAGAGCGTTTGTTAAGTCTGTTAGCCTATTTCTTGCCTATCGATATCAAGGAGATCCCCCAAAATTCCATTCTGAGAGAATTCATTGGAGAGAGCTCCTTCAGTTATCATTAAAAATCCCGTCAAATCTAATTCGGCTCGTTTTTCCCATTAAAACGGGATGTCCTCGTCGCCGGAATTACTATTCCCCTCATCTTTGGAGGTGTCATTGCCGGATTTTCCCTTGCCGACCATTCCACCCAAAATGGTTATCTGGTCGACCTGAACCTCTGTTTTGCTCCGTTTCTGACCCTCTTTGTCATCCCATGAACGAGTCTGCAGGCGCCCTTCAGCATAAACCAACTGCCCCTTTTTGAGCCACTCCTTTGCAAATTCAGCCTGCGCCCGCCACATTACCAGATTGTGCCATTCGGTTTTCTCGTTGCGCTCACCGTTTTTGTCCTTATAATACTCGGTAGTCGCCAGAGAAACATCCGCCACCGCATCCCCGCTGGGTGTGTAGCGTACTTCCGGATCACGACCCAAATGTCCCACGAGAATCACCTTGTTAATGCTTCCTTTCGGTAAAGCCATAATCTCTTCCTCCTCTTTTTAAACGTTGTAATCCCTCGCATTGGAGCGACTAATACATATAAAACTGTTGCTTAAATTATATTGATATTTTCTATTTATGTCAACTTTTTTTTAAACGGCGTTCTTCAGTTTTTCTTTAATATTTCCGATAAACTGTGAAAACTGTTCGTCTTTCTCACAGCGGTCTTCTACGCTTTTACAGGCGTGCACGACGGTGGAGTGATCTCTGCCACCGAAATATATGCCAATTGTCTTTAGCGAGAGATTCGTATATTCCCGGGCAAGATACATTGCGACCATCCGCGCCTCCGCCACCTCTTTGGTACGGGATTTCCCCACCAGTGAATCCAGATTGACCGAATATACCTCACCGACGGATTTCTGGATATCTTCGATCGACAAAATACTCCTCTTCTCAATCGTGCCGGTCTCCCGCAAAACCTTCCTTGCCAACAATATATCCACATCAACCTTCATGAGTGATGAATACGCCAGCAGTCGGATTAGAAGACCCTCCAGCTCCCTGATATTTGATTTGACATTTTGGGCAATGTACTCAATCACTTCAAACGGCAAGTCCAGCTTGTCATCCTGGGCTTTTTTATTCAGTATCGCAATCCTCGTCTCCAGGTCCGGCGGCTGAATATCCACTGTCAAACTGGATTGAAACCGCGACAATAGGCGCTCCTGCAATCCTTTCAGCTCCAGCGGTGGTCGGTCGGTTGTCAGCACGATCTGTTTTTTATGCTGAAACAGATCATTAAAAATGTGAAAAAACTGCTCCTGGGTCTGTTCCTTATTCTGGAAAAATTGAATGTCATCCAACAGAAGCATGTCCACCCCCCGGTAATAGCGCACAAAATCGGTGGTTTTGTTCTTTTGTACGGCAGCAATGAAATCCAGGGTAAAAGTATCGCTGGAAACATAGACAACCTTACAGGCGTTTCCAGTGGTCAGAGCATGGTTTCCAATCGCTTGCAGCAGGTGGGTTTTTCCCAGACCTGTTCCGCCATAAATTACCAGCGGATTAAAAGATGTTTTCCCGGGAGAATTGGCTACCGCGATCGATGCTGCTTTGGCAAACTGATTGCTTTTTCCCTCCACAAAATTATCGAATACATAATTTTCATTGATCCGGGTTCCGCGCTCCAGCATTCCGGTCCGAGCCTCCCGGGATTCCGTTATTTTCTCTGTAGCAGCTGCTCTGTCATTTTCACTCTCCCCCCCTTCTCCCATCTCCGCATCCGAAAGCAGAATGGTATATTTTGCATTCAGCCCGTTTCCGGTAATTTCTTTCAGTGAGCCCTGGATCAATTCTTTATAATGACTGTCCAACCAATCGAAGAAGAATTTATTGGGAACCTGAAGAAAGATGGTGTTGTCGGAAAGAGAAATTGCGCGGATCGGTTGAAACCAGGTATTAAAGGTCTGCGGCGGAACCCGCCCCCTGATTAAATCAAGACAGCGCCCCCAAATGTATTGACAGTTACCATTAGAATACATATATATTGCGCTCAACTATCTTAGTTATCAACACTGCTTTATAAATCATTAGAAAACCACAACGTTATCCGGCTAGTTATATTTGAACCGTCGACAAACGAGCAACAGGCGCTTAAAAATATTCGCAACGAGACCTAAAATCTCTCCCCCAACAACCAGTTATCAACAACCTATCAACATGCCGTACGGCGTCCTAAATATAAAGTAACCACCCGCAGAATAAAGTCAAGTAAAAGGTCTCTGGTAAATAAAAATATTCTGTACAGGCAGTGATTGAAATCCGGTAAAATTTTTTTAAATTACATGGCTTTGCGAAAATTCAATAGAATCTACGAAAGGTTATATGAAAAGGACATTTCAGCCAAGTAACAGAAAGCGCAAAAATAAACACGGTTTCAGGGAAAGAATGAGCAGTAATGGTGGCAAAAAGGTACTCGCCCGCCGGCGCGCCAGAGGTCGTAAAAAACTATCTGCCTAACATTTGTAAATCTGAACGCCTGTCCAAACATAGGGATATCATTTCCTGTCTTCGAAACCGCCAATTGATCCGAGAAAAATGTGGTCCGGTTGTCGTAAATATCACACCAAACAAACAGTGGAGACTGGCTATTTTATTTCGTAGGAAAATCGATACCGCCGTGGCACGCAACCGAATTAAGCGCAAAATCCGCGAGATTTACCGCCTGAGCAAACCACAATTATCATCACCCAAAACCATCATTTTCACAGTTTACGGTTCACCCGACGAAAAAGATTTCTCTTGTGTCAAAAAAGCACTGCTGTCAACCCGAAGATGAAAACACCGCTTCTAAATATAGTACCGATATTTTTTCTCCGCCTATACCGTCTGGCAATATCACCACTGTTGCCCAATAGCTGTCGTTTTTATCCGAGCTGCTCGGCATACTGTCTGGAGGCGTTCCAAAAACACCGATTTTCAAGGGCGGTAATATTATCTCTTCTGCGCATTGGAAAATGCCATCCCTTTCACCCGGGCGGTTACGATCCGGTACCATTACACAAGGAAAAATACCATGGATAGAAAATCCCTGCTGGCTTTTGTGATCATATTCATCATTATTTTGGCAATGCCCGGCTACTTCAAACTGATTAACGGACCGGCGGAACCTGCTCAGGAGGAGCAATATTCCACCGAACCGGGCGAATCCGCTGTTTCCCAAAAGGTCGCACAAGAGATTCCACCAGCCACCCAAAGTGCCGCCGAAGTGAGTCTGTACCAGGAAAAAGAGCAGCGCCTTATTACGGTGGAAACAGACCTGTATACAGCTCAAATCAGCTCCATCGGCGGCGGGACAATGAAAAATTTCCGTCTGAAGAAATATGACATTTTTACGGATTCCGACACTGTCCAGGTACAGATGATCAATAAACCCTCCGAATTTCCTTTATTGATCAAGTACATCAACATCAATGGCGATTCTGCGGCTCTCGATCAAAATTTTACCGTTAAAACCATAAGCGGTCACTCTGCAGATCAGAACAGTCTAGTTTTGTCCGGGAACGATGAGATTTCCATTACATTTGTACTAGATAATAAGAACAATGAAACCCTTGCCACAAAAACCCTCACCTTTTACGGAAACCGGTATACCATATCACTGGAAACAGATTTGAGTCGGCTGCAGAGTGAAATGGCTACCAAACATTACGATCTGGTATGGGAAGGAGGTTTGAATTATACCGAACCCAATCTGAACGATGAATTACGCTACGCCAAGGCGTATGCTTATAGCGGCGGTGAGACCGATGCCCTGGATGTGAAAAACAACAAACGTGACGAATCGCGCTTTACCGGTAAAACGGATTGGGCTGCCATTCGGACAAAATACTTTACGGTAGCCCTAATTACGCACGGCAACGGCATCGGCTACCGTCTCGCAGGAACAGGGATCCCCATGGATGGTAAAAACTTTTCCAAAGAGTTCTCCATGCAGGTATCTCTCCCCGTCGAAAAAACCAGCCAGACGACAGTGTATATGGGACCACTCGAATATACAGCCATAAAGTCTCTGAACGTCGACTTGGAAAACATTATGAGCCTTGGCAAGCTGCTCAAACCCATCAGCAAGGGAATATTGTGGATTTTTCTGCGATTGCATACTGTTCTACCCAACTATGGCTGGGTTCTGATCGTCTTTGCCTTTCTTGTTAAAATCGTACTCCATCCTCTGACCAACAAGTCCATGCAGTCCATGAAGGAAATGCAAAATCTTCAACCCAGGATTGAGGAGCTTCGCCGGAAATATCAAAAGGACCCCCAGAAGCTGAATGCCGAAACGATGAAACTGTATAAAGAGCACGGTGTCAATCCAATGGGAGGTTGCCTTCCGCTTCTTTTGCAGATGCCGATTCTGATCACCCTTTTCACCGTTTTCCGCTCCACCATAGAGTTGCGCCATGCACCGTTCATCTGGTGGATTACCGATCTCTCAGCTCCGGATACCATCTATACACTGCCCTTCGCTATCCCGATCTACGGACGCCATGTAAACGTTTTACCCATCATCATGGCGCTTTCAACACTGATTCAGCAAAAACTCAGTGGCAGTGCCAGCTCGAATCCGCAACAGAAGATGATGGCTTATTTAATGCCCATTATGTTCTTTTTTATGTTCAACCAATTTCCCTCCGGCTTAAATCTGTACTATACACTCTTCAATTTATTAACCATCGCGCAGCAGAAATTAATTCCCGCCAAGCCGAAAAAGCGTAAACCTAAAAGCAATCGCCCGTCTACGATCGAAACACTGCGCCAGATTCAATCAAAAACGAAACACAGATAACCCGTCACCCCATGATTCGTGGACATTCACCTACCATCATCGCCCTGTCGACACCCCGGGGATATGGTGGCATTGCAACTGTCCGACTTTCCGGTCCCGACGCCCGACGAATCGCCGAAAAAATCTTTCGCTCAAAGCAGCCCCTGATTCACCAAAAAGCTGTTTTGGGAAGTCTCTATGACCATAAAGGCTTTATCGATACCGCTGTTTCCACCTATTTCCAAGCACCGGACTCTTATACCGGCGAAGATCTTGTTGAAATTACCCTTCACGGAAATCCCTATCTTTGCGATCTGGTGATAGCCGCCTGTCTGGAACACGGCGCTCAACCAGCCGGACCGGGAGAATTTACCCAGAGAGCGTTTCTGAACGGTAAAATGGACCTTAGTCAGGCTGAAGGGGTCGCCGATTTGATCTATTCCACATCACGTTCCGCTCAAAAAATTTCTTCCGATCTTCTAAAAGGCTCCTTTGGAAAAGAGATCAGAAAACTAAAATCGAATCTGATTGACATTCTTTCCGCCGTGGAGCTTGAGATGGATTTTCAGGAGGAAGAGGTAATGGTCTTCTCACCACCTGATTTACGAAAAAAGATGTCAGCACTGATTAAGAAAATCGACGTTCTTATCAAAAGCTACGAGGTAGGCAGAATTTTGCGGGAGGGCATCTGCTGCCCGATTATCGGTCCCCCAAACAGTGGTAAATCGAGTCTTTTTAATGCATTCCTTCAGGAAGAACGGGTCATTGTTTCACCGCACCCAGGAACCACGCGGGATTTTATTGAAGAGGTTGTCCGGATCGGCAATTATCAGATTCGTTTCATAGACACAGCCGGACTGCGGGAGTCCAACAGTCGAACTGAGTCCGCCGGAATCCGGAAAACGCTCCAGTTGATCCGGGCGGGAGATATCATCCTTTATGTAGTTGACATATCCAAACCACTGAAAAAACGTCCCGATCTGCCCCCCTCGATAATAAATAAAACGTTTTTCGTCCTTAATAAGATCGATATTGCCGACTCCAAGAGAGTACAAGCATCATTAAAGATCATCGGTAATTATCCCCATATTTTATGTTCTGCCCTAAAAAAAGAGGGCGTGCCAAAAATCCCCGAAGCAATTATCGAACAGACCGAAACCAAAATCCGGAAATTTGGCGACATCCAGATTCTTTCAAAGCAGCGTCATAAAAACGCCCTTTCTCAAACAAAAAAATATTTGACACTTGCAAAGCGAAACCTGACCAAGAAATTCGCTCCGGAAATCATCGCCATCGATCTTCGGGAGGCACTGAACGGGCTCGATACCATTTTGGGAAAAACGGACAATGAAGATGTGTTAAACCATATTTTTAGTCATTTTTGTATTGGAAAGTAGACGTTCCACGTGAAACAGGGTTTTGAAAATATCATCATTGGCGGCGGTCACGCCGGCGCGGAGGCAGCCCTTGCCTCCGCCCGTATGGGCATTCCCACGCTTTTAATCACCATGGAAAAATCCGCCATCGCCAGAATGTCCTGCAACCCCGCCATCGGCGGCCTGGCGAAAGGGCATCTCGTGGCGGAGATTGATGCCCTTGGCGGTGAAATGGCAAAGGTTATTGACGAAACCGGGATTCAGTTTCGAATGCTGAATCGCTCAAAAGGGCGAGCCGTCTGGTCACCCCGCGCACAAGCCGATAAAATCCGTTATTCTAAGTCAATGATTCGTCGTCTCACCGATCAGGCGAATCTGGAAATTCTCGAAGATACCGCCACCGGGATTACCACTGAAAGCGGAAGAGTTGTTGCCGTCAACACGAAAAACCACAGCAAAATCGGCTGCAAAACAGCCATTATTACAGCCGGAACATTTCTAAACGGCTTAATTCATATCGGTCTCGACCATCAAAAAGGTGGTCGCCTGGAGGAAGACTCCGCCGAGGGTCTGACAGAGTCATTGAACGCCATGGGAATCCGGTCGGGTCGCCTGAAAACCGGGACCCCACCGCGAATCCACAGAGATTCTATCAATTTTGACCGGCTTACACATCAATACGGCGACGAAAATCCGATCCCCTTTTCCTTTCAGACCACCGACTTTCACCCGAAAAATATCCCCTGCTATATTACCCACACCAATCCCACAACACATGCAATCCTTCGGTCCGGTCTGGACCGCTCGCCTCTATACATCGGTCGAATAAAAGGTGTCGGTCCACGCTATTGTCCCAGTATCGAAGATAAAATCGTTCGTTTCCGGGACAGATCTTCCCATCAGGTCTTTATCGAACCGGAGTGGGAAGATTCTTATCAGTACTACGTCAACGGTTTTTCCACCAGTTTGCCGAGCGACATTCAGGAAAAGGGATTACAGTCTGTACCAGGTCTGGAAAATGCTCATATCATCAAGCTCGGCTATGCTATTGAATACGATTTTTTTCCCTCTTTTCAACTAAAACAGACTCTCGAGACAAAGGCTGTCAGCGGACTTTATCTGGCTGGACAGGTAAACGGTACTTCCGGTTATGAAGAAGCCGCCGCTCTCGGGCTGATAGCCGGCATTAACGCCGCCCTGAAAATTATGCACGAACCCTCTTTCTCCCTCTCCCGCTCTGAGGCCTATATCGGCGTCCTTATCGACGACCTGATTACAAAAAGTCCCACAGAGCCATACCGTATGTTTACCTCCAGCGCGGAATATCGGCTGCTTCTCCGGTTTGACAATGCCGACCAGCGCCTGTCCCAGTACGGACACCAGTTTGGCCTCATCCCGGACAGACTGTATCAATCATCACAACAAAAAAAACAGCTCATCAACGAAACAATCTGCTATCTGCGGCAAACGTCTCTCGGTCCGGCGATCCTTAACCCCATTTTGACCAGTAAAATGGAGAGTCCCGTTAAATCCGGTTTAAGCCTGTACAAACTGCTTTGTCGTCCCGGGATTCAGATAGACGATCTTTTCCCTTTTATTCCGGAACGCCTCATTACCCATTTTCACCAGATCAAAGGGCTTTCCGAGCAGATCGAGCTGGATGTCAAATATCACGGCTACATCCAACGCCAGCTGAACCAGATTAAAAACCAGGTTCGTCTGGAACATGTTCACCTGCCGGCAGACCTCGACTTTCAAACAGTTCACTCCATTACAAAAGAGGCGCGCGAGAAACTCAATCGGATGCATCCGGAGACCTTAGCGCAGGCAGCCCGGATTCCGGGCGTCTCCCCGGCGGATATCACGGCACTGCTGATCCTTCTGAAAAAACAGGGTGTTTCACGTGAAACCGGATAAGGATTTCGAAAAGCTCTTCACGGCTTTCGCTGCCATTTCACCTCTTCCTCAGATTATCCAAAAGATTCGACTCCCTCGTTTCCAACTGAGCATTTCAGGGCTCGATACCAACTCCCTATTGTCCCTCTTTTGTATTACCCTGATTCATCAGAGCCGTTTCTGTCCTCTGGCTGTTTTCAGCGACCCGTCAAAATCAGAGGCGTTTCTAATCGATATCGAATCGTTCCTGCCGCCAAAATCGATCGCCTTCTTTCCGGATTCCTTAACCAGTGATAATGATTACAGACGATTTCTGGTAAATGACGCCGCCCATAAAATCCTGGCTCATGAGGCGAAAATTATCATCGCCTCCATCGGTTCCTTTGCTCTGCAGCTGCCCGGCTCAGACTCAATCCTGCAAGCCTCCCTGACCTTGCAAACCGGACTCCACTTTTCCAAACAAATGCTAATCGAAAAATTATCCTCTTTTCACTACCAACGACAGTTTTCGGTCGGTTATCCCGGCGAATTCGCCGCACGAGGCGAAATCGTCGATATCTATCCCTATGGTTCCGATCATCCCTACCGAATCGAATATTTTTCTGATACAATTGAATCAATCCGCACATTCGACAAAGAGTCTCTTCAAACCCTGAAAAGCATAAATACAATTACCCTCTTTCCCATTATTGCAGAAATCAATGAAAATCCAGCCAGTCTCTCAGACTATCTTTCGGACAATGCTCTTCCACTGCTCTCCGACTACGACATAAACCCTGAATCCTATGAAAATCTTCTTGAAAGCGATGGTTCTCTTTCTGCACTTTCTGCTATCTGTTTAAATAAACTCAGGAACGCGGATTTTCAGGTGGTATTCAAACCCATTGCCAAAAATATCCGCGGCCTGGGTGCATTTAAGAAACATATTAATCACTTATTTAACAATCACTTATGTGAAAATATTTTCTTTTTCTGTTCCGATTCGGGACAAAAACAACGAATCGATGCACTATTACACGATCAGCCGATAACCGTTTTTGATCGACCGCTATCCAGCGGTTTCGAGTCGCCTGCCGACGGATTCTTTCTCTATACCGATACAGAGATATTTTCCCGGCGACAAAAAACCCGATCGTTCTCATTTCTACCGCAGGATGTTGTTCATACAAAATTCGACTCCGCCGAAATCTCCTATAATGATTTCATCGTACATCACGATTACGGGATCGGGCGATACCTGGGGCTGACCAAGGTCAACGCCTTCGGTGCGGAACGCGAATGTCTGGTATTAGCCTACGCCGGGAATGACAAAGTCTATGTTCCTCTTGAAAAGATGGCTCTTGTACATAAATATCGCACCTCCGGCGATATTCCGCCAAAAATCTCCCGGCTCGGCTCCCCCGAATGGGACCGTATCAAATTAACGACCCGGCGTTCGATCGAATCACTCTCG
This sequence comes from Fidelibacterota bacterium, assembly GCA_049975265.1. GTDB lineage: Bacteria > Fidelibacterota > UBA2242 > UBA2242 > UBA2242 > B118-G9. The sequence goes on from JBNGDF010000001.1 coordinate 72,781, forward strand.
GAAGAGATCATAGAACTCTACTCCAAACGGCTACATTCTGATGGATTCCAGTATTCACCAGACAATGAACTTCAGCTTTCCATGGAAACCGAATTTCCTTACGAAGAAACCCCCGACCAGATCACCGCTATTAATGATATTAAGAAAGATATGGAGACAACGGTTCCCATGGACCGACTGCTATGCGGCGATGTAGGCTTTGGCAAAACAGAGGTTGCAATCCGTGCGGCATTCAAAGCCGTAAACGACTCCAAGCAGGTCGCCATTCTGACCCCCACTACAATTCTGGCAGATCAACACTACTTTACCTTCAAAAAGCGCCTCGATATGTACCCCGTGACGGTCGAACGTCTGTCCCGATTCGTGAAAGCTTCCGATCAGCGCAACATTTTAAAAAATCTCTCCTCCGGCAATATCGATATCCTAATCGGCACCCACCGGATTTTATCAAAGGATGTCCGCTTTGCCGACCTGGGTCTGCTTATTATCGATGAAGAACACCGCTTTGGTGTTAAGGATAAGGATAAGATCAAACGCTACCGAACCAATATTGACGTCCTTTCTCTATCGGCGACACCGATTCCGCGCTCACTCCACTTCTCACTGATCGGGGCACGTGACTTTTCGCTAATCACAACACCTCCCAAGGAACGTTTGCCGATCTTTACCGAAATAATATCCTTTGATAAGAATATCATTAAAAACGCGGTCAACCGCGAGATATACCGCAACGGTCAAATCTTTTTTGTACACAACGAAATAAAAACCATCGCCGCTATGGCGGATACCCTCCGACAGATGTTTCCCGATCTGAATATTCAGTACGTCCACGGTCAGATGTCCGAAGAAACTATTGAGCCGGTTATGGCGGACTTTATCAACAATAAGGTTCATATTCTTCTAACCACTGCGATTATTGAATCGGGTATTGATATCCCCAATGCCAATACCATCTTTATCAATAGGGCTGAAAACCTGGGGCTCTCGCAACTCTACCAACTGCGTGGAAGGGTCGGTCGTCTCGATCGACAGGCATACGCCTACCTGATTGCCTCCCACCCATCAAGACTGAATCCCAACGCGATCAAACGCCTGCAATCCATCAAACGGCATACAGCGCTGGGTTCCGGCTATATGATTTCCTTGGAGGACCTGGAAATCCGGGGTTCGGGAAATATTTTCGGCGTAGAGCAGAGCGGCAACATCCACGCCATCGGCTATGATCTGTATCTCAAAATCTTACAGGACTCTCTCGCCGAATTAAACACTGCATTACCCGAGACAGGTTCCCAAAAAACAACAGCGACCGAAAAGGACATCAACATCGTTTTCCCATTCCCTGCCTTCATTCCGGGAGAGTATGTTGCTTCAGAGTCCCTCCGTCTGTCATATTACAAACAGCTTACATCCTTCACCACCCCGGAAGAGATCGAAAACCTGCGGAATGTCATCAGTGACATTTTTGGACGACCCCCGCCGGAAATGGAAAATCTGTACAGCCTCATCACCATCAAGTTGTACTGCCGGCGGTTAGGTGTCTTTAAATTGAAATATGACAACAACTTATGCCGAATTTATTTCGATGTAGAAAACCCCTTCGGCGCGACCACTGATTTAATGCAGTACCTGAAATCAACCGCCTCGGAGTTAAAAATATCCTACAAATTTATTCCCAGCAAACAGCTCCTTTTTGCCATTTATCTGAACAAACAGGACCGGATTACGCCGGTAAAACAGTTCTTGTATCATCTCCAGGGGAGCCTTAATTTACGCGAGTAATCAGTCTGTCTGTTATGCGAAAAATTCTACCCATATCAACCCTATTCTGTCTATTATGCCTGAGTACCTGCCAAAGGGATACCGCTGAGCGCTTCCTAAGGGTCGCAAATGTCTGGTTCACGGTTGCCGATTTTCATACACAATACCCGATTCACAACTTCAAACACCTGCCGGAAGAATATAAAAAGCGACGGATTGAGGCGTTCATCGACCGACAATTGGTTGTCTATAAAGGAATTGATGAAAACTATCCAAAAAGGTATGAATTCAAAGAGAAGTTTCGGAATTTCCGAAATAGACTTTTGATCAACATCTACTTCGACCGCACTGTTCTTGACTCGGTGATTACCAAGCGAAAATTACTGGACAGTTACGAATCGCTGGATTTTGGAAAAAGAGAAATGTACACTCTTGATGAATATACAGATGTTTTGAAAGAGCGTCTCATCCGAAAATTTTCCAGTGAAATTCAGGAGCGCTATCTTGCAGAAGTTCAACGTCTGAAGCATTCCTCCGGATTTCAAAGCTACCCGGAACACCTTGAGCAGTTGGCACAGTTATATCTGGACAGATATATTACTCTTCGAAACGATTCCGCTTCTTATTCATCCATTGACATCTTAAAGCGTCTTGACTTTTCAAAACCTCTTTTTCAGATCAACGGTAAAGACATATATCTGAAGAAATTTATTACCATGATTGATAATTATCCCCTGGCGCTCCCAAACCAGTTTTCGAGCCCCCAGGTATTAAATGAGATTGTCGAGACGGTCGCAATCAATACCTACACCTTAGAGCTGTCGAAAAAACTCCGTCTTCATCACGACCCGGAATTTAAACAGCGCTTGCGGGACGAGAAATTCACCCTGCTCCACGACCTTGTACTGCGGGATGAGGTATCGCACAAAATATCGATAAACGATGACAGTCTGTATCAATACTATCTTGACCACACCGACTCCCTGTATCGCTCAGAAACCCGCTATGAGGTTCAGGAGATTTATGTATACAGTCGTCAACAGGCAAAAGAGATCATTCAAAAACTCAATCAGGGCGCCGATTTTCAACATCTGGCAAACCTGTATACCAAAAGATATCTGACCAAACCGCGAAAGGGGTATCTCGGATTGATCCGCTCCAATATGTACGGCAGTATCGGTCATTATGCCGCCAAAACGCCAGCCGGTGAGTATTACTCCGAGCCTATCCCTTCGGGAAACGGATTCTCCGTTATTAAAGTCCTCTCTGTCGACGAATCAAAACCAATCCCCTTCGAACAAATCCGGGGCAATGTCCTCGAAGACTATCGCAAATCCTGTTATAACCGCAAAAAGTCGGAACTAATCCGGAAAGTGAGAGATAAATATCACTACACCGTGGACTATTCAAAACTGATTAACTGAAGAGGACTTCAATACTTTGAGAAAATATCTGTTTCTTATCCCGGTTTTAGCCATTTCCTTCTGCGGAAAGCCCAATAAACCGGAAAACTACCTGGCACGCGTCAATAATGTATACCTGACACCGGATTATATTCTCACCAGCACATCCGAGATTGAACCGGAATATATTAACGACAACGATTATCTCGAATCAATCGTTTCCAACTGGGTAAAAAACGAAATTCTCTATGAGCAGGCTCTGAAATACCATTTCGACAAGGATAAATCTCTCCAACACAAGGTCGAAAACTACAAAAAGCAGCTGATCATCGATGCATATGTTCGTTTTCTGTTGCAAACCAACATCCATGTCAGTGAAGATGAAATCCGGGATTTTTACATTCAGAACCGAAGCAGTTTTCTGAGGAACGTGGACGAAGCCAAAGTTTCCCATCTGATCATCGATGATTTTGATGAAGCAAACCGCATAAAGATTATCCTACGCTCCCGAAATCGTAGAGAAATCGACGAAATTTTTAAAAAATACAACTTTGAGACCAAGGTCGTCCGGCGGGGTGAATCAATCAAGGAACTGGATAAAAATATATTTGAATCCCCACCCCGGAATGTCCTCGGACCCATTCCCAGCGACTATGGATACCACATTATTGAGGTGATCTCCCGTTACAAAGCCGGAACCATCCGTTCTATCGACGATGCCCGCGATGAAATTCTGGATAAGATCACCCAGTTAAAAATCCAGGACTACTACAACACCTATCTGGATAGTCTTTTTTCCATCACGGATTACGAAATCAGACACGAAAATATCAACAACAGGATTTTCTTTCCATGAAAAGATTTTTTTTCTTTTTAACAATCGCATTGATTCCTCTAATCTATTCGCAGGAAATCATAGACGGTATCGCTGCTATCGTGGGAGAAAACATAATCTTAAAAAGCGAGGTGGACCAGTTCGTTCAGATGAATGCTGCCCAGCTTCAGATTGACCCTCAGCAAAATCCGGCGGTCTATCAACAACTGGTGGAGCAGTCGCTCCAGTCGCTGATTGATGAAAATATTCTGCTTGAACAGGCAAAAATTGAAACCATTGAGGTTAAAGATCGTGAAGTCGAAACCATGCTCGAACAACAGATTGAAAACATCATTTTCCAGGCCGGATCAGAAGAAAACGCAGAAAAAATTCTTGGTAAATCCCTGAATGAAATCCGTCGTGATTACCGTCCCCAGATGAAAAATCGTCTGATTGTCGAAAAATTAAAGAACGAAAAATTTGCCACTATCAATATCACCCGACGGGAAGTAGAAAAATTTTATCAGACTTATAAAGACAGCCTGCCTGAAATACCACCCTCCTACGATTTCAGTCAAATTCTTTTTAAAATTAAACCAGGTGAAAAAGAAGAACTTCGGGCAAAATCTCTGGCTGACTCTCTCCATCAGCTACTCCGAACCGATGCTACACATTTTGCGGAACTGGCCAGAAACCACTCCCAGGACCCCGCCAGTGCCCGCGACGGTGGAGACCTGGGATATATCTCACGCGGAGGTTTTATCAAGGAATTTGAAGAGGTCGCGTTCTCTCTGAATAAAAACGAGATCAGCGACGTCGTTAAAACCGAGTTTGGTTACCACATAATCAAATTAATTGACCGTAAAGGTGAAAATATCAGGGTTAGCCATATCCTGATTAAACCGGAAATATCGGATAAGAATATTGATAGTCTCCGGGCAAAAGCCAACCATGTTCGAAAATTGTTGATAAATGATAAGATTTCCTTTGATTCTGCGGCAGTTCTGTATAGCGACGATCCCGATGTTAAAGCCAATAAAGGTCGTATTCAACGAATTCTGAAAAGTCAAATACAACAACCAAAATTTCTGGTTGTACTCGATACTTTGCATATCGGTCAGATAAGCCATGTTTTTGAGACCGATATGGGGTATCATATACTAAAATTACACAACATTTTTACTGACTCCTGGTCGGTTATTGAAAAATGGGCTTTAGAGTATAAAAAATCAAAACTTTATGATCAGTGGATAAACGAGCTTAGATCAAAATTTAATATTGAACTTAGGATCAGTTCATAAAAAGTGGATAGTGTGTTTACGATAAGGATTTATCAAACCATTTTTAAAAACACTCCAATTTCATATCTCTTCTCAACAAATTGTAAACATCTTTTTATATAGATATTATATCTGTATTCTCCAATAAAAAACAACATTTATCAACAAATTCACCTGTATATAACTAGAAATAAACTTTCTTTAATTACGTATCATTTCTATCCTATTTATTTCATAAAATATCTTGTAAAAATATCAATATTTTGGTAAAATTATCCGACGTGAGAAGAATTCAAAAAAGAGGTCAATAATGCAGTTTTCAGTGGATAAAAATGTTCTACTTTCGCATATCCAAAAAGTTACCAAAGTATCTCCGACACGTACGACTATGGCGATTCTCAACAGTATACTGTTTGAAGTAAAAGATAATCAACTGACCCTCAGATCATCGGATATTGAAATAACCATGAATACCGTGCTTCCGGTAAAAGGAGTTGAAAACGGTGCCATTGCTTTGCCGAACAGGATTATTTTTGATATTGTAAATGAAGCCGAAGAGGGTGAATTAACAATTATATCCGATTCAGAAGGTAGTTGTACATTAAAAACCGGAAAAGGTGTTTTTGAAATTATGGGAAGATCCGCTGAAGAATTTCCGGATTTACCGAAAATAACCATTTTTAATGATGTTGAGATTGAAAATGCCACTCTGCGACGGATGATTCAGAAAACAATCATCGCCGTCAGTAAAGATGAATTAAAACCGGCACTCATGGGTATGCTGTTACAGATAAAGAAAAATGAATTAAGAACTGTAGCAACCGATGGTCACCGGCTGGTGTGTGTCGTTCGTAAGGATTTTCATAATGAGGAATACGAAGGAGAAGTAATTATTCCCGTTAAATTTTTAAACTTATTATTGGGATATCTGGATTCCGAAGGTACCACGCTCCTCTCCATCAGTGAAAATCATGTCAAAGTTGAACTGGATTCTACAGTGATCTACTCAAGAATAATTGATGAAAATTTTCCGGATTATGAAAGTGTTATTCCAAAAGACAATGATCGTTTAATTCGTACGGATGTCAATAGCCTGTTGGCGACATTACGCCGGGTAATTATATTTGCTAACAAAACGACCCACCAGATTTCTCTGTCGTTAGGTAAGAAAAAGTCAAAAATCAGTACCACAAATCAGGAAACGGGAACTTCCGCAGATGAAGAGATCGATATTGAGTATTCTGGTGATGATATGACGGTAGGCTATAATGCCGAATACTTGAAGGAAATTCTTCGTAATATCGATACAGGCAATGTGATTATGAAATTAAAATCACCTATCAGTGCCTGTCTGATTCTACCCGAAGAACAGAAAGAAAACGAAGAATTTACCATGCTGTTAATGCCGATCCGTCTGAATGAATAAAGTAAAAAATTTATATTGTTACGATTAAATAATTCCAATTCGATTAAATATTCTTGTGTATTGAATGATCTTAAAGAAGTTAAAACTGAAGTATTTCAGAAATTACGATAATGCAGATTTTGAGTTCAGTGATAATTTGAACATTATTCTGGGTGATAACGGCACCGGAAAAACGACATTACTGGAGGCTGTCCATTTTCTCTCCCTGACGAAAAGTTTTCGGACGCACAAAAACGGCGATGTTATTATGTATAACTGTGAATACTTTCAAATTTTTGGTCAGTTTGTCAATTCGAAAAGCGAGGATTTACTAATCAATGTAAATTACTCATCCAGTGACGGAAAAGCCCTGTTGATTAATAAGGTAAAGGTTGATAAAATCATTGATATTATCGGTAAAATTCCGGTCATTATTCTGTCACCCAGCCATCAGCGATTAACTGAGAACGGACCGTCACTGCGGAGAAATTTTATTGATCGCATATTGGCTCAGATTAACAGCGATTACCTGTTCACATTGGTTGAGTTTAAAAAGCGATTAATTCAGAGAAATGCGCTCCTGACAAAATACCAGGATGAAAAACAGCACAAATATGACAGGTATATCGAAACAGTTGATGATATTTTGGCAGATTACGCCTTGCGAATTCAGGCGATGAGAACCGAATTTATTAAGGATTTTAATCCAATTTTTCAGGATATATACGGTTCACTGGAACACAAAAAACGAGCGGTAAAAATTGAAAACCGGTGCAACATCAATGTTGATATCGCCGACTTCCAAAAAGTATATAAAAGTAAATTAAAATCGAAGATAGAGCAGGATATAGGTTATGGTCGGACAAGCACAGGTCCCCACCTGGACCGAATCCGGTTTCTGTTCAATGACCGTGATATTCGTTATTATGGTTCACAGGGTGAGCATAAGATATATTTAATGGCGCTGAAGTTGGCAGAAGGACGCTATATTGAGGAGAAAACAGGAGAAAAGGTGATCTTTTTGCTGGATGACCTGTTTGCCTTGCTGGACAGAACTCATTGTACGAATATTATTAAATTGATTGGATCGGATAATCAGACCTTTATCACTGTGACAGACATGGCTATTCTGAAGCAATCAGATTTTAAGATTGATAGGTATAATCATCGTTTGTTGCAATTACCACAAGGAATTTCGTAATGGCAATACCTATCGGAAAAGCCATTGATAAAATGCTGGCAAAGCTACAGATAGATAAATCAGTACGTTTGTGGCAGGCGGTTTCACTTTGGGAAGAGGTAGTCGGTGAAACCATCGCCAATCATACCAGAGCCGAAAAAGTTCAGTTTGGAAAGTTATATGTCTCAGTGGATTCACCGACGTGGAGAAACGAGCTGATCTTTCAAAAAAAGGAGCTTTTGGACAAAATAAATAGTAAATTACAGGGTGTCAAAATTAAGGAGATAGTGCTACGGTAGGAAAGATAAAATTTGCGGAATCGGCCGATTACAGCGCAGAAAAAATAACTGTCTTGAAAGGTCTTGAAGCCGTCCGTAAAAGACCGGCGATGTATATTGGAGACACCGGCAAAAGAGGACTTCATCATCTGGTATTTGAGGTTGTGGATAATTCCATTGATGAAGCGCTCGCTGGATATTGTACAAGAATTGTTGTCACGATTCACAAAGACAATTCCGTCAGTGTGTTGGATAACGGCAGGGGAATTCCGGTTGATATTCACAAGACGGAAAAGAAGCCGGCGCTAGAGGTGGTAATGACGGTTCTCCATGCCGGTGGTAAATTTGATAAGGGTACGTACAAGGTTTCCGGCGGGCTGCATGGTGTCGGGGTATCGGTGGTTAATGCTTTATCGGCGGAGTTGACGGTAGAGGTCTACCGAGATGGTAAGATCTATACCCAGTCCTATAGACGGGGTGTACCAGCCGGGAAATTGGCGGAAAACGGAAAGACCCGTAAGCGGGGAACATATACCCGCTTTTTGCCCGATGAAGACATTTTCAAAAAGATACAATGGGAATATGAGATTCTGGAACACCGCGTGCGGGAACTGGCGTTTCTGAACAAGAATCTTGAAATGATTCTGAAAGATGAACGCGATGGAAACGAGCAGCGCTTTCTCTATAAGGGCGGATTGGCGGAATTTGTCAAGTATCTCGATGAAACCAGACCGTCTATTATCGGGAAACCGATAACGATTGAGAAGGAAATAGAGAATGTTCCGGTGGAGTTGGCGCTTCAGTATAACAGTTCCTATTCTGAAAACATATTTACATTTGTTAATAATATCAATACTGTCGAGGGCGGCTCGCACCTTGTGGGATTCAAAACCGCTCTAACGAGAACGCTTAACAACTATGCCCTGCGGAACGGACTTTTTAAAAAGGATAGTTTTACCCTGTCGGGTGAGGATGTCCGGGAAGGACTGACGGCGATCCTGAGCATTAAAGTTGCCGAACCGCAATTCGAAGGGCAAACCAAAACAAAACTGGGTAATTCCGAGGTTAAGGGTATTGTCGATTCGGTCGTATCGGAGGGTGTTTCCGAATATCTGGAACAGCACCCCACCGAGGCGAAGAGAATTATTGAAAAGAGTCTGAATGCCGCCCGTTCACGGGAGGCTGCAAAAAAGGCTCGTGAACTCACACGCCGGAAAAGTGCTCTGGAAATAGGAAATTTACCGGGCAAACTGTCCGACTGTTCCACCAAGGACCCCAGCCTTTGTGAGCTCTATATCGTCGAAGGTGATTCCGCCGGCGGTAGCGCCAAGCAGGGGCGCGATCGTAAATATCAGGCAATTCTCCCTATTCGTGGTAAAATTATAAATGTGGAGAAGGCACGAATTGATAAGGTATTGAATAACAATGAAATCGGGACGATCATCACGGCAGTGGGAACCGGGTTTGGTGAAGAGGAATTTAACATCGATAAACTGCGCTATAACAAAATAATCATTATGACCGATGCCGATGTAGATGGTGCCCATATCCGAACGCTTCTGTTGACTTTTTTATATCGCTATCTGCCGCAGCTGGTCGAGGAGGGCCATGTCTATATCGCCCAGCCACCGTTATATAAAATCTCATCGGGACGAAAGGAGTTTTATGCCTATGACGATGATGAGCGTGATATTTTGATACGGCGGTTGAAAAAGGAAGGTAATTCAAAGGTTGACATTCAGCGTTATAAGGGACTGGGTGAAATGAATCCCGAACAACTCTGGTCCACGACCATGAATCCTGAAACACGCACGCTGATCAAGATCACCATTGAGGACGCATCTCAGGCTGATAAGACGTTCTCTATTTTAATGGGTGGGGACGTGGAGCCGCGCCGCAATTTTATTCAAAAGAATGCAAAATATGTCAGAAATCTGGATGTATAAACAATGAACAAGCAAAAACAGGTCAACATAGAATTTCAGCGCAATAAAATTATCGCTGTGAATATTGACGAGGAGATGCGGGACGCCTATCTTGATTATTCGATGTCGGTGATTGTCGCCCGCGCCCTGCCCGATGTGCGCGACGGGCTCAAACCGGTTCACCGGCGGATCTTGTATGGAATGTCCGGACTGGGACTGACGTATAACCGTCCGACGAAGAAGTGTGCCAGGATCGTCGGAGAGGTGATGGGTAAATATCATCCCCATGGTGATGCAGCGGTTTATGATTCCCTGGTGCGCATGGCACAGGATTTTTCGATGCGTTATCCGCTTGTTAACGGACAGGGCAATTTTGGCTCCATCGATGGTGACAATGCTGCCGCTATGCGTTATACCGAAGCACGAATGAATCGGATCTCCGGCGAGTTGCTCAAGGACCTCGATAAAGAGACCGTCGAATTTGTACCGAATTTTGATGATTCTCTGACGGAGCCATTGGTTCTGCCGACAACGGTTCCCCTCTTGTTGGTCAACGGTTCAAGCGGGATTGCCGTGGGAATGGCGACGAATATCCCACCGCATAATCTCACCGAAATCGCCAGTGCCATTATCTATCTCGTGGACAATCCAGACGCAACCACAGACGATCTGATGAAGTTTGTTGTCGGTCCGGATTTTCCAACCGGGGCATTTATTCTGGGGCGCCAGGGAATCAGAAGTGCTTATGAGACGGGTAAGGGCATTATAAAAATCCGCGCTCAGGCGTTTGTGGAGACCAGCAAGGTCGGCAAAAACAGCATTATTATCACAGAAATCCCCTATCAGGTTAATAAAGCCAACCTGATCGGAAAAATCGCCGGACTGGTACGGGAAAAGGTGGTCGAGGGCATATCCGATATCCGGGACGAATCCGATAAAGACGGAATCCGTATTGTCATTGAAATCAAGCGCGATGCTATCCCGGAAGTCGTGTTAAACCAGCTCTACAGCCACACGCAGCTGCAGGATAGTTTTGGAATCAACATGCTGGCGCTAGTGGATGGTGTTCCCAAACAGTTGTCACTGAAGGAGATTCTTGCGCACTTTATTGATTTTCGTCATGAAATCATCATTAAGCGAACCCGCTTTGATCTGAATGCCGCCGAAGAAAAGGCGCATATTCTCGAAGGTTTGAAAATCGCACTGGATAATATTGATGAGGTTATTGTGATAATCAAAGCCTCTTCGTCTCCGGAAGAAGCCCGCAATAATCTCATGGAACGGTTTCAGTTTTCTGAACGTCAGGCGCAGGCGATACTGGATATGCGCCTGCAGAAACTGACGAGCCTGGAGGTGGAAAAGGTCGTCATTGAATATAAAGAGACCCTGAAACTGATTGCCCGCCTGAAGGAGATACTGGAGAGCAGAGGGCTACGGATGGAAATATTAAAAGAGGAAATTTCAGAGGTCCGTGAGAGATACGGAGATGAACGGCGGACCCAGATTATTGATGATGACGGAGAATTTTCCGTTGAGGATATGATTGCCGAAGAGGACATGGTCATTACCATTACCCATCAGGGTTTTATCAAGCGGTTTCCGGTGGACATATCTCGTCGTCAGCATCGTGGCGGACGCGGTTCGACCGGCGCCCAGACCAAAGATGAGGATTTCGTCCGGAATCTGTTTATTGCCAGTACCCACGACTACATGCTCTTCTTTACCAACAGGGGAAAGGTTTACTGGCTGAAGGTTCATGAGATTCCCCGTGGCAGCAAGGCATCCCGCGGACGCGCCATTGTCAATCTTCTTGAGACGGAGCCCGAAGAAAAGGTCCGGGCGGTGCTGAATGTCAAAGAGTTTGACAATCACCATTTTGTGGTAATGGTGACAAATAATGGCACAATCAAAAAAACGCCGCTGTCCGCATTCGGAAATCCGCGACGCACAGGTATCCGGGCGATCAGTGTTGCTGAAGATGATGATCTGATCGATGTTCAGATGACCGATGGCAGCCAGGATATAATTCTGGGGACATCCCATGGCAAATCGATCCGCTTTAAGGAGTCCGATGTCCGACCCATGGGGCGGACGGCTGCCGGAGTCCGCGGTATCAATTTGCGGGGCAAAGACAACCGGGTTGTGGGAATGGTCATCGTCAAACGGGAGGGCGGTACGCTGCTGGCGGTTTCGGAAAACGGCTACGGCAAGCGTACCGATATTCTCGATTATCCGATTATAAAGCGGGGCGGTGTGGGGGTGATAACACTGAAAACAACCGCCCGTAACGGGTTGATGGTAGCGCTGCTTGAGGTGGTTGACACGGACGATCTGATGATCATTACCGAAAAGGGGGTTTTGATTCGTCTGCCGGTGAATACCATCCGCACGATCAGCCGAAACACCCAGGGAGTCCGTCTGATCCGGCTGGACGAAGGCGATTGCATTTCGGCGGTTACCCGCATTCTTGAGTCCAACGATAATGGAAGCGAGGAAGAAGACCAGACAACGATCCTTCCGGATGAGAATTCTATAGACGGAGAGTAATGAGATGCTCCAGAAAAGTGATATTATCGACAGAAAATTCAATCGCGCCTGGCGGGGCTTTGACCCGGTGGAAGTACGCTATTTTCTTGAGATGCTGGCGGAGGAATTTGAGAAATTGGAGCAGCGGATTACTGAGCTTGAGCCGATTGAGAAGCAGTTGAGCGAGATGAATATCAAGTCTCCCGATGACATTATCAGAGAGGCGGAAGAAAAGGCGCAAAAGATAATTGAAGATGCCGAAAACCTTGCCAGGGAGGTTCTGGACCGGGCGAAAACTCAAAAGGAGAAAGAGAAAGAGGCGATCGCTCTTCTCACAAACCGCAGGGATCGGCTGATCAATATGATAAAAAAGGTCGTGGATCAGCAGAAAGATATAGCCAATTTTCTTGGTAGTGACCAAGTCGAATCCGAAGAGTCATAAAGAGCGGGTCCGCTGAATTTGAAGACAAAGGCTTTTGATTTTAAAGAACTGACAATATCGGCGGAAGCGGTCATAATCTCGACGATACATATTGATGATTTGGGCTGGATAGTATATTCCGGGCGGGATGTAGAAATTTACAAACAATCTATAGGGCAAAGTTGCTACTGCTATTTACGGGACAATACGCCGAGTGTATATCGGGAGGTTGTGAACCGTTGGGCGGATCAGGGTATAAAGAGAGTTGTTTTTATCAGCGAAACGGATCAGGTAGATGGCGAAGTTTGTTCGGCGGTTGTTGTGACGGATCATATCAATGTATCCGGAATCAATCCGCTGATCGGTCCGAATGATGAGATCCGCGGTACTCGTTTTCCTGATATGACGGATTTGTATAGCGGGGCGCTGTCGGCTCAAGTGAAGCGGTGTTGCACTGTCGCCGGTCTTTCGGTCTGTGAGCGCCTCCTTCTGGTGCCAAAGGGTATGGCGAGGCGTACCGATCTGGAGAAGCGCATTCTGGCGCTGCGGAAAGATGTCATTATTTCGCAGGATATATTTTCCGGCGTTATCACCGCCCGACACCGCTCTCTTTCTTCGGCGGGTATGTTTTTATATAACGGTCTTGCTACTCAGCGGAAGACTGTATTGATAAAAGCCTTGTTAGAGCAGATTTAAATAGTCAATTGCGGGGCTGACGGCAGAGGGAATAGTAGGTATCCTTTTCGGCATCATACCAGCGGGATACGATTGTTGAATTACGGATTGTTTCATCATACGATTGCCGCAGGATGTGCGATTCGATCACAAAACGGCTATCACGCCGTGCCGTGTGAGTCGATTGCGTCTGAACCGTTAAATTTTTCCCCAGGTCAAAGCGGGCATATTCATCAGCGTCTTTCCAGGCGCGCACCCAGGATGAATAGTTCGATACCATTCCGATACCATAGTTGTATTTTTTTGACCGAGGCAGATGGTTAGTCCATTTTGGACGATCACTCCACTCTTTATCATTGCCGGAGACATGCCGGTCGGCGCTTCCGGCTGGATATGCAATCAGGATGAAGTAGCCCTCGTCGCTGAAGGAGGAGTCGAGAACGGTAAAGTTGTCATAGATTTGAGCGATTCGGCTCGCATCATAGCAGAGTTCGAATGAGGGATTGAGCAGGCGGTATCTACCGTCGGAAAACTCCTCCAGCTCAAAGACAAGGCGGGTTTCCAGCTGCTTTGCCAGATTTGAAACAGCCGTAGAGATGGCTGCCTCCTGGGCGAGAGAACGATCGATATATTTACCGGAATAACCGACGGCAAAGTAGGTTCCTGGAGGTGATTCCGGTAGCTGTTCAAACCATGCGGGGATAACTTTTTGAGCGGGAGCAAACCACACGGCAAAAGAGATAACCAGCAGAGTCAGGAGTTGTCTCATAATAAGAGCAGCCCGCCACCAGGGGCGATAGCGGGCTGTCTGTTGAGTTAATCGCCGACGGCTTCCAGTTTTTGGATCTCTTTTTCCAGCTCGTCAAAACTGAGATTGGCTTTAGCCTCGTTATAAAGCGCTTTCTGCTTTTTGGCTTCGTTGATGGTTTCCTGAATCAGGCTGTTCAGATTATACTCTGCCAGAGAGTAGGCGTGATACATTGAGCCTTCGGTTTTCATCTCCCGTTTGACGATACGGGCTCCGTTGAGAACATTATTGGAAATCTGTTTACTGACGGAGGATGTGAATTCCAGAGCTTCGGCATCCTCGCCTAAACCGCTCTCCTGCATGAAGTTCTTCAGCATATTGGATACCTTTACTTCGATCGTGCGGGAGATAGCATCACGGGCGCGGGCGTCGGCAGCCTCTTTGGCGAGTGACATGCTCTGCTTGGCGGCGTCGCCGGCTTCATAGATGGCGTCCTCAGCCTGAGGAGGATTCAGATACCATTCCGGAATGTCATTCATCTTAGCCTTTGGTTTTCCGCCGCAATCAAGCAGCAGGAATACCAGTGGAATCAAGAGTGCGATGATGATCAGTTTTTTCATTTTTGGGCTCCTTTCATGTGTTATCATGTTTGTTATTTATGGTTGGATTGCCGCTTGTAGGAAGGCGGCAAATCGGGATGTTGAAAAACGTATGTTTTCAGTAGCTTTTTGGACCGCCTGATCCCGCGCGCCGACGGCTAGTCCTTTACCATGTCCGCTAACCGCAGCCAACTGCACACCGTTGTCTTTATTGATAAGCTCCAAGGGTAGTTCCACTTCAATAAAATACTGTTTTCCTGCAGGAGAAGGTATCTGTTTCTCACCGGTGATTGCCAGCTGACCGCGAATGATAATGGCTGCAGATGGGTCAATCGTTGCGCCGTTTTCACTGATTAACGGCTTGACGATACTGTCAATTGCCGGGTCTGGCTTTCCCTGTAGGTTTTTTATATCGAGAGCGACGGACAGATCTCCTGTTATTACACGATATTCAGCGGAGACGTTTAATTTCGGTGTTTTGTCACGATAGCGTTCCGGAAGATTGCTGAATACAGGTGTGAAAATGACGGATCCGCCGGGAGCTGCCAGCACTGTTACGGAGACTGTGCCGTCATGGTCGGTGATAAATTGTCCGATCTTCTCACCGTTGGAGTATTTTACCGTAACGGGAATATTTTGAATGTCGACCACTCTGCCGGAAGGATCGCTGGCAGACAGCCTGACCCGGATAGGCTCATTCAGGGGAGTGCCGGTTTTCCCGTGTTGATTGTTGCCGCTGACGACGGTGATCTGCAGGGAGGATAGCAGTTCATCGGCTTCTGAGATGATGGCAGCCGGAGAGACAACCCGTGCGTCCTGATAACGTTTACCAGTCAATGCCGTGTAGAGACTGCTTTTGACATAATATTGAGGAATTTCATTTTCGGCGGAAAGATATTTATCGAGAGCGGCGGTTAATTCACCTTTTGCCGCCAGATCCCGGGCGTTTTGCAGATACTGGTGTACCGCTGTGGAAATGTCTGTCATGCTCTTTTCTAAACCGGCTAGATAGTTAGCTTTATTCATTACCGCCAGGGCGTAGTATTGACCCCTTTTCTTCTGCACCTCTTTAATTTCGATGCCGGCGATGGTTTCGGAAACGGCTGTTTTTGTGCGGGATGTAATTTCGGATGTGACCATATGCCGATCATCTTCGCCGAATTCCTGCTCTACGGTTTCCAGCTCCGATTCGATTTTGACCTGAATCTGTTTGGCAACGTCAGCGCGGGCAAGTTCAACCGCCCGGGTTTTATCGTCGGAAATCCCGACACCGAGGAGATATTTGGATGATGGGTATTTTTTATGGGTGTTCGTTTTAGCCCAGTCCGGCATCTGGGAAAAGCCCAGCGCGGGAATCAGACATATCATAAATAGTAGTTTAAGGGGATAATGATTCACGGCTTGCTCCTATTCTTCTGCGACGGATAACAGAATTAATTTTCTGGAAACCGAGACCCGTTTGAGTGAGCCGGGTCCCCGGTAGCTCTGTTTGACGGCGTGGTAGACATCGGTTGCAGCGGAGTATTGTCCGGGGTCGACCCAGAGAGAGATGTCGTAGGTATACTCAGCCACGACATTTTCCTTTACCTGGGAGGCGAAGGTTTTACAGGCATCACCCACTGCAAAGATGATCTCCTCCGCCCGATCCGGCTCGAAAGACTGGTTAACAGTGACAATGCATTTGTATTGAATGCCTCTCTGAATATCGGATTTCCAGTAACTGGTGATTCGGCTGATGACCTTATCAACAGCGTCGTTCATCGCCTCTTCGATCAGGGCGGCATTGGTTGCTGTGGGGCGCTCCTGACTGTAGCCGGTATCGGTTCCCAGCAGGCGCCCTGTGGTGGTTTCGTAGGCGCGGCAGCCGACGACGGCTTTGTGAACCCTGGTAGAGCCGATATTGCGGCTGCTGATGGCGATATTGTAGGAGATATAGACGTCGCTGCCGACGGAGAGCGCCAGCAGGTAGCTGTAATCTTCGGTGCTTCCATTCAGGTCATACTGGGTGGCGGTCAGTTCCCGCAAGACCTGCTGCTGTTCAGGAACAGTGACAGAAAACTGTTTTGAAGAAAGGTGGGATTCGATCACCTCTGCCCCCTTTTTGATGTCCGGGTCCTGAGCCAGCAGGTCCAGAGGCGCAACATCGTTTTTCGATTCAGGAATGACCATGATCGTCGGTTGACCTACGGCGGCGGATATGGCGGTTCTTTTTTGCAGGATCGCATTGTCCACCAGGAACTCTTCGAGCAACTTCCTGTTTATTTTGAATGTTTTCTCGATTTTCAGTGTCTTTCCGCCATCGGTTTTTAACCGTTTATCGTAGTAGTCGGCTTCCCAGGTGATGAAGCGCCGCAGGTTCTCCATGGCATAGAATGATGATTCGATTTTCTGAAAAGCGGTTTTTTCAATGTCGGTCTGCAGGAGCGGGTCACTGCCGCCCATCAGTACAAACCAGACCGCAGTTCTGGCGGCGTCGGTGTCGGCGCTTTTATCGAGAGTTTTCGCTTTCGGCTTGCGGTGCTTTGTGTCGATTCCAAGCCCGGTCGCCCGGATCAGCACCTCCGTGGGTGACGAGACCTCGAGTAAGGTCGCTTCCCGTGAGCGTGGCAGATCGGCGCCCAGCATGGAGAACGTCAATGTAAAGAGAAAAAAACCTGTTATGCAGTACGGTTTCATCGGTTGATTTCCATGTTTTTCATCTGGTTTTGAAAAATGGCAGCGGGATTAAAGGGCAACGTCGGCGGAGAAAAGTGGACATAGAGACCGAAGGTGGAACTGTAGCTGAAGAATTTCGGAGCGGCGGCGCCGGACATGTTTTGAATATCTACCTCTTTATCACCATACTTGACGGTCCACCAATCGATTGGTGGAAAGGCTTGTACGCCGGCGAAAATACCCACGTTGCAATCGATATTGACGGCATACTCCAGCCCGACATTCAGACGCACACCAACGGTGTAGTTGGAGATAGTCACATTTTTCCTGTCTTCATCAGTGTAAAAATCCTGTCCGCGTATTTTGCCGGTGGAGATGACCTGGGTTCCAAGACTGGCTTCTCCGTGCAGAGCAAAGGGACCGAGATAAGCGCGTTTCAGATAACCGGCATAGCCATAAAACAGTCCGGCGACCCAATTTTCGACCGGGAAAAGGTCAAGCCAGGAATAATCCGCGTCCCAAAATTTATAATCAAAGATAACACTCCTTACCGGCAGAGCACTCACTGTACCACCGAATACGAGGAAGGTCTGGCGCCTGTTCACCAGGCTGGCGATATTCCACTGAAAGTTCATGTCAAGCCCGATGGTATTACCGCTATAATCGTCAAAGTAGACAACAAACCCTTCTTTGAAATTCGTCATGAATCCTTCTTCAACGGTTGCCCGGAACCAGCGCGGGCGCCAGGCGATATCAATTCCCAGTCTTGGGTGTTCTACGATCATCATTCCCCGTGACCAATCACCCTTTTTGATGGCGACCGCCTCTGAAAGTTGTCCGCCGGGTGAGCGATTGTCGACAACTGTGCTCACGCGCACAAAACCGGATTTTCGGAACGATATATTGTCGGCATCGCCTTCGTACCATTCGCCGACAAAAAAGGGGTCATCGAGGTGAATGCCTTCGGCGGCTCCTAGGGGGAAACGAATTTTGCGACGCTGAATTTCCGCAATCGGCGCGGACAATTTGAACATATCCAATTCTCGCGTTAAGATCTCCAGATTCATCGCCAGCGTGTTGGCAGCGCTCCAGAAAGCGTATTCTTTGGGTGCTAACTTACTTCCCAGAGCGGTGTAGGAATCGTCGGTATCGATGGTAGCGGTGGCTTCGGAGCTGAGCCGGGTGATTTTTTCGATCCGTGGATTGTCGCCGGCGATGACGTGATACCAAAGCAGACCCCCCGCCAGGGAAACCTCAATCTCCTCTTTATCATCGATTTTTCTGCTGTTGTATTTGCTGATAAAGGGGATGTACAGGTAGGCGGAGTTCATGATCTGCTCCAGCTGCTGGGCGGTGATGCCACTCTCTTTGGCTTTGAGAGCGATGAAGGAGTTGCGCTGTGCGTCGGTGAGTAACTTTTGAGCGCGGATTTCTTTATAAAGATCCAGAATGTTGATTATTTCGGGCACAAGTGTTGCCGAGATGTGTGCTTCCAGCTCATCTTCCGTTATGTGCATATCCTGGTAGAGAGAGGTTTTGAAGGAGGTTTGGATTTTTTCCGGAAGCGGATTGTAATCGAACCGGGCGATTTGAATGCCGGTATTGATGGCATTTGTGAAGAGCATTTCTTCCTTTTCGGACAGGTGGATATTGCCGATGGTGAGAATGGTTGTGGGATGGGAAATTGACTTGCGGGTATAGCCGGTTGCCGACTGCGCCGGAGCTGACGACCCGGCAACTGCCAGAAAGGTGCCGGAGACAGTGAAAAGCATGAGCATATTGTTGATAAAACGCTGTTTCGGACTGTTCATCGATCTTTTGATCTTAGCTTGTTTATTTCTGTTAAATTTCGATCTCACCAGCTTTGATGTCAACTCTTTTCTTTGTGATGTCGGGGGCAATATTAATATTGACATTATGTGATTTGGCTCATAAAATTGCAGTGTAAATATTGCTGGTTTACCGATCAGATGATAAAGAGAATCTACCCGCTGTTATATGTTTTATTCTGGTTGTTGCTGACAAGTATTCTGCGCTCCCAGGCGCTGGTCATCAACGAGGTCATGTTCGATGCCGTCGGTGCCGATTCGTATGATGAGTACATCGAGCTGGTCAATATTGGGGACACTCCGGTCGGTCTTGAGGGGTGTTTTTTTAGAATAAATGATAACGTGGATACGATCAAATGTAATGGAACCGCAGATATTTTAAATCCAGGAGCGTTCGGATTGATCCTGGATCGGGGATATTTAATTGATCATTTGTCGACAACCTATGATGCGATTATCCCGGACGGTGCGGTTTTATGTACCGTTCGTGATGATGCGTTTGGTAGCAATGGTATTCCCAATTCTGCGCCGGCAACCATCGTATTATGTTCGCCTGAGGGTGACACGCTTTCTGTAATGCAAACCAAGCCCGATCAGGTCTCCGGATATTCGGAAGAACGTATCGATGTGTACGGTCTGGACAATCTGTCAAATTGGGGCAATTCGCTCTGTCTGTACGGGACGCCCGGATTTGAGAACAGCATAGCCATCAGGGATTACGATCTGGGCATTACCCGCCTTGTTTTACTAAGTGAATGTGGATTTATTCCTTCCCAGAGAGAAGGGGAGTTTGAAATCGGGATACAGAATTTCGGGCGCTATCTTTTTGCTGAAGCGGAAATCCGGTTCGGTGTGGATGAAAACGGCGACTCGCTGCTGCAATCCGGTGAAGTGATCCATACGAAGCAGGTAAGTCTGGCATCTGGCGATTCGACGACGATCCGGGTTGCTCTACCTGCACCAAAACCGGGCTTTCACCGGGTTCTCTGTACCATTGTTGAAAGTGATGGCAATCCCGATAATAATCTTGAGTTTTTAGATGTAAAGGTCGCCTATCCGACGGGGTGTCTGGCGATTAACGAGTTTATGTATGCACCGCTAACCGGTTTCGGTGGCGAGTGGATTGAGCTGTTGAATGTTTCTGAAGATACGGTAAATTTGGCATTTTGGCAGATTTGTGATGCCACCAGCCGGGTCGTGATTTCTGCTCATGATATATACATTCCACCTCATGAATACGCCGTTTTGACTTCCGATGCAACGATGCCGGATCATTGGAATCCGGGAGGTGTTTTTGTGTTGCTGGAAACGTCCCTGCCGACGCTGAATAATACTGAAGATTCTGTTGTGGTCAGAGACCACTGTGGGCAGGTTGTCGACTCGTTGAAATATTCCAGCAGTTGGGGGTATCAGCAGGGCGTCTCATTGGAGCGCATTGATGCACGGGCAAACAGTGATCAGGCGGAGAACTGGACGCTGTCGCGGGAATCCGCAGGCGGGACACCGGGGTATGAAAACAGTGTGAAGATCAGGGAATATGATCTTGCGATCACCCGGATTGGTTTGCAGGATGAGTCTGTGATATTGAACCCGGGCGATATTGCCGCTTTGTATGTGGTTGTGAAGAATATTGGGCGGAGAACAGTGGACAACGCCGAACTGTTTCTCGGAATTGATACAAACGGTGACTCGATTCTGCAGCAGCGTGAAGTTCTCTACATGGATATTTTGACGATCGCCCAGGGTGATTCGGTGGTTTTGTATCCCGGCATTCTGGATGTTCGATCGGGGAAGAATTGTGTCATCGGACAGATTATGACGGCTGACGACAATCATCGCAACAACATCGCCTTTTACAGTTTTAATGTATCTTATCTATCCGGACAGGTGGCAATCAATGAATTTATGTATGTGCCGGCTGCCGGGCAGGGCGGCGAATGGGTTGAACTACTGAACGTATCCGAAGATATGGTAAATTTGGCATCTTGGCAGATTTGTGATGCCGCCAGCCAGGCGGTGATTGCCGACCATGATATATGCATTCCACCACAGGGGTATGCCGTCCTCTCGTCCGACGAAGCCGTTTCGGATATATGGAATCCGGGAGGTGTTTTTGTGTTGCTGGAAACGTCCCTGCCGACGCTGAATAATACCAGCGACTCAATTGTTGTTCGGGATTTGTGCGGAAAGGTGATTGATTCATTGAAGTATACCAGCAGCTGGGGTTACCGGCAGGGCGTCTCGCTGGAGAGAATCAATCCCTTTGCGGAGAGTGGTGTGGCGGACAATTGGCGGTTGTCGGTGGATTCGAGTGGAGGAACGCCGGGTTTTCCGAATAGCCAAATGATCAAAAACGATGATCTGGCGCTCGATACGATCTATGTCGATACAGAATATCCCTCTCATAATACCCCTTTTGAAATCAAATACCGCGTCGGTAACAGAGGATTGGCAACCGTTGAATCATATTCCGTGTATCTGGGCATTAATCTGCCCGCCGCGGCGGTGTCGGGGACAATTGTAATGGACACGATTCTCTATTATGAGAACCTGTTACCGACCGGGGTGGTGGAGACTCACTCACTGACGGTGGATTCGATTCCTGGGGGTGTCTATGAGATCTATTGTGAAACATTTCTTCAGGGTGATGAGCAGCCGGAGAACGATTGGGACAGCTGCGCCCTTGTGATCGGCTACCCACCGGGATGCCTGGTTATTAGTGAGGTGATGAATGTTCCCGAATCCGGCGAATCGGAGTGGTTTGAAATATACAATCCATCGGATTTTCATGTAGACCTGAACCGTTGGTCGTTTCGGGATGCCGGTGGTGGGTGGCAGATGATTGCCGATCAGACAACTATTCTCGAATCTTCCGGTTTCCTTATTATTGCCGCAAGGCAGGATTTTCTGCAGACCTATCCCCAATTCACGGGCGAGCTGATTGTTCCGGAGAAATTTCCTATACTAAACAATTCTTCAGATTCGCTTTTTCTGGCTGACGGTACGAGCCGTATGATCGAAAAAGTATTCTTCAGGCAGGATTGGGGAGGTGCTGCCGGGATCAGCATTGAAAGGAGGGATCCAAATTCGCCGGCGCTTAATGCGTTGAATTGGGGAAGCTCGGAACACGCTTGGGGCGCCACACCGGGTTTTCGGAATTCCATCCTGAAATACCACTATGATCTTGCCATAATGGAAGGTAGTTTTCAATTCGCCAAGCCGGTGTTGGCACCGGGTGAAATGACGGATTTTGAATTGACGGTAGTTAACCGGGGGACCGAACCGTCGGACCCGGCTCGGATTGAATTGTATCATGACCAAAACCAAGACGGAAACCCGGCTCCGGCGGAACTGGTTTGGAGCAGCGCCGCTGTTCCGGCACTTCTGCCCGACTCCGGTAAGGTGATGGAGGGTAAAATCTCTGCTGAAATGTCCGGGCGGAACCATTATATTGCGGTTCTGAAAATGGACCGCGATGAAGATTTGTTTGATAATTTTGCCGGCGCCGAGCTGCTGATCTCTTTTCCTGAAAAATCGCTGGTGCTGAACGAGTTTTTTGCCTATCCGAATGCTAATCAGACAGAATTCGTTGAGCTGGTTAACCAGAGCGGACTGAACATAAAGCTGGGGGGTTGGTATCTGTATGATAACCGCAGCGCCGGGCGAATTTCCGGTGATGTAATTATTAAAAATGGAGCCTATCTTGTTCTGACCCAGGACAGCCTCCTGTTAGAGCAGTTTGTCATCGGGGACAGTGCGGTTGTGATCGTTCCGTCGAAGTGGCCCGGTCTGAGCAACAGCGGTGATAAGATTGTGATAAAGGACCTGACCGGGCGGATGATTGATTCTCTGGAATATACCGAACAGTGGGGCTTAAAACCCGGTCTTTCCCATGAAAAACGGCTGCTCCGCCTTGCCAGCGAGGCTGTTGATAATTGGTCATTATCCAGTGACAAACAGGGTGCGACTCCCGGTTATATCAACTCAATTACGCCGCGCCTCTACGATTTAAAAATGGATTCAATCAAAATTACCGTTTATGATAACACAATGGATTCAAAAGCCCGGTTACTATGTTGGTTTTCCAATTGTGGACAACGCGCTTGTGCGGTAGCGGAAATGATGGTGCAATGCGATGATTATTTGATTGCCACGCAGGTGGTGAACAATATCGCCGTCGGAATGGGGAATTCCCTTGAGTTTGAGATCGGTCCCTTCGAATCGGGAATTCATTGCCTGGATGTCTTTGTTGCTTGGACGGAGGACCTGGAACATGGCAACGATACCCTCCGCACCGAAATCAGAACCGCTTTTCAGCCCGGGTCGCTGCTTTTGTCAGAATTCATGGCTTATCCCGACGATATATTCGCCGAAAACAGTCCCATTTGCGAGTATATCGAAATCTATAATCCAGCCGGCAAAATACCGCTTAAAGGCTGGTCAGTTTGCGATGAGAATACGGCGATTTTAGCCGAAATTCGGGAGGAGAAGACAATCCAGCCAGGCAGATATTTTGTTCTCGCTGCCGACTCGACGATTTTCAATTATCCCGGTGTAAACCCGGAAAACACCGCAGTTCTGGAAAAATTTCCGACGCTTAACAACAGCGCCGATGCAATTTATATCAAAGATGTCGTTGGTCGGACCATAGACAGTCTGGTCTATACGGCGAAATGGGAAATTATCCGGAATGTTTCCCAGGAAAGAATCCGTTTCGATAATCCCAATACCGCTGAAAACTGGCGACTTTCGACGGCAGCTGCGGGCGGAACGCCGGGATATATAAATTCCGTCGCGATTGACGAGGAATTGACAAAACCGGGTATAAAGGTTGAACCGAACCCATTTACTCCGAACGGCGACGGAATTGATGATGAGGTGGCGATTTTGTATCAGTTACCGTTTCCCAGCGCCAGTGTGTCGGTGCAGGTCTATGATATGCTGGGACGCCTGATCTTTGAACCTGCCAGGAACCTGGTTTCATCTTCACAGGGGGTGGTCTACTGGGACGGCAGTAGTCAGTATGGCAATCGGGCGCGGATCGGCATGTATGTTGTCCGTCTTTCTGCTACTGACCGGACCAGTGACAAGACTGTTGGATATGTCACAACCGTTGTGCTGGGGCGGTGAAGGAATGCAAAATAACCTTGATTTTTTGGATATCCATATGTAACATTCTTCACATGTTATTATCAAAAGGCTAAATTGTTAAGGGAGGATGTAAGAAATGAAAAATGGTTTTATCGCTGTGATAGTTGTTTTGTCGTTGATGGTTTCTGTGTTCGCTCAGGAATTCTCAATGGACCGGGTGACGGAATTGGTCGAAACTAATGGGAAAAATTATCTTCAGCCATTAGTTACGGGTTACGGCTCAGCCATGAACACAGGACTGTTTAATACGGCAAAAACACACAAATTGCTTGGTTTTGATATTGGATTAAGAATGGGGGTAGGAATTGTCCCAACCGGTGAACAGTCAACGTATGACTTTGATGTTTCCGTTTTGGACAATATTTCGGTTCCCCTTGGTGATTACACACTTGATTTGAACCCGGCAGAGCTATTTTCAGACACGGAGACTCCGACCATTCTTGGTGGAGACGCAGAACCGTTTGAAGTAGATCAGAGCTACATTGAGCAGGCGCTCTTTAATGCTATTAAAAATGAACAGCCGAGTTTGTCCGACGATCAGGTAAATCAGATTATTAGTGGGATGAGTGGTGATATTGCGAGTGCTGTTAATGACATTAACATTTCCTCCATACCGGGAATGAAATCAATCAACGCACTAAAAGACCTGGAAAACCTGATTTTCCCCTTTCCGATTATCCAGGCAAGTATTGGATTGCCCATGGGGATTGAGCCATCCATCAGGGTAATTCCGGCAATATCGATTCCCGGCGATGTTGGCGATGCCCTTGGAGAGATCTCTGCTTTTGGCGCAGGCTTGAAGCTGGACCTTGATCAATTCATTCCAATACCCCTTTTCCCGGTTGATATTGCCGCACAAGCATACTATCAGACGTTCAAAATGGGTGATATTCTATCAGCTAATAATGTTAATTTCAATATTCACGCCAGTAAAAAATTGTTGATGTTTACGCCGTATTTAGGAATTGGTGTGGACAATACATCGTTTACGGCGTCCTATAAAATGGGTGATGGCGAGAAGCAGGACTTTACCATTGAAGGTGACAATAAACTGAGAACCACCGTCGGTCTTAATATCAAGCTTCTTGTTCTGCAGATCAATGCCGAATATGCGATGGGCGAATACAACTCCGCAGCTATTGGGGTTGGATTTGCTTTGAGATAATCAATATATTGTAAATATTACATATGGGGGACATTTTTAAGTGTCCCCCTTTATTATTTTTTTCGTTTCAGAAAATAATTAATTAATTTTGCTCCAGGTTTTATACAGGGAGAAAAGTTATCAATGGGTAAATGGACGGGAACAATCATCGGTGGCGGGATCGGCTGGGCGCTGTTCGGACCGCTGGGTGCCTTGCTGGGGGCATATATCGGCAATATGGTTTCAGAAAACCGGTCTCGCGGCGGTGCCTATCAACGGCAGTCGATTTACGGAGAGAGTTCTCCCTATGGCGATACCCGCGCCGGCGATTTTGCGGTGGCACTGCTGTCGCTCTTTGCTTATGTCAGCAAATCGGACCAGACGGTGCGCTCGTCAGAAGTTCAGTACGTCAAGGATTATCTTATTAAAAAATTCGGCACTCAGAATGCCCGCGATCTGATGTATCTGTACCGCGAAATTCTGAAAAAGAGTTATAACATTAGCGATATATCCCATCAGATTAGCCGACATATGGATTACTATTCCCGCCTTGAGCTGGTGCACATCCTTTATGGCATTGCCGGTGCCGACGGTGAATTTAACCCGGCTGAATTGCGCGCCATTCAGGAAATTTGTACGGGGCTTGGGCTTTCCTCTGATGACCACAATTCCATCAAATCCATTTTCCTTAAGACCAACCATCGGGAGTATGCTATTTTAAACGTATCGCCCCGGGACGATGTTGAGACAATTAAAAAAGCCTATCGTGATCTGGCTGTCAAGTATCATCCCGACAAGGTTGCCAATCTCGGTCCTGAAATTCAGGAGTTGGCGGAGGAAAAATTCAAGGCAATCAATGATGCTTATCAGAAAATCCGTAAAGAGCGGGGATTTTAACCAAATTTTGTAAATATGGACACCGAATATACGATCGCCGACCTGGCTGTGAATATGCACAATCTCGATAAAAGGATCGTGCATTTCAGCGTTATTGATTCGACCAACCGGTTTTTGCTTGAGGAGAATGATTTATCCGGCGGAACGGTGGTGTGGGCGGATTACCAGACCGCCGGGCGGGGGCGCTTTAACCGGGCCTGGCAGAGTCCGCCGGGCGACGCACTGCTCTTTTCAATATTGTTGCGCGAGCCCTATTGTGCCATTAGTTTATCAGTATATCCTCTCCTGGCGGCGGTGGGGGTATATGACGGACTCCGCTCTGTTTTGCCAGAGGGAAATGTCCTTTCTGTGAAATGGCCGAATGATATTTTGTTGAACGGAAAGAAGGTGTGTGGAATATTGGCGCAGAGCCGGATGAAGGGAGCGCGCTGTGAATCTTTGGTCGTCGGCGTCGGGCTGAACGTCAATCAGCCGAAGGATTTCTTTCAAGAGAATTTAAAAAACGCAAGCTCCATTTTTCTGGAGACCGGCTGTCAATGGGACCGTTTTGAGATATTGCAGCGGGTTTTGTTGGCGATCGACCATTTGTTGACGGAGCTTTCGGTTTCCGGCAGACGTGTGATTATGGAAAAGTGGTCGGATGCATGCGATTCGGTGGGGCAGATGATTGCGATTCATGACGGGAATGAGACAGTATCCGGAATTTTTCACGGAGTCGCAAGTGATGGTGCAATGCGGCTGGAGACCGGTTCCGGAGTGAGAACATTTTATGCCGGAGATGTTTCGGTGGTGAAGGAGTGAACGATGCTTTTGGTGATTGATATCGGAAATACCAACACGGTTATCGGGATTTATCGGGGAGACCGGCTGGTGGCGAGCTGGCGGCTGGTCAGCTCCCATACCCGGACGGCGGACGAGTACTGGATTTTGGTTCGGCAGCTCTCCATTTCTGCCGATATCCCGACGGAGCGGATTGACGGCATTGCCATCAGCTCGGTAGTGCCGGAGCTGACGGACAGTTTCACGAGGATGAGCCGGGATCATTTTCAGCTGGAGCCTCTGATTGTCAGCAGTGATTTAGAATTGGGAATTGCGCTGAAGGTGCGGGAACCGAAACAGATCGGCGCCGACCGCTTGTGTAATATTGTTGCTGCGAAAGAACTTTTTGATTGTCCGCTGATTGTGGTGGACCTCGGCACCGCCACCACATTTGATGTCGTAAACCGAAGCGGAGAGTACGTGGGAGGCGCGATTTCACCGGGGCTCGTGACCGGTTCACTGGAGCTGATTCGCAAAGCGGCGCAGCTGCATGATATTGATTTGCGTTATCCCGCCCGAATGATTGGCAAGACGACCAAAGAGCACATGCAGAGCGGAATTTTTATCGGTCATATTGCCATGATCGAAGGTATTGTGGATCGAATGAGGTCCGAGCTGGGTGAAGAAAACCTGCAGGTGATTACCACCGGCGGTTATGCCGAGGAGATCGCCCGGCACACAGACCGGGTGAACCGTTTTGATAAAAATTTGACTCTGACGGGACTCCGTTTGATATACAAAATGAACAGATAGGAGGCGATCATGCGATGTACGCGACTGGGCAAGACCGGATTATCGGTATCAACGATCGGTTTCGGGGCGTGGGCTATCGGCGGGACAAATTGGGGCGCCACCGATGATGACGTTTCGAAAAGAGCTCTGCACGCTGCCCTCGACCTGGGCGTCACCTTCATTGATACCGCCGATGTCTACGGATTTGGACATTCGGAGTCATTGATTGCCGAAGTTATTGCAGAGCGTGGCGGTAAGGCAGATATCGTCATTGCCACCAAGGCGGGGAACGATTTTTATCATGCCGGCAGAGAAGATGATGCGGGCTACGGACCTATTCGCCAGACCTATACCAAAGAGTACATCCGCTTCGCCGCCGAGCAGAGCCTGAAGCGCCTGCGGTTAGATACCCTGGATATCCTGCAGCTGCACTCCGGGGATCTGGAGAATCTTGACCGGGACGAACCGTGGGAAACATTACAGAGATTAAAACAGGAGGGAAAAATTCGCTACGCCGGTTGGAGTGTGCAATCGTTTCAGGAAACCGCCCACGCCTTTTTGCTGGATCGCTATCATGACGTTATTGATACGATTCAGGTACGCTACAATCTTCTGGAGCGGGGGGCGGAGAAAGAACTGTTTCCCAGGGCGATGAAATACAATATCGGGGTAATTGTCAGAATACCTCTCCTGTTCGGTCTGCTAACGGGCAAATTCAGCCGCAGTTCCAGATTTGGGGAGAATGATCATCGCCGGATGAATCTGTCGCCGGAGAAGATGGAGAAATATCTGGAACAGATGGAGAAATGTCAATCGTTATACAATCGCTATCCGGATCAGACAGCCGCACAGGTCAGTTTGCGGTTCTGTATTTCGCATCCCGCCTGTCATCTGGCAATTCCCGGTGCAAAAACCGCCCAGCAGGTCGCGGATAATTGCGCTGCTTCGGACCTGGGACCTTTGCCTGTGGAAGATATTCCCTCTCTGGAACCGTAGATGCCATGATTATCCGTAATATCTCTCTGTTTTTATATCGCAACCGACGGACCCTGATGACGTGGACCATCATTGTTTTGGCGATTATCCTGGGAATTGCATTCCATATTGATAAAGAGATCATCGCAGTCGCCGTCGTCATATTTGGTATCGTTGCAAACGCCTTTGCGGGACTGGCAGGGATCATCGCTATGGTCCCGGTTATCGGCCCCGTTTTGATCAAGGTTCTATCGTTACCGCTTTTCTGGCTTTTTAATGCCCTGGGATATTTTGTTTCGGTTTTGGCTATTAAAAAAGGTTACGGTCGCGATGTGGTCAGCTACCGGATGATTACGATCATCTTTTTAATCGGCTTTGCGGTCGGGTTTATCATTGCCAAAATAGTCTGAGGCGGGTGTAATTGTGACGGATATGATTTCATCTCCCCTTTCTATTCTTTCCGCGACGGACAGACCTTGAATGACAGTGCCGAAGAGGGTGTAATTGGCGTCCAGATGGTATTGAGCGCTTGTGGTGATGAAAAATTGTGAGCCCTCTGTATCGGCTCCGGCGTTTGCCATGCCCACGGTACCGGGTTCAAAGCGGAGCGGAGAGCGTTCCGTGCGCAGATAGTAAGCAGGACCACCCCAGCCATCGCCGCGTGGATCACCGCTTTGAGCAACGAAATTCGGGATGACCCGGTGAAATAGTAATCCGTCGTAAAATCCCGACTCGATCCGGTGGAGAAACGCATCTACTGTGTAAGGTGCATAAAAGCCATCACACCGGATGACAATCACTCCCCGATTGGTGGTTATTTTGACCATCGGGTCGATGCCGTATTTTTGCAGCTTCGAGAGATTCCGGTATAGATTGGCGTCATAATATATATTTGACGAAGAGAAAATCAGATTATAAGATTCCCTCAACACCCGACCTGCCTCCTGCCGGAGAGCCCGGTTTCTACAATGCAATAATGGAAAAAGGATTTCGGTTGCATCCGGTGGGTGAATGGATTCAATCGCCCGGATCACCACCACCAGTGATTCGGTATAGCGATAACGGTTACGATTTTCCAGACAGTTGTACAGATGTGGTAAAAATATGCTGTCGGGGCTGGTGGATGAGATGTACTGTGCCGACAGGAAAATTTTTACTGGGTCTGCACTCGTCAGACCGCTGATAATCAATTGCTCGCCCGTACTGTTTAAAATCAACTGGTTTTTTAGCAATGAATCGAGCTGTCCGACCAGAAAGCCGTACGCCGTAGTAGCCACGGATTTTTGGTGGTGATCAATCAGAGGCAGGACGGTCTGGTAGATTTTTTGAGATGGCGGACGGGAACGAAATCCGGCGATCATGTCCGGCAGGAAAGCGGTTTCTACAGCAAGGCTGTCCTGAATTTTCTGAAGCGGGGAATCCTCCCGGGAATAGATAAAGGTGATGGCGGACCCGCGTACCGACCTGTGAGGAGAGTCGATATTGCGTAGAATTTTGGAAATGATCCTGTTGCTCAGGATCAGCCGGGGGGGTGGATTCTGCTGAGCAGCGGCGACCACATGGGCAGATGAATCATCCAGCAGGGCTGTCCAGAGAGTCTCGGCATTTTCTAAAGACGGTAGAGCCTGAACCGCCTCGTACCGGACACGCCAGTCGGTATCACCCAGAAAATGGCGGTAGATTTCAGATTTGCCACGGAATTGGACGTTTTTTAGCAGACGAGCGGCTGTAATACGCACCGCGGTGTCCGGACTGTTCCCGGCTGTCAGCAACAGATTTACATAGGGTTTGATGTTGTCGGTGTCCCGGATTCGCTGCAGGGCTACCGCCGCCGCCTGGCGGGCGGTTTGATTGGGCGATAAAAGGGTCTGATAGCAGATATGCAGGAGTGAGTCATCAAACACACCGCGTTGAAACCAGTGCACCGCCGATGTACATAGTGTTGTTCGGTCTGCCTCGTTGTGGAGTCTTTTCCGGACCGCCTGTAGATGGTGCGGATTGCCGATTCGCCCCAGAGCCAACACCGTCTGCCGAACAATGTCAGGATCCTCCGCCTGCTCCAGCTGACGGCGTAACATCTCCTGAGATTGCCGGCAGGGCAGCAATCCGGCGGCAAAGGTTGCTGCGCTGCGCACCACTGCAGATTCATCTGCAAGAAACGTTGCTAAAGCGGATACAAGAGTGGTGTCTTGTGAATTGCCGATAGCCAGACAGAGTCGAAAGCGGTCACGCGGGCTTGGCAGAGGCAGAGCTTCTTTCAGGAGCAGACTCAGTTGTCGCTCGTTCTGATACCGGAGAATCCGTTTTTCGTTCTCGGAAAATGGACCTTTTGAACAGCTGAAAGGGAGCAGAACAAATAAGACGATGGGCAGTATTATGGAGAAAGAACGTTTGAAAATTCTAGTCTCCCCAAAAAGATGAAATATAAATACCGGCACCCATTCCACACAGAGGAACAAGACCGGAATAATCCGCCTGATCGGCTGTAAAATATTCCGGAATCAGACCATAGTTATAATATGCCTGGGAGCTGACCCAGCTTTTTATCGCCCCGGCTTTGCTAAAATTGGTCATGAATTGGTTCAGGTTGGTGATAAACAGGTCCCCCGGCACCCATTCATTTTCGGTGGGTCGCTGCCCGGTCGGAAAGCGCCGATATCCATGACTGATTGTCAACTGTTTCTCCATTGCTGCGAGAGTCTCTTTGCTACTAATATCCTGGGGTGTAAAAACCCACAGCAGCCCGAGAGCGTTGACGGCATCGAGTTTTTTATTATCACATTCCAGGCAGAAATTCACTTCTCCATTCTCGTTGACAAAAGCCTCCTCGATGGAATGTCTCAGTGCCATGGCGATCTGCTCATACTGACTGGCGCGGTATTCGTCGTTGACCACCCGAGCCAGCCAGACGGCGTCCACCAGACCGCGATAGGCAGCGGAGGAGGTGAAAAAATAGTGTTTGGGAGCACCCTGATTGTAGAAACCGTTATCGGCTTTCAGCAGACCACCCGATTCGATGTTGTTTATGATAACGTCGGCGATTTCAGAGGAGATTTTTGGCCAGTAATAGTCCAGAAAATGATAATCGTCGGTGGTTTCGATATATTTCCGCAGGTTCCATAACAAGATTCCGAAGTTGCCCAGGTAGATGGCGGGACCAAATTCACCCATATCGGTTGCTTCGGAGCCATTGCCATGATAATAATTGACCGATACGGCATAGTTTTGACCCAGCCCCCGGTTTTCGCCGGACCAGGAATGGTGCTTAAATGAACCACAGGTGCTGTTCATAATGAATTGCAGTGCCGCCAGTGCCTCTTCGTAATGGCCGGATTTCAGAAAGGCGTCTATACTAAAACCCATCCCGGCAACCGAAGCTACCGCCATTGAACCCGGTGGAAAGGTGTGTATGATTTGGCCTCTGGCAGGAAACCGCTCGCGCACCTGTGCCATTTTCAAGAGCGCTAGGGATTGTAAGTAGACCGATTTCTCGGTGTCTGAGATGTTGTCCGGCACAACCGACCGCTGTTGCCAGCTTTTCCACCAGTTGATTTCCTTGATCAGAGCGGTGAAGCCGGGGTGTTCATTCTTGTACTTTTTCACGGCGCCGTAGGATTTCGGATGGAGGTTGCGGTCGTAATTGCACACCACGAACAGCCAGATTTTATTGTTCTCCCGGAAAGACCATTTTCCAACATTGACACCCGGTTTGATGTCGGACAGTTCAAAATTAAAAGCGTAATCGTCAAGAGAATCGCCGCTCAACATAGAGAAGAAGACCCAGAAGGGGTCTCTTGACGATAGGGGTGAGAAGGCATATTGATCGAGGACGCAATTGCGGTACTGCAGCTTGTGGTGAACGATACCGGTTCCGTTGATATATCCTGCGGATACAGTCTCCATCTCCGTCAGATCGATTTCACGCCGATTTTTAAACAAAACGGTGCGTGCCGAAGAGACTACCACCGATGTCTTTTCCTGATGATCGTATTGTGAATAGAGATGGGGTGTAAAACTGGTAAAACAGCGTCTTGTGACATTGTATTTGGAACAGGAGATGCCGTTACTGAAAGGAAGCTCGTACCATGAGCGGTGGGCTTTTGGCGCCGGAGGGTCTGTTTTTCCGGGCGATTCGATCTCCGTAATCAGGACGGGTTCCTGCCGGAGACCCCCGCCGCCCCAGGTGCTGTCCATTTTTAACGCCAGCAGATTGATGTTGGCTAAAAGAGTGGTTGAAATTTTGTAAACCGGCTGCCGGCTGGTATCGATGGCTAAATCGACTTTGCGGAGCTGCTGCCCGTTGAGAAAAACCTGTACACTGTCGTCCGGCACGCCGAGGAACAGATAGATTGTGTCACCCCCAAGATCATTTTTGTCGAAAGGAAAGGTTGTCCGGAACCAGGCGACACCACTGTAATTGGCGAAGTCCTGCCCGGTCCACAGCCCGGGCACGGATATAGAATACCAGGCTGAATCGTTATAGTCGGTATCCGCCCATCTGGCATCATCACCGATATTAAAACGCCATTCACCGCCCAGGGGAATTTCCGCCCCAAGGAGAGACAATATCCAGAAAATGGAGAAGACAATACGGCTGACTTTCATTGGGTCAAAGTTACTCGGATTTCCTTTAAACATCAAAAACAGATTTTACGATTTCAGAGAGTGACCCTCAAGCTGTAATAAATGTCTTTTCAGTCCGATGCCGGCACCGAATCCCATAAGTTGACCGTCCTTGCCGAGTACCCGGTGGCAGGGAATGATGAGCGGAACAGGATTTCGATGTAACGCCTGACCCACCGCCCGTGCGGCACCGGGTCGTCCAAGCCAGCTGGCAATAGCTCCATAACTGACAGTTTCTCCCGGCGGAATCAGCCATGTCCAGAACAGGACCTGATTCATGAATGCACTTTTAACGGAGATCAGATGAACGGGAATGCGCCCGAATGGCGTCCCAAAAGTGAAATAATTGGTCAATCGTGACACCAACTCTGTGGAGAAGGGGTCTTCATCGGGATGCGTCCCGGCAGCCGCCGCACAAGGAAGCGTATTGTGCAGTGCTTTCAGCGAAAAGGCAGCAGCGACCACAGCTGCGTCAGAACAGGCGACATGAAACGCGGGATTTGAAGCGATGTTGTAAAGACGGACATGTTCCGCCGTCGGGACCGGAGCGAATGTACCGGCTCCGGTGAAGTATTCACTGAGCCGCACACGGCATTCCGGGCAACTTTTCCAGTGCCGGAAACAGGCGCGCTCTTTCTTTAAAACCAAAGAGCCGTTTAAAATGGCGGCGATTTCATTTTGATTCAGATGTTCGTTGTCCCGACCCATCTTTTTCTGCATGTCTGAAAATACAACAGGAAAAGGTAAATTTGAACGGTTTTATTGATATATTTTCAATATTGTACTACTTTGTCGATTGCATAGTGTCTCAGGTTTCGATAGATTTACGTTATGATACGGGAAAAGCAAAAATCAGCTAATCTTCTGCTCGGGTACGATCGCAAGGTTGTGGAACTCGTCAAAACAGGCGACTTTGAGACTGCCCGCTGGGTGGCGGAAGAATCTTATGAATATTCCCGGGACACGTTTGGTGATCAGCATATTGAAACCGCAAAGACCCTGAACAATCTTGCCTGGATTTATGACCTGCTGGATCAGCGTAAGACGGCGGAGAGATTATACTCGCGCTCCCTTGATATTAAAGCGTCCATTTTTGGTGAAAGCAGCCCTGAATTAATTACCACCCTTGAAAACCTGACGACGCTTTATCTGACCGGTGGAGAATACGAAAAATCGGAAATGCTGCTCCGGAAATTGATTGGGATCGTCCGGCATCAGCCGGAGCCGCTATGTTTCCGTGAGGCTGTGTACTTAACGCAGTTGGCAGAAATAAAGGCAAAACAGAACGAATACACCGCCGCAGAACAGTTATATTGGAAGTGCATCGCATTTACCGAACGGAAGATGGCGGCAGACCATCCCAATTTGGGACGTGCCTTCGCCAATATGGCGGATTTTTACAGCTCTTTGGGTAACTATCAACGGGCTCTGTTTTACTACAAACGAGCCCTTGCTGTCCTCAGGAAATCTCTTTCGGCGAACCATCCGGATGTTCAGTCTGTGCGTGAAAAGATCGATCTGCTCGGGTCCAGATTGAGCGGGCGATAAGTAACGAATTGCGGAATCGGGTATTCTGGGTAATTGAACTGGTATGTATATTCTCTATTTTCTAGCCGGCTTTGTACTGCTTTACTATGGTGCGAATTTTTTGGTCCGGGGCAGTTCTTCCATTGCGGTCTCTTTTGGTGTTAAAAAAATTGTGGTTGGTCTGACGATCGTTGCCCTCGGGACGTCAATGCCTGAATTTGTGGTCAGCCTGTTTGCGGCGGTGGAGAATGTTCACGGTGTCAGTGTAGGAAACATTGTTGGCAGTAATCTGGCCAACATACTTCTGGTGCTGGGTCTGGCGTCGGTAATTAGACCCATTGCCGCCAAGCGGCGAATTTTTATACTGGAGCTGCCGGTACTATTGATCATTACGCTGCTGTTTGTGGTTTTTTGTATGGACGGATTACTGAGGGGCTTTGAAGGCGCGATCATGATTGTGTTATTTCTTGTCTATATGATATTTATCATCGCCAATCGGAAGGTTCGTGAAGGAGCGGATGTAGAATTGGTTCCCATGGAAAATGGGCATTTACTGAAGAATATGCTGTACTCGATTTTCGGGATCGGCGGACTTGTCATCGGTGGTCAATTGACGGTCCGGGGTGCGATCGGACTGGCGCGGGCCTTTGGCATTTCTGAAGTGGTGATCGGCCTGACCGTTGTAGCGATTGGGACCTCGCTGCCGGAGTTGTTTACCAGTGTTTTGGCAGTGATTAAAGGGGAGGATGAAATTTCCATCGGTAATATCATCG
Organism: Fidelibacterota bacterium; assembly: GCA_049975265.1. GTDB lineage: Bacteria > Fidelibacterota > UBA2242 > UBA2242 > UBA2242 > B118-G9. The sequence goes on from JBNGDF010000001.1 coordinate 108,918, forward strand.
GCAGCAATCTGTTTAACACCGCATTTGTGCTGGGTGTTGTGCCGATGATTCGTCCGCTGGGGATTTATCCCGGCGTGATTCGTTTTGAAAATGTTCTGATGCTGTTCGTGACGGTGCTGTTTTCGGTGTTTTTATTTGTCGGGCGACGTCTCTCTCGTCTTGAGGGACTCATTTTGTTATTCATCTACGGTCTCTTCATATTGAACATTATGTTCAAATTCATTTGATTGAGGGAACAAAATCTTTTCACATAAATCGGGTTGATCGGCGGAAAGTAGTGATATGAACGAAAAAATTTCTTTTCAAAAGGTTTTGTAGAATGGCGAAGGTGGTTGTGTTAGGCGCCGGAATGGTAGGGCGGGCGATTGCCCTGGATATGAGACGGCGCGCGAATGTCACGGTTGTGGACATTAGAAATGAAAATCTCGATAGACTTAGAGGGGTATCGGATATATCGTTAGTACAGGCAGATTTGACCCTGGAGAAAGAGGTTGCCGGGATCCTCACCGGTGCCGATCTGGTCATTTCGGCGGTCCCCGGAGCCATGGGCTTCGAAACGCTGAAGCGGATTATCGTGGCAGGCAGGAATGTGGTGGATATTTCCTTTTTCCCGGAAGATGCTTTTGAACTGGATCAATTTGCCCGTGCGAAAAACGTGACCGCAGTGGTGGATTGCGGTGTTGCTCCAGGTCTGAGCAATCTCCTTTTGGGGTATTACAATCGGCGGATGGAGGTAAGCGATTTTGTATGTTATGTCGGAGGTCTGCCGGTGGAACGGCGGTTGCCCTTCGAATACAAAGCGCCATTCTCGCCGGCGGATGTCATTGAGGAGTACCTTCGCCCCGCCCGGTTTGTTAGAAACGGGCAGGTGATCGTTAAGGAGGCACTTACCGATCCGGAATGGATTGATGTTGGTGGAGTCGGGACCCTTGAGGCGTTTAATACGGACGGATTGCGGAGCCTGCTGCGAACGATGAAGGTGCCCAATATGCTGGAGAAAACTCTGCGATATCCCGGACATATTGAAAAGATTCAGCTGTTGAAGCGGCTTGGATTTTTTTCAGATAAAGAGATTGGTATAAACGGAAAAAAAGTTGTTCCGTTGGCGCTGACGTCGCAACTGTTGTTCCGGGAGTGGCAACTGCAGCCGGAGGAGGCGGAACTGACGATTATGCGGATTGTGATCCGTGGGCGCTCGGAGAATTGGGATAAAACAGTGACGTTTAATCTGTTGGACCGGTATGATCCGGTGACGGGTCAGTCCTCCATGGCGCGCACCACCGGCTATACCTGTACCGCTGTCGCCAATCTGATGCTTGATGGTCAAGTCCGGCAAGCTGGGATTTGTCCGCCGGAATTTATCGGTGAAGATGCCGCAAATATGAGGTTTATTTTGGACTACTTAAACGCGCGCAATATTCAATTTGTAACGACAGAAGGTTGAGATATTATGGATCGGGAAAAAGCCTGGAATTTGTTGACGCAATACACCAAGACAGAGAGTCTGATTCGCCACGCTTTGGCTGTCGAAGCGGCGATGCGCCATTATGCCCGCTATTTTCATGAAGATGAAGAATATTGGGGGATCACCGGACTTCTGCATGATTTTGATTACGAAGCCTATCCGGATGAGCAGAATCATCCGTACCGCGGAAATGAAATCCTGGAAAAAGAGGGCTACCCGGAAGAGCTGCGCCGGGCGATCATGGGACATGCCAGTTACACCGGAGTGCCCCGGGATACTCTTTTGGCGAAAACCCTTTTCGCTGTGGATGAGTTGGCTGGTTTTATAATGGCTGTTGCCCTGGTGCGACCGTCGAAAAGCATCCATGACGTCAAACCGAAGTCGGTGAAGAAAAAATTTAAAACCCGCACATTTGCTGCTAAAGTGAATCGCGAGGAAATAGCGCAGGGAATCGCCGGGCTGGGGGTGGATGAGACCGAGCACATTCAGAGGGTGATTGAGGCACTGAGAACGGTGGCTGCCGATATCGGACTGGAGGGCGAATCACCGGTTTAAACATTCAATTTGATAAACACAATTTTTTTAACTAATATTCGCCAGGTAATACCCCGCTCGATGTCGAAGCGGGAAAACGAGCGGGTGATCATAAAATTTTCTCTAGTTAGGAGAGAAACTGGTTTTAGAAAAGCAGGCTGAGAACTGCTACTCATTTATTGAGCATGAAATCCTTCCGACGGTAGAAAAACCCGGTCGGTATACCGGCGGTGAGATAAATGCGTATCGCAAAGAGTTCAACAAAGATAAGGCAAGTATTGCGCTAATCTATCCCGATCTGTATGACGTGGGTATGTCGTATTACGGATTTCAGATTCTTTATCATCTGTTGAATCGGGAAAGTGATGTCATTGCCGACCGGGCTTATGCCCCTTGGGTGGATTTTGAAGAGAAATTACGGAAAAATTGTCTGGCGCTTTACGGGTTGGAGTCAAAGGTACCGCTGAAATCTTTTGACGTGCTGGGATTCACACTTCCCTACGAGATGACCTTTACGAATGTGCTGAACATTCTCGATCTGGCACAGGTTCCTGTGCAATCGTCTCTGCGCTCAGATAGCGATCCGATAGTCATCGCCGGGGGCAGCGGCGCCTACAACCCGGAGCCGCTGGCAGATTTTATCGATCTGTTCGTGCTCGGAGACGGTGAAGAGCTGGCGGTTCCGCTGCTGCGTTTTTTAACCGGTCGGAGGCGGATGGGTTTCGCCCGGGATGAAACAATGCGGGCGGCGGTCTTGAAATTTTCCGGGCTGTATTATCCCCACGCCTACTGGCGAGAGAAGACCCCCGGGGTAAATTTTGGTTTGCCCGTCTCCGACGATCCTGCTATTCCGCAAAGAATAACCGCCCGGAGAATACCTGCCCTCCGTTCCGAATATTTTCCTGTAAAACCACTGATTCCGGTGGTGGAAATTGCACAGGATCGTCTGGTCACCGAGATTATGCGGGGCTGCACTCAGGGCTGTCGATTTTGCCAGGCGGGAATGATCTATCGCCCGGTGCGGGAACGAAAACTGCAGGCTCTGCAGCAGCAAATTGAGGCATCGCTGCAGCAGACCGGCTATGATGGTGTTTCCCTGCTGTCGTTATCATCATCCGATTACAGTCAGATTGAGGGTCTGGTAGCGGAACTGGCGGAGCTACTGGAAAATGAGCGCATCTCCCTGTCGCTCCCCTCTTTGCGGTTGGACAGTTTCTCCAGATCTTTGGCGGTGGTTGCCAGAATTACGCGGAAATCCGGTCTGACCTTCGCACCGGAAGCCGGTTCGGAATATCTGCGCCGGGTGATCAATAAGAGTGTGACGGAAGAGGATTTGATTCAATCCGTAAAGTTGGCAATTCAGTACGGCTGGCGGCTGGTAAAGCTCTATTTCATGCTGGGATTGCCGCTGGAACGGGATAGCGATATTGATGAGATCGTCCGATTAACCAGGCTTGTTTATGAACAGGGAAACCGGCGCCTCTCCATTAATATTACGCTATCGACATTTATTCCCAAGCCCTTTACCCCTTTTCAGTGGGAGGCACAGGATTCGCCGGAGAAGATTCAGCGGAAAATTGACCGTATCAAACAGGGTCTGGCGCCCTTTAAAAGGATCAAAATCATGGTGCGTGACCCATTTTATTCTCTGCTGGAGGGTGCCATTTCGCGAGGAGATTGCCGGATGACTCAGGTTATTTACCGTGCCTGGGAAAAGGGTGCGAAATTCGACTCATGGCGGGAGTTATTCAAACCCTCTGTTTGGATGGAGGCTTTTCGGGAGCAGGGGTTGGAGCCGGCGGATTTTACGGGACGCCGGTCGGTCGACGAAGCGCTGCCGTGGGATATCATCGATGCCCGGGTGACCAGGCAATTTCTGGCAAACGAATGTGCAAAAGCCTATCGGGCAGAAACCTCTCCTGACTGTCGGAACGGATGTATCGACTGTGGGGTCTGTGACTTCAAATCCTTGTTGATGAAATTGGCGCCGGAGGAAGAGGTCCCGCCGGTCAGGACCCCGGGTAAACGGGATGATTTGGAGCAGAAGCAGACCAACCTGCGACACCGCATAAATTATTATAAGCAGGGACCTGCCCGTTTCATCGCCCACCTGGATACACTGCGCATGTTTCGACAGGCTTTTCGACGGGTCGGCTGGAGGCTGGCGTATACCGAAGGATTCAATCGCCGTCCGAAAATAGCAGCCGGCTTTCCTTTGCCGCTGGGCTACGCTTCTGATGATGAGTATCTGGATGTTACAGCGCCGGACGGGCTGAATATTTCGGTGACAGAGATCAATCAGGCTCTCCCGGAAGGGATCGGAGTCAAGTCATTGAATGTTGTTTCAAAAGGGCGTTCCATTTTTGCTGCCACCACCGGTTTTGTGTACGAGCTGCGCTTTTTCAAAGCACTGCCGGAGGTGATCGATTTCTCTATTCAACAGCTGCTGGAGGGCGAAGAGATTAACATCGAAAGACGGCGGCGGCAAGATGTACGTTGCATAAATGTTCGTCCCTTTATTGACACTATTACCCGCGTAGATTTGCGGCAGTTGCGGATATCCACCCGGGTGATTGACGGTCGAACGGTGCGACCGGAGGAGTTATTGCCGGAATTGTCAATATTTCAGAGACCGGTGATTTGCCGGTCGAAAACCTATTTGGAAAATTAAAAACAGGTAAAATGGATTATGAAAAAACAGATTTTAATCAGTGAAACCAGTAAAGAGACCCGGATCGCCATTCTGGAAGATGGTGATCTGGTCGAATTTTTTGTCGAAAAGCCGGAACATTACCGGATGGTCGGCAACATTTATAAAGGGAAGGTTGAAAACGTAATTGAGGCGATTCAGGCGGCGTTCGTTGATATCGGCTACCATTACAATGCCTTTTTGCCCTTTTCGGAAATTGATGATCCGGACAGTGTCGGTGCCATGATCGAAAGTATTGTGCGCGACGGCGATGACGAAACAGCCACCCGAACCCGTCGTAAAAAACCGCGTTCCAATAATAGCATCGGACTGAAAAAAGACCAGGATATTCTGGTGCAGGTCATCAAGGAACCCTTTGCCCAGAAAGGACCGCGGGTTACCACCGATTTGTCGATTCCGGGACGGTTTCTGGTTTTGGTTCCCAACGAAGAGTATATCGGAATATCGAAAAAAATTACCCATCGGGATGAAAAGAAGCGGCTACGACGAATTGTTTATGATCTGAAGCCGAAAAATTTCGGGCTGATCATTCGTACCGTTGCGGAAGGACAGGATGAAAAGGTCATTAAGAACGATCTGAATGACCTGCTGCAGAAATGGAACCAGCTGGAAAGCCGGGTCAAAAGTGATCCGGCGCCGGTTTGCGTCTATCGGGATATGGAGATCACCTCCATGGTGATTCGCGATTTGTTGACTCCGGATATCGATCAGATTATTGTGGATTCCAAGTCGCTGTATAAAAAGCTCTATGCCTATATCAAGAGTGTGTCCCCACAATTTGTCAAGAAGATCACCTATCATAAATCGCGCAATCCGCTGTTTTATGAATATAAGGTGGAGAAAGAGTTTGAAAAATCGCTGAATAAAAAGGTCTGGCTGAAGAGCGGCGGTTTCATCGTCATTGAACACACCGAAGCCATGACCACCATCGATGTCAACAGTGGGAAGTTTATCGGGAAGAAAGACCACGAGAGAAACTCTTTGAAAATCAATCTGGAAGCGAGCAAGGAGATTGCGCGGCAGTTGCGGCTGCGCGATATCGGCGGTCTGATCGTGATTGATTATATTGATATGGAAGAGGATGATAACCGGCAAAAAGTGTATCACGAGCTCAAGCGGGCACTTTATCAGGATCGAGCCCGGGTGGCGCTGTCACCAATATCCAATTTTGGACTTCTCGAGATGACCCGCCAGCGGACCCGCGTCAATCTGCTCTACAGTGTCAGCGAGGAATGTCCGCTCTGTCATGGCTCCGGGCGGATTTCATCGAAGGAATCGGTTGTGACGAAAATCGAAGGGTGGTTTCGACGGTTCAAGGTCAGCTCCAAAGCAAAACGTCTGGCGATACATCTGCATCCGGAGATGGTTGAATATCTGCAGAAATCCACCAATAATGTCATGCGGAAGATTCAGTGGAGAAACTTCTTGAAAATCAAGATTGTGGAAGATACTTCTGTTGCGGTGGATGACTTCCGGGTCTATCTGGCAAAAACCGGAGAAGACATCACCGACCAATATTAAACTTGACAAATCTTGCGGGATTATCTAAATTTGCAGGCCGTATTGACATTCAATTTTTAGAGAAAAGTATGAAAAGTGAAATGTATGCAATTGCCGAAATCGCCGGCGATCAGGTTGTTCTTGAATCGGGTAAAAAAGTGGCGGTTCCCAGACTAAGCCTCGAAGAGGGACAGGAATATGTTGCCGATTCGATTTTGTATTATCGAAACGGCGATGAGGTCAAAATCGGCAATCCGACGGTCAAGGATCTAAAAATTTCCACCATCGTGGTTGCCCAGCCGCGGTTACCCAAAGTGATTGTATTCAAGAAAAAACGCCGTAAAGGCTATAAGGTGAAAAAGGGTCATCGCCAGCCGTACACGCTGCTTGAAGTAAAAGAGGTGAAAGCCGTGAAAAAGCAGAGTGTAAAATCGAAAGCAGCCACCACGCCAGAAAAGAAGACCGAGACCGCAGCAGCGAATGAATAGGAGCGATATACCATGGCACATAAAAAAGGTGTAGGAAGTTCAAAAAACGGTCGCGACAGCCAGTCCAAGCGGCTGGGGGTCAAGCGCTACGGAGGTGAATTTGTCAGCGCCGGTTCGATTATCGTCCGTCAGCGAGGCACCCGTATTCACCCCGGAAATAATGTCGGGCGAGGCAATGACGACACCCTGTTTGCGAAAGTAGATGGTGTGGTATCCTTTGAACGCAAAGGTCGCGATAAGAAGACCGTCAGTATTGTAAATTAAAATCCGGTCCCGCAATTTTCCCTTTTCGGGTCAACCCACTTCACCCTGGAAATTGCGGGATTGTTGTATTCAGACGAAAAATAGATCCTCGTAAAGTTACAGAGCATTAAACCAGATCAGAATTCGGTTTAATTCCCGGTTGCTTCCCAGATAGTAACGGGCTTCGGTTTTCCGACCGATGTTTTCTCTTAACAGGATGGAATATCCGTAAAGGTTCACTTCACGAAAAGCCACCTCGTCGCTGACATCGGCACCAAAATATAATACAAGGGGATGCAGACCTTTCAGACGGGGCAGCAGGTCCACGATTTTGCGGACTATCATGCACTTGTTCCACGGTTTGGCGGGGTAAATCCGGATCTGTTCCGGCAGATGCACTGCCTGCAGAAACGAATCACTGAGTTCGCGGCGGATTAGCGGCATGAGCCGGTTTTGTTGAAAGGAATCGCCGGGAAGATCGGCGATTGTTAACATCGTGCCATTCAGGGAGACATGTTTTTCCGCCCAGCCGGGGCCGATTTCCAGAGCGAGGGATGTTTTCAGTTGCTCCAGTTGATGATAAATCATTCCGAGCTGGGGAAATTTCCAGGAAAAATTAGGACCGTCAATCTCAAAACCGTTGCTGCCGGCGTTGATCAGATGATGAAGAGCTTCTGATGGTAGGGTCTGTGGCGATTTCTGGCTGATAATTCCGGCGTAGACAGCCGGCGGTCGGCTGAGACCGATGAGCTGATCAAGAAAAACAGTCGTGTGAATCCGGGATTTTTCGATTTCGTCAAAATTGAACAACAGGCAGATGGTTCGTTTTTGAGAAAGCTGATCGGCGAGGCGGGGAATTTCGTTTAGTAAAGGCAGCATGAACTATCATCCCCCTGGGGGATCGATCACCGGGGGCTAATCGTAGATATAGTAATCTCTGGAGCGAGCGGTAAATTTTTCCAGATCGCTCTGCCACCGGGAAATAAGGTTTTGAACCGCAGTGTGTTCGGTGAGAGATTTCCTTAATTGGTCATTGCCATAAAGGCGGTCGATGGTTTCTCGGAGGTCGAAGTGATTTGGATATATATTCCGGGTTGTTTCCAAAATCGTCAGCATCGCTTCCACGGAGCGGAGGCGGTCGCGATCGGAGATGATCGTTTTCACACCACCGCATGGCTGATTCTCGTATTTGGGATTGACGGCGACATTGGGAATTGAAACAGGCGTAAAGCGAACCGGCTCGAACCGGAGTCCCGGCAGTTGCAGGTTGTTTAGTTCTGCGGCATAGTGTTCGGCGTCTATCCAGGGTGCGCCAAATTGCAGAAACGGTGCATCGGTGCCGCGTCCTTCAGAGAGATTGGTTCCCTCCAGCAGGCAGAAGCCGGGATAGACGACAGCCGTTTCCAGGGTTGGCATATTGGGTGAGGGCGCAATCCAGGGGAGCCCGGTTTGATCATACCACAGTGAGCGCTTCCAGCCCTCGGCTTTAATGACGGTGAGGTCAACATTGAAATTCTGTTTGCTGAAAATTTCACCGTTGATCCACTGAGCCAGTTCACCAATGGTTAAACCGTATCGGATGGGAATCGGGTGTGGACCGACGAAGGACTGAAAATTCATGTCGAGAACAGGTCCCTCGGTAACATCGCCCCGGATGGGATTCGGGCGATCGAGTACCACGAAGGGAATACCGTTCTTTGCGGCACTTTCCATCGCCATTGACAGGGTAGTGATGTAGGTGTAAAACCGGGCGCCTACGTCCTGAATGTCGTAAACCAAAATGTCAACCTCCTTTAACATTTCGGCGGTTGGCTGGCGGACGCTTCCGTAGAGGCTGTAAATTATGGCGCCGGTTTTTGGTTCGGTCTGATTTTCGATAATGCTGCCGTCGGCGTGCATGCCCCGGAAGCCGTGCTCCGGTCCGAAAATCGCCACCAGCTGACAGTTTCCATTCCCGGATATCAGGTCAACAAGATGTCGACCCTCGCTGTCGCAGGCGGTATGATTGCAGATAACACCGATCCGCTTACCGGCGAACATTTTAAATTGATTGTCCCGAACTACATCGAGCCCGGTTTTGACGGAAGGTCTTTCAGAGGGCGACCGGCAGGCGGAAAGGAGAATTGACAGCAGTGCAAGAGTTGACAGTAAGGGATAAATGTTTTTTCTCATCGGATTTTCTTAAAAATGTAAAAAGAATAGCCCGACCGGTGATACCTGCCGGATCGGGCTGTGACTTTTACGCTGGCGTAATGGCTTCGCTTGGACAAACTTCGACACAGCTGCCGCAGTCGGTGCACTTATCTGAATTAATTACATAGATAGTGTCGCCTTCACTGATAGCACCTTCCGGACATTCGGATTCACAGGCACCGCATGAGATGCAATCTTCTGTAATTTTGTAAGCCATTGTTATATTCTCCTTTTCGTTTAATTGACAAAAATCGCCTGAATTTATGAATAATCTGAAGGATAGACAATAGCGGAGCGACAATAGTTTTTAATATTTGACGCGGATTCTGTAGATTACGTCCGAAGATTCGTATCTGATTTTAACAAAAAGGGAATTTTATGGTAACAGAGATTCAGGAGACATTGAGAGAGAGCAAGGCGATGCGCTGGCTGGCGCTTTTCATCGTCTCTTTTACGATGATGTTCGGCTATTTTTTTACGGAGGTCATCTCCCCCCTGAAACCGATGCTGGAGGCGCAGCTGGGATGGGACAGCACGGCTTACGGAACGGTTACCAGTGCGTATGGCTGGTTTAATGTATTCCTGCTGATGCTGATTTTCGGCGGGCTTGTACTGGACAAGATGGGCATCCGTTTTACGGCAATCAGTTCGGCGCTGGTGATGGTGATCGGTGCCCTGCTGAAGTATTGCGGGATTGCCTTTGCGGCCAGCCTGGGTGTCAGGACCTCCATGTGGCTGGCGGCGGTGGGGTTTGCCATTTTCGGAGTAGGCGTTGAAACCGCCGGTATCACTGTGTCGAAGGTGATCGTTAAGTGGTTCAAGGGCAAGGAGATCGCCCTGGCGATGGGGCTTCAGGTAGCGCTGGCGCGGCTGGGGAGCTTCGGCGCCCTGGCTTTCTGTCCCTATATTGCCAAGGCGTTTAATGTCGCCGCCCCGGTTCTGCTGGGAGCGGTGCTGCTATGCATTGGTCTGATTACTTTTATCATTTATAATTTTATGGATCGGAAGCTGGATCGCCAGATTGAGATTGATCTGGAAGAGGAACCATTCCGGGTCCGGGATATCGGCAAGATTATTACCAACCGCGGTTTTTGGTATATTGCGCTGCTGTGTGTGCTGTTTTACTCGGCGGTATTTCCCTTTTACAAATATGGACCGGATTTAATGGTCAATAAATTCGGGATTAGCGAAGAGCATGCCGGCTTGATTCCCAGCTTGGTGCCCTTTGGGACGCTGTTTCTGACACCGGTTTTCGGGAGTGTGTACGACCATATCGGCAAAGGCGCCAGTATTATGATTCTCGGATCGCTGATGCTATTGGCGGTGCACGTGATTCTGTGGATTCCGGGCTTGACCAGCGTGGCACTGGCGGTGGTTATGGTGATTATACTGGGAATTGCCTTTTCACTGGTACCGTCGGCGATGTGGCCTTCGGTTCCCAAGATTATCCCGGAAAAACGTCTGGGCACCGCCTATGCGGTAATTTTCTGGGTCCAGAACTGGGGGCTGATGGGCATTCCCTTTCTGCTGGGCGTTGTGCTGGATAAAACCAATCCGGGTGTTGCCGCCGCCAAGTATGCCGGTGAGAATGTGAGGTATCAGTATGCTACCACCTGGCTGATCTTCATTGCCTGCAGCGCGCTGGCGATCATTCTGTCTTTTATGTTGAAAGCAGAAGATAAGAAAAAGAGCTACGGTCTGGAGAGACCGAATATTGTAAAGTAGGTATTCGCGGGCAAACTTGAAGAGCATCACCTGGAAATTCAGGGGGCGTTTTGTATTGGATCAGGAGAGTAGATTCAGAAGCCGGCGGGCTTCCCGGCAGGGCGGGTACTCGGGGTCGGCGTTTTCCCAGACCTGGAATACAATGGTCATATGTTCCCGGACTTTGTCGGGATTTTCTTCCAGTTGGTAAATTTTAGCCATTTCCAGATGGGTTTCGGCGTGCATCGGTAAAACGCTCAGGACCTTTTCCAGCAATATTTGAGCCTTGGGGTAATTGCCGGTTTGTCGGTAGCAGCGGGCGATTTTTGTCAGAATCGTGACGTCCAGTGGTGAATACTGGTATGCCTGCTGATATTCAAGAATGGCATTCAAATAATCACCACCGATTTCGAACAGCCTGCCCCGGGCGCTGTGAGTTATATCGGATCGGGCAAGCTCACCGAATATTTTCAGCGTTTCCGCCACCCGATCGATGTTTTCCCGGATGGCGGCTGTGTCTTCCTTTTCACAGGCGATTTGGAGTTCACCCAGCGATATCCAGCGGGACCAGGGCTTTGGGATGGTCTTGCGATAGTGATTCAGCTGCTCGAGAGCCTGATCTTCCCGGTTCAGCATCACGTAAAGTTCGAAGCGGGCGTTGCTCATCCGGTTCATCATTGCATCCAGTGGTTTCAGGAATTTTGCCGATTCCCGATATTGCCGGATGGAATATTCCAAAGCCTGGCGAATCTCTCCCCGCTGATAAAGATACTCGCCGTAAGCATTGAAGAGAGCAGCTCGGTCTGCCGGAGTTTTTGCCAGCGCGGCGGCGCTTTGCAATTGATTATATGCAGCCGAAAAATTGCCCTGCCGCCGCTCTACGTTTGCCAGGTTGATTAAAATGGAAACTTCATTGGGTTCCAGCAGCTGGGCGTCTATATAAAAATCGCGGGCTTTGGCATATTTGCCCATAGCCAGAAACAGGTCGCCCAGGGATAGGAAGGAGCGGTAATCTTTAGGAAAAGCCTGTTGGTACTGGTTGAAGTATTTCAGGGCATTCTCAAAATCGCCCTTGGACAGGTAGGCGTTACCGATATAGCGGTAGTAGTACCGGCGGGCAGGGTCCAGCGCAAGGATTTGATTGAATTCCGCAATGGCGGCGTCAATTTTGAACTGTTTAAAATATTCCTGAGCCCGGCGGAAGTGTCCCCGAATGTCATCAGGATAGAGCTGAACCCACATATCCAGCACCGCTATTCGTTTTTCGGGGTCTTCGGAGACCAGATAAAATTCCTCCTTAATGGCGAACTGGATCGCTTCCGGGAATTTATAAATATAGCGCATGGTCGTATTGAGCGCTTCGATCGCCTGGTCATAGGAATTCAGATTGATGTACAACTGGTACAGCGCCCAATAAGCCAGGGCGAAAGTCGGGTCGGCGTGGACCGCTTTCTCAGAATGCCGCCGGGCGGTCCGGACATCGTTTTCCAGGTTAAGCTGGTTGGAACCGAGAATATACTGGCGATAAGCCTCCGTTGACGCGGTCATGATTTCAGAAACGGGCAGATCGGGTACAGTCTCCAGATGCCAGGTGGGAATATTCAGGTCCTGCTTCAGCCGGTCATTGATCTGATCAATGATTGTGAAAATATCGGTATTCTGAAAGGAATTTTCGGCGATCATTTTACCCCGGGCGGTTTCATAGAGAAAGGTTTTGACGAACAGGGTGTCATTCCGCCGGCAGTAGCTGCCGCCCAGAAAGTATTCGCGTTCCACTTCGCGGGCAATTTTCTGCTCCAGCGCCATGGGTACACCGATGACGTTACCAAAGCCGGCGCCGGAGATTTTTTGATAAATAATGTCGTCGTAACCGGAATAGACGGAGAAAACCGGATCCTGATTCAGGTCGTAGTGACAACCGGTCATAAAGGCGAACTGGAGCCAATCCAGGTCGGGATTGCGTTCTTCGTTTTCAAAAAAGAAAATCGCCAAGCGCTTGGTCAGATTTTGCTTCGGGATCTCCCGCCGCACGGTCTGTCCGGTTTCATCTACGACATCAACCGCTGTGTGGTTGCCGAGCCCAACTCTTTGCCGCTCAGCAGGAAAAAGAGCAGGCATCCGGTCAGCAGCAGATTGATGGGGATGCCTATCTTTTCGGTTCTGGTCCAATGGTCGCGCCCCGGGCGTCCGTGAAAATAGGCGAGCATACCCACTGTCGGCAACAGTGAAATCAGTGTGATAAAGCTCAGATCGGTCAGATGAGGCGAGATTTTGTAATGCTCTACAATCCAGCTGACGAATTCCAGAATTGTCCAGCAGATCCCCAGATAGATGAACAGTATCTGGGGAAAGCGCCGGTTCAGCAGATCCCGGAAAAACGAAGGTTTTTTATGATTGTCGGTAGCGGTCATATGGTTGTGTTCTTTGGATAAGATATTCAGCCGACTGTTTTTGTTGTCAGCGGCTCTTATCTTCCCGAACCATCAGATAATGGTCAATATCCGCCTCTTTAAACAGCTCTCCCTGAACCTGAAAACCGTGCCGGGTGTAGAAATCGCACAGATACGCCTGGGCGTGCATTTTGAATTTGTGGTACCCTTTTGTACGGGCGACGTCCAGCATGTAATCCACGATGGCGTGACCGTAGCCCTGATTACGGTGCTCATTACGAACGGCGATCCGTTCTAGTTTTGCCCACTCTCCCAGGAACCGCAGGCGTCCGGCGGCGATCGGTTCACCGTCCAATTCACCCAGAATATGCAGGGCACTGAGTTCGTGTTCATCCATTTCGATCCGATAAGGCACTTTTTGCTCGTCGATGAACACGATACCGCGGACAATAAATACCTTAATCAAGTCGTCGAGACTATCCACAATTTTAAACATGGTGGCTGACTTAGCCGGGTCTTTTTCCTGGTGATTATTCATTTGGTTGAGAGTTGTTGGGTAATTTGGATTTCATCGCTTCAATCAGTGTTTCCGCTTCCTGTATCTGGCGACGGATTCTGCCCAGGATTTCATCGTCCCGGTTGACAGTTGATTCAATATTTGGTTTTTCGTCCATAAATCAGCGGGCTCCCGAGTCTGGTTGGTCAGTACTCTTGTTGATTGGTTGTGTCAGTTTCTATTCATGGCAATTAATGTAAGTAATTTAACCATTTGAAAACAGATTGAAAATAGAGGAAAGCTTTTCATTTTTTATGGGCTTTTGTATATTTATTTTCAAGCCGCTTTGCTATGTTTGGAGGACATTTATGCATTGTGCTGAATTGGTAACATATCTGGATGAATTGCTGGAAACTGCCCGTTTCTCTGACTACGGGCCCAATGGTCTGCAGGTCGAAGGGCAGCCCGCTGTCAAAAAGGTGGTTACCGCCGTGAGTGCCTCGGTTGCACTGTTCGAAAAGGCGATCGAATTGCGTGCCGATACCCTTCTGGTTCATCATGGAATTATCTGGAATCATGAACGCCCGCTGTACCGGGGCGGGTACAGACAGCGGGTTAAATTGTTACTGGAGCATGACCTGAATCTGATTGCCTATCACCTGCCGCTGGACGCTCATTTGAAGTTCGGCAATGCTGCTCAGATTGCCGGGCGGCTGGGGTTGAGAAACCGGGAACCGTTTGGGGAACACAAGGGTAATTTCCTGGGTGTTCAGGCGGATGCCGGGGGGATTACCCGTGCGGAAGTGGAGCAGAGGATCCGACGTGAGATCAACCGGGACGCACTGATTTTTCCCTACGGACCGGAGCGGATAGAGCGGATCGGGATTATTTCCGGCGGTGGTCAGAAGGAGACGAACCAGGCGGTTCTGGCGGGTCTGGATATGTACATTACCGGTGAAGCCTCGGAGTTTGTCATGCATCTTGCCCGGGAGGAGCGGATTCATTTTGTAGCTGCCGGGCATTATGCCACCGAACGATTCGGTATTCAGGCGCTGGGGGATCATCTGGCGGAAACATTTCAACTTCAGGTAGAATTTGTTGATATCCCCAATCCGGTGTGATGAATTGTAAAGCCTGAATGTTGCAAGCGACTTTTGGGGCGGTGGGTAAAATCGAATGAATGATGAACGCGTATCAATTGATTCCGGAAAAGTAATTACGACCCTTTTCTGGGTCGGAGTTTTCAGCATTGCCATGGGTTTTCTGGAGGCGATTGTGGTGGTGTATCTGCGGAAAATCTACTATCCCGGCGGCTTTGTGTTTCCCATGAGTCCCGTCTCTCCGCAAATGTATCTTGTGGAACTGGTCCGGGAGATAGCGACGCTGATTATGCTGGTTTCGATCGGGTTTTTAGCAGGCAAGAAGGGGATTCAACGCCTGGCTTATTTTCTGATCAGTTTCGGCGTCTGGGATATTTTTTATTATGTGGCGCTGAAACTTTTTCTGGACTGGCCTGATTCGCTGCTGACCTGGGACGTGCTGTTTCTAATTCCACTCCCCTGGCTCGGTCCGGTGATTGCGCCGGTTCTGGTTTCGCTATCCATGATCTGGATCGGGATTAATCTGATTCTGCTGGATGAATTGGATGGTCCGCTGGTGTTGAAAGCCGACGAGTGGTTACTGCTGATGGCAGGCTGTGGCTTGATATTTATCAGTTTTATCTGGAATTATGCGGCGCTGATTATCCGGAACGGATTTTTACCGCAATTTTTCCTTCTGGCGGAAAACCGGGATTTTTTACAAATCGTCTATGATTATGTACCGGAGGATTTTAACTGGTTTCTCTTTTTTGCCGGTGAGCTGTTGGCTGTTTTAGGTATGCTCAAAATCCTGTTTCAATACCGGCGGCTGATTCAGGAGACTGCCCGGGAGCTGTATGCGCAGCTCCGGATGGCTCAGCGCCGGGTCTTTCATAGTAATTAACTTAAATTTGGGAGTAGCGATGGGAAAAACAGGAGTGTCATTTATGATTTTTTCTTTGATGGTTGGGCTGACGGCGCCAATTGGTGCGCAGGACATTGGGCTGCCGCCGCCGAAATTTCAGAAGGACGTTACGCTCTATCAGACTCTGCAAAATCGTAAATCGGAACGCTCTTTTTCAGAGAAGGAACTTTCAAAGCAACATCTGTCTAATCTGCTCTGGGCGGCATCTGGTATCAATCGCCCCGAGAGCGGTAAACGGACCGCCCCGACTGCCCGCAATGCTCAGGAAATTGATATCTATGTCGCTCTGAAAGCGGGTCTGTACCTGTACGATGTCAAAGAACACCGCCTGGTTTTGCTGGATAAAACGGACCTGCGCGGAATGACCGGGACACAGGATTTCGTCGGAACGGCGCCGGTTAACCTCATCTTTGTAGCGGACTACGACCGCCTGAGAGGCAGCGAAGAATCACGAAAGTTTTATTCTGCCACGGATACCGGTTTTATCAGCCAGAATGTTTATCTCTACTGTGCAGCAGAAGGGCTGGCGACCGTGGTACGCGGCAGCGTCGACCGGGAAGCGCTGGCGGCTGCGATGAAACTGCGTCCCTCGCAGCATATCATCCTCGCCCAGACAATTGGATATGGAAAGTAAAACCAGCAGAGGCATACGGAAAAGAATCATCGATCTGAGCCAGCTGCTGGCAACCGGAATGCCGACCTATCCGGGGGATTTGCCGGAACCGTTAATCCGCTCCGCTGTGAAAAACAATATCCGTACCTCTACCATCCGGATTGGATCACATTACGGGACTCATATCGACGCTCCGGCGCATTTTTTCCGGGAGGGCTTGACGCTGCTGGATTATCCCCTCAGCCGTTTTTTTGGGCAGGCGGTCTGTCTCGATAAAACAGAGTCGGCGTCGGGTAAAATCGAGCTGACGAAGAACGAATCAGCCTTGATTGAGCAGCTTGAGCCGGATTGGATTCTGATCCGGAGCGGTTTTGACCGCTATTGGGCTCAGCCTTGCTATTTTTCAAAGCACCCATTTCTCTCAGAAGAGTTGATTATGAGGCTTCTTGAGACCAGCGTGATTGGTATTGGGGTAGATTTTCCCAGCATTGATGCGGCGGATGCGGAAGTGACCGATTATCCGGTTCACCGGCGGTGGCTTGGTGCCGGGCGGCTGGCGGTTGAAAATTTATGCAATCTGCAAAGTCTGCCGCAACATGAGATGTTTGAGTTTTGCGCTCTGCCATTAAAAACAGATACCGAGGGAGCACCGGTCAGAGCGCTGGCGTTTTTATGATTTCCCTTTACGAATCAGTCTGACCATAGCCGCCCGGACAGCCGCTAAAAACCGGCGGTTTTTTACCCAGTAATAATCGTCATAGGTCCAGGGCAGGCAGATAAAATCGCCGTGTGCAAACGGCATGGTAACCTCGGCGTAAATCCCGGCGCCGCAGTAGATCCGGTGGGAAAAGTTTTTTGTGGAAAAGAGCACCAGCTTTGAAGGCTCCAGATAGCCGGGATCGATATTTACAATTCGACTGGGTTGTGGTGATGTCCTATCAGATTCCAGATCATTGGTCCAGACCTTGATCTCGTGAAATCCTTCAAGGCTAACGGGATTTTGAAAAACAAAAAACTGCTTTTGCAGGTGATTACCAAAGTCTTTGACGTAGTAATCGGTGAAATCGGTAACACGATAAACAGGACCAGACGACATGACGCCGCCCAGCCGACCGGAAAGGATTTTTAGAAGACGATCCAGATCCGTTTTTCGGTTGAACATTATCGCCACGAAAGGCAGTGCCTGTGGTGCCGCTTTCAGCATTCCCATTTGTCAATCCACTATATTGGTTCTGGTTTTCGCATTCAAATCATTGGAAAGTTGACGTAATTCAAGGAATTTTTCCACAGGAAAATCGCGGGAGGCACAGGGGTAGATAGTATTATTTGTAAGTAGCGGGTCCATATCATCGGAAACACAGCCGCTCTCCCTGGCGACCCGCCAGAAAGGGGTGTGTGGGATCGGACTAAAGGCAGCCAGCCGGGAGATTGTTCCCTGTTCGAAAACATAGCGGAGTGTGGTTTCAACGTCGGAATATCTCTGACCTGGCAGCCCCATAATAATATAGACCTCGATGTCCTTCCGCTGGAAACCGGCTTTTTCGAGGAAGATCAGGGCGTTTTCGAAGTCCCGGGTGGACACTTTATGGCTCGAAGTTTTTTGCCATTTAGGGATGACGGACTCCAAACTCAGGCGAATGGTTTCAAAGCCGGCTGCCTTCATCAGCTCCGCCAGTTCGGCATCAATTTCCCGGGCAAAGAGTCCGTTGGGTGTGTGAAATTTTACGCTGAGATCCCGGCTGATCAGCTCCCTTAATATAGGCTTGATGTGCCGCTCTTTGTGGGTAAAAAGGGCATCGTCGTAGAATGCAAATTCCCGGATGTTGCGTTCCCGGCTCAGGTATTGGATCTCCGCCACGACATCTGCCGGTGATCGTTGAGAAAACCGGGGATTCAGGAAAGGGGTGGCGCAGTAATTGCAGTGCATGGGACAGCCCCGGGAGGTCAGAATTGGGGCGACATTGAGATTGGGATACAGATCCCATGGGGGAATGCCGGCATCGTTGCGTTCCGGAACTTGATGATAGTCACGGGAGATGCCGCAGAGATGGTCGCTCAGCTCCAGCACCGGCTTCTCACCGTAGCCGGTAATCAGATAGTCGGGGCGGATGGTTTGGCGGGCGTGATCGGAGAAAAGGCTGGCGTAGATGCCACCCAAGACGATTGTCGTCTCCGGAAAGGTATCGCGTAAAATGGTTACTGTTTTCCGGACTCCGGGATACCAGTAGGTCATGTGTGAGGTCACCAAAATGAGTTTTGGCGGTGTAACGTTTTTTAATGCCATGGCGAACTGCTCCCGGCTGGCGCCGTAGAGCCCGAAGCGGCGGGGCACATGGGCAACAGCAGACGGTTTGGGAATCGGGATTTTCGGGTATTTCCCGCGACTTTCTGAAGGTTTGTCACCGCTCCAGCGCAGCCGGTCGGTTAGATCGATTAGTTCAAGATCGTAGCCATACTGGCGCAGGAACTTCCCGATATACAGCAAGCCCAGCGGTTTTGCCCACAAGTCATAGGCGGCGAAGTCGGCGATCCAGGGGTTGATTAGGAGAACTGGTTTCATAATTGCTGGTTAAAAGTACAAATGGATACATGGATAAACAATAGTTTGGAGAGGCGGAGAACTGTTTTTGAAGTTTTTTGATTTAATCGTAACTTCACATGCAGGTTCAATCTGATTAATTCAGGATTATTTCTATTGACGGACAAAAGCGCAGAAAAAAAGAGACGGATTCTATTTGCCGTATTGAACTGGGGGTTGGGTCATGCAACACGCTCTATTCCGCTTATCAGAGCGTTGAAAAACAATAATGAGGTCATACTGGCAGCCACCGGGCGGTCTTTGCAGCTGTTACGGCGGGAATTTCCGGATTGTACGGCAATTAACTTCCCCGATTACGGAGTCTGCTATTGCCGGAATCCTGTTTTTTTATTTCTCTACCTGTTGTTACAGCTACCGCGGGTTCTGGTGCGCCTGATCCTGGAAAATCGGCAGACGCAGCGAATAGTTGAATTGTATAAAATTGATCTGATTTTCTCCGACAACCGCTATGGTGTCTTTGCCAGAGATATTCCGAGCTTCCTGATGACCCACCAGCTGCGTTTTCGCCTTCCGCAAATACTCCACTGCTTTGAGTTTATCAGCGTTTTATTCAACCAGCTGATGTTCCGACGCTTTCGGCATGTTTTTATTCCTGATTTTGAAGGGGCTGAAAATCTGACTGGTCAATTGGGACACCCCTGGGCTTTTCGAGGTACTAGGAGGCTGAGCTATATTGGGATTTTGTCGAGTATCGCGAAACAGACTGTTAGCGATCCGATTGATGGTCTGGTGATGATCTCGGGACCGGAACCGCAGCGGACGGTTTTGGAAAGGCTGGTTTTAGATCAAGCAAAGGCGCTGACGGGACACTGGGTCATTGTACTAGGTAAGCCGGATTCGACGATGCAGCAGAGTACCCGGGTTGGTCAACTGGACATCTACCCGCATCTGAACCGTTCGGCAATGGCGGATGTTATGAACAATGCTGAACTGATTGTAGCCCGGGCGGGCTATTCGACGATTATGGAGTTGATTGCCTTGGGAAAACCGGCGCTACTGATACCGACACCCGGTCAAACGGAGCAGGAATATCTGGGACACCGGCTTATGGCGGCGGGCTGGGTTCATTGTGTGCATCAGGCAGATTTGAATCTCCCGGAGGATATAAAAAGTGTGCCTCGCTCACTGCCAACGATGCTACTGAACAAACCTGTTAATGACGTGACGGCGGTGCTCTCGGTTATAGGAGTGGATTGAAGTTGATGTTAATTGTAAATATTATTCTTGGAATTTCAGCCGTTATCTATCTGTTATTTATCCTCTATTTTCTGACGGGTTTGCGGAAAGTTAAACCGAATAACAGGCTGTCTGATGAATATCCGCCTCTGGCGGTGATCGTCGCCGCCCGGAATGAAGAGAGGCATATCGGCAACACGGTTCATTCTCTGTCTAATCAGAATTATCCCGATGATCGCTATGAGATAGTTGTTGTCAACGATCGCTCGGAGGATAAAACCGGCGAGATTTTGGAGGAATTGAAAAAGACAGTTCCCAATCTGCGAGTCATTTCCATCGTCCAGTGTCCGACGGGGATTTCACCGAAGAAAAATGCCCTGATTGAGGCGGTCAAAACGCTGACTTGTCCCTTTATCCTGACCACCGATGCTGATTGCGTTCACCATCCCGACTGGTTGCGCAGTTATGCGGCTCTAATCGAGGAAAATTTGGGGGTTGCGACGGGGATTACCCGTTTTCAACAGAGAACCTATCGCAATGGCTTTGAGTGTCTTTGGCAGAACATGCAAGCCATCGAATATATGTCACACCAGATCGTCATGGCTGGTGCCATCGGGCACAATCGGGGTTTTACAGCCAATGGCAACAATATGATATTCAACCGGCAGCTGTATGTTGACTATGAGAACGACGCACTGCGCAGAGGGATTGTATCCGGTGACGATTTCTTTATTATTCAGACGGCGGAAAAAAGGAACTATCTGCTGAAATTCAATCTGAGTACCGCTGGAATCGTTCAGACTCCGCCTCAGCGGACACTGCGGGCTGTAATCAACCAGCGCGCCCGCTGGAGCTCGAAGATCGGCAGGGCAAAAGCGGAAGTGCTCTTCTTTTCTTTGAACACCTTTTTGTACTATCTGGGATTGACAATCTATCCCGGACTGCTGCTTTTTTTCCCGTCCTACGGACCACTGTTATTGGGCCTGTTCGGAGTGAAAGTGTTCAGCGATACGCTTTATATGGTTTACGGATATCAGAAATTTGGTCAAAAATTGAATTCGTTGTATTATATTCTCATGGAAATAGTGCATGCTCCGTTCATTGTAATTGTTGCCGTAATTGGATCTCTGTTTGGATTTACCTGGAAAGGAACACGCTATAAGGTAGATGCGGGAAGTGGGTAGAAGAAAAGCCGTTAGACTACGGAACCATATTTATCTATGCGGATTGCTGCTGGTTTTTGTCGGCACGGTTTCGGCGAGCCAGATCCATGTGAATATCGATGATCCGGTCTATCTTTTTCTGGATCGCTTAACAACCGCAGGGTTCCTGCCGGGGAACCTGAACGACACTCGCCCGTTTACCCGGGACAAAGTCGCCGGGTTGCTTTTAATGATTTATGAAAAGCGCGCAGAGCTGAATCGGATCGACCAGGCAATTCTCGATGAATATTTAGCCGACTACAGGATGGAAATTTCCCCGTCTCAAAAGCATTTTCAGATTCCCGCTGGTGAAAACACCTTTTTCTTTTTCAGATCTTTTAAAAATATGAAAACGGGTTTTCGGAATATAGCAAAATGGGAAGATAACCGGGAGAAGCAGCATCTGCTCGTGTACGAAAAGGAGGACGAAGTCGTCTGGGTGGACTGGAGCGAAGCGCTCCGTATAGAGTCGAAAAATGGCTCCTATCGCCCGCTGAACCGTGATGCGATTCACCTGTCCGCCCAGCTGGGTGAGCACTTTTCAGCCTATTTCGATGGTATCCGCTATGTCCAGTATAACGTGAATAATTACACGGAGTTGACGGAGGACTATAAGGGCGGATTTTCCCAAAAGCCGAAAGAGGAGACGTTTGACTTGCAGGGATTTGATTATTCCAACGCTTACATTCAGGTGTCCGGCAAGTACGGTCTGTTCGGGATGGGCAGTGAGCCGTTGTATTGGGGTAACAGCCCAAACTCGCTGATATTGTCGGACAATGTGACCCCCTTTCCTTTTTTCAGCTGGCAGAAGAGTTTCAAACAGGCGCAGTTTACCTTTTTTCACGGGTCGCTCTTGCCGAAGGAGTTTGAAAGAGATTCGACGGGTGAGAAGATTTTCAGTAAAAAATATCTGGTTGGTCATCGCTGGGAAATGGCGATCGGGAAAAAGTTTAATTTCAGTTTTTCCGAGCTCTATATTTACGGCAACCGCGATATGGAACTGGCTTATCTTATTCCTCCAATCATGCTCTGGCCGACTCAGCACAACTTGATGGACCGTGACAATGCGACTATGGCAGTGGAGTTTGAATATCTGCCGGTGAGCAGATTTAAAATTTACGGAACACTGTTTTTAGATGAATTCACAACGACCCGGATTTTTGATGATTACTGGGCGAATAAACAGGGCGTCCAGCTGGGAGTTCACTATGCTCCTTTTAAAATGCCCACCGATTTTCGATTTGAATTTACAGCTGTGCATCCCTGGACCTATACCCATAAGTACTTTTATAATTCCTACACACATAACGGCGTTGATCTGGGATTTTACGCCGGACCCAATTCGCAGCTCTGGTTTTTTGAGAATCAGTGGTGGCTGAGCAAGCGGCTGTATGCCACCTTGCGGTATCGGTGTTTGAAACACGGTGTCGAGCCGTTGCCGGAGGATCATCCCGACTATTTTCCCATCGGTAGCAGTTCCAACCAGAATTATAACAACCGCAATGAAGCTTTGGACGACAAGACAACCTGGTTAATGGGAGATATCGAGACAACCAATGAATATCAGATTTTGATTTCTTACCGTTTGAGAAAAGAATTCTTTCTGGACTGGGGCTTTAAAATAAGAGCTGTGGATGACACAACCAACCGCTATTTTTCCTTTCAGGTTCGCTTTGATTATTAATCATGGCTGACGGTTTAAGCAAAAGATGGCTCCGGTCGGTTGCCGGGCTTGCGCTGAAATTGTTCGTTTCGGCAGGGATTCTCTATCTGATATTTACCCGAACCGACATTCATCATATTGGAGACGCACTGTTAATGACCGGCTGGCGGACGGTTGGGTTGGTGCTGATAGCCGGTCTGGGCATCTGGTGGGTTGAATATTGGCGATTTTATGCAACGGTTGAACCGCTTCTTGACGGGAATATTGAAACGCCTCTTTGGCGGGTTTTTTTTAGCGGATATGCCTTTCGGTTTGTCATCCCGGGCGGACACGGTGAGCTGGGCAGGATGCTATTTATCGGCGGACGCTATTCCCGGCGATTGCTGGCGTATATTATTGATAAGGGCAGCTTGGCAGTTGTGGTGCTATTGACCGGGTTTTTTGGTGTCTGGACGTTATATCGGCAATATAGTTCTTATTACTGCTTTTTACTGCTGGTGATCCCGATTTTGATTTTACTTTTATGGATCATCTTCAGGAAACGCCGTAAAGTTTTCACCGGTTTCGGAGCCTATCCTTACAGAGCAGTGCTGCCGAAAACTATCCCGCTCTCTCTGCTGCATATACTTTTAATGGCGCTGCAATACTGGTTGGTTTTGCGCTGTTTTGATATATCTTTTTGGGCTGCCTGCGGGACTGTAGGTGTGGTCATGACCGCACTGATGCTACCGATCTCTCTGGCTGGTCTCGGTGTACGGGAGTGGGTCTCTCTGCAACTTCTGGCGCAGTTTGATATTACCCGAGAGGTGGCTTTACTGGCACCATTGCTGGTATTCCTATGTAATGTTTTGGTGCCAGCGCTAATCGGGGTCGCAACGCTGATATTATTCAAAATGAAACCGCGTTTGCGGAGCTGATTGCGGTTTTACATTAATATTAGCGTCGCAATGGAAAAATAGACCAGCATACCGGTAATGTCAAGAGATGTCGTCACAATCGGGCTGGTGGCAACCGCCGGGTCAACATTAATGCGCTGTAACAGCATCGGTACCAGAGTCCCCAGCATCGCCGCAATAACCAGTTCGCAGCAGAGCGATACCCCGATGACTGGCCCGATCAATAAAATATTTTCTGTTGCTCTGTAAAAGATATTGGAGAATAGGGTCAGCAACATGCCAAAGGCGATTCCCAGAAAGAAACCGATAATAATCTGCCCGATTAAAACTTTAAATATTTGTTGAATGTTTATTCGTCCGGTCGCTAATCCGCGTACGATAATAGTGGACGACTGGGAACCGACGTTGCCGCCCATGCCGGCGATAATCGGCATAAAGGCTGCCAATATTACAAACCGGTTCAGCAATTGGTGGAAGCTGACCACAATGCCAGATACGATTAAGCCGCCGATGAAGGTGGCGAAGAGCCATGGAAAACGGATTTTGGCGGCTTCGACAGGCGTCTTTAAAAGAATTTCCCGGTCCTTTCCGACACCAGCCATCTGTAAAAAGTCTTCGGTGGCTTCTTCCCGAATCACGTCAATGATATCATCAACGGTGACAATCCCCAGGAGGTGGTTTTCCCGATCCACCACCGGTAGCGCCAGAAAATTATAGCGGCTGATAATGCGGGCAACTTCTTCCTGATCGGTATCCGGATGAACGGTAACCAGCTTTTTGATCATGATGTTTTGCAGGATGGTTTTCGGCGAGACCATCAGCAGTTGGCGCAGCGAGATGATGCCCGTCAGGCGGTCGTTATCATCGACAACATAGATGTAGAAAACCATCTCAGCATCTTTTTGTTCATGAATCGCATTGATGGCATCCTGAACCGTGTCCTGTTCATGCATTTTAAAAGGCAGCGGCACCATAATCCCGCCGGCTGTATCCGGATCGTACATCATCAGTTCTTCCAGATCTTCAGAATCGGTGCTGCTCATCAGGTTTAGCACCTCTTTGCTCAGATCCTCCGGTATCTGCGCCAGTAAATCTGCCTGATCGTCAGGTGCCATCTCCTTCAGCAGTTCGGCAATGTCTTTGGGGGCGGAATCCCGCAGGATTTCCACCAGAATGGATTGATCGAGTTCCGTCAGAAACTCGGCTTTATACGTGCGGTCGGAAATCAGCTTGAAAACGGTCTGGCGTTCGGCGTCGGTAAAAGAGCGGAAAAGCGCCGCCAGATCCGCCGGGTGGGTTTTCATGATCATCTTCTGAGTGTTGGTACGGGCATTGCGGCGAATCAGCCGCCGGAATGCATCCTGTAAAATAATAAACTCACGGTCCAGCATGAATCACCTCCTTCGAATGACTATCTGTCGCCCCTTTTTGGCGGATTGCCCGATTGATCATCGATGAATAAAAACTCGTCGCGCCGCTCGTCTGCCGGTGTCGCCCGCCGGAACCAGTACATGCCACAGAATAATAATACAATTCCGATCAACAAAATGACGGGTGAGACATGCCCCTTCCACTCATACCAAATCAGTTTACCATCATCAAGATGGGTGAACAGAATGGCGACGCCATTGTTGACGGCGTGAATAATAAAAGATATCCAGACGGAATTCGTGCGCCAGGCGACATATCCCATAAAGACCCCGATAATATATATTTGTACAATCCACCAGGGATTGAAATGAATAAAGGCAAATATCAGCGCCGAATACAGCACGGCTCTGGTAATATCCCGGATACGGTATTCCAGGATACGCTGCAGAAATCCGCGGAAGACCAGCTCTTCAATCAGGGGCGCAATAATCACCACAACGCCGATGATAAAGATCGCCGAAAGCGGATCGGAAATGGTGACAATTTCCTGAATTTTTGAAAATTCCAAAGGCGTAGGCGCCAATGTCTGGGCGATTCGATCCAGTTCGTCGATAATGACAGTCAGACCGATAGCTAGTGGCAGCGCCGCCGCTACCGCCCCCAGTGGTACGGGATTGATTCGAAAAATCTTACGCAGGCTGGCACTGTTCTTTGTTGCCCAGAAATAGATCGGCAGGGGCAGAAAGAGTTCTCCGATCAGCAAGCCCATCTGCACCGAGGTAATCCCGATAATTGTCGGTGATAAAAACATGACAGCACCGGCGGTGATGGATGCCAGGACCAATCCGACGATCAGAAGAATAATAGCGGTTTTTATCGAAGGAATGCTATTGAACATTGGATTACACTGTTTTGTGTTAAAGGGCGTGTGAATTTAGACAGGCGGGCGGCTAAAGTCAAGAACTTGCCCCCTGTGGATATTACTTTTCACCGCCGTTCAATCCGGGGCGAGCTGGTTGAATAGTGTTCGGATTGCCGTAGTGTCCGGGGCGGAAAATCCCTGCTTGAAACAGACAATCTCACCGTCTACGTTGATTCCCACCAGTGTCGGCGTGGCCTGGGCGGTAAAGTTTTCCGCAATCTTTCCGTAGCGGTCCAGCAGGACCGGCAGGGTATAGTTCATCTTGCGAATGTAGGCTTGAACCGTATGTGGATCTTCGCCCACATTGACCAGATAGATCCTGATTTCAGGATATTCTCTGCTCAGGGTATGCAGATAGGGAATCTCTTTTCGGCAGGCTACACAGTAACTGGTGAAGAAGGAAAACACGATTGGTCCTTTTAAGTCCGGGCGGGCGCGGGGTCCGACATAGCGGCTGAGGAAAAAATCTTTTCCGTCGAGAGTCCTGGCATAACAACCCGGTGCCGTTGTTCCCGTCGAGAGCTGTTTTGTTGGATTGACAGAGAGGCTGTCGGCTCCCGAAATTGTAGTGATCAGTAAAACAGGCAGGATAAACAGACGCATATCAGGTCTCCTCCGGGCGCAGTAGTTCGTGCAGGAGAATTCCGGCAGAAACTGCCACATTCAGAGATTCTCCGCTGCCGTGCTTCGGAACCGCTATAATGTCATGGGCGGCATATTTAACCGCTTCTGGTAAACCGTGTGATTCACTGCCCAGAACCAAGCCCCAGTGTTTGTGTGGACAGGGTTGTACCGGTTTCCCGCCGGGATCGGCGCAGAATACCGCAATATTCTTTTGAATACAATAGTCTAAAAGATCATCAGGGGCGACATTTTGCCATATGGAAACGTGGAAAACGGCGCCCATCGATCCACGTACAACTTTTGGAGAGTAGGGATCGACGCTGTTGGGGGAGATTATGATATGCCGGATACCAAACCAGCAGGCGGTTCTGAGGATGGTTCCCAAGTTGCCGGGATCGTTGATTTCCCAGAGAAATAGAAAGGGTGATTGTTCAGTATCTTCCGGCGGAAAAGAGTATTCCGGCAGGCTGGCAATGGCAAGAACACCCTCCGGATTTTTCTGTGAGCTAATGGATCGTATATCTGCATCCCTGACAATTTTAACCGTATCCCAGTCGACAGGAATCCCGCTGAAGATGTTTTTCTCATAAGCAGAGTGACCGAGATAGATCCGCCCGACCGGAAAGTGTGCCTCCAGCGCCTCCTTTAGGAGCTTGGCTCCCTCGAGCATGAACTGCTGCTGGCGGTAGCGGAATTTTTTCTGCTGAAGAGCAGTGACCTGCTGCCGTTCCGGGCGGGATAGCCGAAAAACCGGTTGATCTTCTCCTGACTTCTTGAATCTCTCTGGATTTCGACGGTTGCCATCATTATATTTGCGGGGGTGTTGTACAGTGTTCACAAAAGATAAGTTATTGATAGCAGGCAAATGAAACAAGCCCGCAACATCAGAGAAATGTTACACATGCTGGTTCTTTTTAGACGGGCGGCGCGGGTCGTATTGCTCTATTCCTGTCACGGATTGCTCAACTATTGGATTCGCCGACGCCCGGTTTTGAAAAAAAGTCAGATCGGACTGCCCGGAAGAGACAAGATTCATCCGGCTGTTCTTTATACAACAGCAATATCCGAAAAACGCCCGGTATTTGTCGTAGTTGCCGGAACGAGTGCCTTTGCCCGGAAGCGTCAGCGCCTGAACTGCTTTGCCAAAGCCCTGGCACTGGTTGGTTATCACGTAATCATTGTAAAAAATGAAAATGGGCAGCATATCCCGGGTACAATTGATCCGACAGAAATCGGTGAAATTATTGAGGCAGTTTCCCTGGATGAGCGGTTTGACAGCAGCCGGATTGTGCTGGTGGGTGCCGATTTCAGTTCAGCCTGTTTACTGGCGGCAATGAATAATGCAGAAGCCCTTTGGAAAATCCACAGCTTTCTTTTTCTATCACCGGTGACGGATATAAGCAGTCTCATCAATTTTGCTTTTCGGGGTCGGGTCAAAATCCGGGGTCGCTGGTTTTACCGCTCCTCTTCCGTCAAAATCCGACTTCTTTATCTGTTGTTCGTCCTGAAAACCGGTCTGTCTCCCGATCAATTTGAGCGGGTATCCGGCATTATATCTCTGCTGCTATCAGACCGTCCGACGACGGCATTTCAGAAAGTTCAGACCCTTGAGTCGGATATTCACCACCTGCTGCTGGCTGTTTATAGGGGGGATATGGATACTAATGCCGTCCGGAGTTTGACGGAAATATACCGGCGTGATCTGGATGCGTCGTATAGCGAGGCGATTCCATCATGTGATCTCGAACGCCCGGTCTTTATTGTACACAGTATCCTTGATGAGGATGTTGATTGCGGGCAGGGTCAGCTGCTCTGGGAGAAGCTGTCCAGCTCGGCAGGTGTTTACCTGCATTTGACGGATTTTGTGCTTGCCGACGGATGCCGGTCGCTTGTCACCAATCCGGCGAAATGGGTCTGGGGTGCTTTCGACATGACCCGTGCTCTTTACAGAGTACTGGCGTATCTTTACAGTGATAAAAATTTACCCTATAATCCCACCCAAACAGCCCTTCGGATGCGTATTTAATATGACAATCAAAACGGATCGGAGTAACCGACCCGTTTCTGTTCCGCCAGTGTTCGTGAATTAATCGTCTATTTTGATTTTTCGATCTTCTTGAGCTGCTTTTCAGCCTTTTTGGCGCTCTTGGAATCTGGGTAATTGGTGACGATCAGATTAAGCGTTTCGACGGTTTTATCATGATCGTTCAGTTTACTGCTGTAAATGTCGGCAGCTTTATCCAGGGCATTAACGATATTTTCGGCAGCGGGGTATTTATCATATAGTTTCATATATTCAGCGATTGCAGATTCGTACTGTTTGTGTCTTGCGTATAGGTCTCCGGCAGCCATAATAGCTTGGTGAGCGTCCGGTGAGCCCGGAAAGCGGTCATCAACCGACAGGTAGGTGGCAATGGCATCCTGAATCAGATTCATTTGATCCGCCAGAATTACCGCCTTGCGCATGAGCGCATCGGTACTGAGATGGTCCTTTCCGGCTTCCATGAACAGATCGCCGGCAATTTGGTATTCGGTGGTCGCCTGCTCCCAGTTCTGCTTTTTAATATCGGCGATTTGGGCGATGCGATGATGCGCATAAACGGCGAGAGTATCGTCAGGAAAAAGGTTTATAAAGCGGTAAAGGGTCTCGATGGCTTGATCGTATTCCTCGAATTCTTTTTCCTGCAGCCGGGCGGATTGATAAAGAGCGACAGCCATTTCCGGACTATTAGGATAAAAGATCATCAGCCGGTGGTAAGTGATAAAGGCGCTCTGCGGGCGCAGATTTTCGGCATAATATTGTGCCAGCCAGAGACAGATTTGCGGTGCATATTCAGAAAAGGGGTAAAGTTGCAGATAGGTCTGGGCTTCGTTCGGAAACATCGCCTTGACAGCCGGGTCCGGAAAATCCTTGAGCAGTTCCACGAACCTGAAGTAGCGGGTTTCCACGTCGGGGTAAGCCGGCGTGGAGGCGACCACGTTCATTAAAAAGTCGGTATAGCTTTTGTATGTTTTTTCAGTCTGGAAAATCCCGGCGCGGATGGTCTTGATCTCCTCGGCTAAAGGGGATTCGGGATATAGAAAGATGAATTTGATTATTGATCGTTCAGCGTTAGCCCAGTCCTGCTTGCGAATATAGATTTGGGTCAGAAAATCCTGTATGGAGTCACAGCGCGCAGCCGGGAAATAGGTATCGAGATATTGTTCCAGCTGGTTGACCTGAAACGGATGAATATCCTCGATATCGGTGGTCAGAATTAAAAAGCCTGACCTGGTTTTTTTCTCCTGACGTTTGACAAATTTTTCATATTCAAAATACTTTTGCTCGCTTTCGGGATCGAATTGCGGTTCTCCAGTGGCAACGATTGCCGATGTTGTCGTTTGCCGGGCTTTTAAACTATCTTGCAAGGCACGGATGGTCTTTCTGTATTTGGTGATTTCCATGGAGTTCTGATTGAGAATATCGGTGATCTGAGTATTGAGAAGCGTCACCAGCGAGTCTTTCTGTTCCATTAACTTTTCGTCATAGACCAGCGTCATTGAATCGATAATAAACTGCCGTAGCGTCTGAATGTCACCGACAGCCTCCTCCTCAACGGCTTGTTGAAATTCATACTCCTGTCGCCCGGCGAGAGTATCAACGAGACTATCTAGAGAGTCGGTCTGAGCCCTCAGGCAGATGGAAGCAATCATAACGATCAGGACCGGTAAAAGCAACCGGTCCGCAGGGGAACAAAGGAATGATTTATTCATATGGTAACCTCATGTAGCTTGTTTTCCCTTTATAATAAGCAATTTAAAAGATATTTTATAAAAGTTTGTCGTTTTTCCAAAAAAAATCAATGCCTCTGGAAAAAATTCGGCTCGTTTTTGGTGTTTTCGGGCGATGATTCGGTTCATTATTAATAAAATTAAGAAAAATTTGATAAAAAACTTTATCTTTAAAAATCTTATTTGCAACTTTAGGTATGGATCGTTTCAAGGAGGATTAGTATGTACCGGTTTCCCAAGCCGCTGTCTAACGGGGCAACCATAGGGGTCATCGCGCCGGCCAGTGCGGCTAACCGGAGACAGACCCGTGAAGGTCTGGAATATTTGGAACGCCGGGGATTTACGGTAAAAACGGCGCCCAATCTGACACGCGGCCGGTTTTACCTGGCGGGAGCTGACACCGGACGGGTGAAATGGCTTGAAGAGTTTATCCGGGACCCGGAAATTGAGGCGATAATCTGTGTGCGGGGCGGCTATGGAATACTCAGGATTATCGACAGAATCGACTATCGGAAACTGGCGAAAGTGCCTCCCAAGATGATTATCGGCTATTCCGATGTTACCGCATTACAACTGGCATTCCTGCGGAAGCTCGGCTGGATTGGTTACAGCGGACCGATGGTCGCTTCGGATATGAACGGTGAGTTTGACACCTATTCCGAAGAGTGGTTATGGAAGGTTGTTATGGCGCATCCCTATCCGCTGAAACTTGAAAATCCCATAGGCGAAGAGATTAAAATATACCGGCAGGGTTCGGCAGAGGGAACTCTGATTGGTGGCTGTCTATCGCTGATTACGCCGCTTTTGGGAACCGGGTACATGCCCGATCTGAAAGGTGCGGTGCTGGTGATTGAAGATATCGGTGAAAAGACCTATCATCTGGATAAACATCTGCATATGTTGCGGCTTCACGGGGTATTTGATAAAATCGGCGGTCTGATTCTGGGGCATTTTGTCAACTGCTTTCCCAAAAATCCGCAGCGCTCCTTTACAATGGGAGAGTTGCTGGGTGATATTCTCAAAGATTACGATTTTCCGGTCCTGACCCATTTTGCCTATGGTCATATAAAAAAACGCCTGACTTTGCCCCTGGGCGCCCGGGTGCGGTTGAATACGAATCCGGTGGAGATTGAAATTACTGGAAATTGATATAGCGATTGTCGCCTTTGTGAGTATAGCTGGCAAAGGTACGATAAACCAAGAGAGATTGATTATTTTAAAGATGGTGTAACAGTATGAAGAAAAATGTGGATATCATTATAAATGAAGACTGGTGTAAAAGCTGTGAGATTTGCGTCACTTTTTGTCCGAAAAAGGTTTTTGACATGGGTCGTTTTTATCCCATAGTAGCCAGACCGGAAGACTGCATCAATTGCAAATTATGCGAAATGTTATGTCCGGATTTTGCGATTCAGGTGATTGCGACCGATGATAAGGATAAGAATAAGTAAGCAACGGAGATTCTTTGGAAACACCAAATCCCAATATCAAGATGTGGCAGGGCAATGTCGCCTGTGCCGAGGGTGCTCTGGCGGCGGGATGTCGTTTTTTTGCAGGTTATCCCATTACTCCCTCGTCTGAGATTGCCGAGGTGCTGGCGCTGCGTCTGCCACAAATGGGTGGCAACTTTATTCAGATGGAAGATGAGATTGCTGCAATGGGGGCAACCATCGGCGCATCTCTGGGGGGCGTAAAAGCCATGACCGCCACCAGCGGTCCGGGATTTTCGCTGAAGCAGGAAAATATCGGTTTCGCGGCGATGGCTGAGATCCCCTGCGTGGTGGTGAATGTCCAGCGCGGTGGACCCAGCACCGGACTACCGACGCACACCTCTCAGGGAGATGTCATGCAGGCTCGCTGGGGAACTCATGGTGATCACCCCATCATTGTGCTGGCACCCTGCTCTGTGCGGGAAACCTACGATATGACGGTGAGAGCCTTCAATCTGGCGGAAAAGTACCGCACGCCGGTTATTCTCCTGTCGGATGAAATTGTCGGGCATTTGACAGAAAAGGTCGAGATTCCGCCTATTGAGTCGCTGGGACTGATAGATCGCAAAAAGCCCGTGGTACCACCCGATCAGTACAAACCCTATGAAATGGATGCGAGTGACATTCCGCCGATGGCAAATTTCGGCGAGGGGTACCGCTATCATGTAACCGGTCTGGCTCATGATGAGACCGGATTTCCGACCAACGATCCGGAAAAAATCCAGGCACAGCTGGAGCGCCTGAACCGGAAAATCGACCGCTACCGGGACCAAATCGTTGAGGTGGAGACCCAGTTTACCGAGGACGCCGAAATATTGGTGATATCCTTTGGCTCTACCGCCCGATCGGCTCGTCGGGCGGTGATAAACGCCAGAGAACAGAATGTTAGAGCCGGCTTCCTGCGCCTGAAAACGATCTGGCCCTTTCCCGGCGCAGAGATCGAAGCCATCGGATGTTCGGAGCAGGTGCAACGGATTATTGTTCCTGAAATGAATCTCGGTCAGCTGGCGCATGAGGTCGAATGGGCTGTACGCCGCTCAAGACCGGTAGTGCGGATCAATAAGATCAACGGCGAGCCGATCGCGCCCAGTGAAATTTTGAATACCATAATGGAGCAAAAATAACGATGGATTATCTATACTATTTACGCCGGGATAAAATGCCCCATATCTGGTGTGATGGATGTGGGCACGGTATCATTTTGAAGTCCATTCTGAGGTGCATTGACAAAATGGGCTGGGACAAAAACGATATCGCTCTGGTTTCTGGGATCGGTTGTTCCAGCCGGACGCCGGGCTATGTGGATTTTAACACCCTGCATACAACCCACGGTCGGGCGCTGGCGTTTGCCACGGGATTGAAAATTGCCAAACCGAACCTGCATGTAATTGTCGTCAGCGGCGACGGTGATGCAACAGCTATCGGTGGCAATCACTTCATTCATGCCGCCCGGCGGAATATTGATATCACTATGATCATCTATAACAACTATATCTACGGTATGACCGGCGGACAGGTATCCCCGACGACACCTGCCCACAAGAAAGCCACAACGGCACCCTACGGCAATCCCGATGAGCCTTTTGATATCAGCCGGCTGGCGCAGTCGGCCGGCGCCATCTATGTCGCCCGCTCTACCGTTTTTCATGTAGCCAGGATGGACAAATACATTGAGAGCGCTTTGAATAGAACCGGTTTTTCTGTGGTGGAGATACTGACACCCTGCCCAACGTCCTACGGACGGCGCAATAAGGAGGGGCGTGGCGTTGATATGCTGATGTATCAAAAAAGCAACAGCATCGGAATCGAGAGAGCAAAAAATATGTCTGCAGAAGAGCTGGTCGGGAAAATCGTTACGGGTGTATTTGCAGATAAAGGGCAGGAAAGTTATCTTAATCGATACAACGAGGTCATTGAAAAAGCCCGTAAGGGGACATAATACAAGGAGACTGTATGGCTTTTCGCTATGAAATACGATTGAGTGGTTCCGGCGGGCAGGGCCTGATTCTGGTGGGTAAGGTTCTGGCGGAAGCGGCGGCGATTTACGATGGACTGAATGCGACCCAGAGTCAGTCCTACGGACCGGAAGCCCGGGGGGGTGCCAGTCGCTCCGAGGTGATCATTTCCGATGGCGATATCGATTATCCCAAAGCGGAGAACATCGATATTTTGCTGGCATTGACCCAGGAAGCCTGCGATAAGTATATTACGGATCTCAAAGGAAGTGGCATCTTAATTGTCGATTCGCAAATGGTGACAAAGATTCCGGAAGGTGACTTTCGGGTGGTGGCGGTGCCGATTATTCAGTCGGCGGTGGAACGGCTTGGTAATTTTCTGGTTTCCAATATTATCGCATTGGGGATTATCATCAAATTGTCCGGGATCGTTTCGGAGGATTCCGCCAAACATGCCATCCGCTCACGGGTTCCAAAGGGAACCGAGGAGGTTAATATCAAAGCCTTCTACGCCGGGGTTGAACTGGCGCAGAAATGGCTGGAACAGCACGGACCGCTGAAAGCGTAATCAGACCGTTGTGATTCACACAGTCGACTTTTCCACGATTGATCTCTTTGGACGTGTCAGCGCCCTGGGAAATCACCATAATAAATATCTGTTAAATATTGAGAAAAATTTTGATGCCCTGGTCTCGCTGATTGATGCCAAGCATCTTTTTGACCAGTTCCGTCTGCTTCGATTTTCGTCGCAGCCGGCGCGGGAGATGCGCCTAATTAAGGATTTTATCAAGGACCGTGAGACATTGCTGGAAATGCTGGGATGTTATTACTCGCTTCAATTTCTGCTGATGAATATCAAGGCGCTGGATGTACTTCAGATGAATCTCTCGAAGCCCACCGACCGGTACGAAAATTTTCAGTGGTTTTTGATGCGCACCGGCTCCGATTTCCGACTGCTCAGTGGAGCCTATATGGAAATTCTGCTGGATATTTTTCTGCCGGAAACGTCACGTCCCGACTTTGTGGTCTGCTGCGTGGGTACACGGGTTGATCAGGACGATATCGATTTGGGGGTGATTGACCGGGGCACCAGAGACCGGCGCATTATTACAAAAGCCTTTGGTCTGCTGAACCGGGAGATGTTGAAAAATGCCAGCGCGCTGCATTTTCATCTCTCCGAACATGTCGGTAAAAGCGGCTATTCGGCATCCATTGCAGAGTATCATGACCTGCTGGATCATGAGATACAGGATTTCGTCATATTGAGCGAGATGCTGAATGCTGTGCCGATTCTCGGTCAACGGGCGCTTTTTCACCAGTTCAAAACCGAGATTCTGGACCGTTATTACTATCACCCGGCGAATGATAATAAATACCACGAGGGTTGTCTGCGGGGTTTACTGGGGGAAATCCGGGACCTGATCATGAAGGAAGCTCCGGAAAACATCCTGATTCCCAAGCGGGATGCGCTGCGGATGCTGAAGGCGACCCTGTTTGCCATGAAGACCTGGAAAGGGATTGATCGCAATACTACTCTGGAGGTTCTGGACGTTCTGCTGAAAACCGATCTCTCCAACCGGGACGACTATCTGCGGATTCATCGCGCCCTGACCTTTTTTGAGACCTTCCGGTTTCTATATCATCTGATTGTTGTGCAGGAAGAGGAGATATATCTGGAAGATGCCAACATGTCCGACAATCTGCAGAAGGTGGCTTTGGCGATGGGCTACGAAGACAAAAGCTATGCGCCGGCATATACACAGATGCTGATTCATTATCAGGATTTACAGGAGACCGCCCGGCGCGGTGCCGAACGTCTCATCGGGCAGATCAACAAACACTTACAAAATATCACGATATTTAATTCGATTACCGGTGTGGCGGATAAAACGGTGCATGCGGAATCGGGAGAGCGGATTAATATTGCCAAGGAATTTATCAGACAGTCCACCTTTTTCCGTGGAATCCGTTTCTGGGACGATGTGTTTACCCGGCTGGACAGCGAGGATGAAATTCTACTGAATATGTTTATCAGCGATTTTATCAATCTGCCGGGTGAACAGATGATTTCCCTGCTCAAAACCTATGTACGCTGGGGGCGGACGTCGCCTTACTCGCTGATTTCGCTGATAACAATTCTGGCAAAACACCGACCGGCATTGGCGGAGTCAAATTTTATCCGCTGTTTTTTGGATGAATTCATTAACGATCTTCAGGGTACCTATGAAAATATCAGCCGCTTGTGTCACATTCTGAATTTTGCTCCCCGGATGATGAACAATTTTCTGGCATTGCTGAACGAAGATCATCTGACGCGTCTGATCGGAATTGTTGACCAGCCTTTGTGGCGTCCCGATATTCAGATGTTACAGGATAATCTGCTGATCATGTGCCGCCTTTACAGAGACAGCAGTTACTATTTTCAGCGTTTTGTACAGCGGGTGTTTAATTCCTATGCGGACTATATTTCCACTTTGAGAAATGAGCCAAAATTTGCCCAGATTGCGGACGGTCTGCTGCGCAATCTGGATAATTTTGATACAATTTCGGAGCGAATCGAAAAGCTGGGCGACTACTATGATTTTGAGTTTTTACGGCTCGGCATCAAGATGATTTCCGGCGGATCCTTTGAGACGGTAAACCAGCAGTTCACAATTTTTTCGGACAATTTTATCCAGATTCTGTTTGATCTGTGCCGGGAAGAGATTGCCAGGGAGATGGATGATGAAATTTTGGAGACCCGCGACCTGCTGGCGGTTTTTGCCGCGGGCGGACATGCCCGCAGTCAGTCATTTGACGACGATTATGATTTGATCATATTATTGAATTCCGACGATGAGAAGATGCTGCAATACGCCAACCGGATTATTCTGAAAATGAATAAGCATATTATTCGCCGTTCCATTATGACGCACTACCGCTTTGCCGACCGGTTTAAGAATTACGTTACCACGTTTCAGAATCTTAAGGACTTCTTCCGTCATCCCGATGAAAGTGCCTTTATTGATATGTCGCAGTTGCTCGGCTCCCGAATGATCGTGGGCAGCGCTCATTTCAAGGATGCCTTTGAGAAGGAGATTGTCATTCCCTTCATTTTTAACCGGAAAGCGGAGTTCACAAAATCGCTAAAAGCCGAAATCGATTCACGGCAAACATACCGCCTGACATCCGAAGAGATCGATATCAAAGAGTGTCCCGGGGGTCTGCGGGATATGGAAAATTTTCTGTTTATTCTCAAAGCCCATTTCTCCATCGTCAGACCGATATCGGAGAAGCTGTTCAAACAGCTGTTCCAGTTATTACCCAACCATGAGATTGAAATAGATACTCTTCGTCAGAATTATTTCCTGCTGAAACATATTCGCGACCTCTATCACCTGATGGTCTCTGATAACGATGAGCTGCAGACCGACTATCTTGCAAACATAATTCCGCCGCTGAATCAATCGCGGAAACTGAATCTGGCGAGTGTTGATCAGCTGCGGAAAATGATCGAATCACTGCTGCAGGAGAACGTGGAGCTGATCGCTCAATTATTGGAGCTGGTGGAATCCAACTGATCGAATCAATCTCCGAGTTTGGAGAGCGCTTTGCGGGCGGATTTTAGGGCGATGGAGATCATTCTGTCCTGAAATTCTGCCACCTCTGCCGGTTTCGGCTGGATCTTTTCCCATCGTCTGAGTTGCCGTGCGGTGACACGGAATATCCGGTTTTGTGCCCGGTCCAGAATTCGGCGGAGGCTCTGATATTTGCCCATGTCAATACGGGTCTCGTCAACATAGATGGTGTTTTTAATGTCTCTGAAGACCGAATTTAAGAGCGCGCTGTCCATTCCGCTCAGTGCATCGGGTATCCGCTCTGCCCGGACCCACAGTGGAACGGCAATGGCAGCAGCCGGTTCGCCCAAGGTACACCAGAAGGTCGTCATTTCCGGACTATTATCGGCAGTGCCGTCAAAGATAGCCGCGGATACGGTTCGATGGCGGTTGATGGTATTACGGGTCTCCCGCAGCCGGGGCTGATGGGGGTCCAGTAAGGAATCGGGCAGAGTCATGTCCCGGGAGACGGTCGTGATCAGGTAGCGGTGGTCGAGCTGCCCTTTTTGAATGGCATCGGCAATAAGCGATTTTGCCTGGTTATAGCGGATTCTGCCATAGCCTTCGGAGGAACGGGCATTGTGGGCGAAATTGGCACGTACCAGATAACCCGGTGGATCGGCATCAAACCGAAAGTATTCGTGATTGCCTGTTTCGAAGAAAGCGGCGCTTCCCAGTGCATCAATGACACCAAAATTGCTGGTGACCTTGCGTCCCGATGAATTACTTCTGCGGAGCATCTCCTCGAAATCATCGATAGTCCGGCAGTGCCGGAGGGCGGCTTTCATCCAGATGCCCTCATCGTCGTAGCCGGTGTTTTCGTCGGGGCGTGCCAGATCGCGGGATTCGGCATTCATGATGGCAAAGCCGAAATTGTTCACTCCCGCCCAGACCTGGCTTGTATCGCCGGCATTGATCAGTCCCAGATAGTGCATGGAATTATCATTGAAAAAGACAATCGCATTTTGTTCAAAACCGGAATCCCGGTTTTTCCAGAGTAAAACGTGGTTGCTTTTGGTGGCATTTGGTCCGGCAAGTCCGGTGGTACAAGCGAAGGTAGCCGGTATGGAGCCGGAAATGCTTATCGAGATGGCGAGAATGATGAGCCTTGTTTTCATTACTGGTTACCTTTTAAATGTGGAATCAGGACAGCCTGTCGATATATTCGGAGGCGGTCAGTGCACCGATGGTACCATCTCCCACCGCTTCGGCGATCTGCCGGAATTTCTTGGAGCGTACATCGCCAACGGCAAAAACACCCCTGATATTGGTGTGCATATAACGATCGGTGATAATGTGTCCGTCGTCGTCCAGCTCCACCAGGTCTTTGACAAAATCCGTATTTGGTGTCCAGCCGATGAATATGAAAACCCCTTCGGTCTTTTTGGTGTCGATTTTGCCGGTTTTAACATTTTTAATTGTCACGGCTTCCACTAGATTTTCACCCGTGATTGCGGTAACAACGGAGTCCCAGATAAAGTCGATCTGTTTGTGGTCGTAGGCACGCTGTTGCAGGATCGGACTGGCGCGCAGCTGATCACGGCGGTGAATAACGGTTACCTTACTGGCGAATTTTGTCAGAAAAAGAGCCTCCTGAATGGCGGCATCGCCTCCGCCGACCACGACGATTTCGGCGTCTTTGTAAAAGGGACCGTCGCAGGTGGCGCAATAGGAAACACCCCGACCGGTCAATTCCTTTTCACCGGGGACATTTAGCAGGCGGGGCAGACCGCCGGTGGCAATGATAACCGTTTTGCTGTGGTACTCTTTTTTTTCTGTTTTTACTATATGGAACTTTTCACCGGGAGTAATGGCGCTGGCTTCATCATACTCCCTGATGACGACATTGAACCGCTCGGCTTGGCGCCGAAATTTCTGCATCAGTTCCGGTCCCGG
This sequence comes from Fidelibacterota bacterium, assembly GCA_049975265.1. Lineage (GTDB taxonomy): Bacteria > Fidelibacterota > UBA2242 > UBA2242 > UBA2242 > B118-G9. Next base: position 148,419 of record JBNGDF010000001.1, read on the forward strand.
GATCCCTTCGGGAAATCCGGGGTAATTCTCAATCAGGTCGGTGACATTTGGGATACCGCCGGTCATTGATTTTTCCAGCAGCAGCGTGTCCAGTTTTTCCCGGGCGGTATAGATTGATGAGGTGAATCCGGCAGGACCGCCACCGATAATCACGACGTCGTAAACTTTATCCATCACTTTTTACCTCCGTGGTTTATTCTTTAAAAAGCGCCCAATTAAATTGATTCCACAATTACAAAAGCGTTACGCCGGAATAGTTTACATGTTTTTTAAAAAAGTTCCTAATGGGAAAAGAATAAACCAATTCCCTGTTTCCGATCCGCTAAATTTTTCCTAAATTTAAACATGTTAAAAGGTGACAAAGAGATCATTTTAGTGGGTGACCGGGTGCTGATTGATCCGGACACCGATCAGTCCAAAACCCCGTCCGGTCTTTATCTGCCACCGGGTGTCAAGGAGAAGGAGATCGTCCAGGGTGGTTATATTGTCAAGGTCGGTCCCGGATTTCCGATCCCAGTTATGGATGAGTCCTCCGATGAACCCTGGGCGCAGGAATACCGCGAGCCCCAGTACATGCCGCTCCAGGCGGAAGAGGGCGATTATGCCATCTTTCTGCGCAAACATGCCATTGAAATTGAGCTGGAGGGCAAGAAATATATCATTGTGCCGCACTCCTACATACTGGTTCTGATCCGGGAAGATTTTCTGGATGAATAGAAAAAAACGGCTGACTTTCTGTCAACCGCTTTTTATAATTAAAAACCGTTGAATTTATCTTAATCTATCCAGCGAACATCGACACTGCCAAGACCGATTTCGATCACCAGATAAATACGCCGCCCGGCATTTTTCCAGTTTTTGCTGCGATAGATATTCTTTTCGATCTCTCTGAATCCATTGAAATTGAGGGAAGACAGAAATGAGCTTTCAGCTTCGATCTGGACGGCGTATTCTTCCGGTATTTCAATGGTCAGGGAGCCGAGCCCGACAGTCAGCCGCCCCTTGATATCGCGTCTCAGATCGCCGTCAAACCGTAATTTTGTTGATCCTAGACCAGATTCCACGCTGAACCGGTCCATATTGCTATTGCACAGTCCGGTCACCTCCACGTTGCCCAGACCTGTTTGAATGACCAAGTTGCGGATACGCTCGGGATTATTTTTAGCAAATTCGATCAGCACATCGCTGAGCCCGCATTCCAGATTAAGATCGCTGACCCTGATTTTTGTAAAATCGAGAACACCCTTGCCCAACCCAAATTCAATATCATAGGCAGTGGGTACCTGATCCGTCATGGCGATGCGCCAGTGATTATTTTTAATGTCGGAATCGCTTTTTTTTGAGCGCCCCCAGACAGATTTGTCTTTATTCTGATGGGAGACCATCTTCAGCTTGCCCCGGTCGCCTACGGTTTTATAGCTGATTTCCGGACGGTAAATATCTTTTGAGTAGGTTACTTCCGCCTGCATAAGGTATTTGGAATTGTCAATACTGCGCAGCTCCAGCTGTCCCAACCCGAATTCAATGCCCACATCCAGCTCCTTTTCGCCTTTGTAGGGCACGCTGTGTCGCTCGGCGACGATATTATTGGATTGGGCGCTTATGGACAGGAAAATCAAAATCGGGAGGATGATCTTTTTCATGAAGTAAACCTCTTTAGATGTCAAAGCCAATTCTACTGGCGACGGATGTCGATATTTCCGCCGCTGGTTTTTAGAGTAATATCATCACCGCCGCCATTGATGCGTCCTTCACCAGTGATTATCAGTTTGGAGCCACGGCTCTCTTTTTGGATGTCGAGCGGGAAATCAGAGCGGATCTCGCAACGATCCCATTTGTCATAAACCGTAATTTGGGCGAAAATGTCGGCTTTCATATAATCGGGTATTGTAAGGGAAATATCCCCACCGGAAGATGCCAGATCAATTTTATGGTTGGGGAGCGATTTTCTAAGCAGCTTATTTACCTCAATATCTCCACCGGAGGTCCGACCGTAGACGGCTCCGTAAACCTCAGATATGTAGATATCACCGCCTGATGTAGTAGCCTGAATTTTTTCTTCAGCCATGCGGACTTCAATATCCCCACCGGATGTGTTCAGCGTACATTCGCCGCTGACCCTGCCGATGTCAATATCGCCGCCCGAGGTATTTAGCGTTAATTCCGCATCAATATCATCGGCACCAATATCACCACCCGAGGTGCTGCCCTTGAAAAATTTACCTCTGACGCCAGCAATGTAAATGTCACCACCCGAGGTCTTGATTTCGCCGTCACCGATCAACTTTTTAACGGTAATGTCGCCGCCCGAGGTTTTGGCGTAAGTATTGCCGGATATTTGATTTAAAACGACATCACCGCCCGAGGTTATCGCCCGGATTTCGGCTCTGCAATCACGGATGCTTATATCTCCGCCGGAAGTATTGACCGTTAATTTTCCGGCTGTCTCCAGAATATCAATGTCTCCGCCCGAAGTACGGATTTCGATAATGCCATTTACGGTTTCGGTCACAATATCACCACCAATTACGTCAATATTGAGATTGAAGTTGTTCGGAACCTGTATGGTAAAGTCGTTTTGATAGCGCCGGAAATTGTCACCCCCTTCGATCGTCAGGACATCGCCCTTTTGAATATATTTGGCGCGGTAAGCCCGGAGTATTTTTTCAGCCTCTTTTTCGGAATAGGTATTAATCCGGAAACGCTCGGTAACCGTGACATTATTACGGGCTGCGCCGACAATTTTGATATCACCGCGAATCTTCTTCATCACCAGGGAGCCCTTTTCGGAAATATTGTATTCCTTGACCGATTCGCCATGATAACGCATGCCGTCGTATTCCAATTTCTGAGCCGGCAGCTGGCAGTAGAGAAGGATTAAAATTAAAATTAGACGATTTATTTTCATTGCAACACCTGTTGGTTACTTTTTTCCAGAATAATGTCCAGGTAATTCTGAGCGGTTTTACGCAGTGTCGAATCGGGGTCATTGGTGGCAATTAATGCCAGAATCGGCACAGTTGTTTCATCGGCGCTCTGATAGAGCTCTTTGACGGCTCGGCGTCGAATTTCGAAGCTGCTGTCCCGCAGAGCGATGGTTTTGAAAGCGTCCATGATCCGGGGTGTCAGGTCATAGGATTCCAGTGCATCCATCGCCTGTTCGCGGACTTCCGGGTCACTGTCGTTAAGCAGTACCGATATCATGGTAGACTCGTTGCGGCTGTTCTGGGGCGATTTAGCCAATAATTTGATTGCTCGCAGGCGCCGGGAGGGGTCTTGATCGTGGATTGCCGAATACTGGAGCATGTTCAATATCGTGGGATCATCGAGACCGCCTTTAATGGCAATATCGCGGTCCACTTTCAGGTTGACTTCCACCATGCCATCATCATCCGTGGAGCTCTGGATTAGATCTGCCACCTCTACCCCACCGGACTGAATGAGATAGTTTGCCATTACCTTTTGCAGCTGTTCCTTTTCTGTATCGGTGAGAGCAACCTGATAATTGACAAAATTTGCCAGCATGCCCGGATCGTGCCGCAAACCGCTGCTCAACCAGAGTTTGCCGACGAAAACACCGATCACGAAGGTAGCCCCAATGGCGATCAACTGATACCGGGGGTGAGCAAAGAATCCGGTAAAGGCTTCCTGTATTTCATCGAGAATACCGGTGAGGGACCATTTGAATTTGCGCTTTTTCGTCTGCCGGATGGCGCTCATGACCCTGGCATTGGCACGCTCTATCAGAGCCGGAGCGGGAACCGCCCGGGTAGTGTGTTCCAGTACCGCTTGCATGTCGTTCAGCCGCTGTAATGCAGCGGAGCACTCCGGACATTCCGCCAGATGTTTTTCAAACTGCGCCGCATCCCTGGCGCTTAGTTCGTTATGAAAATAGAGCATCAGCATGGGTTCAAATTGCTTGTGTGTTTTCATAGTAGATTCCTTCATGCCTTGACAAGTAAGCTTTGTAGTTTGCGGGTCGCCCGAAACAGATACCGCTTTACAGTTCCTTCGGTGCAGTCCAGGATTGCGGCGATATCTTTGATCTTTTTTCCTTCGTAATGTTTCAAAATGAAGACCACCCGCTGTTGCGAAGAGAGCTGCCGTAGCGCCCGGTCAATTTCCTCCCGCAGGGATGCATTGAGCGTCGCCTGATCGGCTTCACTGGCTTCGTCGTCCGGAATAGTCTCCCAGAGGTAATCATCTTCGCCGGGGTCTACGGTCATCATCCGCTTTGATTTGCGATAGAAATTGAAAGCCTGATTAGCCAGAATCCGATAAACCCAGGTGAAAAACTCGCTTTCAAACCGAAAAGAGCCGATATTGCGGTATACTTTAATAAAGGTTTCCTGATACAGGTCTTCGGCGTCCTGGTAGTTTTTGGTGAAATGAAAAGCCAGCCCCATCACTCGCTCTCCGTACTTGCTCATCATCGTCTGGAAGGCCATTTCATCACCATTTTTTATTCTTTCAATCAGATCTATTTCCTGCTGATCCATTCAAATTTCTCCCTATTTAGACATCCGCCGCTTTGTAAGGTTGTCAGCCGTTGATAAACTCTCTGAAAAGTTAATGCAGAACCAGACAATTACCACGAATTATAGTGTCCCGATCGTAAATAGTCACGATATAGATGCCGGAGGATACCTTTTGTCCCTGTAAATTTTTCAGATTCCATTGAATTGATTCCGGCGTTCCGGCAATTTGGGGTGCAAGTTCGGTGCGCCAGACCAGTTCACCAAGAAGGTTATGGATGGTAAGCGGTACCCTCTTTTCAGAGGGAATCACATGAGGCCAGAGAAACCGGAGGGTCACACCGGAGATGGCTGGATTCGGCAGGGCGTAGACTCGTTTTCGCTCCAGCTGGCGACCCGGAATAAAAAGCGAATCCTGAGCGAACATGGCTCGATATATATCGGGAACGCCCCATCCGTAACGATGGTCGGGATTGTGGCTGTGTGAGGCATTGTTTCTGAGCATTTGAATAATTTGGATCGGCGACAGTGTGGAATATTTTTCGATTAACAGGGCGGCAGACCCGGCGATTAATGGCGTGGCATAGGAGGTTCCGTCACCGGTATTGTAGGATGTCGGAGAACCGGAGGAAGCCACGTAGATGCTGACACCGGGTGCGCAGAGATCCGGCTTGATTCGCCCGTCGGGTGTTGGACCGTGAGAGCTGAAGCCGGCGATCTGACCGTCCAGATTTACCGCCCCGACGGTCAGTGCTCCCAGGGCATCGGAAGGTGACATCAGCCCGCCGTCAGAGAAGAGCCGGGCGGCATTGCCGGCACAGATGACCGGTAATATTCCGCGTTCGAAAGCCCAGTTGACGACACGTGCCACCGCAGTGGTCCGACCGTCCAGGTCTTCGTAGGGATGATCCTCGGCGGGATCGTCGAAGTCGTAGCGATAAGAAACCGAGGAACTGATGATATCCGCGCCATTTTCATCAGCCCACTCAACTGCCGCTACGAAGTAATCCTCCTCCACGGCGGTTTCCGATGGAATGATTTCGGTTTTTGCCAACAGGAATTCGGCACCATAGGCGGCTCCGATGTAGCTGTCTTCTACGAACCCACCAATCAGACTCCAGACGGAGGTACCGTGCCGGCACTGGATATTGCTGGTACCGCTGCCAGCCTGATCATCCTGAACATCGTTATCCTTGTAAATAAAATCCCGCTCAGCGATCAGCCGATCGCTAGTAATGATTTGTTGAAAGACCTCATGATCTTTAAAGAAACCGGCATCAATGAGAGCAATCCGCACACCTGCGCCGGTATACCCTGCCTCATGGACAGGTGGAATATTCAGTCGCTGAAGCTGCTCATAAGAGTTGCCATAGTAGGGATTGTCCGAATGAGATTTTTCAAGTGATCGGGCTGGTTCGGGAGGTGACATACGCCGGTAGCGGCGCACCATCGTAACCTCTTTGACAAACGGAAGGTCTTTGAGAGAAGATGTTTTTGAGGGATTTATCATTGCCGAATAGGCTTGCAGGGCTCGTGAATAGAACAGAATCCTTCGGCAATCCTTTTCGATGGCGGTGCGAATATGCTGACCCGGAACGGCATTGGAAAAATTCGTCTCATCAGGCGCACCTTTCTGATAAAGCCGGGCTGCACAGCGCGGGGTGATTTTCAGCGGAGTAAAATCTGCCGTGGTCAATTGGGTTGTATCCAGATAAATCCAGACCTTTTGACAGTCGTTGATGGCTGTCTGGGCGGACAGTGCCGGGGAGAGACAAAGCCAGGCGATCCAGCCGGAGATGAAAACCGCAAATGCGGCTGTGCCAGGATAAAAAATCAGATAGCTGCTGCGTCTCACCGTTCGGTATCTTTGCCGTTATAGGCTTTGATAATATCTTTGACCAATCTGTGGCGAACCACGTCGCCCGGATTGAAGTAGACAAAGTCGATTCCTTCGATATTCTGCAGGATATTTTTTGCTTCAATCAGTCCGGAGCTCTTTTTATCGGGAATATCGATCTGGGTAATATCGCCGGTAATGATGGCTTTGGAATTGGCACCGAGGCGGGTTAGAAACATTTTCATCTGCATGCTGCTGGTATTTTGAGCTTCGTCCAGAATGACGAAAGCGTTGTTCAGGGTGCGACCACGCATATAGGCAAGGGGCAGAATTTCGATAGTGTGCTGATCGGTGAAGGTTTTCAGTTTTTCAGCAGGGATCATATCGTGCAGGGCGTCATAAAGCGGCGCCAGGTAGGGCTCTATTTTTTCTTTCAGATCGCCGGGAAGAAAACCGAGGCTTTCACCGGCTTCGACGGCAGGGCGGGTCAGGATAATCCGTTTGACTTCATGGTTGCGCAGCGCGGCAACCGCGATTGCCACCGCCAGATAGGTTTTGCCGGTTCCGGCGGGACCGATTCCGAATACGATATCGTTTTTCAGTGTTGCCCGATAGTATTTTTCCTGATTGACAGAGCGTGGTTTGATTGTACCGGACTTTTTAAAAAGAATGACAGTCTCCGCCGTGATCTCCTGGTCCAGGGGATGATCGCTCAGTTCCAGGCTGATCAGCGTTTCTACGTCGGCAGCTTCAACGAAACCTTTCTGGGATGCGGTTAGCATCATTTCACCCAGAATCCGGTTTACCTGTTCAATGTGATCCGGCGTGCCCTCCAGGTGAATCTGCGTTCCCCGGGCGAAAATCTTCAGCGGAAATTTATCGGTCAGCATTTTCAGGAAGAGGTCATTGCTTCCCATAATCTGGAGCGGATCGATGCCTTTGATGTCTATGGTTTTACGTGTCATTCTGCGGTAATTTGCTCGGTTTTCAGCTGAATTCCCAGTTCGTCCAGCTGTTTTTTATCCACCGGTGATGGACAGCCGTCCATCAACGATGCGGCACTGGTGGTTTTCGGAAAGGCAATGACATCGCGGATATTGTCGGTGCCGGCGAGGAGCATAACCAGCCGGTCAAATCCCAGGGCGATGCCTCCGTGCGGCGGGGCGCCGAAGGTAAGTGCGTCGAGTAAAAATCCAAATTTTTCCTGCGCTTCTCTCCGGCTGATTCCCAGCACATCGAACATTTCCTGCTGCATCTCGAGGGTGTGGTTGCGGATGCTGCCGCCGCCGATCTCGTGACCATTAATAACGATGTCATAAGCCCGGGCGCGTACCGTTTCGGGCTGCCGGATCAGTTTTTCCCGGTCTTCCGGCAGCGCTGCAGTAAAGGGATGGTGCATAGCCAGGTAACGTTGCAGGTCATCATCCCATTCCAGCAGCGGAAAGCGGGTCACCCAGAGAGGCTGAAAAACGTTGTCGGGTATCAGATTCATCAGTTTTGCGGAAGCGATGCGTAAGCGTCCCAGGACCGGATACACAATTTCTGGTTGATCGGCGATGAACAGCAGCAGATCGCCGGGTACCGCGCTGAACGTTTTTATCAAATCTCTCTCATAGCCTGTCAGGAATTTTGCGATTCCGCTCGCCAGTGTATCTTCGGTGATTTTTACAAATGACAGTCCCTGGGCGCCCCAGTGCCGGACTTTGGCAGTCAGGTCATCGATATTTTTACGGCTGAACCGGGCTCCGCCGGGGACATTAATAGCGGCTACGGTTCCGTTGTTTTCAAGAACAGATCGAAAGACCTGAAAATCGCACCCTGCCAGCGGCTGATTCAGCGTATGAATTTTCATGTCGAACCGCAAATCCGGTTTGTCGGATCCGTACCGTTGCATGGCTTCGTGGTATTCCAATTTCGGGAAGGATACGGGAAGTTCGACTCGCAGTACGTCTTGGAAAACCTGTCGGAGCATCTCTGTGGTGCTCTGCATGACATCTTCCTCTTCGACAAAGGACATTTCCACATCGATCTGGGTAAATTCCGGCTGGCGATCGGCGCGAAGGTCTTCGTCGCGAAAACATTTAACGATCTGGAAATAGCGATCGAAACCGCCGATCATCAGCAGCTGTTTGTAGGTTTGTGGAGATTGCGGCAGAGCATAAAAGCGCCCCTTGTGAATTCGACTGGGGACCAGATAATCCCGGGCGCCTTCGGGTGTACTTTTCATCAACAGCGGCGTTTCGATTTCCAGGAATTGATGTTCATTATAGTATTTCCGAACACTCTGAGCGGCAGAATGGCGGATTGCCAGGTTGTGCTGGAGTTCCGCGGTGCGCAGTTCCAGATAGCGATATTTCAAGCGTAAATCCTCGAGCCCGGTGGTGCGGTCGGTAACCAGAAACGGAAGCGTGGCTGCCCGATTAGAAACCTCGATTTCATGTGCCAGAATGTCGATCTCTCCGGTAGGCATATCGGGATTCAGAGCCTCTTTGGGGCGCCTGCGTACCGTACCTTTGACTGCGATGACGTCTTCCATTCTAAGACTGTGAGCGATGGTCATCAGACCCGGATCGCTTGCCGGATCGCATACGATCTGGGTGAGACCGTAACGATCCCGCAGGTCAATAAAAATCAGCCCGCCAAGGTCGCGACGCCGGTTGATCCAGCCGTTCAGAATCACCATCTGTCCCACATGTTCTTTCCGTAATTGACCACAGGTTACGCTTCTTTTGAGCATACAAATCCTTTATTTCTTTTTGGGCAATATCTTATGTTTTCCCGACGAAGATTTGCTCAGAACCTGATACATCTGCCTGGCTGTTTTGCACGCCAGCAGTTTTTTACGACCCTCTTCGTCAAAAGCCTGACTGATCATAGACATAAAGTGCATATGCGGTGCCGAGGCACTCTCCGGCGAAAGTGTCAGCACGATGATATTAGCCGGCTTTCCGTCAACGGAATGAAACTCAACTCCCTCCCGCTTGATTCCAATTGCGCAGACCAGCCGATCAACGGCGTCACAGCGTCCATGGGGAATGGCGATGCCGTACTGAATGCCGGTTGACATGCTTGCCTCCCGCTCGAGGACAGTTTTCCGCGCTAACTCACAATCCTTTATCAATCCCTGGCTGTTCAGAATGTGCAGCAGTTCGTCAATGATCTCTTCTTTGGTGTCACCCTTAAGTGAGGGGCATAATACACCGGGTGTCAGGTACTGAGCCAGATCGCTTCGGATCGGCATTTTGGTCGGGGATTGCTCCTGAATGCGCCGGACAACGGCGGCGCTGTCGATTGGTTTGCGAAGCGCCTTGACCGTCGTCTCAAATTCGGCGAATACCTCATACATTGCCGTATTGATGTAGGGCACAATACTTTTATCGCAATCAATATTGATGGTATGAAGGTCAACCTCTACACCGATGATCATGTCGTCCTTGCGCAGCTGATAAATCTGGCGGGGCTGGTTCAGGGTGTGGATGTAGAATCCTTCCAATTCAAACAGGTTGAACAGTTTGCTGGTCATCAGGCTGGCGGTCTGAACATTGGGAAACTGGAAGGAGAGCCGGGTCTCCTCGGTTTTGCGGATCTGCCGCCGGACGCCGCTCTGGTCGTGCCGGAAAATGGTTACTAGCACAGGCGGTGAAATCAGCGTCGTTATCAGGGTCATCATTACGGCGATTCCAAAAAATTCCGGTGGTAACAGACCCGCCGCCAGACCGATGCCGGCGATAATCAACGCCACCTCGCCTCTTGGCAGCATGCCCACCCCGATCCGCAGGGCGCCCCGCAGGTTGAAATTGGCAAAAAGGGTCGGTATACCACAGCCGAAAACCTTTGATACAATTGCGCCAAAGGTGTATAAGAGTCCAAACAGCAAAACCGTTTTGGAAGCCAGCAGACGGACATCAACCAGCATGCCCATAACGGTGAAAAAGACCGGCACGAGAAAAGAGTAAATCGGTCCCATTTTTTCCATAATCACATGGTTAATATCGGTTTTTGAGAGGGATAATCCCATAATGTAGGCGCCGATAATCATCGCCAGTCCCGCCTCTTCGAAAAGTCCTGCCAGGACCAGCGCGAATCCCAATGCCATCATGGCGATGGAGGTGCGGTCATGAAACCATTTCAGCAGGAGACTGATTTTGCGGGAAGCCAGCAGACCGATAATTGTAGCCGCCGCCCAGATACCAAAAGCCTTGACTGAAATAATGCCGATATGAGCCCAATCGACATAACCTGATTTTGCCGAAGCGGCGACGATTCCGAGACCGATGGCCAGCAGAATGATACCGAGTACGTCATCGATTACCGCGCCCGCCAGGATGGTCACCCCTTCCGGCGAATCGAGTTGGCGTTGCTCTGATAAAATCCGGGCGGTGATTCCCACCGATGTGGCGGTGGCTATGATCCCCAGAAACAGGCAGGGAGGCGAAAAAAAGCCCAGCTGGGTTCCGAAGAACCATTTGGATAACCAGATCGTGAGCAGGTCACCGATTATAAAGGAGAAAAGGACGCCTCCGATGCCCACAATACCGCCGATGACGGAGTAGCGTAAAAACAGGCGGAAATCGGTCTCCAGTCCGATCATGAACAGCAGCACAATGGATGCCACTGTGCTGATTCCGTACAATTCGGGTGATATGGGAAAATTGTTCGAGCTGATTGGAAATATACCCGCCGGAAAGCCGGGCAGCGGAACCGCGCCGAGTAAAAAGGGTCCGATTAGAATGCCGGCAAACAGTTCACCCAGGACACCGGGCATTTTGAATTTTTCGAAAGATATATTGCCCAGGCGCGCTGCAAACAGAATGAGCCCCAGTTGTATGACCAGCATCATCATGCGGTGAGTCATAGTGCCCGGGAGGGCGGTTTGAGTGGCAGAGAAGAGATAATCCGAAGCCAGGAGTCCGACCATTAATTGCAGGCAACGTTTGGTGAAACGATTTATTTTCATTGATTTGTTACATGGTAGCAGCCGCTCGTGCTGTGCGGGATTCGGAACGTGCTACCTGTATGGAGGTGAAATTTACTCATTTTTTAAATTCATATAGCAGGAGCCTTCGAATTTTGCTCCGTCTTCGATGACTAGTTGTGCCGCTTTGATGTCACCTTTGAGAACGGCTTTTTCGCCCAAAACAACTTTTCCCGCGGCGTTCACATTACCCTGGATATTGCCGCCGATACTGATGTCCTCGCCGTGCAGATTGCCGCGGATTCGCGCGGTTGGCGATAGCGTGATGGAATTTTTAGTGCTGATGTCCCCTTCCACCTGTCCGTAAATAATGATATTGCCATCCAGCTGAATATTGCCGGTGATGCCGGTGTCTTCACCGATAATAGTGTTGATCGTCGAATCTTTTTTCTTATTCATGGTCGGCTCCTTATTCTCCATAGTTATTGACAGAAATATCGGCGCGGCGGTAGGAATAGATCATACTCTGGGGATCAATCGGTTTGCCCTCACGCCAGATTTCGAAGTGCAGATGCGGTCCCTGGCTGATGCCGGTATTTCCCAGAAAGCCGATAATATCGCCCCGCTTGAGATATTGGTGCTCTTCGACGATATTGCGCTGGTTGTGTCCATAGATTGTAAAATAGCCGTTGGGGTGGTACAGAATGATCGTGTAGCCCAAATCGTAGGTCCAGTTGGAAAATACCACTACTCCTGAAGCAGAGGCATGAATCGGAACACCCTCCGGAGCGGCAATGTCGACCCCGTAATGATTGTCCTGCAACAGAATATGGTCATCAACAAATCCCTGGGTAATATAACCCTCCACCGGCGGATAAATCGGGACATTGTCCAAGTAGCTGATTTCCACCGATTTTTCCTGGGAATGATTGGTGATTTCCAAAGGCAGGAACATAGAATCGAGGTAGGCGGAATCCAGCGAGGCGATGTTCAGGTCGGTTCCCAGCACCGAGCGAATATACTGGTCCATCTGACGGATTTTATTGTAATCGCTTAAAATCTTGGTGACCTTCAGGCGGTCCACAATCAGGCGTTCATTCTCCGCTACCAGATCGTTGTACTGTCTGGCGCGGGGAATCAGATAGACAGCGCCGGTGATAATGAGGATGATAAAGAGTGTCAATAATACCAGCACCGTTTTGGCGAAAATGGAGCTGAACGTGAGTCGTAGTGGTGTTTCCCGGGCATCGCTGATCAGATGCAGGGTATAGTGTCTTTTTTTCATTGATTGCGATCCTCGATTAATTCGAACAGCTCGACCAGGCGCCCCAGGTCCTCTTTTGAATAGTATTCGATCTCGATAACACCGCGCTCCTTTCCTCTGATTTTTACCCGTGAACCGACAATATGCATTAAGCGGTCTTCCAACGGTTTGTACCGTTTGTCGGGCGCCGGTTTTCCGGCGGGCGGCTTTTTCTCCGGAGCGGTGGACATTTTCTTTACCAGCAGCTCTGTGGCGCGAACGCTCAGGGCGTCGCGCTTGATTTTTCGCCAGAGATTCAGCTGCTGTTCGCGGTTGGGAATGGTGATAATGGGGCGGGCATGACCAGCGCTGAGTTTCTGGTCTTTCAGGTCCCGCAGAATCTCATCGGGGAGAGACAGCAGACGGAGAGAGTTGGTGATTGTTGAGCGCTCTTTGCCGACCTTTTGGGCGATATCCTCATGAGACAGGTTAAAGGTATTGATCAGCAGCTGGTAGGCTTGTGCCTCTTCCACAGGATTCAGATTTTCCCGTTGGATGTTTTCGATCAGTGCCATCTCCATCATCTCCACATCGCTGGCGACGGGCAGAACGTAGGCGGGGATGCTGTTGTGTTCCAGTTCGATACAGGCGCGCAGGCGCCGTTCACCGGCAATCAGTTCAAAGCCATTCTCCTTTTGCCGGACAGTAATGGGTTGAATAATGCCCTTTTCACGGATGGACTGCTTTAATTCCTCCATTGCCTGGGGATTGAATTCTTTGCGGGGCTGGTTGGGATTCACCTGCACCTTTTCCACTTCGATTTCGGCAATCTGATTGCTGAGATCGATTCCCTGCGGAAATTCGGGAATAATGGCTCCGAGACCTTTACCGAGTCGTTTGACCGTCATTTTGCAGTATCTCTCCCACCAGATTCATGTAATCCTGAGCCCCGGCTGCCGAGGCATCGTAAAGGATGATCGGTTTGCCGAAGCTGGGCGATTCGCCCAGGCGGACATTCCTCCGGATGATAGTGTTATACACTTTTTCTTTGAAATGGCTGCGAACCTGCTCGGTGACCTCCTGAGAGAGCCGCAGACGGGAATCGTACATCGTAATCAGCACTCCCTCGATCTGCAGGTCGCGGTTTAGATTGCGCTGAACAAGCCGGATGGTGTTTAACAGCTGTCCTAGCCCTTCCATGGCATAATACTCACACTGGATCGGAATCAGGACCGATTGGGCGGCGGTCAGACTGTTAATCGTCAATAAACCCAGAGAAGGCGGGCAGTCGATAATGATATATTTATATTCCTTTTTCAGATGACTGATCGCTTTTTTCAAAACAATTTCGCGACTGATCATGGAGACCATCTCAATTTCGGCGCCTACCAGTTGTGGCGAAGAGGGTACCACCTCGAGAAAGGGAATTTCCGTGGAATGAATATGCTCGTTGATATCTAAACCGTCTACCAGAACATTGTAGATATTTTGGTCGGTGGATTGGTAGTCAATGCCACAGCCGATGGTGGCATTTGCCTGGGGGTCCATGTCGATTAGCAGGGTATGGACCTCGGACACCGCCAGACCCGCGGCTAGATTGACGGAGGTTGTCGTCTTGCCAACGCCGCCCTTCTGATTGGCGACGGTTATGATTTTTGTCACCCGACTTCTCTAAACATAATAATTACAAATAGTTCCAACTTTTTCGACCCACTCTGTAAAGCAAAGCAAATTTAATTCTGACCCGTCCTAAAATCAAGGCAAAAGGCGGCTACGCTTTTCGCCAGAATTTTGGAACAAAGATTAAAAAAACCGAATAGAATTCCAGCCGTCCGAAAAGCATGCAGGCGATCAAAATCCATTTTGTAAATGCCGGCAGACCCAGATAGCTGCCCAGAGGACCGGTTTGCCCGAGTCCCGGACCGACGCCGCCCAGGGTGGTTGCCACGGAAAAAAATGCCGTATTCAGGTCTGCGCCGGCAGCCGTCATGAGCATTGAGGCAAGAAAGAAGAACAGCAGATAGATGCCGATGAATACCAGCACGGTCCGGATGGTCTTATCATCGATAGTGCGGGAATTCAGCCGGACAGGTCGAACGACACGGGGATGAATCATCTGGATCAGTTCGCGGTAGATGCTTTTCATCAGGATGATGATGCGGGAATTTTTTATCGCGCCGGTTGTCGAGCCGGGGCAGGCTCCGACGAACATCAGGATGAGCAGGACAATCTGGCTGAGTGGTCGCCATTCTCCGTAGTCGGCGGTTATAAAACCGGTGGTGGTGTTGATAGATACGGTTTGAAACACACCGTAGCGGAAAGCCTCGGTCAGCCTGTCGTAATGATTCAGGCGCAGATCCACAACGATAATGGTTGCACAGCAGAGCATAAAGAGAAAGTAAAATTTCAGAACGCTGCCGAACTGCCGGTGGCTCCGATTGCGTTTAAAAAATACCAGATAGAGAGAAAAATTGATTCCGGCTAGGAACATAAAGATTGTCACGATTGTCTCGACGTAGGGGCTGTTGTAATGGGCGATGCTGGCGTTACGGGGGGAGAATCCACCGGTTGGAATCGTCCCCATAGCCGTCAGGGCGGCGTCATACAGCGAGAGTCCGCCCAGCAGCAGGAGCCCCGTCTCAATGACGGTGAGTGCCAGATAAACGATCCAAAGCAGCCGGGCGGTGTCCTTGATTTTCGGGGTGATCCGCTCCTGAGCGATGGACGACGATTCGAAATTGTAAAGATTGCGGGCACTTACATTAATTACAGGCAAAATGACCAGCGCCAGAATGACGATGCCCATGCCGCCGATCCAATGGGTCATGCTGCGCCAGATTAGCAGACTGGCGGGCAGGGCTTCGATATCCTCCAGCACCGATGCGCCGGTAGTCGTAAACCCGGAGACGCTTTCAAAGAAGGCGTCCAGAAAACCGTGAAAGTAACCAGAAAGTTGGAAGGGGAGTGCGCCAATTAGTGAGGCGATGAGCCAGCCGAATACAACCATCGCCACGGCTTCGCGTCTTTCGATAATGAGCTCGGCGGGTTTGTTCCAGCCCAACAACAGTCCGGCTGAGATAGCGATGATAATGGGAAGCAGAAAGATGCGCATCGGAGCATCACCGTTGAGAAGGCTGAATACCAGTGGAATCATCAAAAAGATACCCAGCACCACCAGCAGTGTACCCAGTAGGGCAAAGAGATGACGAATTCTCATAGAATCAACAACAATAAGAAAAGGACAGGTATCATATCATTTAAGTTTACTGGATATTTTCCTTCAAAGCAAATCCGGGAATTGGGAAAAAGCCCTTGGAGCTCCGGGTGGATTGTGTATATTTATACGGTTTTATTACAGCTACCTGTTGCCGGTTATTTTTTGGATGAAACGAATTGTCTACATCTATCGCTGGTGCGTGGCGGTTACGGTTTTTGCACTGATTGCGGCGCTCGTATTTCTCGGACTGATTCTGTATCGCCCGCAGCAAATTTATGTGCTGGTTCAGCCCCTCTGCCGTCTCCTGTTACGCGCCATTTCGGTGCGGGTGAAAGTCACCGGACTTGGCAATTTCGACCACACGCGTCCCTATTTAATCATCTGCAATCACGAGTCTCTTTTGGATGCCTTTATCTGTCCGGGCTACATCCCGCTCTTTTTTGCTGTCCTTGAATTGACGGACCATTTCGACTGGCCGGTCTGGGGTAGAATGATCAGGGAGTGGGGCAACATTCCAGTGCGGAAGGGTAATCTACGAGCCGCCATGAGCAGTCTGGACCGCGCCCGCGATGTACTGAAGAAGGGGACCTCTATTCTCATTTTCCCTGAGGGGGAACGCACTACCACCGGCAAAATGAAGCCCTTTCGTAAAGGGGCGTTTCATCTGGCACATATTGCACAGGTCGACATCTTACCGATCGGAATGCACGGTCTGTATCGGGCAAAAACCAAAGGTGACTGGCACGTACGCTCGGCGAATGTCTGTTTTAATTTTGGGCGACCGCTGAAGTACGGGGACTATCGGCATATGAGCATCGACCAGCTCAAAGACTGGGCTGAACACGAGATTCGGCGCCTGAAATACGAACGGTGAAGATTTCGCCACGTATTTAATTATTCTACATTGAGAATATTTAATTTTTTATTAAATTTAGAGCATGAAAAAGACCGATTTTTCTTATCTTCCGGAAAAAAAACGCCTGCTCTATGAGCAGATTGCGCGCTCCTACCGAATTCGTGAGCGTCAGAAAAATCTTGCCTGGACCCCTTTCGAGGCAAAGCTGATCGATAGTAAAATTGCCTTTATCTCCCTGTGCGGTGCCTATCTGAAAAGCGGTAAACCTTTTACCCGAGAATCCCAGGAGAGCAACTATACTTACCGCTCGATCGATATCAATTTTGATCGCGCCGAACTGGCGTTTTGTGCGCTGGATTGGGAGACTTCGGAGCTGCAGCAGGATATCAATGTGGTCTTGCCGATTGACCGACTGGTTTTACTGCAGAAAGAGGGACTGATTGGAAAGGTGAATGAGAATTTCTACAGCTTTTTAGGTATCAACGATGAGCACGAGCTTCTGGATAAGGCGATTAAAAAATTGGTGAAACAGCTGAAGAGCGATGATTGTGTGGGGGTGCTGATTATTCCCTGTTCAGCCCGCACCGCCGAGACCGCCTGTCTGATTGCCAATCAACTGGAGGCGTCAAGGCTGTCCACCGTCATGCTGACACCCTTTTACGAGCAGGCGCTGGTGATGTCACCGCCGCG
Source organism: Fidelibacterota bacterium (assembly GCA_049975265.1). Taxonomy (GTDB): domain Bacteria; phylum Fidelibacterota; class UBA2242; order UBA2242; family UBA2242; genus B118-G9. Next base: position 165,652 of record JBNGDF010000001.1, read on the forward strand.
TTGTGCGTTTATCAATTTTCCTTTCGGTCGGATTTTGGGAAAGGCGAATCATGTTACCCTGCATACGGCTATTCTGCGCGACACTTTACGGTTGTTCGAGAAAGCCAAGGTGCCGGGTGAAATCTTGAACCTTAACTTTATCTGGTCTTATGGTCAGATTCCGGACTGGTAAACCGGATGTTTTGTTCAATTAAAAAAGCCGTCCCGGATCCGGAGACGGCTTTTTTTACAAATGGGGCGGTTGGGTCTAACCGGTGGCAATTCGTTTAAGTGTTTCCACCAGCAATCCCCAGAATCTTTCTACGGTTTCGATTTCCACAACTTCGTCGGGAGAGTGAGGATTTTTTATCGTCGGACCGAAGGAAATCATGTCAATACCCGGAACGGTTTCACCGATGATGCCGCATTCGAGTCCGGCGTGGATCGCCTTCACTTCCGGTGTTTTGCCGTAAAGGTCCTTGTAAGCGGATTTCATCATTTCCAAAATTTTCGATTCCATGTTCGGTTTCCAGCCGGGATACCCGCCACCCTGATGGACCTCTCCGCCAGCCAGTAATCCGGTCGCCTTGACCTGATCGGCGATGTCGATCTTGGCGGTCTCCACCGAGCTGCGCTGACTGGTCAGAACGGTGACATTTTTTTCATCGGTCTGAACAATCGCCAGACTGGTGGAGGTCTCGACCAGGTCGGGAATTGCATGGCTCATGGCGACGACGCCGTGCGGTAATGCGTAGAGCATATTGAGCAGACGGGTTTGAAAATCTTTGGAAAATACTTTCTGTGGTTGGTCGACCTCTATTATGGCGATGTTAATGCCGCTTTCGATGCCCCGGTATTCTTCTTTGAAAATCCGCTCAAAATCACCAACCAGGGATTTCAGATTTTCTAGGTCGTCGGAATTGACCACCAGCAGAGCATCGGCTTCCCGGGGAATGGCGTTGTGTTTGCTGCCGCCGCTCAGGGATGCCAGATAAAAGTCGTGCCTGTCATTGGCATTCCAGAGCAGGCGATTGAGCAATTTGTTGGCATTGGCGCGCCCCAAGGCAATGTCAAGCCCCGAATGACCGCCCTTCAGACCGGTGAGTTTGATCTGCAGAGGCTGGTAATCGGCGGGGATATTGATCCACTCAATGGATAGTTCGATTTTGGTGTCTTTACCGCCGGCACACCCGATGTACAGGGCACCATCCTCTTCAGAATCACAGTTCATCAAAATATCGGCGGTAACAAAGCCGGGTTTCAGGGCGTTGGCGCCGGTCAGACCGGTCTCTTCATCAATGGTAAACAGGAATTCCATGGGCGGATGCACCAGGTCCGTGGCGGTCATGACCGTGAGTGCTGCAGCGACACCGATACCGTTATCGGCGCCCAGAGTAGTACCGTCGGCGCGAACATAATCTCCATCAATCATCATTTTGATCGGGTCTTTTCTGAAATCGTGCTCTGTACCGCTGTTCTTTTCACAGACCATGTCGAGATGACCCTGCAGACAGACTTTCGGTTTGTTTTCTGAACCGGCGCTGGCAGGTTTGGTCACAAGAATATTGCCGACACTATCCTGTTTGAAGGGCAACCCGTGATCTTTGGCGACGCTGATAATATATTGACCCGCCCGGGCTTCGTGTTTGGATTCTCTGGGGATCTGATTCAGTTCATAAAAATAGCGCCAGAGTTTTTCGGGTTTCAACCCTTGAAATACATAACTCATGATTAAACCTCCGTTCATTGGGTATTAAAATTGTTTTGTGAGAACGTTTCTAATGGATACCAGAGCCTGATCGATTTCGGCTTTGGTAATGATCAGTGGTGGTGCAATGCGGATGACATTTTCGTGGGTCTCCTTCGCCAAAATGCCTTCCCGTTGCAGCGCCTCGCAGAATTGGCGGGCACCGCCGGCGGTGGATTTTAGGACGATACCGATCCAGAGCCCCTTTCCACGATAGAAATCTACGTAGGGGCTCTCAATTTTCCGCAGTTCACCCATTAGATAATCGCCCATTTCTGCAGACCGGTCAATCAGATGTTCATCGATAATAATCTTAAGTGCCTCCCGGGCGACGGCGCAAGCCAGAGGGTTGCCGCCATAGGTTGAGCCGTGATCACCCGGTTTAAAAACGCTCAGTATCTCGCGGGAGGCAACCACGGCAGAGACCGGGTACATCCCGCCGGATAGTGCTTTTCCGATAACGACCATATCCGGTTTCACTTGTTCATGTTCGTAAGCAAAGAGCCTTCCGGTGCGTCCCAGACCGCTCTGGATCTCGTCGGCGATGAGCAGAACGTTGTTCCGGCGGCAGATCTCCGCCGCTTCCCGAAGAAAGCCTTCCCGGGGAACGACTACACCGCTTTCACCCTGAATCGGCTCCACCAGAAAACCGACGGTATTTTCATTGATCGCTGCTTTCAACGCTTCGGTATCACCATAGGGAATGATTCTGAAACCGGGTGTCAATGGACCGTATCCCTCTTTGTACTGTTCTTCCGTGGAAAAGGAAACAATGGTCACCGTCCGACCATGAAAATTCCCTTCGCAGGCGATTATTTCCGCCCGGTCCCGGGCGACGCCCTGGATGGTGTAGCCCCACTTGCGGGCGGCTTTGATAGCGGTTTCCACCGCTTCGGCGCCGGAATTCATGGGGAGCATCATCTCAAATCCGGTCAATTCGCACAGCTCTTTCGCCAAGAGCGGCAGCTGATCGTTCCGAAATGCCCGGGACGTCAATGCTAAGCGGGCTGCCTGCTCCTGCAGGATTTTAACGAGACGCGGGTGACAGTGCCCTTGATTGACTGCCGAGTAGGCGGCTAAAAAATCCATATATTTTTTACCTTCGACGTCCTCGACCCAGATGCCTGAACCGCGGGTGAGAACCACATCCAGGGGCTTATAGTTGTGAGCCCCGTATTGATTTTCGAGTTCGATACACTCTCTGGTTGTTATCATATAAAAACCTCACTTGTGTGCATTTCCGAATTCCACTGTTGCCTGAATTTAGATAATGATTGTGGAAAAAGCAGGCGTTTTCTTAAATTAATTAAGAACTTTATAAGTTCCCAATCCCGTCGGAATCCCGGGGTAGTCGCAACATTCTTACGAGAAAAATGTATTATATCCCCCTGCGTGCGGTATAAATGAACCTTAAAAATACCGGCTAAGAGACAATTGGTGGCTGGTTCCGCCCCGCTCCACTGTTTTCTTGCCGGGAACCGGCTCGGTGAAGTGCACCGGGCTCTCATCGAGGCGTCTGATGACCGGGAGCAGCTGGCTCAGCCGGTACTCCAGGGCATAATCGCCGAAATTGTACTGTAAAGCGCTCTGGATATCGAAGATATTGGCATCAAGGCGAAGGGGATAGTCCAGCGGTGTCGCCACCAATCCAAATTCCAGCTCGGCTTCCCCCACCATTTGCAGAAAAATCCTTGAATGCAGATAATGTCCCAGCAAAGTGAACCGGATTTTTGATTTTGAAAGGCGATAAAAATAGAGAACATCCTGACTGAAAATCCGCCCCTTCCGGAGTTCGCCCCCGGCTTTGTGGGAGATTGGCAGAATACCGTAAAGAACCCCCAATACCGGCGTCCGGAGGGAGAAATCACCGCCGAATGCAGACAGTGAGACTCCGGCACGGAAGTGATGATCTGCTCCGGTATGGTGGCAAAGCAGTGCTCCGCTGTTGAGGCTGAAATCCCCCGATCCAAGTTCGTCAAAATCGGTGAAGGAGGGCGGATGATTGTCGGTGTGGTAATGGAGTCCGGCATGCGAATAACGAATTTCAGCTGCCAGGCAGGCGGGCTCTGACTGTCCCAGCTTCAGAGAGAGCTGGGTCGAATGAAATCGGGTTGGGATATCCAGGATCCGCCTGCCGTTCAGAACCGGTTTGTTGGTGGTATTGTTGTAGCGAAAAGTAACGGCATTGTCCCATTGAAAGTGATTCAGAGCGATACACAGACGGTTTTGGTCATTGCGGAGAGGAATACTGATCCAGGGAGTCAATTCGAACTGTTGCGTGCGGATTTTGGATTGAATGGGATTCCCGAATGTCCGGGGCAACCAGTCAAGGAAATAACGGTTCAGGCGTGAATCTTCCGAGTGGGGATAGGTTTTGATAACGGCTGTCGCGGAATGACTCCGGGATGTCGAGCGGAATTGCAGTCCCAGACTTTTGTTATTGGCGGCTCTGACCCAAAGGATGGCATAGGTCTGCCCCTTTCCGTTGCCTTCACCCCGCACGGCGGTCCGGTCGCGCTGGTTTTCGGCGGCAAGCCGATCAAGTCCAATGTGAACCCTGAAGATATGGTCCGCCGCCGCGGTTCTGACAGGTAATACGAATCGAAAACAGCCCGATTGCTGGTCTGTTGTCAAGACCCGTTGGTCGAAAATTCTTTTCCGGTAGATATCGTCATACCGATAGGTGATGTTGAACTCTTTTGTGATGCTTGCAATTTGCCGGTGCAGAATACCGTTGAAATCATCAAGAAGCGCCAACCGGGTAAAGCTGTCCTGCCACCGGGCGGTGGTGATTTGTATAAATAAAGCAGTAAAGCAGAAGGGGAAAAGCAGTCTACCTTTCCCCTTTTGAATTGCATAAACAGGTTTCAATCGGTGCCCTATTTCATGAGCGTCATTTTGCGGGTCATCATTTTGTCATTTACCAGCAATTTCAGGAAGTAGATACCGGAGGGATAGCCCGCGGCGTTCCATTGTAATCTGATTTTCCCGGCGTTCAGTGGTCCATTGTGCAGATTACCGACGATTTCGCCCCTTAGATTGACGATGCTGACGGAGATGTCGGCGGCTTCGGGCAGGTCGAAAGCGATCGTCGCTACCGGGTTAAACGGATTCGGATAAACGGGGTGCAGAGCGAATGAAACCGGCAGTTTCGGCGCTTCCTCTACCCCCACCTCTTTGTAGCGATCGGGAAACATTCCGCCCATGGTACTGTCAACGCCCAGTGCAAAATTTTTCCACATGGTTAAAAAACTGGTCGGCGGATTATCAAACCAGGCGGAGAGATTGACCCGCTCCCCGTCGATCCACATCATGGAATCCGGATAGGCAAAATCCTCGTACATTTCCCAGGCGTTGAAGGACATCATATCCATAATAAATTCCATCTCGGTGGCGTCCATACCAAAATCATCTTCATAAGGTTTCATGGCGGTCGCCAGATTGACCATATTGTCAAAGAATGTGCCGAGATTCAGAAAGGCGTCCTCGAGCCAGGCACCGGCTTCATGAAATTTTTCAATACCGTAAGGCGTTACGGTGAGAAAATCCGGGTTGGACTGTTCCAGAATCAGGATAATGTCCAACTCTGATTCCACGTTGGAGAAGTCCAGTACCGCGGGGTCCAGGTCCAGGATGAAAATATTGCTCAGTTCTGCATAGATATTCGATAAGCCGTCGGCGATCATGGACATCCCGTCAATCGCCAGCTCCATTGCAGCGGTCATCAGGGCAACATGCGATACGGTCAGAGGGGTAATGGAAAATTCCGAGTTTTCATCCAGAGAATAGAGACCACCGATCTCGTCTTCATTTTCCAAAATAAGAATAACATAGTTCACCGCCTCTTCGCTTTCGATATATTGATCGATGTGGTAGCGGATTTCGCTGATCTGATCCTGGAGATCGAAGCTGCTCCAATCATAATAGAAGGTCAGGCTGTCAATATATCCCTCGGAGATAAAATAGAGCGACCGGTCGATATCACCGAAAAACTCCTCGTCATTCAGCATGTCATACAGCAGGGTCAGAGCCAGCCCGAAGTGCTCGTCGGGAGTAACCAGAGAAGGCGTCAGGGTTTCTTTGGTCAGGAGCGCCTGTTGATATAAGTGCAGTTTGTTTTCAAATTGCTCTACACTATCATTAGCGTTCAGAATAATGTCCGATTCTATCATGGCATACATATCAGAAGTGATGCCCTGCGGGAAGGTATTGCTGAATGTAAAGGATTCGGGTTCACCATTGCGGTAAAAGTCCTGGAATACACCCCAGAGACCGTCGTGATGGGCGAGACTTTCGATGATACCGCGCGGACGGATTGTTTTGTTTTCTGCTTCAGGTTCGATGGGATACTCTTTGCCAGCCATGAGAGTGTCAAACTCCACGACCAGTTCCTGCAGGGAATCGATAAACGCCAGATCCAACTCCAACGGAGCAAAGGGCTGATTCAATAAGAGGACCTGAATCGAGTCGAGCAGCGCATAGAGCGAATCCAGTCCCATATGTACGACGGTGACACCGGGTTCAATGTCATCGCTGTTTGCATTTAGTGAATCCACGACCTGCGTCCAGCCGCTGTCCAGAGCGGTGCCCATATTTTCGCCCAGAAGACCGATCCTGTCAACACGGTCGAAGAGTGCCCTTGAAAATACGAACAGCGTATCTTCATATTCGGTTCCGGTTAATTGAACATAGTACTCAAAATCGGCGGTTCCATTAGCGACGGCGTCCCAGTTATCCCCGAATGTTCCGGCGATGGGATCGGTCTTTTCGAAAAAGAGCTCCAGAGCGACTTCCATATCGTATACATCGGAATTGATGTTGTCCAGCCAGAGCTGAACGGAATCCCGGTAAGCCGGATAGGTCCCGGAATCAAAAAATTCAGTCAATTGCAGCACGAAGTCGTTGGGATTTTCCGCCAGAAAGAGGGGCAGAATATCCACCAGAGACTGGATGGCGATATTAATGGAATTTCTTTGCAGATCATTGAGAAGATATTCCATGTCGCTGATCAGTGTGTCGCCGTTGATATGTGTCCGGGCAGCCTGGATAATGGCGAGTCCCATATGAGCTTTCATAGTCTGTTCATCATCGGCGCCCGGCAATAACGCAAGATATTCGGTTTCCATACTGTCCAGATAATCAATATATGCGGGCGAAATATCCGCTTGCAGTACGATATCGGGCGTCTGGGCACTCAGGGGGAAACAAAATAAAATAACAAGAAATAGGAACGTAAGATTTTTTGTAGCTTTTTTCATGATAGTCTCCTTGGAATTTTACGTTTTTAATTTAACAATGGAAGGTTAAACAGTATGTATCACAACTCACAATTGGAGATTAGACCAGAAATATCTCCTTTTGCGGATGAGAGAGCCATTCGCAGCCGTCTTCGGTGACGACAATCATCTCCTCAACGGTGGCGACGCCGTATCCCTCGATAGGCAGGCGCGGCTCAATGGTATAAACCTGTCCCTCCTCAATTGGCAGATAGGGAACATCACCATACCGTTCCCAGCGCGGTCCCAACATACCGGCGCCGTCGTGGGTCGAACGACCAACCTGGTGACCAAGTCCGTGAGGAAACTCGGGATAACCTCTGGAGATAATATAGTCCCGGGCGATTTTATCGATCTCCCAGCCCATCAAACCGGGGCGGATGGCATCCTTTGCCATCTGAACAGATTCGATGATGGTATTAAAACCACGTAGTACTTCGGCGGGCGCCTCCTTTTCGCTATCTCTTAAAAAATACCAGGTCCGCTGTATATCGGAACAGTATTCATCTTTTTTCACACCGAAATCAATGTTCAGCACATGCCCCTTCTGAATGATTCGCTCCGTTGGATCGGCGTGTGCACCGGCGGAATCGGGTCCGGTGAATACCGCCGGACAGGAGCTTTGCTCCCAAGCCGTCGTGACGCCGTGTTCCGCCACTTTATCCAAGATGAAACGAGCGACATCAAGCTCCCTCATTCCGGGCTGCATATATTCGGAGACCTGGGCGTAAATATTTTCTGTCAGCTGAATCGCCGCCTTGATGCGCTCAATCTCCGTTTTGGTTTTACGACCACGCAATGTGGCGACGATTTCTTCCGAGCTGACAAAACGGTCGCTGAATTTGGTTGAAGCCGTCATATCCATCAGTAATTCATACATTCCGTGAGTCAGCCCATCAGCCATATAGTCGTTTTTCGAGGTGTTAATGGCGATTGTCTGCGGATTCAGGTCATTCAATACAGTCAGAAGTTCATCCTTTAAACCACCGACATATTTGCGGATATCCCGATAAAGTCCGGTCAGGCGGACCCGTTCGTGATCCAGGCTGCCAACAATGGCGATTGTTTTGCCACTCCGGGTGATGATAAACGCCGATTGCCAGGTAACGTTTGTTCCCAGAGTCAGATCAAGACAGGGATCGGCAATGGCTTCGGTCTCCCGTACGAAGGTCAGCCACATATCAATCTGTTTTTCCTCCAGGATGTCCACCGCCTGCTGAATTTTTTCCTGTAACATCGATTCACTCTCCCTTTAATTTACCGGAGCTGAATTTACACGAAAGTATCCTTAATAAAAAATGTCGGAGGAAGTACCGGGCGGTAAATTCCTCCGACGCGTGGGGTCTATGGCTCTATTATGAGAGCGGTGGGTTATTGTTACTCAAATAACGCCCTACCTATTGCAACGCTTATGCCAAGGATATATGTTCAATGATAACAATATCTTATTATTTATGGTGTTGGTAATTTTATTACCCAATCACCACAAAAATTGTGGTGTTTTTACCACAGTTTCGGAGCGGAAAAATTATTTCAGTAGTTTTTTAAGGAATTGACCGGTGTAGGAATGATCGATCGCGGCGATATTTTCGGGTGTGCCGGTGGCAACAATGGTTCCTCCCTGGTCACCACCTTCGGGTCCCAGATCGATGATATGGTCGGCGGTTTTAATAACATCGAGGTTATGCTCGATCACGATGATTGTATTACCCTGATCCACCAGGCGATTCAGGACATCGAGCAATATTTTGATATCCTCGAAATGCAGACCGGTGGTCGGTTCATCCAGAATATAGAGCGTTTTTCCGGTTCCGACTTTGCTGAGTTCCGTCGCCAATTTGACTCGCTGGGCTTCACCGCCGGAGAGGGTTGTTGCCTGTTGTCCGAGCTTGAGATAGCCGAGCCCGACGCTATGCAGGGTCTCCAGTTTTTTGCGGAGGCGCGGAATTTTTTCAAAGAATGTCAGGGCTTCATTGACCGACATATCCAGAACGTCGGCAATGCTTTTACCGCGATATTTAATCTCGAGGGTTTCCCGGTTGTAGCGCTTGCCTTTGCACACCTCACAGGGCACGTAGACATCGGGCAGAAAGTGCATTTCGATTTTTCGAATGCCATCACCGTTGCAGGCTTCGCAGCGACCGCCACGGACATTAAAAGAGAAGCGCCCGGCACGGTAGCCGCGAATTTTGGACTCTTTCAGTGAGCTGAACAGCTCCCGGATGATGCCGAAGGTTCCGGTGTAAGTTGCCGGATTGGAGCGGGGAGTACGTCCGATGGGATTCTGGTTGATATCAATGACCTTGTCAATGTATTCAATTCCGCGAATGGATTCGTATTTCAGCGGGATTTGTGATGATTTGTAAAAATGCCGGTGCAGGATCGGGTAGAGGGTTTCATTGATTAAGCTACTTTTACCGGACCCGGACACGCCGGTGATGCAGATGAATTTGCCGAGAGGAAAATAGACGGTAATGTTTTTCAGATTGTTGCCCTGGGCGCCGCAGAGGCAGAGCTGTTTACCGTTGCCGGACCGCCGGTTTGGAGAATAGTGGATGTACCTTTTCCCGGATAGGTATTGCCCGGTCAGGGATTGGTCGTTTTGCCGGATGTCATCGGGTGTGCCCTGGGCGACCACATAGCCGCCCGTTTCGCCGGCGCCGGGCCCCAGGTCGAGAATAAAATCACCCTGTTCGATGGTTTCCCGGTCGTGCTCCACCACCATTACGGTATTCCCGATGTCTCGAAGACGGGTGAGAGTATTCAGCAGGCGACCGTTGTCGCGCTGGTGCAGACCGATGCTTGGCTCGTCCAGAATATAGAGCACTCCGACAAGTTGGGAGCCAATCTGGGTGGCAAGCCGGATGCGCTGGGCTTCGCCTCCGGAAAGGGTCTGGGCGGAGCGGTCGAGGGTCAGATATTCCACACCCACATTGATCAGAAAATCGACCCGTTCGCGGATTTCTTTCAGAATCTGGTGAGCAATCAATTGTTCACTGGAGCTCAGCTCCAACTCTCTGAAGAATGTTTTTAATCCAGAGACCGGATAGGCGGTCAGTTGGCTGATCGACAGTCCGCCGACTTTGACTGCCAGACTCTCTTTTTTCAGGCGGGCACCGTTGCAGGTGTGGCAGGGACGTACACTCATAAACTGATTGATCCAGGTTCGGATTCCGATGGAATTGGTCTGGGTGTACCGGCGTTTTAAATTGTTGATAACACCCTCAAACGGTGCATTATATTGCCCCTGCATACGTTGGGAATTATAGTTCACCGTGACAGCATCCCCGGATGTTCCATAGAGAAGCACCTGCTTTGCCTGCTCCGGAAGCCGGTAAAAAGGGGTGATAAAATCGAAATTGTATCGTTTTGCAAGCCCTTTTAGAATGGCGGAATACCAGTTGCCCCGGGGCTGCTCACCGAGGGGAATGATGGCTCCTTCCGAGAGACTCTTGCGGTCATCGGGCACTAGCAGGTCCGGATCGATTTCCATTTGATATCCCAGCCCGTCACAGTCCGGGCAGGCGCCGTACGGGCTGTTGAAAGAGAACATCCGGGGCGAGAGCTCTTCGTAGCTGATGCCGCAGTCGGGACAGGCAAAGTGTTCGCTGAAGATGTGTTCCGCCTCGCCGTTAACCCAGACGATGATCAGACCTGAGCCGAGATTCAGAGCCAGTTCGACGGACTCAGTGAGGCGCTCCTGGATGGAGGAGTTCACAATCAGGCGATCGACGACGACTTCGATATGGTGTTGTTTGTTTTTATCAAGCCGGATCGGCTGGTCGATATCAAATATTTTACCGTCGATTCGTACCCGGACAAAGCCCTCCCGGCGAACCTCTTTGAAAATCTCGCGATATTCACCCTTGCGACCCCGCACCAGCGGCGCCATGATCATAATCCGGGTATCTTCCGGAAAATTCAGAATAGCATCCACGATCTGCTGCGGTGTCTGTTTCTGGATGCGTTTGCCGCAATTGTAGCAGTAGGGAACCCCGATCCGGGCATACAGCAGGCGTAGATGATCGTATATTTCGGTTAATGTCCCGACGGTGCTGCGGGGATTGCGGGAGGCTGCCTTTTGCTCAATGGAGATGGTGGGGCTGAGACCCTCGATAAAATCCACATCCGGTTTTTCCATGACACCGAGAAACTGGCGGGCATAGGCGGAAAGCGATTCCACGTAGCGCCGCTGTCCCTCGGCGTAGATGGTGTCAAAAGCCAGCGAGGATTTTCCCGAACCCGATAAACCGGTAATGATCACCAGTTTATCCCGGGGAATCCTGACATCGATGTTTTTCAGATTGTGCTCACGGGCACCTTTTATAATGATATCGTGACGGCTCATTTATTCATCCTGACAATCATGAAAATTACAACTAACACGGCACAACGGAAAGATTTTTTCTCAGGTTCAATATATCATTTCTAAAGAGTTGTGGTTAAATTAGGTGAGTGGATATCAGACATTTTCAGATGTATCCAAAAATGGTCTAAGAGGATCAAACAAAATAAACCCAGGATAACATTTAGGAAGGAAATAGGAGATGAGACCGGTTGCATTAATTATTCGGGATGGCTGGGGCTATAGTGAAAATCCCAAAGGGAATGCCGTAATGGCAGCCAAAACACCCAATATCGATTCCTATAAAAATAAATACCCCTGGACATTGCTGGAATGTTCCGGAGAAGCGGTCGGTTTGCCGGCGGGCTATCAGGGGTCCAGTGAGGTTGGACACCTGAACATCGGCGCCGGGCGAATCGTTATCCAGGAGTTAAAGCGCATCGATGATGGATTGACCAACGGAACACTTTTTCAATCACCGAAGTGGCACAACCTGATTGAAAATTGGAAATCCAATAAATCCCGCCTGCATCTTCTGGGCTTGCTTCAGGACGAGGGCGTTCATGCGCACCAGGAGCATCTTTTTAAAATTATGAGGCAGGCGCGGGAAGAGTACCCCGAAGGCGAGATTATTATTCATCCCTTTCTGGACGGGCGGGACACGCCTCCCCGCAGTACACTGGAATATATTGCCAAATTGAATCGGGTGATGCAGGATGTCGGGAATTGCCGGATCGGTACGCTGATGGGGCGCTACTATGGGATGGACCGCTCCCGCAACTGGAAATTAACCGATATCGCTTATCACTGCATTGTCAATGCCGATGGGCGCCGGGCGGAAAGTGCCGAAGAAGCCGTCAAGGAATCCTATGAAAAGGATCAGACACCCGACCATGTGGATATGTTTGATGAGTATATTCCACCCTACGTCATCGGCTCCTACGACGGGGTCCATGACGGCGATTCCGTTATGCATACCAATTATCGCCAGGACCGCGCGATTCAGCTAAGCATGGCATTTGTCGATCCAAAATACCCCGGACAGCTCCAGCGCCGACCGCAGATCGTCTATGTCGGCTTCACCCAGTACTACGATGAATTTGATAATTATCTGCTGGGTTCTATGAGCTCCGGCGGTGGTATGAAGAATCTTCTCGGTGAGGTGATTTCAAAAGCCGGTCTGAGGCAGCTGCGTATCGCGGAAACCCAGAAATTTCGACACGTCACCAGTTTTTTCAACGGCAAATCCACCACCCCCTTTCCCAACGAGGATCAGGTGGATATTCCCAGCCGTTTTGATCCGGCGAGCTTTGCCAGCCAACCGGAGATGGATGCCTACAACGTCACGGCGGAGGTGTTGAAACGGCTCGAACACAATCCGTATCATTTTATTGTTATTAACTATGCCAATGGTGATATGGTAGGACATACGGGTAATTTTGACGCCGCCCGCAAGGCGATTGAAATTGTCGATGAAAACGTCGGCAGAGTCGTTCAACGGCTGCTGGAGCTCGATGCCCATGTCCTGATCACCGCCGATCATGGCAATTCTGAGCAGATGGTGGATTACGAAACCGGTATGGTAAAAACAAGCCACACCCTGAATCCGGTGGAGCTGATCTATATGGCGAAAGATTCTCCGGGAACGAAACTAATCGAGAGAGGCAAACTCTCCGATATTGCCCCGACTGTTCTGCGGCTCATGGGTTTACAGATTCCCCCGGAAATGACGGCGGATGTTTTATTGAAAAAATAGTCCGTTTCTGAAAGAATGGCGGAGTAACGGATTTAATGGTCCTTCAACGGGCTCCAGACCTTCCAGACATTACCGACTAGATCGGGTCCCGGTTTCAAAACCTTTTTACCCGGCGTCCAGCCAGCAGGACAAACCTCTTTGCCCTTGGAAGCGCGGACATGCTGAAATGCCTGAATCTGGCGAATCGTCTCACCCAGTTGACGACCGACGGGAGGAGTCATGACCTCCATCACCTGAATGATACCATCCGGATCAATAATAAACCGACCCCGTAGTTCGACGCCGGCATTCTCATCGTAGACGCCATATATTTTACCAACGTTGCCGGCTCCGTCGGATACCATGTGAAAAGGGACATCCTTTTCAGCCATTTTGGACAGTTCCTGCTCGTTCCAGACTTTGTGAACAAATTGGCTGTCAACGCTAACCGAGATAACCTCGACACCCAATTCCTGTAATGTTTGATAATTGGCAGCGACCGCTGACACTTCGGTCGCTCAGACAAAGGTGAAGTCGCCGGGATAAAAACAGAGCATTACCCATTGACCTAGAAAATCGGATAATTTGATGCTGGTAAAAGAACCCCGATAATAGGCGGGCGCCTGAAAATCGGGAGCCTTGGTACCAACTTTGATTGAAGACATTTTCGGCTCCTCGTGTGAAATATGTTCGGGTTTACTTTCAGTGGGCGGTTCACCAACAGTGGCACCTGTCGGACGAGCACAGCCCACAGCTTCTTCTGACATGATTGGATTCCTTCCGTTTGTTACGTTTTACTCCTGCCATTCTTCCAGAATTCTTCGGGCTGTCATTATTATACAAAGTAAATCGTTGAATTCCAAGTCCTATTCTACCGGTTGCCGGTATTGCGGTATTTTGTGAAGTACAGCAGATGATATTCCAGGGCATTTGTCCAGTAATCCCAGTTGTGCTTTCCGGGGCGCTCAATATAGTCATGGGGAATGCCCAGTTCGATCAATTTTGTGTGTACGGTGCGATTGATTGCGATGGTGAAATCATTAATTCCGCAATCCAGCAGAATCCCCTTGTTCAATCCGACGAGGTTTTCAAGTAGGGAAATACATGAATTTTGTTGCCAAAACTTGGGATTGGATTCCGGGTCTCCGAGCAGCCGGATGAGACCGTATTTTTTACTGGAATGAGAGAGCGCCAGGGCACCACTCATGCTGCCGGCGGCTGCATACAGGTCGGGATGTTTTGCCAGCAGACTGAGGGCACCATATCCGCCCATGCTCAGACCGCAGATGAAGCGCCCCTCCGGTCCGGCGATTGTCCGGTAGTGTTTGTCAATATAGCCAATAACCTCTTGAGAGATATAAGTCTCGTACTGTGAGTTTTTATCCAGAGGGCTGTCGAGATACCAGCCGTCATAGCCACCATCGGGGCAGACGATGATGAGCTGATACCGTTCCACCAGCGGGCGCAGGTCCATGTGCAGCGACCAGTCCCGGAATGAGCCACTCCACCCGTGTAGCAGATAGAGAACCGGTAGAGCCGTTTTGTTTTGATGATAGGAATCGGGAATGACAATCACCGCCCTGGGCGCCTTCTCCATGGATTCGCTTTTGATAACGACAGTATCCAGCGATGCAGCCAGCAGCTGCCGGACGAGAAACAGAGCTAAAAGGAGATATTTTATCATTTTCATGGGGCGACCTTTCGAATATGCAGACAATTTTTTATGCTGATACCCTGATCAGCATAAATCAGTGGTAAAGTTAAAAAATTTTTACCATTTTGCGATAAATCATGTGCAAATTGGATTAATAATTTTAACTTACTAACTGAAAAGAAGGAGATCATCATAATGAAACGAGACATTTTATTTGGACTTTTATTCCTGCTGCCGGTGTTTGGGCTGCAGGCTCAGAGGATCGACGTCACCGGGACGGTTATCATCCCCACGGAAGAGAGCCGGTATATGGCACCGCAATTCAGTCCCGACGGTGACAAAATCCTTTTTACGGAATTCGGCTATAAGGGTTTATGGCTTTATGATTTGAAACACAAAGCGCTGACCCAGATCAACGCCTATGCCGGTGCGGGCTATGAACCGGCATTCACGGAGGACGGAAAGAAGGTCGTCTTTCGGGTGGATGAATACCGAAAGATGCGACGATATACCGCTCTGGCAGTTCAGACCCTTGGCGATCAGCAGGTAAAATATCTGAGTGAAAAGACCCGCCACCTGTCGCCGGTGCTTCACCTTGAGCCAAACCGGGTATTGGCGGTAGCGGAAAAGCGTATCCAGGCATACAGTCTTGAGCTAGCAAAACCGGTTCAGTCGGTTAAAAGTCATGCACCGCTTGTATACATTGAGGATCAGAATATAGCCCTGTTTCAGAATGGCGAGTTAAGGCTTCTGGCGCCTCTTGGCAAGGGCAATTATATTTGGCCTTCATTGTCGCCGGATCACAACCGGATTCTGTTCACGATTGCTGGTCGGGGAAGTTATATATCCGATCTGGATGGAAAGATAATAGCGGAATTGGGAGTCGCCCGTGCTCCCCGCTGGTCGCCCGATGGGAAATGGGTGGTCTGCATGGTGGATGAGGATGACGGACATGTAATCACGGCATCAGACCTCTGGGTTGTCGGTGCCGCTGGCGCGCCACGAATCCGGTTGACCCACACCACTAACCGTATCGAGATGCACCCCAACTGGTCGCCGGATATGAGCAAAATTGCCTTCGATACAGAAGATGGTCAAATCGGCTATCTGACAATTGAAATTATCAATTAACGGGGTGGTGATGAAGAAAAAGATATATTTTTTGTCGATAGTGGCTTTTTTCGTGACCTCTGGATTGGGGCAGGATTTAAGCGGTCTAAAATTTTGTTTTGATCCGGGTCATGGTGGTCATGAGTCCGATGATCGCCATATGGTATTTGCCGATTTCTGGGAATCGGAATCCAATCTCAGCAAGGCATTTCAGGTAAAGGAGATTTTTGAAAATCTGGGGGCGACGGTTATTTTAACCCGTTATGCCAACAATGATGATGTGGCAGATGACCCCAGTCTCTCCGAGCGGGCGGCGATTGCCAATGCGAATAACGTGGATTTTTTTCACTCCATTCACAGCAATGGCTGGAACGGTGAGCGAAACAGCACTTTGATATTGTATCCGGGACCGAGAAACGATCCCCGGATCAACGGACTGTCCGGCTATCCCTCCTGTCCCATCGAATTGATCTGTGCCAATGAAATGGCAGAGCAGGTTTACTCTTCGAACCGAACCACCGGCTGGACCACTGATGGGGACTGGACGTTTTATGGAACCGGACAGCCCTATCTGGGAGTTTTTAGAACGCTAAAACTACCGGGGGTCTTATCAGAGGGTTCTTTTCATGATTATCCGCCGGAGACCTGGCGATTGAAAAACAGTTCTTACCACCGCAACGAAGCCTATGCCTTTGCCAGAACATATCTGCAGCTGTTTGACAGTACCGATTTTCAGTATGCGACTCTGGCTGGAATCGTCCGGGATGCCTTTGAAAAGGTGAGTTATTTTTCTTTGAACAGTACAAGTGATAAATACCTGCCGATCAACCATATCACGGTGACCCTCAGTCCGGGAGGGAAAGTTTATCATGGTGACGACCAGAACAACGGCTATTTTTTATTTGACAGCCTGTCCGCCGGTGACTATGAGATAATTGTTACAGCGCCTGATTATTTACCCGACACCGCCAATGTCAACATAGGCAGTAAATTTTTTAATTTTAAGGATTTTAAATTATTGAAGGACAAACCATCCTGGATCATTTCAACGGTGCCGGCGGACGGTGATACGAACATACCGGCAGCAGACCCGGTCAGAATCCGATTCAGTTACCCGATGGATACCGCATCGGTGAGAGCAGCGATTTCTATGGTACCTGCCGTTCCGTTTGAGATTCAGTGGGGTAATGAAAACTCCCAAATGACGATTTCATCCGATAGTCTTGATTATCTGGCAGAATATACGATCACCATTGCTGAAACCGCCTTGAATATAGTCGGTTACCAACTGGACGGAGATGGTGATGGAATTGCCGGGGGCGGCTACACATTTTCCTTTAAAACGGGCCCGGAGGATATGACAGGTCCTGTGTTGGTAACGTCGCTTCCCCGTGACAATACAATGGGGATAGAATTGTTTCCGGTTATCAATATTATGTACGATGAAATGATAGATACAGCCTATTTTGATGAAGATATGTTTGTTCTGGTGAAAGTTGCCGACGGTGACACGATTCCTGCAACCGTTGTACATTATTACGTTAGTGAGCGCAGTACGATCACTCTTTTTCCCCTTGAAGCGCTGGAACCAGAGACGATCTACCGGGTCAAAATTAGCGCCGGACTGAGAGATATACCGGGCAATATCAGCAACGAGGATAAATCTATCCGCTTTAAAACGGGAACTGAATCGTGGATCGTCCGCAATATTGATAATTTTGAAACCGGTTTAACGAGTAACTGGAGGGATGCAAAATTTAGTGGCAGTAATGCCGGTTTGATTGACACGGTTGTGGAGCGCAGTGAAAATTCCGAATATGTCAATTGTTTGACAAACAGCCGGAAATCCATGCGCCTGCGCTATGGCTGGGATCGCTCGGCAAATTCCTGGTTATTTCGGGAATATCTGGGGGGTGGTGTGCCGCGTAGTGTGACTTTTAATGATTCATATCTGCTACAGGCGTATGTGTTTGGTGATGGCAGCCGGACGCTTTTCCGCTTTGCACTGGATGACAATTATCCCTCAACAGCAGCTGTCGACCATGAGGTCAGCCCCTGGTACGTAATCGACTGGATCGGCTGGAAGCTGGTCAGCTGGGATATGTCCAGTGATGGGACCGGTGTTTGGCTGGGTGATGGAAATCTTGATGGTACCCTCCGATTTGACAGTATTCAATTAAGCTACGACCCGAACGATCCCGAGGCGGGTATGATAGGGGAAATATATGTCGATGATTTGCGGCTGGTTACCGTATCAACCTCTGAAACTACCCCGGACAACCGACGTATTGCCGAAGAGTTTACACTGCACCAGAATTATCCTAATCCCTTTAATCCAGCGACCAATATCGCCTTCACATTGGCAACCGCCACCGCTGTTCGGTTGGATATATATAATATCCGTGGAGAAAAGGTTCGTTCTCTGATTCAGGGCAACTATAAAAACGGATACCATACCGTTGTCTGGAATGGTCTGAATGATGCCGGCAATATGCTTCCCAGTGGTGTTTATCTGTATCGTTTAATCACCGATAGAGGGGTTCAAGTACGGACGATGTTGATGGTAAAATAGATGAGAAAGATGAACCCACCGTTTTAGCCGCAGTATTGACCGTATCGGGATGCACTCCAACTGGTCACCGGACATGAGCAAAATTGCCTTTGATACAGATGATGGTCGGGTCTCTTTGTAGAAATTGATATGAGTAAATAGGACGACGCAATGAATAAATTTTACCTGTTTGTAATAATAGCCTTTTTTACATCGGCGACTCTCTGCGCCCAGGATTTGGCTGGTATTAAAATTTGTATCGATCCCGGACATGGTGGGCACGAGTCGGATGATCGCTACATTGCCGCCACCGGTTTCTGGGAATCGGAATCCAACTTAAGCAAGGCATTCTATGTGGAAGAGCTACTGACTGCAGCGGGCGCCACGGTGATTTTGACCCGTCACGGGAATGGCGATAGCGGCATTGATAACGATCCCTCATTGTCTGAGCGGGAAGCCATTGCCAATTCCAACAATGTGGATTTCTTTCACTCTATTCACAGCAACGGTTTTCAGGGAACTGCTAATTATACCCTTATGCTCTATGAAGGGACAAATTCTGCACCCGATAACCCACTTGCCGGTACCATGGCTAATATTATGGCGCCCCATATATATCATGTCAATTACACAACGGCGCAATATGTCCGTGGGGATGAAGATTTTTTAGGGTATAATTTAGGCGTCTTGAACGATCTAAACATGCCGGGAACTCTTTCGGAGGGGTCCTTTCACGATTACCTCCCCGAATCCTGGCGTCTGCAGAGCGAATTCTATCGTAAACATGAAGCGTGGGCGATTGCCCGTGCATTCTTTGATTACTTCGAAGTGGATGGATTCGGCGTCGGTAACATTGCCGGAATCGTCCGTGATTCTAAACATACGGTGGACTATTTCTATCTGACGACCGCCGATTCAAAATTACCGGTCAACAATCTGATTGTAACGCTGTTGCCGGACCAGCGGGTTTTTCATGGTGACGCTATGAATAATGGCTATTATCTGTTTGATAGTCTTGCACCGGGTGATTATGAGCTTATCATCGAGGCACCCATGTATGAGAGCGATACAGTTGCCGTGACGGTCTCCGCTAATCAGAGTGCCTTCCGGGATGTCTATCTGAAGCCGGATGCCAATTTTAATTTTCCGCCGACGGCTCCCGAGCATATTCAGGTGATTGCGGTGGACGATTCAACAGTCATGGTGAAATGTGACGAGGTTTCGAATGCGCTTGGATATATCGTTTATTATGGCACGGATGCGGTCTCCTATCCCGACTCGGTTGTCTCGGCAGCGAATAGAATTACTCTCACGGGATTGGAAGATTTGACCGCTAGTTTTTTCCAGATAAAGAGTTTCAATGACGTTGGCAGCTCGTCCGTCAATACGAAATGCTATGCCGCGGTGCCCTCTTCAAATCCGCAGAAAGTATTGATTGTCAACGGCTTTGATCGATCCACCAATACCCGTCATGATTATGTGAAGGAGTACATCCAACCGTTGATTTCCGCCGGTTACGGTTTTTCCTATGTACTGAACGAGTCGGTATATGACGGAAAAATTGCTCTGAGTGATTATGAGGTCGTGATCTGGATTCTGGGAGACGAGAGTACCGCCGATGATACTTTTAATCCCGTTGAACAGGACAGTGTTGAGAGTTTTCTGAAAAACGGCGGGAAACTGTTCGTATCCGGTTCTGAAATCGGCTGGGACCTGGAAGGTAAAACGGATCATCCGACTCAGGCGGATAAGGATTTTTACCATAATTACCTGAAAGCCGATTACCTTTATGATGCACCGGGAAACACGCAAAGTTCAACCTATTCTGCGGCGGCTATTTCCGGAGAAATATTTGATGGCATTGCCGATTTTAATTTTGACAATGGTAGTCACGGGAGTTATAACGTTGACTGGCCCGATGCAATCAACGGGATCAATGGTGGTATCAATGTCCTGCAGTACAAAAATGTCAGTACCGGTACGATTGCCGCCGTGCGCTACGATGGACTCTTTCCCGGTGGAACGACGGATGGCAAATTGATTTATCTGGCAATTCCCTTCGAGGCGATTTATTCAGAGCCGTCTCGCATAGAGATTATGGGAAAAGCCTTTGATTATTTTGACAGACCGTCAGAAGTGAATGCTCAAAATTCCTCTATTATACATGATTATGAGTTGTGCCAGAACTATCCCAATCCCTTTAATCCGACCACCAGTATATCTTTTACGCTACCGGTGGAATCGGGTGTCCGGTTGGAGATTTATAATCTGCGCGGTGAAAAGGTGCGCTCACTGGTCAGCGGTTATCTCAACAGCGGGCATTATACGGAAATCTGGAACGGTCGTGATGAAAACGGGCGCCCCGTTCCCAGCGGAGTCTATATTTACCGGTTGTCCAGTGACTTTCGCACGCTCTCCAGGAACATGTTATTATTAAAGTAAGGTCCTGTTTTATAATAGGCGGCTGCGGGGATATTGTTACAAGTCGCGGTTTTGCTGATTTGCGGTATTTTTCTAATCCTGTGGCTGTTCTTCCTTTGTCAGCAGGGCGATGATTCCTGCAACAAACAGAAATATCAGCGCGATTCCCAGAAAAAATTTGAGGATTTTATACAGTCCGCTAATGATTTTCATTGGGCACCTTTTATAATTCTGTCAGCAATTCTTGCGCCTCGACCTGCATGTTTTTATCGGCGTCGGAGTTGGCGGGCAGTGCCAGGGCTTTTTGCAGGGCGTCCCGGGCGTTATTATCCTGACCGAGTTTTTCGTAGCTTTTGCCCAGCCAGAGCAGGTGGCGAATATCGTCGGGTTTGATTTCGTGGGCTTTGCTGAAAAACTCCACCGCTTTCTCGAAGGATGCTGCCGGTGGGGTGGCGTAGATGACGCTGGCGATTTTGCGCTCCACCCAGCTGAGGTCTGCCAGGGCAAAGTGCCAGCGCCCCATAACGTGATAGTTGGAATCGTTTTTAGGGTCAAGCTCGATGGCTTTCAGCGTGTGCTCACGGACGGCATAGGAGTTTTCGATTTTCTGCTTGGTTCCTTCGATTTCTCCGATTCGCCCGATTAAAATGGAATAGTACTGGTGCCCTTCGGCGACGTTCGGGGCAATCCCGACACACTTTTTGGCGTACTCGAAACCGGGATAGATGTTTGCCTTTTGCAGTTCGATGTTGGTTTCGTCCTGATCGGCAATATCGAAGTAAGCCCGGGCGAGTTTCCAGAGAATCTCGGGATTATCGGGGTCTAGTTGTTCAGCTTCCTTGAATTTTGCCAGCGCAGCGGTGTAATTATCTGCGTCGCGCAGCGTCTCCGCCTCTGCTACCAGGCTGTGAAAATCTGCTGCATAGGTTGTCACCAGCAGTACCATCAGAAAGAGCAGTCCGCATACCCCTATTAATCGAAAATGTCGCTTTTTCATTTTTCCCTCGCATATAGTTTGGTTATGTAATGTTGCCTCGATGATGGAATTTTAGAAAAATTCCACGAAGGTGAATTTGAGTTCCCGGTTGAAGTGTTCAACTTTATTCCGGTTCAGCAGGATATTGTTAAAGTCCACCTCCAGATGAAACTTTTGAACCATGGTCCAGCGGATTCCGGCATTCAGGTATCCCAGCCCCTCCCCGAGACCGATGATATTGGTGCTGTTGTCATTCAGGGCGGCATCGTATTCCAGGACAAAGGAAATTTCCGGGTTAATGTCCTTATCGAAACCGATGAAGAACGACGGGTCGCCGTCACCATCATCATCTTCCAAAGGATTGTAATTAAGCCCGGCATGAAAACCCATATTGCCCAGCAGCCGGTAGTTTTTACTGGCAACCAGGTAGAAGCCCTTCGCCTTGGTGTCGTAACGTTTGAGGGAATCGATATAGGCACCCTGACCCTGGGAGTTGAAGCCCAGTAGTAATGCCGGCAGCTTGCCGGATTCCTCGATAAAGCGGTATTTCACTTCTACTCCGGGTTGATTATGCCACTGGATTTCCTGGTCGCCGATGATGCGGGCGCCGCCGTAGCTGATGCCGAACATAAAATGCTGTGAGATTCCGGCGAAGATTCCGGCGAGAGCACCGCCATTGCTGAACAGACGGAATTCTGCCAGATAGGCACCCCGGGGAATAATGCCGGCAGTAGGCGCAGTTACCAGGGTAACGGGTTGAGGGTAGACAGAATTTTCCTGGGGCACCAGTGCGATTGGCAGCAGCAGGATTGCCAGCATCGGGATTATGAATAAATGTTTCATGAATCTCTCATAATTTTTTCTGAATATACATTGAACATGACATAAAAGCAACCAAGATTCGTGTGAGATATACCACAGTCCCAAACCAAACAATTGACTGTTATGCAAAGGAGTTCTATATTTAGGAAAATTTTTAACAGGAGGTTTTACAATCACCCGGAAAAGACGTAAGAATACCCGCTCGAAGAAAAAGCCGCGTAAACTGACGATCCCCTTTGATGTCGCCCTGCTGGTGTTTTTCGGGATACTGATTTTTATTCTGTTCACATTGACCAATCGGGTTTGCCGTGATGATGATAAAGAGTTGGATATTCCCGAAATTTCTATTAAAATAAAGTACCATTATGAATAAAATTGTGCAGAGGGACTAACGTTATGAGAAATCTTGGGATTTTTGTATTTGTGATTGGTTTGTTGCTGTTGGTTCTGGACCCGACGATTATTCGGATCATCGGGATTCTGGGCGCGGCTTTCGGGCTGTTTGCCCTGCTGGTTCCGGATAAGGCGGCAGAAATTATTGGTAAGTTCAAATCCAAAAAGGGCAACACTGAATAATCGGCAGGTAATGACCGGAAGTGTGCAGGATAGCCTGCCCGTAGACCGACTGCCCTGCGGAAGAAACCGCGCCGAAGGGCGTGTATTTATTCAGACAGTTAACTATTGAATATCTGCTTTCTCTGGTCTATATTTTGCCCTGAGTGAGACCTGTTATTTGTTGTTACCGTAATTGTGGTTTTTGTAGCGGGAAAATGTACTGTTGAGCATGTTTGAAGAACCGATTAAGGCACATTTATTGACGCGTCACGAAAAAGAGATGGGAATACAGATCGCTGAGATGGAAAAGTACAAATATCTCTGCAGCGAGCAAGCCGGCTGTGACATTGGCAAGCGGGCTTATTTTGAATGGACGCAGAAATATGGGAAAAAGGTCCGTGAGTGGCTTGAAACCCTCAGTGACGACGAGATTAATCGTCTGTTTGATACAATTTCAGGACGTATCAAGCAGTATATTTTTGAAAAAGCACATTGATGCTTTTTTTTTATTATAGAATAATATGGTAAAGGACACCGGAAGAAATGCATGGGTCGGTATGGGTCTGTGTTTAAGTCAGACAACCGGTACCCGATCTGAGAAGGAGGATGACAGATGATGGCGAAATCGAACCAGATTAAACTCCCGGAAAATGCCTATCGGAAGCTGGAGGATGGCGAAGAGTATATTCCTGTTGTCCCAGCCGGGAAGGTTGTTCCCGAAGTAACTCCCTATTCCCTCTTGTGGGGTCTTTTTTATTCGGTTCTATTCTCCATGGCGGCAGCGTATCTGGGGTTGAAAATCGGGCAGGTGTTTGAAGCCGCGATTCCGATTGCGATTCTGGCGGTGGGAACCTCGGTGATGTTGAAGCGGAAAAACGCGCTTCAGGAGAACGTCATCATTCAATCCATCGGCTCTTCCTCGGGTGTAATTGTTGCCGGGGCTATTTTTACGATACCCGGGCTCTATATTTTGGGACTGGATGTAAGTTTTTTTCAGATTTTTCTGGCATCCCTCTTTGGCGGTGTTCTGGGTATTCTGTTTCTGATTCCTTTCCGCAAATACTTTGTGCAGGATATGCATGGTGAATTTCCCTTTCCGGAGGCGACCGCCACCACGGAGGTGATCGTAGCCGGTGAATCGGGTGGTGAACAGGCGAAGGTCCTGATTTCGGCGGCGATCGTCGGGGGGATATACGATTTTTGTGTTGCCGGTCTGGGCTTATGGAAAGAGGTAGTCTCGACCCAGGTGTTCCGCTGGGGGACTTTTCTGGCGGATAAATGGAAGCTGGTGTTGAAAATAAATATCGGCGCTGCGGTCACCGGACTGGGATATATTATCGGGCTGAAGTATGCCCTGATCATCGCCTGTGGTTCTTTTCTGGCGTGGTGGGTGCTGATCCCGGCGTTTTTTTATGTAGGTCAGCACTTGACGGTACCGCTAGCGCCGGCGCTGGAACTGATCCGGGATATGGACCCTCAGGATATTTTTACCAATTACGTCCGGCATATTGGTATCGGCGGCATTGCCGCGGCGGGTATAATCGGGATTATCAAGTCATCCAAAATTATCGCGGGTGCCTTTAGGCTGGCGGCGCAGGAGTTAAGCGGCGGTATTCAGCTGGGCGGGGAGGATGCCGTCCCGAGAACCCAGAAGGATATCAAGATGAAGTGGCTCGCCATTTTGCTGTTGATTATATTTGTGGCGCTGTTTGTTTTCTTTCTGTTCGGGGTAGTGGAGCTGAATTTTTGGCATGCCGTTGTGGGAATATTAATTGTATTTATCATATCCTTTCTGTTTACCACCGTAGCAGCCCGGGCGATCGCGCTGGTGGGGACCAATCCGGTCTCCGGTATGACGTTGATGACGTTGATTATATCCTCTGTGATACTGCTCAAAGTCGGTTTGACCGGAGAGAAGGGGATGTTGGCGGCGCTGATTATCGGGGGTGTGGTGTGTACAGCACTTTCCATGTCGGGCGCCTTTATATCCGATCTGAAAATCGGTTACTGGCTGGGCACGACGCCACGGACACAACAGCGTTATAAGTTCGCCGGAACCCTGCTGGCGGCTGCATCGGTAGGATTTGTTATCCTGGTGCTGAACAAGACCTTCGGGTTCGGGGCGGAAGCGGGACCCAATGCCCTGGAGGCACCGCAGGCATCGGCAATGGCGGCGGTGATTGAACCGCTGATGACCGGTGCGCCGGCACCCTGGACGCTCTATATTGCCGGAGTTTTCATGGCGATTATTCTGGAGCTGATCGGAGTTCCGCCGCTGGCATTTGCACTGGGCATGTATCTGCCGATTTATCTGAACACGCCGATTCTGGCGGGTGGGTTGATTGCTCATTTTATCGGCAAGTCCAGTGATAATCAGGAATTGGTGAAAAAGCGTCGTGAAAAGGGAACCCTGATTGCTTCCGGTTTCATCGCCGGTGGTGCCATTATGGGCGTGGTTGCGGCTTTTATCATCTTCTTCGGGCAGAAAATTTTTGGTGAGGGCTGGACCCTGATGCGGGCGCTGGGTACCGGATACTGGGCGGAATCCACCGGTGCGGAGATTGTCGGGTTTGTTATGTTTGTTCTTTTGCTGGGATACCTCTATTGGGATTCAAAGCGGGTTAAAGAATAGCTTGTACTCCAGCGCACATTTTTATTGAAATTAAATCCGTATGATACAAATAAATTGGGAGGATTGTGGCGATGAAAAAATTTATAATGTTGTTGAGTCTCGCGGGAATGATCCTGGTTGCCTCGGCTTGCCTGGAGGACCTTTTTTCCAGTGACGATGATGAGGAGTTGAATCAGGCGCTGGCGGGGGTTTGGTATCGCTTCTCAGTGACGGAAGACGGGATCAGCTCTGGATTGCCGGCACTTGTCGAGTTGCGGAATGATGGTACCGGGACAATCCAAAGTATCGATGAACCGGAGCAGGATGAACCCGCAAGCGATACGTTCAAGTGGCTGACCGAAGGAGAGATGATCACCATTAACGATGAAAATGACAGCCTGATCTGGTCCGGGACTTTTACCCTTTCGGATGATAACCAGGTGCTTCATTTTTCCTATACTTCGGAAGGGCGTCCGGTGGAACAGAAATATGTTAAATATACCGGAGAAAAGAATCCCCAGTTGATCGGCACCTGGATCATGGTTGATTTGGTGACCGGTGGTGAGGAGCCCCTGATTCTCGAAAAGGTCGTGTTCACACAAAGCGGCGGCACCGATTATTACATTGATGATCTGAATGATATTGAGGGTGAAATTACCACAGAACATCTGAATGTGACGCCGTTTTCCTGGACGACGACGGGGAATTATTTGCTGGTGTTTGATGATACCGAGGAACTGCCGTTTGTGATAGGGTATACGTTAACCGGTGATGAATTGAACGGTTATAACTACACGGATGACGGTCAGAGAGAAGATTTTATTCTGGTCAAGGAAACAGGCAATATTGACCAGAACGGTGTCGGCAACTGGGAACTGGCTTCGATGAAAATTAGCGGTATGACCAATCCGATTTCCGGAATCGAGATTGCCCTGAGTCTGGCGAGCGACGGCAGCGGTGTCTGGAATATTGTTACCTTTTCACAATCCTATAATTTTAACTGGACGACGAATAACGGATATGTATTTATCTATCGGGCGGAGCTGCCCCTGATTGCCTGGGTTCAGAAATATGAGATCACCGATGATTCCATGGTTCTGGAAACCGATACCGAATATTATGAAGGCTACGGCGGCTGGGTGAATGTCGAATATACATTTACCCGCTCACAATGACCTGGTGCCTGTATTTTTTATATCTGGAGAGGGATTAGTCCCGACGGACTGATCCCTTTTTTAGTTGTCTTTGGCGCCCTGGTAGATCCAGTCGTAAATTAACTGGATATTAAATTCCGAAAGATAGGGTCCATCTTTTGGCATCCGGTAATCCAAAACGGTCTGTTTATCGTTGGCAACGGCTTCATAAAGCAGGCTCTGGTCGGGATAGCCGGCGACCACCAGATGTTCGGGATGGTAATTATTACCGCTCATCAGGGATTCATAGCTCGAAAGGTCCAGATTGTTGTTGAAACTGGCTTCACTGCTGTGACAACTAATACAGCGGGTCATAAAAATCGGTAAAATCTGTTCACTGAAGCTGACGGGTTCATTTTCGGTACCGTCGCAGGATGCCAGCAGCAATAGACCCAACAGAGCAACGATGATTAAGGATTTGTTGGTCAATTTGAACTCCGCAAATTTGATTGTTTATAAATGTTGTGAAATGCTGACAGAGGTGATGTGTCCGGCGTCACTCAGACCGACAACAGCAATGTCAAAGATGAGGGATTTATAGGAAATACCCAGTCCGGCTGAAACGGCGGCGAAGAAACTTTTCAGGCTATGCTGACCGCGCAGCTGAAACCGGCGGGTGGAATTTCCCCAGCGCAGGAAGAGGTGCTCGCCGATGATGAATTCGCCGCCGATATTGGCACTATAGTCATTGCGGTTGGTTTTGAGAGCGTCGACCGATAAAATCATCGGCAGGTGCGCCAGTTTTTTCGACATACCCAATACCAGCGCGGCAGGTGGCTCCTCTTTATCGTCCGAGTAGCCGTTGATCAGGACACCGAAATTCCGGTAAGCCAGTCCGATAGCCAGGGTATTCACTTCGTTATAATAGAGAAGACCGACCCGACCCAAAGCGGCAGCGGCACTGAGAGATGCCAGCCGGGATTGAACAAGGGCGGCGGTGCAGCCCACACTGAGCCGCCGGGTGATTTGTCGCCCATAGGTCAAAAGACCGGTCAGGTCATAGACGCCGAAGCGACCGGTTTCGGCGCCGTCCCAGTCACGCTCCGTAAAGGAACCGTAATCGAGATAGTGGACTTGTATGGCAAACTTCCCCGGCACCGGCAGCGAAAAAACAGCGGTAGCGCAACTGGCACTTATATCCAGCGGGAACACGGTATGATTGATCTGCCACAATGTGGGGACATACGTAATCACCGCCGGATTGGCGCCGATACCGGAAGCGGCTTTTGACTGACTGCTGACGGATGAGCCCATGCCCCAGCCCCGTGCGCCGACCGGATGATTGAGTCCCTGAAACAGTGCCTGCCCTTTTAAACCGGAGCCGGATAAGGAAATAAAAAATATGCAAAACAGCTGGATAGCGGGCTTCATTTGAATGGCATTTCGCTGGTTTCGATCTCTTCCCTGTTCCACTGCTGAATAATTCGTTTGTTCCGATGACCTTTGATAAAATACACAATTATGACCAATATTGGTATAATTAACCAGATCAGGTAGTGACTGTCCAACAGAAAAATCCAGCGGTAGCGGCTGGTGATATAGTTGCGCCAGCGCCATTCCAGCGATTCGAGGTCACCATCCAGTAGATTCTGCAGAGTTGTGGAAAAATCTTTTGTACTGCGCAGGTCCTGAAATATTTCAGTCAGAATCCCGGTCCCATAGACCTGTGTAAAATATTCAATCAGCGAGGCACTTTCGGCGTAGGCGAGTTCTGCCTGGAGATGGTTGTATTTTAGAAAATCCGAAAGCTTTTGGAGCGGAATCAGACGCTTTTGCAACAGAGCGCGTGACAGCAGGACCCGGCTTCCAACGTCATAAGGTTGACTGAAATAGATTGCCAGCCCTTCATTAAACCAGACAGGGGTGATATTAAGGGGCACAATCATGCTCTGGTAGAGATGGGTAAATTCATGTTCCACCGTCGTGCGGAACTGTCTCAGGGTGCTGTTTGTAACGGTTGGACATTTCAGT
Organism: Fidelibacterota bacterium; assembly: GCA_049975265.1. Lineage (GTDB taxonomy): Bacteria > Fidelibacterota > UBA2242 > UBA2242 > UBA2242 > B118-G9. Next base: position 194,598 of record JBNGDF010000001.1, read on the forward strand.
ACAATGATATTTTTTGGAAAAATGGTTACCGCGGCGGTCCAATAGGGTAGATGAGCACCGGCGAGCTTCTCAAACATTTCTTGAGAGTCCGTCAGATAAATGTGGGCACCCTGATGACCACTGCCGAAGGTTGGTTCCAGTTTCGAAATCATTTCCCGAACGGTGTTTAGGACAAAAACAGCCAGCTGCTCCCGTTTGGGGGGATAATAAACATGAAAATCATCCTGTTCCAGCTCTTTTACGGAAGCCGAAAGCGATGTAGTAAACAGGCAGATGAGTATGAGGCTGTATTTCACTACAGTAAATCCAGCGGATCGATATCGATCTGAATTCGGTTCTGTCGGCTTTGAGATTGATAGACAGGGGAGGCTAAGAGTGTCTTAAGCAGATTGCGCAGCCGGGTGCCGTTGGGGTCGGTCTCTTTACGGGATTTGACGAGTGATAGATAGCGATAACGGTTTTTAATTTTCGGTATGGGTGCCTGGGCGGGACCCAGAATTTCCAGTTTACTGGCATTTTGCCTGAGGAAATGGGTGCACCGATCGGCGGCGGTTTTTACATTGGATTCGTTTAAACCGGAAAAGAGAATGGCGCCGAGCCGGCTGAAAGGCGGATAATTTACGGGATTCCGTTCACTCAGTTCCAGTGCCGTGAATTTGGTTAAATTTTGCTGCATGGCGAAACGGATAGTACTGTCCTGAGGATTAAAACTCTGGATATAGACTTCGCCCTGCACTACGCCCCGTCCGGCTCTGCCTGCCACCTGATAGAGCAGATGAAAGACCCGTTCCCGGGCGCGGAAATCCGGCATGAACAGACCGATGTCGGCATTTAACACGCCCACCAGGGTAACGTTTGGGAAATCGAGACCCTTGGCGATCATTTGGGTTCCCAGAATCAGGTCAATTTTACCTGTTTCGAAATCCCGCATAACCTGCTGGGAGAAACCCTGCCGGCGGGTGCTGTCAATATCGAGGCGGACGATGGAGTGTTGCGGAAAGGATTTTTTCAGAACACTTTCGACCCGTTGAGTGCCGAATCCCGGATAGAGAAATTTCGTCGACTGACAGTTGGGACAGGCGTCCGGCGGTCTCTGACGGAGACCGCAGTAGTGGCAGAGCAGGATTTTATCGGTTTTGTGGTAGGTCAGCGGGATGTCACAGTTGCGGCATTTGGGGGTCCAGCCGCAGTCAGGACAGAGAATGACGTTGGAATAACCACGTCGGTTTTGCAACAGCAAAACCTGTTCGCCCCGGTTCAGTTTTTCGGAGATTTTTGTGAAAAGAATCCGGGAGACGGGATTTTCAAAATCGCCGGTCTCTTTCCATTCGGCTTTCATATCGATAATGTCGATTTTTGCCGTTGGTGCATCGGAATAGCGTTTTTTCAATTCGACTTTGTGAAATTTACCGGTGGCAGCATTGTAGAGGCTTTCCAGGCTGGGTGTTGCGGAGCCCATGACCACCACGGCGCCACACGCTACCGCCCGCATCAGTGCCGCATCACGGGCATGATAGCGGGGCTCCTGATCGCGCTGCTTGAACGAGCCGTCCTGCTCTTCATCGATGATAATCAGACCTGGGCTCTGCAGCGGCAACAGCACGGCACTGCGTGCTCCGATGACGATAGGATAGTATCCATGGCGAATTTTTTGCCAGAGTGTCCGACGCTGGACACTGCTGAGGTGACTGTGCCAGATGGCGATCTGCTCTTTGAACTCGCCGCGGAAGCGACTGGCCAGGTGGGTTGTCAGGGTAATTTCCGGGACGAGAACCAGTGCGGATTTATTGACCGACAGCGCCTTTTTAATCAGCTCCAGGTAGATCTCGGTTTTGCCACTGCCGGTAACGCCCTGGAGAAGGAAGGGCATATATTGTCCGGTGCCGATATGCCGGCGGATTTCATCGGTGACACCACGTTGTTCCCCGGTGAGGGTGATGGTTTTTTCTTTGCTGAGAATATTTTCCCAGAAAATGTCATCGGGCAATTCGGTTACTGTCAGGTTGACCAGTTGTTTGTGAAGCAATGCTTTCAGCGCTGCGGGCGAAAATGCGGACAGCTGCTCCTGGCTGGCGGATGGATGTTCCGACAAATATTCCAGGATTTCCCACTGTCGGGGGGCACGTTTTTGGATTGTCTGAAAATCGGGGTGATGGCGGTCGACGGGATTCGAGATTGTATAGCTTTTGCGAATCAGCGGTCGGTGGCGGGGCGTCGTGAACCGGGGCGTTTCGCTGACCTTGCGCAGTTTTTTCAGGACAGCCAGACCCCGCCGGACATTGTCCAGACCGAATTCCCGTTTGAGGGCGGTAAAGGCGATCGATTGGCGGCTGAGAATTTTGTCAAAGAGTTTTTGATATTTTTCCGGGATATTGTCTTTTGTGGTATCGGCGGCATAGACGCGGCGGTGTTTCTGAACCTGGTATTCGGCGGGAATCGCAGCGGCGAGGGTTTTTCCCACGGGAGCCAGATAGTAGTCGGACAGTTTGATCAGGAAGCGAAAGAGTTCGATGGGGATGATCGGTTCGGTATCGATGGTTTCGATGATGGGTTTCAGTTTAATATGGGCTGGTGCCGTTATACCAATGTCTATGACAAAACCGATGGTAGCCGTATTGCGCAGGGGCGCCACGACCCGCTGACCGGGAAAAATTTCGCCCAGGATTTCCGGGCGGCTGGTATAGGTGTAAAGCCGCCGCAATGCTGTGGAGGGAAAGGCGATATTTACCAGCAGATCGGACATTGTACTAAAAAATATACCCTCTTTTTTCCCATTTCACAAGCCAATATCGGCAACCGTTGCTCATAAAACAGGAAAGGCGAAACAACGAGGGTTCCGCCTTGGATTTCAATAGTTAAGGGTGGGAATTTAGGCTTTGATGACCCAGAGTTTGACAGTCGCGGTAATTTCCGGATGCAGTTTCACAGGAATATCGAAGATGCCGAGAGCCTTGATCGGTTCTTCCAGCAAAATCTGGCGTTTGTCGATGTCATAGCCCTTGTCCTTGAGCTGCTGGGCGATGTCGATGGAGGTCACCGAGCCGAAGATGCGGTCTTCTTCGCCCACCTGAACGGGAACGGTCAGCGAGAGAGACTGTAATTTTTCAGCCAACTCCTGGGCTTCTCTCAGGGCACGGTTCTGTTTCAGCTCTTTCAGATGCGCGATTTCCTGAAAGCGTTTGACGCTTTTTTTGTCGGCTTTCAGCGCCAGACCTTTTGGAATCAGAAAATTCTGGGCATAGCCATCTTTGACATCTATCTGATCGCCGGCATTTCCCAGCTTTTCATAATCCTGAAGTAATATAATACGCACAATAGCCTCCTGTAGGTCGAGTAGATTAGTTTTGGGTTACGTCGTAGGCATAGGGCAGCAGAGCAATGTTGCGGGCGCGCTTGATCGCTTTGGTCAGCTCCCGCTGGTGCTTGGCGCAGGTACCGGTGATTCGACTGGGAATGATTTTGCCCTGTTCAGTGATGAAACGCCGCAGAACCTTATAGTTTTTATAGTCGATTTGCTCGTTGGGATTTTCGCAGAATTTACAAATCTTCTTTTTGCTTAACAGTGCCATGGTTTATCCTTTCTATATAAATGAAATTCAAGAGTTCAAATGATGGATGTCCGCTGAACTATTCATTTTCATCTTTTTCGTCACCGCCCGTCGCGTCAGTCGGGTGCGGTTCCGGTTTATGAGCCAGAGCGATGGTCTGATACGCCAGGATTTCCGTGCGCAGTTTCATCCAGTTTTCCAGCTCCAGATTAATCTTATTGTTTTCCGATTCGTACTGAACCAGGACATAGTTTCCGTACTTCTGTTTTTCAATCGGGTATGCCAGTCGCCGCTTACCCCAATCTTCGAGAACCAGGACATTGCCGTTCAGATTGGCAATCTCCTTTTTGACCGCTTCAACGGTATGGGTCAGTTTTTCCTGTTCATAATTTGGATGAACAATGAATAGATTTTCGTAATACCTCACGGGTTGAACTCCTTATGTTAATACTCATTTATGCATTATCGCAGCAGTGGTGCAATAACCAGCGAAACGATGGTCATTAATTTGATTAAGATATTCAATGAAGGACCGGCAGTGTCTTTAAAAGGATCGCCCACGGTATCACCGGTGACCGCCGCCTTGTGCGAATCACTGCCCTTTCCACCGAGATTACCCTCTTCTATGTATTTCTTGGCGTTATCCCAGGCACCGCCGGCATTAGCCATAAAAATTGCCATCAATACGCCAGTAACGGTAACCCCGGCCAGCAAGCCGCCCAGCATCTCTTTGTTGATAAAGCCCAGAATTGGGGGAATGATGACAGCCAGTGTGCCCGGAAGAATCATTTTTTTTATGGCGGCGGCGGTGGAAATATCTACGCATTTGGAATGGTCGGCGGTGGCTTTCCCTTCCATCAATCCCTTGATTTCGCGAAACTGCCGGCGCACCTCTTTGATCATTTCGTAGGCAGCCTCGCCGACCGCCCGCATGGAAAGACTGCTGAACAGGAATGGCAGCATTCCGCCGATTAAAAGTCCGGCGATCACAAAAGGATTGGTCAGATTGATGGTTTTAATTCCGGCGGAGGTCTGGAAGGCTGAAAAGAGCGCCAGAGCGGTCAGTGCTGCCGAACCGATGGCAAATCCCTTTCCCACAGCTGCTGTCGTGTTACCTACGGCGTCCAGCTTATCGGTACGTTGACGGACATCCCGACCCAGCATGGCCATTTCGGCGATGCCGCCGGCATTGTCGGCAACCGGTCCATAGGCATCGATAGCCAGCTGAATGCCGGTGGTGGAGAGCATTCCAAGCGCTGCAATGGCAATGCCGTAAAGTCCGGCAATGCTGTAGGCAATCATGATGGCACCGGCGATAAAAATAGTCGGCAGCATGGTGGAGAGCATCCCAAGGCTCAGACCGGCGATGATATTGGTCGCCGGACCGGTCTGGGATTGGCGGGCGATCCACTGCGCCGGTTTTTTGGATTCCGATGTATAATATTCGGTAATCATACCGATGGCAAAGCCGGCAACCAGCCCCGCAAGGGTTGCCAGCCAGATGTCGAAGGCATCCAGGGTCAGAGATCCTGTCGTTACGGTGGCGCCCAGAAAAAGTTTCGTTACCGGATAGATAAAAATCAGCATTAATCCATCGGCTACCAGCGTCCCGCGGTTGAGAGCATGCTGGGGATTGCCGCCCTCTTTCGTCTTTACAAGGAAAGTACCTAGCAAGGAGCTGAGAATACCCAATCCGGCTAAAGCCAACGGCAAAATAACGAGATTTAAACCAAATAGCGTGCCCAGAACCATGGTACCAATAATGGAGCCCACATAACTTTCGAAAAGGTCGGCACCCATACCGGCGACATCGCCAACATTATCCCCCACGTTGTCGGCGATAGTAGCCGGATTGCGGGGATCATCTTCAGGAATACCGGCTTCGACCTTGCCGACCAGATCGGCACCCACATCCGCCGCTTTGGTATAAATGCCGCCGCCAACCCGGGCAAAGAGCGCCACGGAACTGGCGCCGAAACTGAAGCCGCTCAATATCGGCAGCACGGTGTCATTCAGATTTTCGATTGTGCTGCCGTAAAATTTGATGAGAATGATAAAAAGCGTCGCCAGACCAACCAACCCCAGCCCCACCACACTCATGCCCATGACAGAACCGCTGGAGAAGGCGACTTTGAGCGCCTGATTGAGTCCTGTACGAGCCGCCTGAGTGGTGCGGACGTTTGCCAGGGTGGCGATCCGCATCCCGATAAACCCAGCCAGACCGGAACAGACAGCCCCGATAACAAATGAGACCGCCACCAGTCGGTTGGCGCCCTTATTGGCAAGCAGCAGCAGAATCGAAGCCGCTACCAAAAAGATCAACAGAACTTTATACTCCCGGTTCAAAAATGCCATGGCGCCGTTGCGGATATATTTTGCCAGAGTCTGCATGGTGTCGCTACCGGTTTCCTGTCTGGAAACCCAAAAAGATTTAAAAAAAGCAAATAACAATGCGACTACCCCGGTGGCGATTATCAGATACACCCAGTTAATCGATATGTCCGATAGCATCAGGCATCTCCCGTTATGATTTCACGCAGATCGATGCGGTTGTATTTATTCATGAGGTCTTCGATTTCAAAACGGCTGAAGTCGTTCAGAATATCCATGCAGAGGTTGATAACTTTCTCTACAACGGGTAGTTCGGCAGCCCGAAAATCCGCCAGCACAAAATCCTCCGCCGCTACGCCTGCTGTCTGAGGCCCGATCCCAAGGCGCAGCCGGAGGAAATCCGATGTCTGAAGATGTTCCGATATCGACATGACACCCTTATGTCCACCGGGAGCACCGCCGGGGCGAATCCGAATCCGCCCCAGGGGGAGATCAAGATCATCATAAACGACGAGCAGGTTATCCGGTGAAAGACGAAAGTAGTTCAGCAGTTGCCGTGCGGCGAGACCGCTGTTATTCATGTAGGTCAACGGCTTTGCCAGACCCAGTGAGGCTCCCTGTCCGCCAGCCGATTTAGTATTATCGCACCATAGATAGGCACCGGTGGTTTTGCGAAAATGGAGGTGATTCCGCCGGGCGAAGTGATTGATGACCATAAAACCGAAATTGTGACGGTTTTGGCTGTATTTGGCGTCGGGGTTTCCAAGTCCCATAATGATTTTCGCAATCCTAGACGTTGTTCGTTGTTTCACCGGTGAAAAGAGATTGGTCATTTAGCGTCGGGCACATCTATTCAGCAGATTCCTCTTCGCCTTCTTCACCCTCTTCGCCCTCTTCCGGCTCGGCGGCTTCTTCCGCCAATTCCTCTTCGGTCTTCAAGCCAGTCGCTTTGACAACACTGATAACGGAGCTACTGGTGGGTGTCAGGATTTCCACATGTTCAGGAATAGGCAGATCGCTTACCGCAATGGAATCCCCGATGTTCAGGTTGGATACATCGACGGTAAAATTGTCGGGGATGTCGGTGGCTTTGCACTTGACCTCAACTTCCCATAAGTGCTGCGCCAGCACGCCGCCGAAATCCTTAACGCCTATTGCCGTACCCTGCACCACGATCGGTATGTCGACGGTAATATCTTCCTGGAGAGTGATGCCCATGAAATCGGCATGAATTATCTCGTCGGAAACCGGGTCGTGCTGGAGATCTCGGATAATGCAGATATGTTTTTTACTGCCCATATGCAATTCGATGATATGGGCACCGGAGCGAAGGGCGCTGCGCAGCTCTTTGACATCCACGGAAAGCGGCAGCGGCTTTTCCCGGTGAAAATAGTAAACAGCAGGGATTTGTCCCTCGTTGCGCATCTGCTTGCTGACCCGTTTTTTCAGGTCTGTGCGGAGGGTCGTATTGAGCTTATAGGTTGCCATGTAAAACTCCTTTAACGTTAAAAATCAAAAAGTGAACTGATGGATTCTTCATAGTGAATTCGTTTGATGGCTTCCGCCAGCATAGGCGCTGCCGAAAGGACTTCCAACTTGGGAAAGGTCCGTTCTTCCGGAATGGAAATGCTGTTGGTAACGATCACTTTGTCAACCGGAGCGTCGCTCAGACGGCGAATGCAGTCGCCGGAAAAGAGCCCGTGAGTTGCCACCACGGTGATGGTCTTGACGCCCCGGCTTTTGATGACCTCAGCCGCCTGGGCAATCGTGCCCCCGGTATCGATCATATCGTCGATTAGCAGGACGTGTTCCAGGTCGATGTCGCCAATAACGTTCATCACCTCAGCCTTGTTGGGGCGCGGTCGGCGCTTGTCGATAATGGTCAGGGGCAGCCCGAGAATTTGGGCATAGGACCGGGCAAATTTGATTCCGCCGACGTCGGGAACCACGATGCAGAAATTTTTACCCTCAATTAATTTTTTCAGCGGCTCAATGAAAATCGGTTTGGCGTAGAGATGATCAAAGGGAACGTTTACGAATCCCTGAATCTGCGAGGAGTGCAGGTCCATGGCGACGATCCGATTAGCACCGGCATTGACGATTTCATCCATTATCAGGCGGGATGAAATCGGGACTCGCGGCTGATCCTTCCGATCTTGGCGCGCATACCCGTAATAGGGAACAACGGCGGTAATCCGTTTGGCGGAGGCACGCCGGGCGGCATCGATGATCAGGAGCAATTCGAGAATATTTTCAGCCGGCGGATTTGTCGGCTGTACAATAAAAACATCCACGCCACGGATATTTTCTTCAAAGCGTAACCAGATTTCCCCGTCACTGAAATTGCTGATGGAGATTTTTCCCGGAGTGAGTCCCAGAATCTCGTTGATTTCCCGGGTTAGGTTCGGGTTGGCGCGTCCGGAAAATACTCTTGCTTTAATACTCATGATTCCTTCTCGGTTGTAAAGTCAGCTCGGGGACTTGGATTCGAACCAAGATTGACGGCTCCAAAGGCCGCAGTCCTGCCATTGGACGATCCCCGAATGGATAATCTTGTTTTTCTAATGAAGTACGGGAAGGGAGATGTGGCTGGTATAGTGTCTGAACAGATGGCGCGCCGATTCGGCGGCACCCCTGTCGCGAAATATTCCAAACACAGTCGAACCGCTTCCCGACAAACCGGCATATATAGAACCCGCTTGCAGCAGACGGGCTTTGAGCATGCCGATTTCTGGATATGTTGGAAAAACAACAGATTCAAATTGATTTTCAAACAGCTCCCAGTGAATCTTCCCGGATTCAAACAGGTGGCGAAATTTATCGCCATATTTTCTTTTTGTCAAGTCGAATTGTTGATAAGCCCAGGGAGTTGATATGGAGATTGGCGGGCAGACCAGCAAAAGCACAAAGTGCTCCGGTAACTGCACGGGGGTCAGAATATCACCGATTCCCTCAGCCATTTGTGTTCCACCCTGCAGGTAGAAGGCGACATCGGCGCCGATCTGACGGGCAACTGCGACCAGTTCCGTGTGGGTCAGCCGAAGATTCCAGTGGTGATTTAAAAATTTTAGTACGGTGGCGGCGTTGGAGCTGCCACCGCCAAGTCCCGCACCAATGGGAATATTTTTAAGCAGATGAATCCGCCAGTCCGGAGCACCGGGCGTCAGTGCTTTCAGTTTATAATAGGCAATCGTGCATAGATTTTGCGAGTCTGTGGGAATCGTCTGTGGTGTGCATTGTAATTCGTAGCAGGAGGATGGGGTAAATGTGATACTGTCGTGCAGATCAATCTCCTGAAACAGAGAGCTGAGGGTATGGTAACCACTCGGCAGCCGTCCGGTGATCCTCAGACAGAGATTGACTTTGGCATAGGATTGAACCGTGAATTCCGGGCTACTCATATCGTTTGTGTAGTTTTGGGATGATCCATTTCCAGCTGATCACGATAATAAGCAGCACCATCGCAATGATATTCACGGCGCTGGAATATTGTGAGAGCGCCCTTTTGATTATATGCCAGTTTTCTCCCACGAGCATTCCGGCACGAAAAATAATTCCGTTCCAGATGAAAATTCCCACAGCCGTCAGAATTGTCGCCTTGACCACTGAAATGTTCATGAATCCGGTAGTCGCCGCCATGATCAGCCGGCTGCCGGGGAGCATCCGGGCGATAACCAGCGTCCAGCTTCCCCGTTTTTGAAACAGCTGGCGGTATTTCCGGATTTTTTCCGGTGAAATCCGAAAGGGTAATTTATCAATAAGTTCATCCCCCCGGGAGTTGCTGATCAGAAATACGAATATGAATCCGGTCAAGGCTCCCAGAACGGTGATAATGAAGGTCGGTAACGGATAAAAGGTTCCCCGACCGCTCAGATAAGCCGAGAACAGCAAGACGGTGTCACCCGGTACAAAAGGGACGGTATTTTCCAGGAATATCAGCACAAAGAGAATCGTGTAAATAGAGCAGATGTTATGGGTAAAGAGATTTTCAAGGAAGCTTTCCATTAAAAACCGATCAAAGCGGATGCAATGACTGCGATACCCTCTTCGCGCCCCGTGAAACCCAGTTTTTCCGAGGTGGTTGCTTTAATGGAGATACACTCGTTGTGGATTCTCAGGATCGGCGCCAATATCTGTTGCATGCTGCCAATATAGGGTTTGATTGCTGGTTTTTCGGCAATAACAGTGATGTCGATGTTTCCGATGTAATAGTGTCTTTCCGCCAGCATTGCCACGACCTTCTGTAGCAAGATGGTGCTGGCGATGTCGGTATATTGCGGATCTGTGTCGGGAAAATGGGTGCCGATATCACCCAGACCGGCGGCGCCCAGCAATGCATCCATGACGGCATGAATAAGAACGTCGGCGTCGGAATGTCCGATCAGCCCCTTTTCAAAAGGAATATTAACACCACCTAGGATTAGGGGGCGTCCGCTGCCGAAGGAGTGTACGTCGATTCCGTTGCCGATGCGGAGTTCGAATCGTTTCATGACGAATCCTTTTTTAATAGTGCCCGGGCAATCAGAAGATCATCGGGGCTGGTGATTTTGATATTCCAGGGCGTACTTTCGACAATGGCAAGCCGTCCGCCGAGCGCTTCCACAAAAAAAGCGTCATCGGTGGCGGTCAGCTGTTTTCCGGTGGCATTGTTGTAGGCGGCTGTGATCACATCTTTTCGGAACGTCTGAGGGGTCTGCACCTGCCAGATCTGATTACGGTCGAGTGTCCGCATAACTAAACCATCGACGACCTCTTTAAGGGTGTTGACGATCCGGGCAGCGATCACCGCGCCGTCGTAATCGGTGCACAGGTCGATACTTTTTTGGATAAGAGCCGGCTGGATGAGTGGTCGCACGCCGTCATGAATACAGACGATGGTGCTGCGTGGATCCACGGCTCTGAGACCGTTTTGAACCGATTCCTGGCGCAGTGCTCCACCGGCGACCGGTATGACGGGAATACGGGCTGATGCGGGAATGGAATCCCGCAGGAGTTGTGAATGCAGAAATTCCGGGGGAACAATCAGAATAATTTCGCTTATGATCGAAAGAGCCAGAAATTTGTGCAGCGAGTGAAATAAAACCGTCCGATCGTCCAGCGGTAAAAACTGCTTGGGCAGATTCGATTTCATCCGGGTTCCACGCCCGGCTGCAACAATGAGCGCGCTGACTTTTTTCACGATTGCATTTAAAGGATGATCATGGCATCGCCATAACTGAAAAAACGGTATTTTTCTTTGATTGCTTCCTGATAGGCTCTTAAGATAAGGTCCAGGTTGGCAAAAGCCGCGACCTGCATGATCAGAGTCGATTTGGGCTGATGAAAATTGGTGATTAAGATATCCACCATTTTAAAATCATAGGGCGGATGGATAAATTTATCGGTCCAGCCTTTGCGGGGACTTACCTGAAAGCCGGATACCGTCACGGTTTCCAACGCCCGGACTACCGAGGTGCCGACGGCGACCACCCGCTTGCCTTTTGCCTTGGCTTCATTAATGGCAATCGCTGTTTCGGCGGAAACCTCATAATATTCGGAATCCATCCGGTGACGGGAGAGGTCCTCTACGGTAACGGGACGAAAGGTACCGAGCCCGATATGGAGCACCACTGGACGAATTTTTATCCCTTTGTTTTTGATTTTGTCAATCAGATCTTTGGTAAAGTGCAAGCCTGCGGTGGGAGCGGCAACGGCGCCGCGCCGTTTCGCATAGACGGTCTGATATTTAATCTTGTCAATGGGGGTCGGTTCACGGTCAATGTAGGGCGGTAGAGGAGACTGACCGATTTTGTCGATCAGGGCGTAGAGGTCCTGTTGGGAGATGTCGTTGAACCGGACGACCCGACCGCCGGAAACGGTATTGTCAATAACATCACACTGAACCCCTTCAGCAACGGTTAGTTTATTGCCGATCCGGACCTTGCGAGCCGGTTTCACCATGACCTCCCAGAGGTTGTTTTCCAGCTCCCGCAGTAAGAACACCTCGACCTTGGCTTCGGTGCGGTCCTTCACCGCCCAGAGACGGGCGGGATAGACCATGGTTTCGTTGACAATGAGCAGATCGCCGGGATTCAGAAATTCGGGTAGGTCATAAAAGTGTTTATGTTGAATGCTCTCATCCTTGCGGTTGATAACCATTAACCGGGAGTGATCGCGTTTTTCAATGGGAAATTTGGCAATCAGCTCCTCCGGTAATTCGTAATCAAAGTCCGACAGTCTCATGGATGCTCTCCTTTTATTCAAATAGTGATTGTTGCTCTTTGCTTATCGGCAGCCCGAAATAGCGGTACGCTTCCCGGGTGACCTGCCGACCCCGGTTGGTGCGCTGCAGGAAACCGTTCTGGATCAGATAGGGTTCGTAGACGTCTTCAATGGTTTCGGAATCCTCGCCCACGGCGACAGCCAGACTGTTCAGACCCACCGGACCGCCGCTGAATTTTTGCATAATCGTCAGGAGAATGTTGCGGTCCATAGCGTCCAGTCCGCGCTCGTCGATATCCAGCAATTTGAGCGATTTTCGGGCGACTTCCTGATCGATGATGCCGGTGGCTTTGACCTGGGCGAAGTCGCGGGCGCGCCGTAAAATGCGGTTTGCAATGCGCGGGGTGCCCCGGGCGCGTTTGGCGATTTCGGCGGCGCCGGCATCGTTAAGGTCAATGTTTAGAATTTTTGCCGTGCGTTTCAGAATATTGAAAAGGTCTTCTTCGCGGTAATAATCCAGGCGGAGGACCACACCGAAGCGGTCCCGCATGGGCGATGTCAGGTGTCCCAAACGGGTGGTGGCACCGATCAGGGTAAAATGCTCCAGGTTTAGCTGAATGGAGCGGGCGCTGGGTCCCTTATCGATAACGATGTCGATATTGTAGTCTTCCATAGCGGAGTAGAGATACTCCTCCACAACGTTATTGAGGCGGTGAATTTCGTCGATGAAAAAGACATCGCCGTGCTGCAGGTTGGTCAGCATCCCCGCCAGGTCGCCGGCCCGTTCGATCACGGGACCCGAGGTGGTTCTGATGTTGACATTCAGTTCCCGGGCGACGATATTGGCGAGTGTCGTCTTACCCAATCCCGGGGGTCCGAACAGGAGTACATGGTCCAGTGCTTCCCCCCGCTCTTTGGCGGCTTTGATGTAGAGCTTCAGGTTTTCCACCACTTTCGGTTGCCCGATAAATTCGGAAAAGGCAGAGGGTCGAACGCTTTGTTCGACTTCAATATCTTCCATTATTTTTTTAGGGTCGGTATATTCAGAACGCAATGGATTTCACAGTATTAACGGTATAATGGCGGACCGGTATTAATCGGAGCGATTGTTTAGGAAGTTTGTCTGTCCCGAATAACAACCGGACAATTTTTTTGAATTTTGTCATGAATGATGTAATTATCATAAAACCAAGTTGAAATTTATTAAAATATGTGTCCTAAATCAATGAAAATCAGGGACATCTTCTGAAATAAACAGGAGCTGCGGGCAAAATTGATGAAATATGGACGTCGGAAGCGCTTATAAATGGATCAACTGATGCCGCTCTTTTCCCACCGAAATGAATTCAACCGGTGTATCGAGGAGCTCCTCAATTTTTTTCACGTATCGCTGGGCTGCAAGGGGTAAATCAGAGAAGGATTTTGTCGAGGCGGTGGAGCTGCGCCAGCCTTTCAGGTCGATGTATTGGGGTTCGGCGTCTGCCAGGTCCACAGCGGGGAAATCTCCGTTGCGATAATTTGTGCAGATCCGGATGGTATCCAGCTGGTCGAGCACGTCCAGTTTGGTGATAGCGATGGAAGAAAAGCCGTTGATGCGGGCGGCGTACCTTCCCAGGGCGGCGTCAAACCAGCCACAACGGCGCCGGCGTCTGGTGGTGGCGCCAAATTCACTGCCGGTTTGTTGAAGGTAATCACCGGTTTTGTCAGAGAGCTCCGTTGGGAACGGTCCGGCGCCGACACGGGTGGTGTAGCTTTTGTAGATTCCGAGAATCCGATCAATGCATCCCGGACTGATACCGAGTCCGCTGGCGATGTAACCGGCGGAGGTATTGGAAGAGGTAACAAAAGGATAGGAGCCGAAGTCCAGGTCCAGGAGAGTTCCCTGGGCACCTTCGATTAAAATCGTTCTGTTTTCCCGGATATAGTTATCCATCAGAAGAGAAGTATCGGCAGCGCGGGCAATGACATCGGGGAGGCAGTCGTAAAATCGTTCGAGGAGAGGCTGTAAAGTGTCAAGGTCTTCCTGATTCAGATCCCCTTTGATGGAAAAAGTCTCGATTTTCTGCTGCAAAATCTCCTTTATTTTCTGCGGAGATTTCAGATCACGAACCTGAATTCCGCAGCGGTTGATTTTATCGGCGTAGCAGGGACCGATACCGCGTTTGGTGGTACCGATTGCCCTTTTCCCCAAAGCGGTTTCCGTTTTCGAATCCAGAATCTTGTGCAGTGGGGTCACGATATGAGCCTGCAGGGAGATGAAAATGCGGTTTTCCATGTTGATTCCCTCCCGGCGGAGGCTGTCGATCTCAGCGCGCAGGTCGACCGGATCGATGACCATGCCGTTGCCCAGAATGCAGATGGTATTTGCGCGCAAAATGCCGCTGGGCAGCTGATGCAAAATGGTTTCGCGGTTTTTTACCAGAATTGTATGACCGGCGTTGGCACCGCCCTGAAAGCGGGCGACGACGTCGGCGGACTCACTGAGGTTATCGACGATTTTTCCTTTTCCCTCGTCACCCCACTGAGCACCCAGGACAGCCGTAACGGACATTTGATTCCTCCAAAAAGGTGAAATGCTCCGCCGGGAGCAGGAGCATTTCACAAAGTGGTTTTCAACATCTGTGACTATTTCTTTTTCGCACTGAATTTATTCTGCCAGGCGATGACCACCGGTCCGGCAATGTAAATGGATGAATAGGTCCCGATAATCACGCCGATCATCATGGCAATTGAGAAAATTTGCACCTCACCGCTGGTAAAAACCAGCACAAAAACCACAAAAAAGGTTGTCAGCGATGTAATGATCGTGCGGCTTAAGATCTCATTGATGCTGTTGTTGACGATTGTTTCGATCGGTTCAAAGCGCATGACCTTCAGGTCTTCCCTGATGCGGTCATAAAGCACGATCGTATCGTTAAGGGAGTAACCGACGATGGTCAAGAAGGCAGCAATGGTAGAGAGTGATATTTCCAGTTGTACCAGAGAGAAAACTCCCAGCGTGAACAGAACATCGTGAATCAGGGCAATAACGGCACCGATGGCAAAGCGGAATTGGAAGCGGATGGAAATATAGACGCCGATTACCAACAGTGCGAAAATAACGGCATAGACGGTATTCCGCCGGAGTTCCTGACCGATTTTTGGTCCTACCTTTTCCGTGCGGCGGATTTCGTAATGGTTATCATCTATTCCGGATAATGCCTGCGCGATCAGCCCCGGAACGTCGGTCTCGGCATCGGTGTCCTGGGCAACGCGGATCATGAATTCGTTAATGCCGGCTGATTTCTGGATGATGCTGTTTTGCAGATTGACCGTTGTCAGCGCAGTGCGGATTTCAGCGGTGGTCACCGGTTTTTCGAACCGAACCTGCATCAGAGTTCCGCCGGTAAAGTCGATCCCCAGATTGAAGCCTCTGATAAAGAAGATCGAAATGACGCTGACCAAAAGGGCGATACCGGAAAGAATGATGGCGGTTTTGCTGAATTTAATAAAAGGAATATGGGTCTCTTTAAAGAATCTCATGGTTATGCTTCCCGAGGTTATATACTGAGTTTTTTCAAAATTTTACGCTCTGTCCGATAATTAAAGATAGTGCGGGTGACGAAAATCGCCGTAAACATGCTGCAGAGGATGCCCCAGAACAGCGTCACCCCGAAACCCCTGACCGGACCGGTTCCGAACTGCATCAGGATCAGGGCGGTGAGCATGGTGGTTACGTTGGCATCCAGAATGGTGCGGAAGGCGCGGCTGTAACCGGCGTCAATGGCTGCCCGGACGGTTTTACCCCGTTCCAGCTCTTCCCGGATTCTTTCGAAGATCAGCACATTGGCATCTACGGCAATACCGACGGTCAGAATCAGACCGGCGATGCCGGGCAGCGTCAGAGTGGCTCCCAGCGTGGCAAGGATTGCCAGGACGAAGATAAAGTTTAAAACCACCGCCAGGTCTGCCAGCAGTCCGGCGGTTTTGTAATAGATAGCCATAAAGAGGATCACCAGACAAAAGCCGATGAGACCTACTTTTACACTGGTATTGATGGAGTCGTGTCCCAGCGAGGGACCGACCGTCCTTTCTTCAATAATGTCAACAGGTGCGGGCAGAGCGCCGGCGCGTAGGACGATGGCGATGTTTTTGGCACCCTCCATACTCTCAAGTCCCTCAATATAGGCAGAGCCGTTGGGAATCTTGACGCTGATGCGCGGTGCCATATACACTTTGTCGTCCAGGACAATCGCCAGGAATTTGCCGATATTCGACCCGGTGAGTCGCGAGAATATTTTGGCGCCTTCGTTGTTCATGCTGATATTGACGATCGCCTGTCCGGCGGCTTTGCTCTCGGCGCCGCCGATAGTGGCAGTGGCTTTGGTGATGTATTTGCCTTGAAGACCGGCTTCCCGTTCTACATGATACAGCAGATAGAAATTTTCGGTTTTCCCGTCGGTGGTGGTGATCCGTTCCGGTTTGGCGGACCAGAGAAATTTCGAATCATATGGCAGCAGTTTCTGGACTTCCGGATCGGCGAGGATTTTCTTGACAGCGTAGAGGTTTCTCTCGGGTACGCCGATGGCGCCGCCGATATTCCGCAGCAGGGAGGTAAAAGGCTTCTCGGAGTAGAGCTCTTCGTCAACCACGACGGTAGAATCACCGGTTTCTTCCAGATCGATATCGGCTTCGGTGATGCCCAGCAGTTCATTGACGCTGACGGCTTTATCCTTGGATTCTTTCAATGCCACCGTGGTGTCCTCCTCAGTGGTCTCCGCCCCGACAATGTCCTGACGCCCGGTTTTCAGGTAATTATCCACCGATTCGATGAACGACTGGGTAACCTGCGGGTCTTTCAGCAGGGTGAATTCCAGAAGTGCGGTGCTCTGAATCAGATTGCGGGCATGTTCCACATCCTTGACACCGGCGAGTTCGACAATGATCCGGTTTTGCCCGGCGCGTTGAATTGTCGGTTCTGAGACGCCGAATTGATCGACGCGGTTGCGGATGATCTGGAGCGCCCGCTGCATGGCGTCTTTGGCTTCATCTTCCAGACTGTTGATAATTTCGGAATTTTTATAACCGCGATCGGTGAAATGACGGACCAGTTTAAAGTCTTCGGACTCCACGTTGCGGCTGAAAACGGTAAAAAAGTTTTCGCCGGTCTCTTTATATTCGCGAATGGAGCGCTGGAGCAGGGCGTCAAATTGAGGCGTTTTATTGGATGCCAGCGTTTCCACCAGTTTGGGAATATTCAGCTCCAGAACGACGTGCATGCCGCCTTGCAGGTCCAGCCCGAGGCGGATGATGCGCTCCTCAAATTTATCGAGAGAGCCATCGGCGCGTTTCGCCTCAATCTGCTCATCGGAAAAGGAGCTGTAGGCAATGGTCCAGTATAGTGAATATCCCGCCAGAAGCAGTGCCAGACCGATGATAATGAAGCGAATATTGGTTTTTTTAAACATGGAATTACACCTCTGTAGATAGTCAGGTTTCTAATTTCGAAAAAAGCGACTGAATTTAACTGAGAGACGAACTCAATGTCAACGAAAAAGCCGGATTCGGCGATTTGGCGAAATCCAGGTGCTGGCTGGATTATTTAATAGAAATGAATAGCCGGGACAGTTCTTCGCCGTTTTTTACCACTACGAGTGGATAGACCTTACCGTCGCCGTGCAGAGAATATTTTTTCCAGTTCAGCGAACCGATATTGATCGGGTAGTTGCGATCTTCACCGGTGTTGTAATCACCTGGCGGAACATAGCCTTTCAGGTTGATCTTGTACTGTTCCGGGGCGAGCTGATCGTGAAGGACATTGATGATCGTCATGGTATCGCTGCGTTTGACATGCAGCGTCTGTCCGTTTAAGAGTGCCTGTTTTTGTCCGTTGACGTCGATAATGTAGGTGAACAGTTCCGGATTGACGCTGGTTACCTCCAGCCTGACCGTGCCGATCACCCGGTTGTCTTTGCGCACGATGATGCGGGTCGGCTGACGGAGAGTGACCTTTTTTTGAAAATCCTGTTCGTCGCCGACTCCCAAAATGTCGCAACTCAGCCCGCGGGAGTAATTGGATTCGATATGAGTTACCTGAATCTGGTCGCCCTGAATCAGTTTGATGGTATTCTGATTGTCGATGACCCGGGGAACATTGTCATTAACGGAAATGAGCAGGTAGATCAGTTTAGGCGGTTCATAGATAATCGCCGGATGTTCCGGTTCGACACCGAAGAGTTTCAAAAATTCATTAATGACGTAGTTGTGGTAACGGATTTTAAGATCGAGACCGGTAAGATTTTTCGATGATTCGATTCCGAAAGCCGGAATGCCGAAGGTGGTGAGGGCAAAACAGGTGGCTGATTTCCTCTGCTCCGGGAACTGGGTGTCTTTTTCGAGAGTGTGGGTATTCATAAAGTGCAGGCGGTGATCGGGATTTTCGATCCGGCGGTTAACATGTTCCAGCACGGTATTCGCCATCTGTTCCAGGAAAAGGGTGTCTCTTTCGGTAATATAGATGTCGGTGTCGGCGATGAGCGACTGACCAAAGCGGTGCGGATTGCGATTTTCATCGATATAGGTCTCGCTGTAAAAGCCCCAGCCGTCGTGGAGATTTAAGAACAGATCGGATTCCGCCATCAGATTTTTAATAATGTCCACGATTTGATCATCAATATCGGCAGAGGATTGATTGTCGAAACGGCGGTTCATATCGCCGTTGACGCCGCGATTATTTTTAATTATGGAATGAAAATTTGCCCGGGGAATAACGATCAGATTGCCCCGATCGAGAACGAGGTTTGGGTAGAGATCGGCGGAGAGAAAGCCGCCCGGCTCGTCGCCCTGGATTCCCCCCAGTACGAAAACGGTATTCCCATCGAGCCGTCCATAGAGACGATAAACATCCAGCTGGTTGGGGGTATTTTCAAAATAGGTCCGTGTTTCCCGATAAGGGCGCTGCTTTCCGGCGGCTGTACCGATTGTGAAGAAAATCAGTAGTGCCGTCGATAAATTTGCAATGGATTGTTTCAATTTAATTCAGCGGCTCCCATTCTTCGCTTAGGATTTTAAACTCCCGGTAATTCCGGGGATGTCCTTTGATCCGCAGGGTTTTGATACCCCGGTCGGAATAGTGATCGGAATAGTAGTCCTGTCGAAAGGTGACGTCCCATTGATACGGCGTCCGGCTGCTGATTTTGACATGGGAAATGTGCACTTTGATATCGTCGGATTGCCTTAACACCCGCCGTTTATGGGCCGACCAGGCGTCGAAAGAGGGATGTTCCCGGGACGAAAAGGTGGAATCGTAGTATGTCAGGTACCGCTCAACGGAACCGCTTTGCCAGTCGGTCTGCCAGCATTCGAGAAACTTATCCACTGCGTCTGAAACATAGAGCTGGGGTGCCAGAGGCGTGAAATCCTCATTGATAATTTGCCAGACCGAATCCGCCCAGATCAGTTGCAAGGTTTTCAGTCCCCGACTGTAAAAAGTCGGACAGAGATATTCCTGCAGGAAGCTGGCACGGACTTCGTAATCCGATTGCAGGAGCCAGAGTTTATCAATGGCGACATCTTTCCAGGCATAGAGAGTTTCGAGGTTCTTTTTATTGTTTAAATAGGCTGACCTGCTTTTCCATGATCTGGTTTTGAAATGCTCAGAAATCAGGTTGGCAAAACGATCGAGTTTGCCCCTCTCCCAGGTGTCAGCCCAGTGGTAGACCAGGGGTTCAGCGGCGTGAAATTTTGCCGCTATGGCACCTGCGCGGCTGTTATGGTAAAGGCTGTCAATAATGATAACCATTGTCTGTTGCAGGGTAATGTAGTCAGCCAGCTGTAGCAATTTACAATTTTCCAAGGAGATGCACCCTTCGGTTTGCCGATCAACGATGGCTTCATCCCGACCGTGGATCCAAATATTGGAACCGTTGCGGTTCTGAATCTGATCCGCCAGATTCGGGTAATCCAGAACAAAGGCGACCGGACCGTACCTGGGTGGTAGTTGCTCTCCGGGTATAGAGGAGACAATCCGGTAGATTCCCTCCGGTGTTTTTTGGTCTCCCTCTTTTTCTTTGTTGCCGTCAATTTTGCCCGTGGTGATCCGAAAGGTATCCACGATCTGGATGTGGGCGGGAGCGTTGCTGTTCAGGACAAAGAGGCGCTGCCGGGATTTATCAACCAGCAGCACGTTGGGAATAGTATCGGCGGAAATGTTTTGAACATAGAGTTTCAACTCATCTGCCGGGGCGATCTGGGGTATCCCGAAGTGAATCCAGCAACAGAGACTCAAAATCACGCAATTTCGGAGAGATTTTTTCATAGTCAATGCAATTTCCACCAGTGGCGAAATTATATAAATCTGGGCGATAATAAAAGCATTTCCCGCTGTTTATTTCGGGGTGGCTGATTTCGATTGACGGACCCCGCGCAAGAGGGCTGCCGCCAGCCGTAGCCGGATGATCTGGTTTGAAAATGGGTAGGGTGAGAGCCGGTAGAAAGCGGTCAATAAATTGTCTGTAGGACCGGAGGTCGCGATTTTCCCAGTAATATTCTTTATCAGACCGATAAAGGATTGCGGCGGGAAGATCAGAGAATAGCCGTATAGTTTGTCGAACTCCGGGTGCTTTTGAACCAAATAGGGAACGACCTCTCTGCCGAAGGTCTCAACATTTTTTAAAACCTCATTAAAAGGGCGGTAATGGTGGTGGATCACTTTAATATGGGGTGCGTAGTACAGCCCTTCGGGATATTTCTGCCAAAGCCGGTAGGCGAATTCCGTATCTTCGCCGCCGTATCGGGTGATCTGATCGTCAAAAAAGCCCGTTTTCTTGAGCACTTCGCTTTTAATCGAAGTGACACCCATGATAAAAACGTGAAATGGCAGGGGACTGTCTCCAGGATATTTCTTGGCACCACGCTTGGCGGAGTAAATGTATTTTTGATATTTATCAGGGGGATTTTCCAAATCTGGAATCAGCGCCGAGACTACCCCGATAACCCCCGGTTTTTCGTGATATGCTATGTGAGCGGCAATAAAGTCGGAGAAGACCTCCATGTCGGCATCCAGGAAAATGATAATGTCACCTTTTGAATGAACAATTCCGGTATTGCGGGCGGCAGCCAAGCCCCGGTTTTTATTGTGGGTATGGATATATACATAGTCCGGTAAATTCAACGCCTCTAACACATTTAAAGTATTGTCGTCAGAACCGTCATTCACGATGTGGATTTCAGTATTCGCTGTTGAGTATGTTTGTTGTAAAAGCGCCGACAGGCATGTTTCAATAGATTTTGCAGCATTATAGGCAGGTATAATAATGGATACTTTAGTTTTTTTATGTTCATTGGCTTTTTGGATCAGGATATTTTCGAAAATGTCAGTAGATGATTCCCAGGAATACTGTCTGATGGTTTTTAAACCATTTTTCACGATAGTGTCGCGCAGTTCGGCATTATCCAATAAAGAGATAGTATATTGTATTAAGGTGTCTGTATCCCCAACCGGCGCCAGCAAGGCGTTTTGTGCATGAGTTAAATATTCTGAGACGCCCCGGTTCCGATACGCTACTATCGCACAGCCGCACGCCATGGCTTCCATGACCGGCAGAGCCCAACCCTCCCAGTAACTGGTATGCAAGAAGATACGGCTCTGATTGTATAGTTGTCCTAATTCATTGACGGACGGACGGATGTGTACCCGGATCCATGCCGGTAATAAATAGAATGGACGCCGTGCGGCAATTAATGAAACCATTAATCCGGGACGTTTCTTTTTAAGCTGCTTAAAGATGGTGAAAGCATCCCGGGCTCCCTTGATTTTGGCGGGGTGGTAGAGCATCGAAATATCAATGGTGCGATGGCTGTTCTGGTTTTCAAGATAGAATTCACTTGAGTCGATCGCATTGGGCATGCGACCCTCTGCCTCTTCGTTGATTTTCCGCAACTCATCAATTATCCAATCGGATATGGCGATTTTCTGCAGCGGCAGATGGTAGGTCTGCAGCACCGTCTGTCTGTTTCTAAAGTAGGTCTCGAAGCTTTGTAAGAGGTAATATTTACGACCTTTAGTAGTTGCCAATCGGCAGACCGGTTCGGCGGTCTGCCATCCAACGGCGATGACGGCATCGGCGTCCGGGATGTACCGGTCGCTGACATTCTTCACGGTCAGGACGGACACAGCGGAAACCGGTGTATAGTATAATTCAGGCTGATTGCCGGACAGTCGGTCGTAAAACCTCACCAGTGCTTTTTTCAACCGATAGAGCAGATTCGTCTGTAAACGGAGCGGATAAACCAAGGTGACCTGATGTCCCCGGGCAGTCAGCCGGTTGGCGTATTCATGCACCACCTTGACGCCCCCCATGGGTACAGCAATAAATCCCGGTAAGACAAAGGTGATGCGCATGGTTACAAATTTACTCCGATTTCACGGTAATAATCGTACAGTCGCTGCACGACATTGCGGTAGTCGTGATATTTTTCAACCCAGCGCCGACCTTCGCTGCCTTTTTGCAGGAACAAATCGGGATTTTCGATATAATCGGTCAAGACCTCTTTGATATTGTCCGGTCGGATATTGATAAACGGGTGGTCGGGAATGAATTTTTCATAGGTCTCGTTTAAATAGGTGGCGCTGGCGACGCCCATGGAGAGCGCCTCCAGTGAGTTCATTCCGTATCCCCAGGTCAGTTCGCCGACGTGATCGATAAACAGATCAGACTGGCGTTTCGCTTCAATCACCTTTTCATAGGGTTGGTTTTCGAGGAGAATGAATCGGATCCCATGACTCTTTTCCAGCTCTTTACAGGTCCTGATGATCAAATCGGAGCCCTTGATGATGCGGTTGGTGGTGGCATGACAAATGGTCAGCGGTTTATTGAGAGACCGTTTAACATCAAAGGCTTTGACGTCGTAAGGGAGAAAAAGGTATTTAAGATTGGGGTGCATGTAGATCAGATCGAGTTCGTTGGTCAGATTCAGGTCGCTGAGGGCGTCCATTTCCGGGATGACGCCGCGATTGCGCAGGTCCTGTCCATGATAATGGCAGACGATTTTTCTGCCCTTGGCTTTCATTTTTTTGGCAAACTCGGCATTGCGGTAAAAATCCAGCCCCCATTCGAAGTGATAAATATCAAAATTTTCCAGGTCGAAATCCCGGATGGTGCGGCTGATTTTCGGCTTCCAGACCCGTTCCCGCAGCCACCAGATGGATTTCTGCCAGGCGGGCGGATTCCAGACCGGCGGATAGCCTTCAAGATTGGTATGAGATTCGCGCCCCTCTGTTTTCCGGATCATCCAGCGCCGCATGCCGATATACCACGGTTTGGAGGCGATCAGTGGTAGGTCCAGCAGGATGTCCTCCTCATATCCGGCGGCGGTTTTATAAAAGGTCACGAAGCGACAATAATGCCCGTTCAGCTGGTGGGCTTTTTGCCAATAGGACAAGATTCCAACGGTATTTTCCGGTGAGATATAGAGAATTTTCAGCATTTCAGTAATGTTTCATAAATGGTGAACAGCCGTTTTTCCATGACGGTCCAATTGTATTTTTCCCGGACGATCCGATACCCCTTTTCCCCCATTGCTAAACGC
>JBNGDF010000001.1:218345-250543 GCA_049975265.1 Fidelibacterota bacterium
GGAATTCCCATCGCCATGAATTCAAAGGGTTTGATCTGCAGTGAGTGCCGGAACGATTGATTGGGAGTCAGGGCTGAGATGCCGATGCAGGCGGTGGCTAACAGGGCAGGAACCGACTCATAGGGAATCGGCGGGCGGAGCTCCACCACATCCTGTAGCCGGTATTCCCGAATAGTGTCCTTCAGGACGGCGGCGTATTCTTCGGATGCCCTGCCGACGATAACCAGCCTGGCGTCGGGAAAGTGGGGTTTAACATATTGCATTGCCTGGATCAACCATTCGATTTTCCGGGCGGGAACCAGCTGTCCGGGGTACAGAATCAGCGGGTTCTTTTTGCGTCCGACGTCCGTTTTTTGTCTGCTCCAGAATGAGACAACCGGATAGTTATAGAGCTTGGCAAAGCGCTTTTTATAGGGATGAAACCAGGGAGCGATGAAAATCGTTGCGACGATATAATCCATAAACGCCGCGCAGACCAGCTCCAGCGCATGCGCCAGAAAGCCCGGAATAACGGTGATCCATTTGGAATGGCGGGAAAAATCGACAAAATACCAGAAAATGGTCTCATGAGCGTCATAGATGACTTTGCGTCTGTATTTGTATTTTAGCAGGAGTGCCAGGGGCAAGAATTCGAATTCATGGAAATGATACAGCTCCGCCTGAACCTCTTTGGCGATCTGGTAAGCGCGCCACAATTTTCTGAAAAATTTCTTCTCGCCGAATGCCCGGTAATGGACACCGTATTGCGGATCGGGTGGTCGGTTTTCCGGTGCAATCAGAACAATCCGGGAGTATTTTTTTCTAAGCGATAAAATCTCCTTGTAAAAAATTCGATCGTCGGTTGGTTCGTGACCAAGGGTGATATGACATATGGTGGGATTTGACGGCATTGATTAAAAGGGCAACAGCGATTTTAGTGCCTTCAGTTCATCTTTATTAAAAAATCCTGCCAGGTACAGCAGCAGCGGAAAGGCGACGATCAGACCGATTCTCGTCAAAAGATTTATGTCAATAATATAGCGGGAAAATCCGACAACAAGTGCCAGAATAAGGATCAGGAAAAAACGGAAATAGTCGTATGAGATTTTAAAAAATTTCTGAGATACAAAATGAGTCGATGTCGCCTGGACGATATAGCCGATCAGCGACGCCACCGCCGAACCTACGATGCCCCAAATGGGGATCATTATTAAGTTGGCACCGATATTGACTGCTGCCGCCAGCAGGGTAATATAGGCCATAAAACGGGTCTTTTTTTCAAAGTAGATACCCGGCAGAAAAACCATATTAATGCCCTGGAAAACATATCCCAACAGAATCCAGGGAATCATCGGCTCGCAGGCGGTATATTCCGGTCCGATCAGGTAAACATTGCCAATATGAAATCGGACGATTTCCGGCATCAACAGTGTCAGGGTTACCCAGAAAATCAGGGCGACCAGAGAGAAGTACTTCAGGATTCTGGCAAAAAGGGTTTTCGATTCTTCAGAGGGACCGGCTTTCAGGAAAAAGGGCTGCCAGGCATAGAAGAAAGCCGTCGAAAGCAACAGCATGAAAATTCCCAGTTTATACCCCGCACTGAAAATACCAACCGCCGCCAGCCCGAGATAGGCTTCCACGATATAACGGTTCATCATTTCCATTGCGGCAGTCGCCAATCCCACCGGAACGAAGGGCAGACCAAACAGAATCAATCCACCCGCCAAAGAGCCGTCAAAGGTTTTACGAATGCGGGGGAGCAGCAGAAAATAGAGTATTGCGGCAGTGATCGCCGAGGCAATCATATTACTCTGAAAAATGCCGAGAACGCCCGCCTTGCGAATCGCGACGAGATAGATATTCAGTCCCAGGGTGATCAGTACATTGGTCAGCCGGACGCCCAGAAAGGTAAGAGGTCTGTTCTCCGTCCGCAACAGGGCAAAAGGTACTCTGGCGATGCAGTCGAAAAACAGGATAATGGCGGCATAAGCGATCAGCTGTTCGTGACCGGAACCCGGCAGCAAAAGAGCGGCGACAGGTCGGTGTACGATCCAGATGATCAGCGAGAGAAGGGCGCTGCTCAGCAGGGTCATCCAGATCGCCGTTGAAAGGATCCCGGTGCGGTTGGACAGAAAATTTTCATCCTCATAATAGCGCATGAAGGCGGAATCGAGACCGTAGTTGTAGATATGATTCAGAAAGGCTGTAAAGGCGAAGACGAGAATCGCCAGACCGTAATCAGCCGGTGCAAGTACATTGGTATAGATCGGCAAAAGCAGAAAGGTGATAAAACGGGTGGCGACCGTTCCCAGTCCGTATATGAGGGTTTCTTTTGTCAGTGATCGGATATTTGCGACCATTGGCTAATCCGGGTTAGAATCGTTTTTCCATAGCCTTGCGGATCATATTCCGGCTGCCGAAATGCTCTTTGAACAGGATCAGCGACTTACTGGGCATCAGCGGATTTTCGGCTAAAGGCAGTTGTGAGACACCGAAATCGAGAAACCGGAAGCCCTCGCGATGAGCCCAGCGCATGGTTTCCCAGATTTGCAGCGATGCCGGCTGTAATTCCGGGTAATTGTCATCCATCATATTGTAAAAAATGATCGCGACCCGCTCATTGGCGGTAAAATTCAGGGTGCCGCCGATGGGTTTGTCATTGTAATAGCACATCAACAGGTTCAGACTGCCGGGAAACAGTTTGTCAAGTTTTTTCAATTCTTCCAGAGAATGAGTGGGTTGGACGCCGTGTTTGGCTTTATTGCGGACCAGAATCGGGTAGTATTCGTCGTAATTTTTGTTCCACTCCAGCCGCAGGTCGGGATTGTCCAGTAAGTTGCGAACATAGCGGCGCTTGCGTTTATTGATACGGTTGAAAATGTCTTCCTCGCTTCCACTCAGATCAATGAAGCTGGAAATATAGGTTTCAACGATGGTGTACCCTCTCCAGAGCAGAGCATATTCCAAGGTTTCATCGTAATGTTTAAAATAGAGCGCCGGTGTGGGTACGAAGAAAATTCGCCGGAATTGCTGGTTCCGGCAATAGGATTCAAAAATTTCCAGAATCTGGTCGGCGTCGTCATAGCCCAAAATCCCGGTTACAAAGCCGCCGTAGCTGGCGCCCGGATGGGAGTGTAGTACCTTTTCACCGTCAATGATCCGCTCGGCTGCCGGAAAGAGCGCGATAATGCGGTTTTTCTTTTTAAAAATCAGTGAATGGTCGTCAAAGGTGCGCCCGATATGGTAGCTCAGGAAGCGGCGATAGTGAAACAGATTGCCGTTGTTCGATTTTTTGACAAAGATATCCCATTCTGATTGCTGCTGTGGGGTATAGCGAAAAATTTGCACGAAGAGCCTCTCCTTACGTTGCAGCGGAAATTAATGTTTATCGTGATGAATTACAAACAGGGGTAATTCTTTGGGTAGTGGGGCGGTGGAACAATTTTCGGGGCTGAGTACCTCGTTTGTTTAGTGTTCGACGGGGACGTCAATCAGCTTGGCGGAGACGCCCGCCAGCAGATTCAGTTTACGAAGGAGCTCCTTGTGTTTCTCCGGATCGCCGACCAGCTCCAGAATAATAGATCCGACGTCGGAGCAATCGTCCAGAACGCCTTCGTGAAGACCGAGGCGGGTTTTGATCAGACAGCCCCATTCGGTCAGAATTTTTTGGACCGTGATCGCCTCTTTTTTCCGTTTGTTGACGACAATAATTGCAAAGCGTTTCATACTCTTTTTCTCCCTTGGTTATTACCTGTCTGCCGCCTCGACCAGTTTCCGGATTGGTGCCACAACCATTAATTCCACCTGACCGCGGGGCTGTTTTGCTTTCTCAAAAAGCTGTTCCGCATTTTTCAGATAGCGCTTTTTAATTGGTTTGTTCCTGGCGAGTGCTTCGGCGGCCTGAAGACCAATAGCAGCCAGCGCCTCCAGGTCCGCAGACATGGTTTCGATTTCCTGAATAACGGGTGATAATCTAATGATCGGCAGCAGGTGGTGATGATTTTCCTGCCAGACAGAGAGTTGGAGCAATAGTTCGGCGGCGTCGGGGTTTTGAGGGTCGTCGATAAAGGCATCCACCAGTTGCGCAAAGCGACGGGCGGTCATAGATTCCGGTCGCGCCGCATCTACTAACCGGGTATAGGGCGAATAAGATGTATAGGTCTTGCCCTGGTGATGACGTGTATAAATTTTTACCGGTTCTACCACATCTACCAAAGTTTTCAAAGGGGTGATATCATGATTGTTGGTCAGGCGCCGCAGCATCATCTCATAATTTTTCATATGCAACAGCCCCAGTTCTTCCAATCGAAAACTGGTAACCTCCAGCCGGCGGTACATGTCCCGGACATCGTTGACCGATCGCGGTGACCAGAGCCGTTCGGCAATGGCGGCGGTACGCGGCCAGATGCGAGAATCCACGGTTTCAGGTGTGACCAATTCGCTCCAGCTGGTTGCTTCACCGCCCAGAATGCAGGTTTGTTCATCCGGGGTGAGAGGCGAATCGGCGGGAATCGGATCGTTTTGATAATGGTAATCCGCCGGCTGAATCAGATCGATATAGTATCCGTTGGAGAGGATGCCCATATACCCTTTTTGAGCCGATTCATACAGCGATTGGCGACCGCGCCAGGAGTGAATCACGATATCGGTCGGCAGTCCCGGCTGAAATATCTCGTCCCAGCCGATCATTTTTTTATTGTATTTGGTGAGAATTGCAAGAATGCGCTTATTGAAATAGGCTTGCAGCATGTGGTTGTCGGGAATGTTATTGTCCTTCATGAACTGCTGGATGTCGGGGTTGGCATCCCAGTGTCTGCCGTTGTTTTCGTCGCCGCCGATGTGTATATATTCATCGGGAAAGAGAGCCGCCATCTCGGCGAAAAATTTATCCAGGAATTCATAGGTAAATTCCTTCGCCGGGTTCATGGTTGGGTCTTTAATGCCCCAGCCGCGCTCGATGGTATAGGGTCCCGGTGCGCTGGCGAGTTCGGGATAGGCAACCAGCCAGCTGGTGGCGTGTGCCGGGACGTCGAATTCCGGGACTACCCGGATGCCGCGCTCGGCGGCGTAGGCGATGATTTCCTTGATCTGGCACTGGGTATAATAAAAGCCGTCAGAACCCAGTTCGTGCAGTTTCGGCCAGGTGTAGCATTTGACCCGGAAGCCCTGATCGTCGGCGAGATGCCAGTGCAAAACATTCATCTTGACCGCCGCCATGCCGTCCAGATTGCGTTTAATAGCATCCACCGGCATGAAATGGCGACTGGCATCGATCAGTAATCCACGCCAGGGAAAACGGGGGCGGTCGTTGATAATGCAATTGGGAAAATAATAGCCCTTCTCGTCAACGGAGAGGAGCTGGAGCAGGGTCTCCAGCCCGCGCAGGGCACCGATATCCGTGGGTGCCGAAAGAGAGATCAGTGTATCACTGACAGCCAGGTCATAGGATTCGTCCTCAAACAGGACGACTTCACCGGGGCGGGAAACGAGAATGATACAGTCGGGCTGTTTTGGATTGGTTGCAGGCGTGATGAAATCCTGTGGCAGAAAGAGACCGGTCCGACCGGCGAGACGCCGTAAAGTCCTGGTGGCTGCGTTGTAAAGACGCTGGTCGGCGAGACCGGTGACCTTCAGGGTAAAGGTTTCATTGAGACGGAAACAACCTTCCAGTAGATGAATCTCCTGCGGTACCGGCATCAGATTGAGGGTAGTTCCCGGACTGGCTGATATAGGGTTCATGGATATTAATATACAGAGTAGCGGTATCATTTTCCTGGATTTTTGCATCTTCGGTTCTCCCTTGTTTAAAACATACGGTCCCAGGGGGGTAATAGAATCGGTTCCTGCTTTAAGATTTCCAGAATATTATCCGGCAGGAAACGGTTCAGGACGACGAGGCGGAACATATACTCGTCAAACCACTCATCGGTCATTGTCAAATACCCCTGATGACCCGCCTCCGGTCCCCAGCTGTTTTCCAGCAGCCATTTGGTCACGCTGCCCGTTGCACTGGTATCCAGTCCGACCAGATTCATCCCGTGGGAAGAGCCGCTTTCATAAGTCAAAATGCGCTCCTCCTTGGTCATGTCAAAAGAGATTCCAAAGACAGATTTGTAATCATACAGGTTCAGTGCCAGAAGTCCCCGCTCCCGGTCCAGTTGTTTGCCGACATCACAGGAAAAATACATCGGTTCGTTGGCTAAGAGCGAGCGCTTGGCAGCCGCTTTGATCTCCGCCACCGGCAGATTGATAAAGGTCCAGTTGGGACCTTCGAAACAGTTGCGATCGTACCGGATCTCATAAAGTCGATAATACCCCTTACTCGGATCATCCATGAGCATGACGTAGTCATCCAGTTGGGTGCCGACCACTTCTGTATAAAAGCGTTGGGGGGTGAAAACGCCGGCGCTGATAAGGCTGTCGTTTTTGTCGGTATACCGCCAGGTGAATTCTGTCGGTGGATTCCCCATGGAGATGACAAGAATACGGTAGATTTCAGCCAGCAGGGCGGGTTTCTGACGGCGGATATAGTGTTCCTCTTTCCCTTCGGTATGCCACTGCCGGATCTGCATTCCCTGAGCGCGCAATTTGCGTCGGATCAGCCGGCTCATCATGCGGGTATTTTCGCTGTTGTAGCTCTCTTTCATAGCCTCTTTGGGGACGATGCCGTATTTCGTAACAAGACAGGGCATCATGCTCCAGACACCGCCGTCACCAATGGGATTCTGGAAAAGCCACTGGACCTCCCGGTCATCAATGTCCTTGTCCCGGGTGCTGATGACAGCTTCGATAAAGAGATTGGCTTTCTCAAACTGATCCCAAAAGAAAAGGTAGCTTTGGGAAAATTCAAAATCTTTCAGATTGTACCGTTCAATGACCTTGGGGCGGAGTACATTCAGCGCCGTGAAGAGCCAGCAGCGTCCCGAGGATTTCTGATCGGTGATGGACGCAACCGGGATTTTGTGGGCAAAATGGTGATCGATCTGATTGAGAAGCTCCCGGTTCAGTGTCAGGGCGCGGACATTATTGTTGGAAACGGCATTTTGCATGGCGCGGGTGTAGCTGTCGTTCGGAACGGCAGTCTGCACAGAGTGCAGCAGGTCGGGAGAGATATGCCGGGTCTGAGCAGGCAGCAGACCAGCAGTTCCCAAGAAAAATCCGAAGCATAAAATGATGAAACGTTTCAAAATCACCTCTCACAGTTTTGTGAATTTATCAGAGAGTCGCTTAAACGCCTTTTGGCTCTCAGTAATGATAAGCTCCTTGTCAATGGTGAGGAAGGAACCCTCATTGAAGATGAATTTGCCCTGCACCATGACCATTTTGGCGATTGCCGACGGCAGACCGAAGAGAAGGTGTTGATGGAAATTCTCTGTTGTAATAGGGGCGACAGGGGTATAATCGAGTACGATGATGTCGGCATCCGACCCGTCGGCAATAACGCCCGGTTTGCCCGGGAAAAATTGTCCGGCGAAACGGCTGTTACCGGTAATGAATGACGTGATAAGTTTGCCGCGATTCGGAATGAGCGAATCTCCTGGGGGTCGGGGTATGAGTTCGCGCTGCAGGATTTGAAGCAGGCTGTCTGTCTGTCCGACACTGCCGAGACCGAGATTCAGGGAAGAAGCCGACAGCTGTGTCAGATCCACCGGCGATCCGGCAGTAAAGACATATGTGGCGTCGTTTTTCCGGATAATATCGAGGCTTTCCTTGTCGAGGGGAAATACTCCGGTAAGGGTTGTGCCGGAGGTGATCAAGCCGCAGGAATCGAGTCGTTTCAGTGCTCCGTTCGCGGTCATTTCGATCTGCAGTCCGCTGCCCTTTTTGATGGATGCTTTCACCAGAGCGAGCATTTTATCCGACAGCCTCTGGTCGTACAGCAGACCGGGCATGGTTTGGACGAGGGCAGTGCCCGGAGATTCGCTTGCGAACCGTTGGTTTTCCGCCAGGGCACGGTTGAAGACGTCTTCACCGTAGCGGGCGGAAATTTCATAGCCTAGGGCAATCCGAAGTCCGGCGCGGGTAACGCCGGAAGCAATATTGTTTAAGATCTTTGAAATTTGCAGCGGTGAGGAATGTAGATTGAACAGGGTGGTAGTGCCCCGCTCGATTGCCGTGAGCATGCCGTAGAGGGCTGCCAGTTGAACCATCTCTTCGTCGAGGCATTGATCATATTTCCACCAGAACTGCTCCATCTGCTTCAGGCTGTTGGCGTTTGGCTCGTAAGCGGGCAAGCCCAATCCGAAGGTTCGCTGCAGGGAGTGGCGCAGATTGACAAAGCCGGGCAGAATCAATCCGCCCTGGGCATCATAGACCTCAATATCGACGGTTTTGGGGATGTTTTCAAAGACCGCTTCCTCTGTGCCGGCGCTGATTATCTTTCCCTTGGATACGTAGACGGCGCCGTCTTCAAAGATGTTGTTCTGTCCGTCCCAGAGCGGCCCGCCGTAGATGACGAGGGGCTTTGCGGTGGTCTTAGCCGTCGCGATTTCCTGTTCCGTGGGCGGTGCGGTCATATAATCTCTCTGTTTACCATAAATTTACCAAAAAATGTTGATGGTCATTCTGTTTTGTATTTAAAAATTAACCCGGTCGATTTCCCGCTTTTCATCAATATCGGTATGGATTTTACAGCGTTCGGTGGGTTCCGTGCCCTTGATGAAGATTTCGGTTTCGATCGGGCAGTATTCGGCGGGAAGCAGCTTGGTCTCTTTGCAAATTTGAACGTCGATGACGTTGGCAGGTCGATCGAAAGTGCGGTCTTTCCAGCCCTTGACTTTGTGGGCGTCCCGCATGAAGCGCGCCCAGATTGGCAGGGCGGCTTTGGCGCCGGTCTGATTCTCACCCAGTGAGACAGCCGGATTATCGACGCCGACGTAGACACCGGCGACCATATAGGGCGTATAGCCGACGAACCAGGCATCACTGGCATCGTTGGTGGTGCCGGTCTTGCCGGCGGCAGTATGGCGGAACCCGTATTTCCAGCTGGCACTACCACCGGTACCGGACTTGATATTCGTAACCAGCAGATCGGTTACAAGATAGGCGACCTCTTCGCTGAAGACATATTCCTGACGGGGTGTATAACTGGCGATGGTATTACCGTAGCGATCAACGATGCGAGTCACGGCGATCGGTTCGACCCAGACACCGTGATTGGCAAAAATGCCGTAAGCGGAGGTAATTTCCTGGGGAATGACCACCGCGGTTCCCAAGGCAATGGCATCTACAGCCGGGATGTAGGTGGTCAGGTGCATCCGCCGGGCGGTTTCAACGACCGACTTGGGGGAGATCAACTCCTGGACAACCCGCGCCGCCACCAGATTGAGCGAGCGGCGAATGCCCTCCCGAAAGGTGGTCAGACCACCGGTGGAGTAGTCGAAATTGTGCGGGCGCCAGACCTTTCCGTCTTCCAGGTAGACCACGATGGGTTGATTCAGCAGTTGTGTTGTGACGGGAAAACCGTTATCAATGGCGGTGGCATAGACGATGGGTTTGAAGACGGAACCGGGTTGCCGTTTGGCTTGGGTGGCGCGGTTGAACTGAGATATTTCAAAATCGCGTCCGCCGATCATTGCCAGAATATGACCCGTGGAAGGATCCAGCGCTATCAGAGCGCCCTCCACGACCAGCGAGTAACGCAGCGACGGCTCCATTGGAATTTCGCCACGGATCATCGCCTGGACCTGTTCAACACTTATGGTGGAATCATTTGCGAGAATCGCCGCAATGGCTTTCGGATTGGATAAGAGGCGTTGATCGAGGATTTTTTGCTGAACTTCAATATGGCGCTGGAATGCCGAATCGGCGGTAGCCTGAATTTTGGTATCAAGGGTCGTGTATACAGAAAGACCATCGCGGTAAATATCGACACCGAGACGGTCATCTTCCTGCTGCAGCCAGCGTCTGACCTGCTCGACGAAATAGGGCGCAATGGTGGGTGGTGGGTCGGGCTGCTGGACCTGAATCGGCGCATTGCGGTGAAGAGCGTACTCTTCGCGGGAGAGGTAACCCTCTTCCATCATCCGATAGAGCACCAGATTACGGCGCTGAAAGGCGCTGACCGGATTGTTGATTGGGGAGTAACGCCCGGTGTTTTGAATGATGCCGGCCAGCAGGGCACACTCGTCAACGGTCAGACTTTCCGAAGATTTGTCAAAATAGCGTTTGGCGGCTGCCTGAATGCCGTAGACACCGTTGCCCATCCAGCTGTGGTTGATGTACATTTCGGCGATTTCGGATTTACTGTACATTCTTTCGATCTGCAGCGCCGTCAGGAGCTCCTTAATCTTGCGGGAGAGGGTCTTTTCAAAGCCGATGGTGTCGTACAAAATCCGGGCCAGCTGCTGGGTCAGCGTGCTGGCGCCCTGCTGTTTGCTCAGTGTCAGAATGTCGAGGATGATGGCTCGTGAAAAATCCCGCAGGCTGAACCCCCAGTGCTGTTTGAATCGGGAGTCCTCAATGGCGATGACCGCATCCACCATAATGGGCGGTATCTTGTCGATGGTGACATAGATTCGGTGTTGGGTGAACAGTTCATGCAAGACCTCACCCTCGGAAGATAGGATCCGTGTCACCAACTCGGGATTGATATTCTGCAGCTGTTCAATGGAAGGCAGGTCTTTGGAATAATGGGAGAGAAGACCCAATGCCGCGAATGAACCAACAACGTATATTACCAGTGTATACAGCAGTGCCGCCTTCCAGCTGAGGATCTTTTTATGTCGGTCTGTGCGTCCCATGATGCTGTGAATATTACGGTTTTTCTGCTTTTTTTACAATGGTAATGATGGTATGCAATGAATCGGTTGTTATACGGAAATTTCGGTGTTATGTTTCGTCAGTACCGATAGCGATGATCAGATTCATCATATAGCTGGAATAGGATTCCCTGATTTCATCGGCTGCCGTCTGAACCTCGGTATGTGTCAGCGGAGTCGGACTGAGTCCGGCAGCCAGATTGGTAACCAGGCTGATGCCCAGCATATTCAGGCGGAGATAGGCGCCCATAATGAGTTCGGGGACAGTGGACATGCCAACAACGTCACCACCGAGCTCCTGCATGATGGCGACTTCGGCGTGAGTTTCGTAGCTGGGACCGCTAGTCCAACAGTAACAGCCTTCGTACAGAGTGATACCGGTCCGGGCGGCAGACCGACGGGCGATCTGTGACAGTTTTTGACTGAAAAAGAGTTGCGGATAACGGTTCTGCGGCAACACATTAATCTGACTGAAATTAATGAAGTCGTTGAGCAGGACCAGGTCGCCCGGCTTCAGTACCGGATTGATGCCACCGGCGGCGTTGGTCAGGATCAGGTTGCGGATGCCGAGTCTGGCTAACAGCTGGACGTAGTAGGTAACCTCGGCGAGGGATTTGCCTTCGTAGTAATGGGAACGCCCCTGAATCGCAATCACCTCCGTGCCATTAACCTGTCCAAATATCAGCCTGCCATCGTGACCGGGAACGGTAGGACTGGGAAAATGTGGAATCGCACGGCTGTTCAGGACAATGCTGCTTTGCAATGCTTCGGCAAAATAGCCCAGCCCCGAACCCAGCACGACAGCCGTCGCCGGTATCCGGTGGGAAAAGGAGCGGATATACTCTGCGGATTTTTGTAAATGAGATTCTTTGGCAAAGGCATTCATAAACGGTCTCAAATAGAGCACAAGGACGCCTGTCAAGTTATTGAGAATCGACGTATGAGGCAATAGAGAAATGGAGAAATATTTTTTCATGATCTGTTTCGAATGCTGGGAAATATGGTTAGTAATGTTAACTTATAATCACTTCAAAATTAATGTAAGAGGTATTTATGAAAACTGGCTGGACAATTGTAAGTGTGGCGATTGTAATTGTTGTACTGATCAGCGGCGCCTGCAGCAAACCGAATCAGGTTCTGCCTGGTATTGATGTATTGATGACCGGGCAAATCGGTTTTCTAAAAGGCAAACGGGTCGGGCTGATTACCAATCAGTCGGGGGTCAGCGCGGCGCTGCAATCGACGGTGGACCTGCTGCACGAGCACCCGGATATCAATCTGGTAGCGCTCTTCGGACCGGAACATGGCGTTCGCGGGGATGTCACGGCTGGCGTGAAAGTCGATGACTTCCGCGATCCGGGAACCGGGATTCCGGTATATAGTCTTTATGGTAAAAACCGAAAACCGACACCAGAAATGCTGGCACAGCTGGATGTACTGATATACGACATTCAGGATATCGGCTCACGTGCCTATACCTATATCTACACCATGGCGCTCAGTATGCAGGCAGCCGCAGAACAGGGAAAGCAATTTGTCGTTCTGGACCGTCCGAATCCACTGGGCGGAAACCTGGTGGAGGGACCGGTGCTGGAGATGAAATTCAGCTCCGGGATCGGTCTCTATCCTATCCCTTTTGTCTACGGCATGACCGTCGGTGAACTGGCGCAGCTGTTCAATCAGGAATTTGATATTCACGCCGACCTGACGGTCATTCCCATGAAACACTGGGAACGTGATATGATCGGCGATGAGACCGGACTGGAATGGGTCATTACCTCACCGCATATTCCCCATGCCAAAACGGCTCTGTTTTGTGCAGCGACCGGCTGTATCGGTGAACTGCATACTGTGGATATCGGCATCGGCTATACTTTGCCTTTCGAACTGATTGGTGAGGCGTGGATCAACGCCGACGAGCTGAGCCGGGAGTTGAACTCCTATCGTCTGCCGGGAGTCTTTTTCCGACCGATGCATTATAAACCGTACTATTACACCCGTCAGGGAGCCCAGCTGCAGGGCGTCCAGATTCATATCACTGATGCGAAATGTTTTCAACCGATGAGAACCCAGCTGTCGGTTTTGCAGGCGATTCAAAGGTTGTATCCGGAACAGCCGATTTATGGCACCGGGCGGATCGGTATGTTTTTAAAAGCCATGGGGACGGATAAAGTTCATCTGCAAATTTTGGATGGCAAGTCTGTCGATGAGATTATGAGACAGTGGCAGGATCAGCTGGCTGAATTTAAAAAGATCAGAGAGAAGTATTTACTATATTGAGACCGGCAACTGCCGGAGAATCAGCTGGCTCAGGTAAAGCCGCTGCTGCCGCAACCTGATCCCGAACCGGAAGAATGGCTGCCTCCGCTGATCGATGGTGCCGACATGCGCCGCTGAGATTCGTAGTGGCCACAGGCGGGGCACTGAATTTCCGAATCGGGCGTCGAGCTGGAAAAGATCAGCTCTTCAAAAACCTTTCCACAGTGTTTACATTCGTAGTCAAAAACAGGCATCGGTCATCCTCTATTCAAAACCAACTGTTTGATGATCAATCGTCATTGCGGTTACAATTGAAAATTATACTCTGAACAGCGGTTTCGCCAGCGCCACCAGCGGCGCTGGTCCTGCGATCAGTCCGTTGGGAATTACCGGGTTTGCAGAGTTGTAGCGAATCGGCTGCAGATTCCGGTTGATGACTACCCCGCCGGCGTTGCGAACGATCAGGTCTGCGGCGCAGATATCCCATTCGTGTTTTGACCGCAGACTGATGGTCAGGTCACTGCGCCGGGCGGCGGTATTGACCAGTTTGGTGGCGATGCTACCGCTGACGATGCTTTTTTTAAATAGATGAGTATAGGGTTGCCACAGCCCCGCCCGGGTTTCGGAACGGCTGACGCTGACGGTTGCCTTTTTCAGATCGCTTTGATTGCTGCACTGCAGTCGTTTGCCGTTTAGGTAGGCGGCGCCGTCAGACGCGGTGTAGAGTTCATTGGTTACCGGATTGTAAATGATGCCGATGACCGGCTCCCGGTCGATCGTCAAGGCGATGGAGACGACGAATTCCGGGACCCCTCGGATAAACTCGAAAGTGCCGTCCAGAGGATCGACAATCCAAACCCGCCGTTTGGTCAGTCGCTCCCGGGAATCCACACTCTCTTCGGAAAGCCAGCCGTCTTCAGGATGGTTCGTGGTAATTTGAGATCGAATGAGTGTATTGGCTTCCAGATCGGCTGTGGTGACCGGATTGTGGTGACCCTTGTCCCGGATGTGATAATCACGCTTGAAATAGTTCAGAATGATCTTCCCGGCTTTCCGGGCAGTTGCCGTCGCCAGCTCCAGTTCCGGTATCAAATTGTAAGTCGGAATCGCCTATTCTCCTTCTGGTAAAATTTCCACCGGGCAGCTGCAGAGCTCTTTAAACAGTCGGGCATCCTCCCTGGAGCCGATGATGCTGTTATAATGAATGGGGACGGCGATTTTAGGTTGAATTTTTTGAGAGGCTTCGGCGGCTTCCCGGGCATCCATGGTATAGGTACCACCCACCGGCAGAAAGGCGACATCGACGTCGAGATTGTCCATTTCCGGAATGATGTCGGTATCGCCGGCGTGATAATAGCGGGTATTGTCAATAGTCACGATATAACCGGCATTATGAGCGCTTTTCGGATGAAACTGCTTGCCGATATTGTAAGCGGGAACAGCTTCAATGGAAATATCCGCAATGGAGATGGTTGCACCGATTGTAATGCGGCGCACGTCGCCGGGGAGCGGCGTTTTCACCGCCTCCGGGATGACGATAATCGTATCGGCAGTGCGAATTTTTTCGATATCGGATTCCGAGAGATGATCGTAGTGATCATGGGTGATCAGGATGATATCGGCTTTTTGCGGTGCTCCCTTTAAGCGATAGGGATCAATGTAAATAATTTTCGGTGTAGTAAACATCACCGTGGCGTGCCCCAGCCATTTGACCCTGGATAACATGGTTACCTCCTGTCGTTATTCACCATTCATACCGTATTATTTACAAAAAAATGTCAGTTTTATCAAGAGGGTTTCTGTTTTGAATTGAATGTAGAACGATTAACTTTGAGCAGTGTTTTTCTTTTGTCCGACTATTAATAAATGAATCCGGGGTCCGTTGATGCGACATTCAAATAGAAAAATTTTTATTACGGCGCTGGTGGTTCCGCAGAATCTGGGAATAATCGTCACGGTGGTCATTATTAATCTGGTAATAATTGTCCTGGGGCGACTGTATATCGATCCCTTTTTATCCCGCAGACCCTGTGTGGTATGTGGGCGCCCGGACACCCAGCCGATCAAAACACTTTGGCAGTATGAGGTCAAGGTTATTCCCTACTGTAAAGAGGTGAATCTGTGGTATTGCGACAGGCATATCCGCAATGCCCCCGACCTCGTCAAAGAGATTCCTTCAGCAAAGGATACGGTTAAAAAGCGCTATGTTCAGGCTGTGATCGGGAGTCTCCTCCTGATGATTACACTTTTCTACGCTCTGGTGCTGATGCGCTTCGAGCTGGTCTATTTTTTCAGCAGTACCCTTGTCATCGGAGCGGCTTTTCTGTTTGGAAAGATCACCTCTTCTCTGAGTCTGACGATTCTATTTGGGGCTATCGTGGCATTGCCCGGCTTGTTCTTTTATGTCTGGAATAAGCGGGAAAAGATCTGAGTAGACCGGCGGAGAGAGTAAAATAGTTGAAAGTAGTTGGCTAGCAGTGGAGGAATAGCTGGTGATGAACAGATGTAATGTTGCGATTATCGGTGCCGGGTCGGTGGGACTGGCGATTGCCCGGCGGTTGTCTGCTATGGAAGAAGGGATAGTACTACTGGAGCGACATGCGACTTTCGGTCAGGACGCTTCAACCCGTAACAGCGAGGTGATCCACGGCGGGATGTATTACCCCACCGGAAGCCTGAAAGCGCGCCTCTGTGTGGAGGGCAACCGGATGCTCTATGAAATCTGTGCCAAACATGGTATTCCTCACCGTAAGACCGGAAAATTGATTGTTGCCAATACGTCTGATGAGCGCAGTAAGATTGAAGAAATTTTCCAACAGGGTGAGATCAACGGAGTGACCAATCTCCGTCTGATTGATGAGCCGGAAATCCGGCAACTTGAACCGCACATCAAGGCACGCTGGGCGCTGCTCAGCCCGTCATCGGGGATCATGGACGCCAGGGTGCTGATGAGCTTTTTTGAGCAGGAAGCCATCGCCAACGGTGTTTCGGTACGCTATCATCATGAAGTTATCGGTCTGGAAAAAGATGCCGGGCTGTTCCGGATTACGATACGGAGAGAAACGGGAAAAATTGAGGAACTTTTCGCCGATGTCGTGATCAATGCCGCCGGTCTGTTTGCGGATAAAATCGCCGCTCTGACGGGCATTGCGATTGAAAAATACCATTATAATATTCACTGGGTCAAGGGTGAATATTTCGAGATTGAACGGCGTCATAGGGGTAAAATGAGCCATTTGATCTATCCGACCCCCACGCCGGTGAGTCTGGGAATTCATGTCCGCTTGCGGCTGGACGGTTCTTTTGCCCTGGGTCCTAACGCAATTTACATCGATACCATCAACTACGATGTGGACCCGCAGCATCTGGATGATTTTTATCATGACGCCAAAAGGTATCTGCCGTTTTTGGAGAGAATCGACCTGACGCCGGGCATTGTCGGTATCCGGGCGAAGTTACAGGCGGAGGGCGAACCGGTCAGGGATTTTGTCATTCGCCACGAGGAGGACAAAGGTCTGCCGGGGCTGATCAACCTGATCGGAATTGACTCTCCCGCCCTGACCGCCTGTCCGGCGATTGCTGAGGAGGTCGCCGGGATATATCGAAATCTGTAAATGGGATTGGTCTTTCGGGACGTGTACCTATTTTGTGAAACGCTTGCGTAACACGTCGATCGATGATAACAATACCGGTCCGATAAACAGGTCGCCCAGCAGCGCAGTGAAAATAGCGATGCTGGCGAGAATCCCGAAATCCATCAGAATCCGGGTATCCGAAAGAATAAAGATTAGAAATCCCGTCATCAGAATAAGTGAGGCAAAGATGAGTGCCTGCCCGACGCCGGTAAGGGCGGCTCGCATGGCGCGGTGGATGTCACCGGTTTTCCGGTATTCATAGTTAAAATGAGTGAAAAAGTGAATGGTGTCATCAACGACAATGCCGATGGCGATAGAAGCAATAATTGCTGTCGCCATATTCAGCCGGAAACCAGCCCACCCCATTAATCCCAGGATAAAGACAACCGGAAAGACATTCGGCAACAGGCTGAGCAATCCCAGCCGCAGTCCGAATATGATCAGCATAAGCAGCAATATGATCATAAAGGCGGTTCGCAGACTCGTGATTTGGGTGGCGACGATGCGCCGGGTCAGCTGATTTACCAGATAATCAAAGCCGGTTATCCGAACCCGATACTCCGCGAGATGATCATCAAAAAAATCATCAATCAGGGCAAACAACCGGTTACTTTCCTGATCATTCATCTGCTTGGTGATGATGGAAATGCGCGCCATGCTGTAGCCATTACTAATGTATTTTTCGATTTCCGTGCCGCCGGAGATTTCGTACATGAGCAGACACTGAGCAACGGCGTCCCGGGTTTCCGGAATACGATAATAGATTTCCTCGTCGCTGTTCAGGGCGCGGTAGATCATTTTCAGGTAATCGGTGACCGAATAGGAAACCGAAACCTGCGGATGGGAAGCGATTTCCTGCTGAAATGCATCAATTTCAGTCAGTAAGTCGGGATTTTTAAAACAGTCTGAGGTTCCTTCGATGACGATCTCGGTGCTGGAGATACCAGTCAGATGCCGGTTGAGAAATTGGGTGTCCCGATAGAGGCGGGTACCGGGTTTCAGGTATTCGATAATGGAACCCTCGATGCGGATACGGGGAATGCCCACTGCCATCAGGAGGACGATGATACTGAAAAATGAGAGAATCCACATAGGATGCCTTTCGTTCAGGTCGGCGATTTTATTGAGCAGTGTGTGAGTGAGCTTGCCCTGCTTTGTGACAGAGTCTGATTTGGGCGGCGGGAATCGGAGCAGTCCGACGGGAATCAGAATAATGGACAGAAAATAGGAGCTCATGATTCCGATGGCGGCGAAGATACCCAGATCTGAGATGCCCGGAATAGAGCTGGTGACCAGCGAGCCGAAGCCGATTGCCGTAGTCAGTGAGGTAAAAAAACAGGGGGCTCCGGCTTTGGTGAGACCAGCCAAGACGGCAGCTTTGCGATCCGGGCGCTGTGCATATTCCTGACGAAATTGACTGATCAGATGGACCGAATTAGCCATGCCGATAATATTAATCAGGGCAAAAAGGGTCGTGGATACCGGTGTAATCGGCGATTCACAACAGCCTTTCAGCCCGATCACCCAGACCAGCGCCAGGAAAACCGTCAGCAAGGGGCTCAGGGTAGCGGTAATGTTGCGGAATATCAACGATAAAAAAATCGCCGAGATCACCATTGACAAAGGAAAAAAGAGCCGGATATCGCGCTCCATCATCGCCTCAATGGCTGCATTGTTAATCAGTTCGCCCCCCAGATGAAACTGCCGTCCGTTTCGCGCCGTTTCGGCAGAGAGCATGTTGCGGAGACTTGTATCCACTTCCTGGTTAAATTCGCTAAGGCTTTTGGTCTTGTCATCATTTTGTTCCAGGATCAACATGACTGCCACGATGCGGAAATCCTTTGAAATCAGATTGCCGTAGATAAAAGGGTGCCGGCGGATGCGATCTTTTAGTTCGGAAACAGGGAGATCATCATCAAACAGCGCCCCGATCTCCAGCCCGTAATCGGTTCCGTTGATATTTTCCACGGTGGTGAGGCTGAGGGCTTCCTGTATATGAAGTAGCTCTGCCAGTGAATCGGTCAAAAGGGACAGATAGCTCAGCTCGGACCCGGAAAATGGTATGTCCCACTCGTAAGCCACCACCAGGAACTGACTTTCGTTGAAATTGTTCTGGAAATCACGATATTCCACCAGGACGGAGTCATCTTCGTTAAACCAGGTGGATACATCTTCGCTCATTTCCGTTCCGGGAACATAACGAAGAAAAAAGGCACTAATCAGCCCGACAATCACCAGGAGTGGCAAACGAAAGCGAAGTATGAATTTAGAAATTATCTGCACAGCTCAACGATTTTTTCGGTAGAGGAGTTACCTGAAAGCAGTATAAATCACAGACCAAAATACTACATTGGATTTCATTATTGCAGTTTTTCGGTTGGTTCGGTGACAGGGGCGTGTGAGATTGTAATATAGAATGCGAACGGGGAGGATTCGCCGCCCACAATCAGGCAGTTTTCACCGGTATGTAAAACAGATTTATAACGGGATATTTTTCTTCCGATCTGCTCATCGTTCACAACGGTTCCGAGATGGCTGCCGGTATCCAATACGTAGTATTCACCGTTGTAATGGTTAATCAGCAGATGATGTTTCGAGACAATATAGGGCTCTGAATCCTGAATCAACAGTCCGTTATCAGAAAGCAAATTTTCCTGATTTGCAGCAACGCTGCGCCCGATTTTAAAGGGAAAATTTCTGATAACAAAATCGGTATTGTTCAACAGCGCCCTGGTTTTTTCAGTGATTCCCGAAATGGTCACTATTCCGGAAAGGTGCTCCTCGCAGCTGGCTGTTTTTTGAGAGGAATCTTTTGGAGTGCCAGCCAAATCCGAGCGGAAATCCCGGTTCCAGCGTGTGCACAGACTGTGAGCCATCTGGTAGATTTCCTCTTTGCAGGAGGGCTTGCTGAGGTAAAAGACGTCGTGCTCCAGGATGTCCTGAATTTGAGCGATTGAGTGATCACGATAGCCGGTGATGATGACGATGAAGATCCAATCGTCCAGCGCCCGAATCTCCCGGGCGGCTCGCAATCCATCCCACCCCGGGCGCATACGCATGTCAATAAAGGCAACCGCAAAGGGTTGGTTCTGCGCCAGCTGCTGTTTGACAATTTCATAGCCAGCCTGTCCGTGCCCGGCGGTGGTGACCTCGAAGGATTTTGGGGTATCGGCGGACCCCATTTGTGACTCTGTAGTTAGATAATCCCGATACAAATTCAGGAGGTTTGGATCGTCGTCAATTATCAATATGTGTCTGTTCATTTCATACTCTTATTGTTCGTTAATCTAAAGCGATAACGTTTCAAAATGAGTCTCCGATCTCCCCCAATCGAACTGAAATATAAAAGTACAGCGAGATTTTAGCAATAGAAATGGTTATAATCCGCCTGGTGAAGGAAAAATCTTCCTCAGGTTCGGCAGATTTTGGTCACCACTTCAATGTGGGGTGTGTGTGGAAACATATCCAGCGGTTGAATCTGTTCGATGGCGTAAGATGTCCGTTCCAGCAAGGAGCGGATATCGCGCACCTGAGTAGCGGGATTGCAGGATACATAGACCACTGTTTTGGGAGCAAGTTGGGCGACGGTATCAATCAGGCGGGGATGCATGCCGCTGCGGGGTGGATCAATGATCAGGATATCCGGAGCCGGCAAGGCGCTCAGCATGTCCGGATTTTCCCGGAACAATCTATCCAGATTGGCTTCGATGAATCGGGTATTTGTAATGTGATTAAGGTCAGCATTGAAACGGGCATCGGCAACTGCCTCTTTGACGATCTCAAAACCGATGACCTCTTTGGCATCCCGAGCCAGATAGAGGGCGATGCCGCCGGTGCCGCTGTAGAGGTCCCAAACCGTGTCGTTTTTCTCAACCCCTGCCAGTTCCCGGACGGAGCGGTAGAGTTTTACAGCCATGTCGCTATTGGTCTGGAAGAAGGAGGTTGGCGAAATTTTTAAACTCAGCCCGTCCAGCGTTTCCAGAATATGGTCCCTGCCGTGGAGCAGATGCTGGTTTTCGCCCAGGGTTGTACCCGACCAGCCGCGGGCGATGGTGTTGACCACACCGCCCAGATGATCGATTTTCGCTGCCAGTTCAGCCACCAGCGGGCGGAATATTTGCGGTTCGTCCCGGTTGGTGACGATATTGATCAGCAGCTCTTCGGTACCTCGAGATTTGCGCAGTACGAGATGACGCAGGAAACCGGTGTGCTGTTTTTGGTTGTGTGCCGAGAGATGTTTTGTCAATGCGAATTCCCTGACAGTTGAAAGCATGGCGGGTGTCTCTTCCGGTGCGATCAGGCAGTCGTTCAGGTCAATCGCTTTCCAGAAATTTCCTGCCGCCCGCAGTCCCAGGGCAAAATTTCGTGGCTTATGATTTTCGAAACCGTCTATTAACCAGCGCTGATCGGAAAAGGCGAACTCCATTTTGTTGCGATAACGGAATATTTCTTCGGCGGGGATGGGTGGTGACACGCCTACCTGATCCAGTGAGCCGAGATGGTGATAGAGGTCGGTCACCTGTTTGTGCAGGTAGTGAAGTTGAGCGGGATAGGTGAGGTGTTGATACCGGCAGCCGCCACAATAGTCAAAGTAGGGACAGGGAGGCTCGGTATATTCGGGGCTCTGCCGGATAATGTTCAGGATTTTGGCTTCAGCATACCCGGGTTTGACCCTTGTGATGCGGGCTTTGATCTGCTGACCGGGCAGAGC
Source organism: Fidelibacterota bacterium (assembly GCA_049975265.1). Lineage (GTDB taxonomy): Bacteria > Fidelibacterota > UBA2242 > UBA2242 > UBA2242 > B118-G9. Next base: position 239,690 of record JBNGDF010000001.1, read on the forward strand.
GTTTTCGATAAAGATGACGAAGTTATCGAGATGTGCCACACCCTTCCCGCCATAGGCGAGATCGTCCACGGACAGTTCTATTTCCTGATGTTTTTTAACCGGTTTTTGCATCGGCAGCTGGTTTTGGGAATGGGATTAAGGAATCAGATTTTACTGACCGAGATTGGGGTCCACCTCATCAATCTGGGAGGCGTCCATATTCTCTTTGGCATATTTCAGATACAGTTTTTCCTTGACGAAAATTTTGAACAGTTCAGGGTCGATATGTTTATCCTTAGCCATGAAACTCATAATTTTCATGGCTTCCGAGAGGGTCTTGCCCTTTTTGTAGGGTCGGTCGCGGGCGGTGAGCGCCTCGAAGATATCAGCCAGCGCCATCATACGCGCCTGGGGCGACAGTTGGTCATCCTTGAGATGATTGGGGTAGCCGGTTCCGTCCAGTTTCTCGTGATGACCGCCAGCGTATTCAGGCACCCGGCGGAGTTTTTTGGGATAGGGCAGTTTTTCCAGCATTTTGATGGTTACCATCACGTGGTTATTGATAATATTGCGCTCTTCGTTGGTAAGGGTGCCCCGGGGGATGCACAGATTGGTGATTTCGTCCTGATCCAGCAGATTGCGCAGTTCATTATCTATTTCGATCTTTTGTTCGCCTATGGAACGGACCCGTTCCTGTTTCTCGGGCGCCATGAATTCGCCGCCGATATTGGCAATTTCGAGAAAGGCGAGGTCCTCCTCGATTTTCTTTATTTTTGCCTGGTAATGCTGCGCCAGGGTTTCGGCATTTTCCAGCGATTCACCCCGGGCAATTTGCAGCTGATGTTCCAGCAGTTCGATTTTGGCGTCCCGTTTCAATACCTCAAAACGGGCTCTGACGGTGTTGATCCGGTCGTAGATGGTTTCCAGTTTGGTGGATTTATCGACGACGTATTCGGGGGTGGTGATCTTTCCGATATCGTGCATCCAGGAGGCGATGCGCAGCTCTTTCAGTTCGTCCTGATTCAGCTGCAGCGGTGCATAGGTGCCGTAGTCAATCCGGTTGATGTTTTCTGCGATCAGCATGGTCAGGTTGGCGACTCTTTCGATGTGACCGCCGGTATAGGGTGATTTTTCATCAATCGCCGCGGCAATGACCTGGATAAAGGATTCCAATAATTGTTCCAAATCGTGGATCAGGCGGGTATTGGTAATGGCGACGGCGGCTTGCGACGCCAGCGAGATAATCAGGCTCTGATCGGCCTGGGTGAAGGGAATTGTTTCACCGGTGACCGCATCAATGGCATTCAGGAGCTGTAAAACGCCGATAATCTCGTCTTCATGGTTGCGCATGGGGACGACGAGCATGGATTTGGATCGGTAGCCGGTTTTACTATCGAACGCCCGGGTGCCGGTAAAATCGAAGCCTTCAACGTCGTACACGTCGGGTATATTGACGACTTCGCCCGTCAGAGCGACATGGGCGGAGACCATGGCGTGATTTGGGGTGCCATCCTGGAGATAGAGCCGGACGGGATACCAGTCGATATTGTTGCCCGAGGTACCTCCCATGCGGATATTCAGCGAACCGGTTTGGACGATTTCAAAGCGCATGGAGCGTTCGTCATCGTTCATCATGTAGAGAGTACCGCCATCGGCATTGGTGAAATGCCGGGCTTCTTCGAGGATCATCTCGAGCAGTTTCGGCAGGTTGCGTTCGGCGGAGAGTGCGGTGCCGATTTTAGACAGGTCCCGGATCTGCCGGCAGAGTCCCGCCATGTATTGCTGGACTTCGCCGGAGCTTTCTTGAATTTTCTGCCGTAGAGGGGTGTCTTCGATCCGGTGGAGCAGATCGGAGAGCGCTTCCTGTTTTGAATCAATTTTGGATTTCATAGGTTGGTTTATCGGTTTGTAATTTGGGTTTCATTTGACATTTTAAAGGGTAAAAATGATTACGGGTTGATAACAATACGTTTGAAGGTCCGTTTAATCCAGTCGCCGACATTCAGATCCCTTCTTTCACTTAGTAACCAAAGGATGATAATTGTTACAATTGTTAAGAGTGTCAGGGCACTGACCAGACTTTTGGGGGTGCCGGATTGTACCAGGTTTTCCGATGTCCGGACGACGATGTATAGTATTCCGCTGTACAGATAGGCAGGGATATTATTGCGCAGGAAGCAGACGACGGCAATCCATAACCATGCGATGATTGCTGCATAAGACAGGTAGAGAATGAGATATTCCCGGACATTGTCGTAGGACTCCGGTATAAAAACCGCCAGCAGAACCGCGACGGTTACGATTCGAATGCCCCGTTGATGAATCAGGCGGCGCAGCCAGAAAGTGCATATGCCGATCAGGGCGGTGTACGCGATGCCGCGGCTGATGATCGATAACACAGTATGGAGTGGTGCCAGGGTGTAATTAACGGATTGAGGAATCTGAAAGTCCGGTCGGACAATCGCCGGGGCGTACTGAATTGCCAGCCATTGGAACAGATGCCGAACTGCATAGATACCGATGCTGACCAGGATGGCGGAGAGAATAGCGTCCCGGGAAAAATGGTAGCGGCACTCCCGTTTCAAAGTGCGTTGACAACCGGGATAAATACTGGTGGCAATGGTTGTTATCAGGAAAAGCGCCAAGGCGATTATCAACACCCGTAAGAAGGTGATCATGATCCAGAAAAGAACCCAGACATTGGGTCCCCAGCTGGTGTTGTAATTCACCATCGCCACGGGCAGGTTCGCCAGTTCCAGAACGAGCCATCCGGCGCCGATCAGAATACTCAGGGTAAGCGGCAATCGCCACTCCACCCGGACAGATTTCATGCGGCGGGTGAGGGCGATTATGGAAAAAATTGCCAGCAGGCAGAGGGCAACAATTCGCAGACCGAGCCGGATAGAATCGGAAAGGGTTTGCTGGGTTTTGGTATGGCGCCACTCTTCCGGGATTTTGTAAGATACCGAAAAGCTGGAGACATCGGCGCCGGTTACGACGGTTTTCAAGCGCAACGTTCCGTCGGCTACATTGGCCGGATGCGGGTCTTTTGTTTCCCAGATGAACGTATATTCAATGCGGTTGGGAAATTGCTGTGAGTGTTCTTCGATCAGTTCATAGTCAGCCAGCCGGTATTGACGCTGGGATAGAAATTCCCCGGCGCTGAAACGGGCGAGGTCCCTGTTTAGGGAATAAGCCTCCGCCGTTTCGGGTAGCAGGTGCTCAAAGCCGACCACTGTATTTTCGAAAGGATGTACGTAAATATTGTACTCTTCCCTGTCCAGAGGGCGGTAATAACGAATCCGCCAGACCACCGCATTGTTCAGATGGCGGGCCAGCAGGGAGTTGAGATTCCTGACAGAGCTGTGTTCCAGGATATAGCGGGCGGTCAGTGGGGAGTAGTTTTCCAGCAGTACCGCCGCATGGTGAAAGTTTTCGGCGTCGACACCCTGTTCGTGCAGAAAGTCACCGGCAGTTGCCTGAATTTCCGCACGGGAATAGGGATATTTATAGTAACCGCCGATCCTATCCAGGGGAATCCAGAGTATGGCGAAGAACGCCAGGATCAGCAGAAGGATGGTTTTTATTCGCCGGGGTGACAACTTCCGGTAGGCGGTAATGTAGGAAACGCATTGATCATCCTCTGCCTCTGTGGTTGGGACAGCGGTTTCCTGAGCAGTGGTTGCTGACGCAGGTGTTAGTAGCTGCACCGGATCGCTGAATTCCCTGCGTTGGAAATACATGACGAGATTATAGATGAAGGGAATCAGGATAATTCCCAGGGCGAGAGCCGCACTGACGACATGATAGGGTTCGCCGGTCCGGAACAGCAGCATCGACGAGTAAATTGCATCCACCATGTAGTGCCAGATCAGAACTGTCAGGATACCGAATTTGAGGAAGATAAAGCCGATCAATATCCCGAAGACGGAGACCTCGAATCCCCGGATCCAGAAAGGCTGATTGGGATAATTGGCGTGTGCAAAACCCCAAATCACCGCCGGAATCAACACCGCCAGCAGCCGGGATTTAACGATTTTTTCAAGGAAAGGAATGGCGAAAAACCGAAAGGAAAATTCCTCAAGAACCGCCGGTAAAAAGCCACCCAGCAGAATCAGAATCCAGGGAAATGCCGTGTTCAGGGTGTCTGAATAGGAGACATCGGCGGGCGCCCAGGCGCCGAACCGCTTCGCCACCAGGTAAAAAAGGGTCTGAAACGCCATAAAGACGATTGCCAGACTGATGCCGATGATATAACTGAAAAAGGTATGTTTGGTACGCAGTCCGGTCGAGCTGAAAATCCGTCCCAGAGGAATGCGCTCCGGATAGCGCCGGCGGTATATGAATTCCCCGGCGCCGCTAAAGATGGTAATCGCCACGGCGAGTAACAGCGAATGCAAAAAGGTGCTGACAAAAAAATCGCCGTAAAAAGCGCCCATGCTCTGTGTGACATCCATGTGAAATTTATAGAGCGGCAGAAGATTCAATTCGGAGAGAAATTTCAGGATAAATGTAATGGCACCGAACGCCAAAGCCGTCTTTAGATGAATCTGGCGGCGGCTCAGATAGGTGATAAAAAAAGTAACGATCGTGATGATCAGAATAATGAAGAAAATGTCGGCGGTAGTGGCGGTGGTGGAATTCAGCGAGCGCAGGCGCTGGTAGTCTCGCTGCCAGGCTTCCGGAACATGCAGGTATTCTTGGTATTCACCGATGGCATTGCCCAGAATTGTCAGATCAAACCGATACGTGGCGTCATAGATTTCCACGTCTTTCTTTTTGTATGTGAAGCGGTAATCCACCCGGTTGGGTCTGACCTCGGTTTTATCTTCAAGAAATTCCCATTCGTCGGGATTGATGGAAAGTATCTCGGTTAAAAAGCGGTGACTCAGACGACGAGCCTCGTCAATGGAGATAATATCCGCCGGTGCCTCTTCGGGTATTTTATGGCGAAAACGGGTGATTTCACCGTTTGGTGACACTCCGACGAAGATTTCTTCCCGATTGAGCGGTTCAAACCAGCGGTTTGTCCAGTGCCAGATGCGGAAGTGATTGGTGAGCAGGTCCTCCGATTGTTCCAGCCCCACCTCCTTTTCGAGGAAGGTCTTGGCAACGGCATCGAATTCAAACGCGGAGGTGTGGATTTTATCGCCCGGTGACAGATGTAATTGTTCCAGAAAATTCAGGGCAATCTCCCGGGCTTCTTTGCGGTTGACGGTAAAGTCGATAGTGTGCTCCGGAAATGCCCGCTGGTAATTTGACAGCTCGAAATAGCCGGCACCGGCGATTGCCAAAATACAGATCAGGATCAGGATTTTATCGTTGCGGGTCAATTTCGTCTTCATGCCCATTAATATAATAAATTTTAGAAAAATAGCATGTCAATAAAACAAAAGACCCCGCCAAAATACGGAGCCTTTTGAATATTACTTTTTACTAACGAGAAAGAATTATTTTCTGCCTCTCGCCATTTTGGCCCGGGATACGTCACCGTCTTTGTCGATGAAGTAGAGATAGCCCTGTTCCCTTTTTACGCCGCAGGCATTCACAACCTGTGCGCCGCCGCCTTTTTCACCGCCGCGGGCCATTTTTGAACGCGCCACGTTTCCGTTTTTGTCCAGGTAATAAAGGTATCCCTTTTCCTTTTTAACGCCACATTTTGCTACTTTCTCTGCCATAACACATTCCTCCTTATTGATTCGTTACGTTTTCTCATGTTGAGCTTATGTTACACGACAGGAAACTAAATGTCAAGAGATTTCCGTCGGTAAACAGGGAAAATTCTGCGGATTAGTGAATTTTTTTGCAATTTTTTTTCAATCGCCAATCATTTTTTCGATTTCTGCGGCTTTTGAACGCCGTCCTGCCCGGATATAGCGGTTGATGGCTTCTTCGAAAAGCCCGGTGGCTTTTTCCATGTTTCCCAAGGCTTTCTGTTCGATGCCGGCTTCTTTTAAATAGAGGGCAGATTCTTCCCAGCGCCCTTCGGACTTCAGTTTTTCAGCCAGTTGGATGTAATCCGGCTTTTCCCCGGTCTGGTCCGGTTTGTCACCTTTCAGGGCGGCATTCAGTGTGGGGATGAGTTTTTCATAAATGGCGGATTTGGCGTGGATATCGTAGGCGCCCATTGAGAGATATTTCTCCCGGATTTCGACGGTCAGTTCGCCGGTGAGACCGATGACTGGCACGTCCGGTTTGCTCTGCTTCATCAGTTTCAGGGTCAGGTAACCATCCATACCGGGCAGATTGTGGTCCAGAATAACGACATCGTAATCGTTTTGCCGAAACATCGTCATTGCCTTTTCACCGTCTTCCGCTTCGACGATTTCGTATTCCCCGGTGCCAAGGTATTCGATCAGTGCGTCACGCAACAGCGCTTTGTCATCGACCAGTAGGATTTTTTTCACTGACATATCTTGTCCTTTCTATATCATTTTAAACTTTATGGTGAAAGTGGTGCCTTTGCCGACCTCACTGGCTACATGTATTTCACCTTCATGGTTTTCGACGGCTTTTTTACAAATCATCAAACCCAGTCCGGTACCCTGCTTGCCGCTCCAGTAGGTATAGTCGGGGCGCCAGATTTTTTCCAGTTTGTCGGAGGGAATGCCGACGCCGGTATCGGTTATATTGACCACGGCAGACCCGTTTTCCCGAAAGGTCTGGATCGTCAGGGTACCCTTATTGTCCATCGCTTTGTAGGCATTTTCAACCAGGTTGACAAACACCCGGATCAGGTCTTCTTCGCTGGCGCTGATATTCAGCACTTCAGTGGAATAGTCTTCCACCAGTTCGATTTCCGGATTGGCGGTGATCTGGGAATCGGTGAAGAGATGAATCGCCTCCCGAACCAGGGCATTCAAATCCACCGTCTTCTTGTGGCTCTTGTCAATGTCAATTGCCTGACCGAGATGTTTAAGTTTTTCCCCCAGCTCCTTGAAAAAGCCCATCAGGGTGATGATTCCGGCGCCCTTTTCGATGCCCTCCTCGGCGATTTTCAGGACCCGGTCGCGACACTCTTCCAGTGTTTCCAATCCCTCCTGATCCCGGATGATCTCAAAACAGGTTTCCACCTCCTTTTTAAAACTCTCCATCTTGCGTTGCAGCGTCTGCAGCCGCAACATCAGGGAGGCGTAGTAGCTGCCGGACATGTCGTGACCGACACTTTTGACGATCAGCCGGCTTTCTTCAATTGCCCGCCGCCGTTCCTCGGCTAATTTCTCGTTTTTAATACGCTCTTTCTGCCAGTCAAAACCTTTGACGATACGTTCGTAGAAGAGGTCGGGATATTCAACCACGGCATGTTTCTGGATAAAATCCCGGGCGCCGAGCCGCAGTGAATCCACGGCGTTTTCAATGGTGATCTCTCCGGTCAGAACGATGACATAATTGCGGTAAATCAGCTGCTCTTTTTCCATTTGAGCCAGGAGCTCCAGACCGGACATATGGGGCATGCGAATATCCAACAGCACCACCCGGAACTGTTTTTCCCGGAGAAATGCCAGCCCGTCCTCGGGTTTGGTGTTGTAGGCGATGGTCCAGCCGTGGTCCTCCAGGGTTTCCTGAATACTTTTGCAAAAGGGCTCACTGTCGTCAATCAGCAGAATATCTTTGTAAAACATAGCCTAACTTTCTATAGGAATTTCCAGGGTCAGCCGCAGGTTGGAATTTTGCTCCTGCAGGGTAATCTTGCCGTTATAGTCGGTGGCGACCAGTTCTTTGATCACCTCCAGAGAGAACTGGTAGGTGCTGTGGTTTTTGCCTTCGCCATAGAATTCATTCACGGATTTTTTAGGAATCTCAACGCCGGCGATGTTGTCAGAGCCGGCAATATTGGTGATCAGAGTCTTGTCGTTTTTTACATGGGTTTCGATCCAGAGGATGGAACCGTAGTGCTCAAAGCGCGAGATGATCAGCGAGATCAGCGTAACCAAAACTTCGATGATTTCGTTGGGGTCCACCACCAGCTGGGGGATATTGGGCTCTTCATTTTTATTTCGCTGTACCACGACCTTGTAGGAGAGCAGATTGTTGGTGAGATACAGCAGAGCTTCGTCGAGCAGTTCCGTCCAGGGGCGTTTGATGTGAATGAAACCGGCTTTGGTGGAAAATTCCTGGAGAATGCGAACACCGTCGGAAACGTTTTTCAGATTGCGCTGAATCTGCTCCATTCTCTCGATGGTGGCTGCGGGCGTTTCGACTTTGCCGGCTTTGACCTTTTTTAAAAAATTGCCGATGCTCAGTTGAGCTTCTGTCAGCGGGTTGACCACATCATTGGGGATGCGCATCGCCAGGGTGCCCAGGGCTGTAAGACGCTGGTTTTTCATGGTGGTGACGGCGGAGTATTTCATGGTTTCCAGATATTCGACATTTTCGATGGCAACGGAGATCATATCCACCATGATCTGGAGATACTGTTCATCATCCTCGGTAAAGTATTTTTCCCGTTCCGTACCGGGCAGTTTGTTGTAGAGTTTAATGGCGCCCTGGGTTTCGTTTTTGATATTGATCGGCACGCCCAGGAATGTCAGGCGGTCGCCATGTTTCAGATGGTCCTTAATGGCGTTGCGGTATTTGCCTTTATATTCGGGGAGAGTCAGAACATTGCGGGAACGGATGGTGCGGTTCTCTTTGACGATAGTGCCGGTCAGTCCCTCGCCTACTTTGTGTTCGGCGACGTTGATCAATTCCCGGGGGATTCCGTAGCCGCCTTTGAGAATCAGGGTATCTTTCTCGGTCTTTTTGCGCAGGTAAATTTCACAGGTTTCCGAGCCGATGGTCCTGGCTGTATTTTCGGCGACGAACTCCAGCAGATTGTCGAGTTCGAAAAAGGATAGTATCTGGGTGCCGACTTTCATGAGCAGCTCGAGATACTCCGCTTTGCGGCGCTCCCGGCGCAGGTATTCGGAATTGTCAATCGCCATGGCCACATAGCGGGCGATCAGGGAAAAGACCTCCAGGTCGGAGTTGTTGAAATTTTTATCGTCCGAAGCGGTGCGGATCAGACCGATCAGACGGTCATTATAGGAGAGCAGCGGTACAGCCATAAAGGATTTGGCTTTACGGTGGTCGGATTCGGCGAATTTGCCCACCCAGCGTAAATTTTCACCGAGCTTTTCCAGGTCGGCGTCGGTTTTCTTGTTCAGGTCGCGGATCAGCAGCGGTTCCTTTTTATCAAAAACCCAGCCGGTCAACCCTTCGTTGCGTCGGTAGATGATTTCATCGCTGGCGGGTACCGACAGACCGCTGGTCTTTGCGAGACGGACCACGTCGTCATCGTCGTCATATAGAAAGATGGAGCAGCCTTTCCATTTGAAAATCTGGGGAATCAGCTCGACACTTTTTTCGAGAATGCCATCCAGTGAGCGTTCCCGAAAGATTGAGATAACATTCAGGACCTGATCGATGGTGAGTGAGCCGAGCTCTTTTTTTCCGCTCATGACGATAATATCCGATAAATTTTTAAAAGTTCCGCATCCAGCGGTTTTTTCTTTTCCCAGGTGTCCGGCAACGGGGTGTAGGTGACGTGATTATTGGACCAGCCGACCATCATGTCGGTTTTGCCCTGCTGCAGAGCAGAGACGGCGTGATAGCCCAGCCGGCTGGCAAGCAGGCGGTCGGTGGCGGTGGGACTGCCGCCCCGCTGAGTATGCCCCAGAACGCAGACATGACAGCTGACGTGAAACTTTTCCCGCAGCTTCGTGGCGATCTCGTTGGCGGAACCCAGTTTGTGCCCTTCGGCGACAACCATCAGGCTGCTGGTCTTGCCGGTACGGGACCAGGTTTTGATCATCTTACCCAGATCTTCAATGGTGGTCTCGGTTTCCGGAACGAGAATCTCTTCGGCGCCGCCGCAGATACCGACCTCCAGGGCGATGAAGCCGGCGTGCCGCCCCATCACCTCCACCAGGAAAATGCGATCGTGGGAGGCGGCGGTGTCACGGATTTTGTCAATGGAATCCAGGGCGGTGTGAACGGCAGTATCGTAGCCGATGGTCAAATCGGTTCCGAAAATGTCGTTGTCAATGGTGCCGGGAATGCCGATGACGTTGATCTGCTGCTCTTCATAGAGGGCATGGGCGCCGTGGAAACTGCCGTCACCACCGATGACCACCAGATGACTGATATCCCATTCTCGCAGGACGGCGGCGCCCCGCTTGCGCCCGGTTTGATGACGGAAGGATTCGCTGCGGGAGGTTTTCAGGAAGGTACCGCCTTTTTGAATAATGTTGCTGACAGAGCGGCGGGAGAGCGGCATTACTTCACCCTGGATTAATCCCTCAAAGCCGCTGTAAATTCCAAAGACATTAATACCCTCTTCGATCGCCGTCCGCACTACTGCCCGGATGGCGGCGTTCATTCCGGGGGCATCACCACCGCTGGTGAGTACTGCCAATCGTTTGATAGCTGTTTGCGTTGATTTCATCCGGGTCCTTCCAAAAGCCCTGTAATATACAGCGAAATCGTCTAATTATTCAATGGTGGCGGTTATTTTCAGCTTCAGCTCTTTTTTTAATCATGATTAAATTTTGAATTAAACGGATAGTATGACGATGAATATAGAGATTGATAAACGGAAGTATATTGATCTTAATCGTTCGGAATACGGTGACCGGTACCCGGCTTTCAGATTTCCGACGGAAAAAGCGAGCCGTCGTTACAGATGATAAAAGTACCTCCCGGAATCTCATTCCCGGCACTTTAACGGCTGTCAGGACTGAGGTTATGGTAGAAAAAAAAAGTTGGGAAAGAAATTTTTCCTTGCAATTAACACGGGGGGGGGGGGGTAGATTTTATCAAACTGCATCTTTGACGTGGGGCAATCCTGAAGCGGCTTCGAGCCGCCCGGCTGAAGCGCTTCGACGATCTTTGAAA
>JBNGDF010000002.1:0-85527 GCA_049975265.1 Fidelibacterota bacterium
ATTTTAACCGTTCCGCATTCTTTTGTCAAGGCAAAACCTACTCTCCCCACTCCAGGTCCACCAGCCGCTCTTTGATGGAAACCGAAGCGATTTTCACCATCACGCGGTCGCCTAGCCGGAAGGTGCGCTTATTCCGGCGACCTTTCAGGGTGTGGTTCTGCTCATCGTATTCATAATAATCATCTTCCAGCGTCCGGACATGTACCAGACCTTCCACCAGGAAATCGGAAATCTCCACAAAAAAGCCAAAATCCAGCACACCGGTAATAATCCCTGCATACCAGTTGCCCACTTTATTCGCCAGAAACCGAATCTGCTTAACCTTGGTGAATTCCCGCTCGATCTTCATGGCTCGGATTTCATTCTCTGTGGACTGCTCCGCAATCGTAGGCAGCGCCCGGCGGAAATAGACCTTGTCTTCTGAACTCACCGACCGAGAATAGAGTTTGAGCAGACGGTGAACCATCAAATCCGGGTAGCGCCGAATCGGCGAGGTGAAATGGGTATAGTACGGAAATGCCAGCCCGAAATGCTGTCCTGTTTCCGCCGCATAGCGCGCTTTCGCCATGGAGCGTAGCGCGATCTGCTCCACAAACAGCTGAAAGGGCAGATTTTCGATTTCCAGTAATATCCGCCGAATATCATTGGGCGTTACCGGGTCCGGTTTGCGGAAATCCACACCCAGCCGGCGCAGCAGATCATAGAGATTGTCTACTGCCTCATCCGTCGGTGCCGGGTGAATTCGATAGAGAAAAGGCAGCTTCTCCTTCTTTCGCTCAAGAGCGATATACTCCGCCACTTTGCGGTTTGCCAGCAGCATGAATTCCTCGATCAGTTTATGACTATCCAACCGTTCCGAAGGCTTGATCTCCGTCGGGATACCACTTGTGCCGATTGTAAAAATCGGTTCAGGAATATCAAAGTCGATACTCCCGGATTCAAACCGCTTTCTGCGCAACAGCATACTCAGATGGTGCATTGGCACAATGATTCCGGCGTTGGGACCGCTTTTTTTATCGATAATATCCTGAACTTCCCGATAATTATAGCGGCGTACCGATCGGATGACACTTGGAGAAATCCGATAATTCAGAACATTTCCCTCTCTGCCGACAGTCATGATCACCGACATCGTTAATTTTTCCTTATCCGGTTCCAGGGAGCAGATATCATTGCTGATTTTCTCGGGCAGCATCGGGATCACGGTATTTCCCAGGTAGATACTGGTTCCCCGGTTACGGGCGGAGCGGTCCAGCGCCGTACCGGGGCGGACATAGTGACTTACGTCGGCAATGTGCACCCCCAGCTGCCAGTTGCCGTCTTCGTTTTGGGTCAGCGACACCGCATCGTCAAAATCCCGGGCTGTTTCGGGGTCCACAGTAAAAATGTCCCAATCACGCAGGTCGAGCCGATTCTTAATGTCAGCCGCGGAGATTTGAGTGTCCACTCTATCTAGTTCCTTCTGAACTGGTATCGGAAAGTCCGGAATTATCTGAAACATTTTCAGGATAATCGTTACGTCATCGCGCGGGTCTTCGGGCATCCCCAGAATCTGCTTTATCTGCGCCTGCGGAGCGCTTTTTCTGTCATCCCAGATCAGATTGCGCAATTCCACCATCTGTCCCGCCTGCATCCCGGGAATTTCATTTTGGATGACAATGGAGACCAGAGGCGCCGGCATTTCGGGAACGACTACCCAGTCCTGACCCCGGCGGGAAAGCGTTCCGAAAAGCGGTTGTTGCGAGCGTTCCAGCACCTGCAACACTCTGCCTTCCGGATTCTTACCGGTCTGCTTTTTGTACCGTTCAACGAGGACTTTATCGCCATGAAAAGCGGTCAGCGTATCGTAGCCGCTGATAAAGATATCGGGTTCATTTTCGGAATTCAAAAAGGCAAATCCCCGGCTGGAAAAGGATATGGTACCGGTGACGGTTTGCCCCTTTTGGGGAATCAGATAGCAGTTTTTCGGGCGACGCTCAATTTTTCCGGCAGCGGCGAGAGCGCGCAATGTCTCTTTGAATTGTGGATATTTGGCGCTGCTGACATTCAACGCTTTGGCGATGCGGCGCTGTTTGACTGCTGAGCCCTGTTGCTTTTTTAAAAATGTAACGATTTTTTCTTCCGGTGTCTGTTTACTTTTTGTCATTAAAATCTTCCGATTAGGCGAATGTGAATTTTCGCGGTTGAAAATGTATCTCCCTTTCCAAAGCCATAATCTACGCCAATTATTCCCATTCTGGAAGCTAAGCGCATGCCCACACCGTAGCTGCAGGGGTAGCCGCTGACCGATTTTCCGTCGTCAAAACGTTGATAATAGCCCTGATCAAAAAACAGATAAAAACTGCTGAAATTACCGATCAGCCGGCGCAACTCCACCGTACCCCAAGCAATCCTGCTGCCGCGGAAGAAGTCATTTGGGTAGCCGCGCAGGTCGGTCGCCCCCCCGAACCAGTACTGCTCGGCAAAATCCGGTTCCGCACCGCTCAGCCACCTGGCATCGGTATTCAGCATCAATGCGATTATCCAGAATTGTCTCACCGGCACAAATCCTGCCAACGCCAGATTCAGTTCCAGACGGGAGACCGATGATAAGGAATCACGCTTTTGATGTCCGACGGCTATTCCGGATTGCAGGTGAAAGCCACTCGTCGGGTTGTGAATATGATCCCGCCGATCCAGTGCATGCCGGACGCCAATTGCCGTGGTTTTGGATCGTGACAATCCCAATAAATTCCGACCGCCCGGAGTCGGAATGGTCATTTCCCGATTGAGACTACATTCAAAACTGCCAAACCGGTTTGAATAAAAACCGCTGCCGATTCCAAGATTGCGAATGACCACCAGCGTATCCCGCAAATCCTGTCGAAACTCCGCCATTCCGTAGAGATTGGTTTTCCAGATCCAGGGCTCCTTATAGCCCAGTTCCACCTGCTGTGAATAGCGGTTTGCCCGCGACCAGTACAAAAAGATCTGCCGCCCGGTTCCCGACAGATTGTAAAATTTCAAATCCAGTTCGCCGGTAAAATAGCCCGGACTATTATAGGTCCCCGGGACATACCCCACCACACCGATAAACTCATTATCCTGTTGCTCCTGCAGGGAAACCAGAATTCCGGTTTGTCCCTCTTTGGTCAGTACAATCTCATTTTCACCGGCTACAGATAAAAAGGGAAATCTCCGCAGCGATCGAAGGATAGCCGTCTTCTGCTGCTCGGTATAAGCAGCGCCGAGCAACGGCTGAACCGCCCGGTTCAGCACCGCCATTCTGGTTTTTGTATGCCCGCGAAACACTATCGTATCAATCCGGGTCATATCGCCCCATTTCAGGTGCACTTCGGGATTCAGATACCAGCGCCCGGACTCGGATTTTGGGTTTATCCTGTATAGCGAAAGGGTTGGAAAGTGGTAGCCGCGGGACGGCGGGATCTGCAGAAGATGACGACTGAAATGCTGAAAATTTATATCGGTGGCAGGCAATTCCCGGTATTCCCGGAGAATCGCGTCAAATTGCGGTTTTTCCCGGATTTCCGATGCGATCCTGATATTGCCGAAATAGACCGAATCGGCAGCATACAAGGGAGTGGCGGGAATCACTCCGCTCAGACTGCTGAGGATTACCGTAAAAAACAGGCGAATATAGGGTCGTTTTTTCATTAGAACAGCGCCCTGATCTCACCACCGCCCAGATGATAGACATCCCGGTTCGGTTCGTCCCAGCCTTCATAGTTCAAACGCAGACTCAAATTGCGACCGAGACGATATTCCGCCGAGATACCCCATCCGTAAGTGACGCCCTCTTTTTTCCCATCGCTCATTTCCCAGGGAATCGCCGAACCTTTCGGCGTGACAGAGACGCGATCGATCTCCACAAACGCCCGCCAGCGACCTTTACCCTGAAATTTACGCTCATAACTGTTGCGCAGACCGAGCAGCAGCGCTTCGAGTGCTTTCGTACTCCGGTCCCGGTCATAACTGACTTTTAGCGCACATTCATACAGGTTGACCATGCTCCATAACCAGGCAAAGGTGTTATTCGACCGATATGAATGAATATCCCGGTTTCGTAACGGATTAAATGCCGATTCCCGGAAGGTGGTTTTTGCCGCCAGTTCCGATTCCAACGTAAGGCTACCAATAAAGCCACCCCGATAACGGAGCGAGGTCTCCCGGATTGCGGTTGTTTCGGGACCCCGGACATCCAGCTGACTGACAGTATTATTCTCCAGAAATCGCAATCGTAAATTCGACCGACGCTGCTGGAAAGAATAGAGCAGGTCCTGCTGCAAAATCCGATTGAAATAGACCCAGCGTTCGTCAATTCGTTCCTGATCAAACACCAAAATCGATAACGGTTCGCGACTGCTTTTAATCTGCTGCTGCAGCCGTATATCCGAAAATAACATCAGCCGGGTGGGAAATTCCCAGGGAATTTTGCCGCTGAGACGCCGCCCGTTGAACTGCAGGCGCAGTCCGTTCCGAATACTGGTTACCGGCTCCTTAATCATCGAGGGCAGAATTCGTAAAATATAGTCCCCGTTGACATGCGGTACAAAATCGGAATAGGTCGAATCGTAGGCATATTGTCCCTCACCTTCACCGACATAATAGTAGCGGTATTCCTTTTTAACGGTGCGTTCTTCCTCGATTCTCATTGTGGTTTCCCAGGTATATGGCAGTCTGCGCGGCTGCTGCTTCAGCATCATATCCAGCAGCTGAATCTCCTGGTTCGGCACTGTCTGCTCACCGAAATACTCTTTAATGCGGAAAGTATATGTAAACCGCCCGGAAAAGCTTTTCCATTCGTTCAACAGAGCGCTGGCGGCAACATTCCGGGATGTACTGGAGAGCTGCCACTGACCGCTCACAAAATCCTTGTCCTCCCGGAAATAAGTTTCAATGCGCCCCGTTAATTTCCGGTGACCTTCGATCTCAATTCCATAGCGCTGCTCAATAAACTGAAAATTTGTCACCGTCGCCATGGCAGCGGTATATTGTTCGGAATACAGCTCCGTAAAAGGCTTTACATCTTTAACAACAAAGCGCAGCCGCAACTGCTGCCGGATCCACTCCGACGAACTATGCGGCAGACTACGTTGAATCTGTTCCCAAAACAGGTCGAAGCGATCCAGCCAGTTCCACTGCAGAGATGCGCCGACTTTATACCTGTTTGCATCGATTTGATGACGATTGTATGAACCGAAGTCGAGATAGACATTCAGCTGTTGATTGAAATTCATATTTACACCGGCTTCCATCACCTGTTCACCCTGGGTGGAATCCGATGACAAATCCCATTTCCGCCGGTATTCCACTTCCTCCAGGCGGTCAATCGGTTCAAACCGTTCGCCGACTTTGCGATATTTCAAATGGAGATCGGCACTATTCTTCCGGGAAAACGGTATCTTGATATCCGTATTCAGATGAACGGCGATATCCCGATTGTCTCCATCATCGCGATTCGAAAAGGTATTGCAGTCAAAGTCAGACCCCGCCACTTCCGATTGAACAGTCACATTCCGCAGCGGCTGCCACTTCCCGGACAGATGGTACAGCCTTTGGGCAGTCGGCAGCTTCAGGGGCTTCACCGGCAGGTAGACGGCTTCACTGATCTCCGATTCCGTCGCCGTGGGATCGCTTTTGTCCACAAATTGAAAACAGTAGGGATCCACAGAGTAGTCCTTGCGATAGCTACCCCGCTCACCGACATTGTAAAAGGAAGCCGAATGCGTGCCGCCCGGTCCCACATAGACCAGAATCGAATCCCTTTCATCAAACAGATACACGCCGTTGCTGTCTTCATGAATTGTGCTCTGAAAGGCTTTTTCGGTCTGATCGCCCAGTATTTTTAAATGATCAATATCCGCATCACTCAGGGTAAGCTCGATGGGATTGTCACGGTCGTCGGTTTCGCTGATAACACCGGCGGAAAGTTGCACCCGCCCATCGCCAAAAGCGGTCGTGTTGCGGGCAAGCCAGATATTTTTCTGGTAGACCAGATTGGAGTACTGGAAATCCACAGAAATGCGGGAATCGGAGGTAATCAGCCGATAGGGTGTAAACGTAATTTCTGCGGTGGAATAATCGATCACATAGTCGTTTGTCTCACCGCGGGTCAGGGGCTCGCCATTGATCCAGACCCGTTCGGTGCCCGCCAGTACGATAATTGCCGTTTCACCCTCCCGACCAGTCAATTGATAGGGACCCTGGTTCGCCTCCTGCCCCTGAAAATAGTTGCTGGCGAACTGCCCCCTGGTCACTGCACCGCTGAGCTGGGTCATACTGCTGCTGCGCTCACTTTCAACGAGAGCACCCTGCAATTTGCGCTGGTAGCGGCTGAGTGGTGTCGACGACTGGCTGCATTCGTAATCGCCAAAGGTTATAATTTCATGGGGCATCTGCACCTGAATAAAAACCTTGTCAATTTCCTCAATTGTCTGCGTATTGCCCTCCGGCTGAATCGGTATATTCTGGTCGGAAAGTGAACCGACAATCGAAATATCTTCACCGATTGTTCCCTGCAGCTCGATGTTTAATCCCGATTGCAGCTCCATACCGCTGTTTGATCGAAGTGATACGCCCCGATAAATCGTCCCGGATTTCAGAAAATCATAATCACCGGAGGTTGCGGATTCCGCGGTGGCATCCGGCGCCTTTTCCGCACCTGATGCGGTATCTTCCGGGAGATAAACCCGGGGTGGCGAATTGAGAATCTGAAAACGGGGTAGCGAAACCTCCAGATAGCTGTAATCGGCAATAATTGTCACAGTATCCAAAAACCCACTGCCATATCGCAGAACTCCGTTCAGCGCATCAATCTGAAACAGCTCCGTCGCAAGACTGTCTCCACCGATGCTTTTCAGGCGCACAGATTGGGGAACGATCGCCGTTTTCGTGAGCTGAATCAGTGAATCACCCGGTGCAACTATCAGGGTATCGCTCTGTTCCACCGCTGCCCCCACAGCTGATACAGACAGGCAACCGCAGAGAAACATAATGGTGATATATCTGTTTATGCAATCCAATATATGTTTCGGTGATTTAAGGCTGATGATATACGAAAATCCGGTTGTCTGAGCTCAACAGGCAGAGTCTTTCATTCTGATAAGAGACAGCCACGAAGTAAATATTTTGCGGCAGTTCCACTATCAGCGGCTGCCAGCTCTTTTGCATCGCCGAATAGACCAAAACATACGGCGCCCCTCTCAACGTCACCACCAGGTCTTTGCCTACCGGAAACAGAGACGTTGCCGGCGCATCTGCAGGAATTTTCAATTGACCGAGTGGTGTGCCAAACCGATCAAACTGCACAATCCGACCGCTCTCCTCCAGAATGTGAATCACACCCTGACCATCCATACGGATCAGCAGCGGATCCCGCAGTGCATATTCACCGTAACCAACCCCGGCAAACACCGTGACGTTTTTGCGATTCAGTTGCACACGGCTGATTTCCAGATTTTCATCAGACAGAATATACAATTCGCCCTGGTTGGTCAGGACAACCGAGCGGGGAAACGATATGCGGTAGGCGCCGCCGGGATCGGGATAGGTAGTCAGGTAATTCAGTTCCCGGTCATAACGGGCGACACGGTGATTGTTATAATCCGCCACAAGCAGATTCAGGCCCGACGACATGTACAGATCCAGCGGCAAATCAAACTGCCCTTCATTCCAGCCGTAACCACCGTTGACGTTGAGCAGCTGACCATCCGGGTCGAAGCGATAGATTTCATGCTGTTGAATATCCGACAGATAGATATCGCCGAATTGTGAAATGGCGATCGCAACAAACCGAACCCCCCGCTGAGTCGGCAACGGTGTGATCACCCGCTCGAAAAAAAAAGTCTGTTGCGGGTAAAGCGCCCCGGCTGTTATTAATAATCCAAAAACAAATTTTTTCACCATTGCTTTCATTATACGTCAGCCCTGATTATTTGTTTGATGGAGACGTTCGGAAAAACGGATGCCGTTTTCGATTCAATCACAGTGAAAATTCAAGAATATGCTGGCGGCAAGCCTGTTTCGATCAGCTAAAATATTTTTCCACCTTATTGATCATCGCTGGTTTCATGAAAATTACGACCTTATCACCCGCTACAATCTGAGTCTCACCGTGTGGAATGATAACCACCGCATCGCGGACGATGGCTCCGATGATGAGGTCTGTCGGCAGCTTCATTTTTCGAAGCGGATGACGGGTGATCCGGCTGTTGCGTTTGGGAATCAATTCAATTACTTCCGCATCGATATCCTCGAACAGAGTCACGGCAATCACATCACCCTGCCGAACATATTTCATGATGGCATTCACCGTACTGATGTTTTTACTCACCACGGCATCCATCCCGATTCGGCTCATAATCGGCATGTACTGATGAGTATTCAGATGAATGATCACCCGTTGAACCCCCAGATAGCGAGCCAGCAAGCCGGATAACAGATTGGTTTTCTCGCTACCGGAAACGGCAATAAAACAGTCCGCCTCCTGAATCTGTTCGGAGGATAACAGGTCAATATCGGTTCCGTCGCCATGCAGTACCAGTGTATCTTTCAGACTGCTGGATATTTCTTTTGCACGTTCGAAATTTGATTCGATCAGTTTGACATCCATCAGCGGCGAAAGTTTTGCGGCAATCCGGGTACCTACCTGCCCGCCACCCACAATCATAACATGCTGCTGTTCGCTCTCCCGGTATCCCACCAGCTCCGTCAGAGCCGGGATATCATTTTTTGGGGCGATACAGTAGATCACATCGCCGGCGCGATAGTAATTGGACCCGTGGGGAATAATAGTGTCGTTATTGCGGTAAATACACAGACATAAAAACTCAATTTGAGGATTCGCAGCCCCCACCTCCTGGAGCGTCCGATTGATAAGCGGGCTGTCATTTTTCACCTGAAGTGCCAAAAGCTGTAAGTTCCCATCTTCAAAATCCACAATCTTCAGGGCTGAAGACTGCTCAACCAGACGGACGATCTCATTAGCCGCTGCCTGTTCCGGATGGATCATCAGGTCAATGTCAAATCGGTCGGGTGTGATCATTGCATCGGGACGGGTGAATTCGTCATTCCGTACCCGGGCAACACATTTTCCGACACCCAGCTTTTTGGCGATGGAGCAGCAGAGAATATTGGTCTCATCCATTCCGGTGACGGCAAAAAGAATATCCGCCTTCTCCACTTCCGCTTCCTGCTGAATACGAACACTGGCGCCATTTCCCTGCAGAACAATGGCATCCAGCGTTTCCAGCGCCCGCCGCTGACGCTCAGCGTCCTGCTCAATAATGGTGATATCGTGTTTTTCCGATATCAGGCGTTTTGCCAGATAATATCCGACCTCTCCGGCACCGACAATGACCAGCTTCATATCAGGGCGCTTTCATCAGCTTGATAAAAATATCCGCCACCTGCTGAACCTGCTCACGGTGAAAATCCAGATGCGTCACCGCCCGAATTCGTTCAGAATCGACAGCATTCGCCGCCAATCCCTCTTTTAATAACGCCTGCGATAGCGTCACCGCGTTAAATCTTGGATGCCGGACATGTATCATGACCATATTTGTTTGCACCTGCTTCAGATCAATAAAAATACCGGGTACACTCTTCAGCTGATCCGCCAGGAGGTGGGCATTTTCATGATCCTCCCGGAGACGATCGACATTATGATCCAAGGCAAAGAGACAAGCCGCCGCTAAAATTCCCGCCTGACGCATACTGCCGCCGAGGATTTTACGATATTTGCGGGCTTTTCGGATAAAATCCTGGTTTCCCACCAATACCGAACCTACCGGCGCGCCCAACCCCTTGGAAAAGCAGAGACTGATGCTGTCGGCAAACATTGCCCACTCCTTTGCCGGGATACCTGTCGCCATCACCGCATTCAACAATCGGGCGCCGTCCAGATGCAGCGGAATCCCCTTCTGCGCCGCCAATTGCGACAGATTCGCCATATCGTTCAGCGGGTAGATGGTGCCGCCCGCCCGGTTATGGGTATTCTCAATACAGATCAGTCCCGTAGGCGGCAGATGGAGATTGTCCGCCCGAATCGCCTTTTCCACGTCCTCCAATTTCAGAACACCGTATTCTCCGGATAGCGGTCGCAATTGCACTCCCGAAAGAAACGCCGGAGCACCCGCCTCGTAATTGAAAATGTGGCAATTTTCTTCACAGATGACCTCCTGTCCCGGCTGAGTATGAGTTTTTACAGCAATCTGATTTGACATAGTTCCACTGGGGACATACAGCGCCGACTCTTTTCCCAGCAGTTCGGCGACACGTTCCTCCAGCAGATTCACAGTCGGGTCTTCACCATAGACATCGTCACCCACATCGGCGGCAGCGATGAAATTGCGCATTGCCTGACTGGGACGCGTTACCGTATCGCTGCGTAAATCAATCATTATCCTTTGCATCTCTCTTCCCGCCATGTATGGCTGAACATTGCACCATCGGTTATTCTCAAAAAGGCATTCACTTTTTATCCCCTATTTTAATAAACATGCCAAATTACGGCATTTATCGCTTCATGTCAATTCAAATTCCCCTTGATAAATTGCCAAATGAACACTAAAATCCGCCTGTTATGGAAAAGCATACCGAGCTGGAATTGATTAGACTGTTTGAAGCCTGGTCCGGTGAAAATGTCGAATCCACACAACTGCTGCCCCCCAGCGGTTCCTACCGGGAATACCTGCGAATCAAGGGCAGCCGCTGCAGCGCCATCGGCGCCTACAATCCCGATAAAAAAGAAAACCATGCCTTTATTGAATTTACCAAACACTTCCGGTCTTTGAATCTGAATGTACCGGAATTGTATCTGGAAAATGCGGATGAAAACATCTACCTTATCGAGGATTTGGGCGATATCACGCTATTCTCGTTTATCAACCAGCACCGCGATGGAAAAAATTACACCAACCGGATCGTCGATGCCTATAAAGCGGTCATCGAGCAGCTGCCGAAATTCCAGATCAAAGCCGGCAAAAATCTCGATTATTCCGTCTGCTATCCCCGCTCCAAATTCGACAAACAGTCGATGCTGTGGGACCTGAATTACTTCAAATACTATTTTCTGAAACTAGCCCGGGTTCCCTTCGACGAACAGATGCTGGAAGAGGATTTTCAGACCTTTACAGACTACCTGCTGCAAACGGAAACCGACTACTTCCTTTACCGCGATTTTCAGTCGCGCAACATCATGTTGAAGGACAGAAAGCCCTACTTCATCGATTACCAGGGTGGTCGGCGCGGTGCCCTGCATTACGATCTGGCATCGCTGCTATACGACGCCAAAGCCAACATGCCGGACTCCGTCCGTAAAATGCTGCTGGGTTACTATATCGTCACCGTTTCAAAATACACCCCGGTCGAACCTGAAAAATTCAGACAATATTTTTACGGCTATGTCCTTATTCGGATTATGCAGGCGATGGGCTCCTACGGCTTCCGGGGTTTTTATGAAAAAAAGGAACATTTCCTGCAAAGCATTCCCTATGCGCTGAACAATCTATCCTCGATTTTGAGCAGTGTTCAATTTCCCGTGAAAATCCCGGCGCTGCTGGACGCGCTAGAAAATGTCATCCAATCAAAACGCCTGAAAAGTATCAGCGCCGATCTGAAACCGCTGACCGTGACGATCAACAGCTTTTCCTACAAACGGGGCATACCCATCGACGTCTCCGGACACGGGGGCGGTTTCGTCTTCGACTGCCGGTCGATTCACAATCCGGGACGTTATGAAAAATATACGAACCTCACCGGCAAAGATGAGGAGGTTATCAAATTTCTGGATGCCGAACCCGATATTAAACTCTTTCTTAAAAATGTCTGTAGCCTTGTTGATCAGTCAGTGGATAAATACCTGCAGCGCAAATTCTCCAACCTCATGGTCAGTTTCGGCTGTACCGGCGGTCAGCACCGTTCGGTCTACTGTGCCGAAGCCCTCGCCAAACATCTGAAATCCAAATTCGATATCAAAATTGTCCTGCGACACCTCGAATTGGAAATGAAACAGTAATCCCGGACCTTCGTCATGATTACCATGAAAGCCATGATTTTCGCCGCCGGTCTGGGCACCCGCCTGAAACCCTATACCGACAACCGCCCGAAAGCACTGGTGGAAATTGGCGGCGAACCGATCCTGAAACATGTTTTGCTGCGCCTAAAATCCTTCGGCTTCAGGGAAATTGTAATCAATGTTCACCATTTTGCGGATCAATTAATCGATTATCTGAATACCCATCCATTCAGGGACATGAAAATTCACATCTCCGACGAGAGCGACTGTCTGCTGAACACCGGCGGCGCTTTGAAAAAAGCCGCTCCGCTGCTGACCGGTAAAAATCCCATCCTGTTGCACAATGTCGATGTCCTTTCCACTATTCCAATCCAGTCCATGCTTATCGAACACATTACTTCGGGCGCTCTGGCGACTCTGGCAGTCAGCCGGCGCGAGAGTTCCCGCAAACTGATCTTTGACAGCAAAAATCAGATGCAGGGCTGGAAAAACCTGGAAACCGGTGAAATCCGCGGCAAAATACCGAAATCCAAAAATATGCAGGAGCTGGCGTTCAGTGGATTACATATCATCGATCCGGTTCTGCTGCAGATGCTGCCGACTGCCAGGATTTTCTCCATTATCGATCTCTATCTGACCCATTGCGCAAAATATCCCATCCATGCGTTTGAGCACGATGCCTCGGATTTTCTGGATATCGGCAAACCCGAGCAGCTGGCAAAGGCAGAAAAGTTTCTCAGTCGATCGTAATTTCGGATAACTTATCTGTTGTAGTGAAATTGAATCGAGGTTTGAAATGAAAGGAGAAAACATGAAAAAGCGATTCTTTATTGTAATTGTCCTGACATTATTCACTTTCAGTCTGAGTTATGGTTTTGGATTACGATACAATTTTTAGTCATTCAGAATTATACCAGAAACGGTCAGAGGATTTTGATCCTGCTGACCGTTGTTATTACTTCAGCGACCCGGTGTTACGTCAGCAAATCCACTGCGCAGAGACAGGTCAGCAACGCAAAATCCACCAGTTGCTGAATCTCCACGTACTCGTTAGCGACGTGAAAAGCCTCATCATCGCCGGGTCCCCAGCCGACAGCGACAACGCCACTCAGATTCAGGGTCTTTGCAAAAGTGCCACCGCCCTGCCCAATCGGTTCCGGTACAAAGCCTAAAACCTCCCTGGTATTCTTTTGAATGGCGTCTACCAGTTCATTCTTCGGGTCAATGGCATGGGGTTCGTTCCAGGACATGACCTGAATTTCGAATTTGCCGCCTTCAACCCTATCGGCGCACTGCTGCAATTTGGCAATGATGCCATCTTTTGTCATACCGGGCACGGAACGGATATCGATATAAATCACGCAGGTGCCGGGAACAATATTCGGCGCCGCACCACCATGGATTTCACCCAGATTCAGGGAGGGCTGACCCAGTACCGGATGAACTTCGTAGTCAAATTTCAATTTTTCGATTTCAGTCACCAGTTTTGCCATCATGTAAACGGCATTAATCCCCCGCTCCGGTGTGGAACCGTGAGCCTGTTTTCCAATTGCGGTAATTTTAAAAACCGTGCGACCTTTCTCGGCGATATCGATGGATTTCATATTTTCGCCAATATCCGGGACAATGGCATAGGTCGGTGCAATCAGTTTTTCTTCCAGAAGATATCCAATTCCATAATCAATTCCATCTGGATCTTCCGCCTCTTCATCGGATAAAGCAGAAATCATTAACTGACCGTCAAGTTCTTTTTCAATGCCCGATTTCTTCAAAACCTCAATCGCAGCCAGAATCGAAGCCAGCGGTCCCTTGTTATCCAATGTTCCCCGTCCGATCAGCATACCCTCTTTTTCAATTACTTCAAAAGGATCCGTGTCCCACCCTTCTCCGGCAGGTACAATATCCATATGCGCCGGCATCAGGAGGCGTTTGCCATTTTTATCCCGACCAATTTTTCCGATGACATTCGGACGCCCTTCCATTCGGGAAAATTCCTCATACGCCACACCCATCTGATCCAATTCACGCTTGACGATTTTTGCTACGCGCCACTCTTCACCCCGAATTTTTAGATAGGGATGCTCCGGCAGCTTTTCCGAGACCACATTGACAGTCTTTTCCCGACACATCTCCGTGGTTAGATCGACAATCCTCCGGCGAATCTCATCAGAATGCGCCTGAAAATACTGCTTCAGACTTGCTTTTGAGTCCATTTTTTCTCCTTTATATATTGATTTGACATCGTTGCGAGAAGTTAACAGATTCTAAACCGTAATTCAATGATGTTCAATTAATTTCCACACCAATTACACATTTTCGCTAAATTTGGTTTGTGTAAATAATGCTTTATTAAAGGAGAAACAGCGTGAAATCCAAACTCATTCTGTGCGTTGGGTTTTTCTTGATTACCCTTAACCAGTGTTCGATAACCATTGGTAATAGTGATCTGAATGTCGTCCCTGCCGAGACAGACCGAATTACGTCGCTGCTACCTGCCCCCGAAGTTTACCACAATTTCTGGGATGCCGTGAAGCATTTTGATTTTGATTATATCAACCGCCATGAGGTCACTGAGGTCGAACGGACTTTCGTCCGCGGTTTGCAAGCGATGATCGCCGGCGATTTTGAGGAAGCTGAAAAACTGTACTGGGATATCTTCACCGACAGCCGTGACAGTCTGTTACAGAAACAGTGCGCCATTGTGCTGCAGGCACTACTGAATTATGCTTATAAATGGGACGAACTCGTGGAATTGGATCGTCAATTGCCTGGCGGACTGGACGAAGAGAATAGTGTGGCTTTTGCCCGTGCGTTTCAGTCGGTCCCGCCGGAGCGGATTACTTTTCCCGATAAACCGGTGGTTCTGCCGACAGACCTTAGTATCAGCGGCGTCCCGATTATCGAGGTAACTGTCAACGGGCGAAAACAGAAATTCTGGATCGATACCGGTGCTGAAATGACCGTTTTAGCCTCGGATGTCGCCCGGAAATGCGGGATCACCGAATTTCGACGGGATATCGCTACACTGGGCACCGCGACCGAGATAATGGTAGAGTCCTGGCCGGGTGTAATTCAAAAACTGAAAATCGGCGAATTGACCATAGAACATCACCCGGCAATTGTCATTGATAAAAAAGACCTGGAAGTCCGCCTGTTTAAACTGATCAAACTGATCAAGATCGACGGCATTCTGGGCTGGAATGCGATTATGCAGCTGCAGCTGGAAATCGATTATCAAAACGGCTTGACGACGATTCAAAAACCTGTCACCAATCCCTCGTCGAGACCCAATTTTCACTTTGCCGGAGTACCTTTCGTGAATCTCAGCGACACCAGTGGGACACCGTTCCATTTCTTTCTGGATACCGGCGCCAACCGCACCGGACTCTATGAACCGGCGCTGAGCAAGGTTGACACCCTTGAATCAATTCGAAAAACCGCTCTTGTCGGCGGGGCGGGCGGCACCCAGAAAATCGAACATATCCAATTGCCGCATCAGTCGTTTTTACTCGGTCGCCATCAATTGAATTTTAAGAACATCGGTATTCAGGGAGACGGTGAACACTATTTTTTCCATTATGATGGTGTTATCGGGAGTGATATTGCCCGGTTCGGAACGCTGATTCTCGATTTTAAAAACGGACGCTGTGAACTGAAATTTTCTGAAGAGAAACCCTGAGCCCCGAATGTAAGGCGGCATTTACCAGTCCAGCAGGCGCCGTTCACCCTCCAGTTTCTGAATCTCCGAAATTTCCTGCGAAACCTCCAGAACACCGCGGTATTTGCCGTTTTCATCATAGACCGGGAAATAGCGGATATAGACAAATTTACCACCCATTTTGATCCAAAAATCCGCCACCGTCTTGGTCTTATTCTTGAAACTCTCGACTATTTTCTCAACGATATGGACGCTTTTCGGCGGGTGGCAATTCTGTACTTCCCGACCAATGATACCCGGACTGCGCGGAAAGATCCGCTCGGCGGTGTCGGAGTAGTAGCACACCTTGTCGTTTTCATCCACAAAGGTCACGTCAAAAGGTAGATGTTTCAGCATCAGATTAATCTGTTCGGCGGTCAGTTCGCCGGTGTCTAATTGTATGGCTTCGGACATCTTTTTTCCCTCCTGATTGATTTCAACCGATTCGATCCGTTCCGCCATACCCTGGGTGGCGGCAAGACCGGCATCCCAGAGATTCGAGGGTGTGATCCAGGCATACCCGACTTCCGGTTCGCCGCGCTTGATGCGTGCCCATTCGGCATCGCTCAGTTTCCGCAGGGCGGTGCGAAAGAGAATCCGCTCTTCGAGAAAAATCAGTTTCTTAATCGCCGATGCAAGGGTCTTGAATTCTCTGTACAGCGCGTCCCAATCTTCGGCGGTAAAAAAGGCGTCTATCTGCCGGATATAGCCGCGGATTTCATCATGCTTACCCCACATAACCTTAGTGGGTCCCGTAAAATTTTGCGCCTCCAGTGCCGGAAAGAGCTGATTCTCCTTGCGGACAAAATGCTTGTCGATCTCTTTAAAACGTCTGAAGACCTGTCCGAAATCCTGCCGGAGCGCCTCGTCGGGTTTGCCGCGCCGGATGCGCTTTAACAGGCGACGCAGATGTTTCAACTGCTTTTTCGCCTCTTTATTCTCCAGCAGATAACTGTGCACCGGATGACCCGGAACCTTGCCGGCTTTGCCGATTTTTTTTAGAGATTCCTCGAACACCGAGGCATGCACATCACACAGACGCTGGACCTCTTCAACGGGAAACCCTTCATTGATCAGGGCAGTCTCCATTTCGGCGATCTCTTCCGCCGATGTATTGCGAATAATTGCATGGAATTCCTTCTTCAGTTTACCCACCGGAACACCGCGGTGAAGTTCACGGATGATATGTTTCAGAGATTCCTGTTTCTGTTGGGATTGATTATTAATGATCTCACTCATGGGTACCTCCCTTTTATTTCAACGTATAAATGTGTTTAAAAATCAGCGAAATAGCAATTAATTATCCGCCTTAAAGTCATTAGACAGCGCTACTCCCAGACGGTTTCAGCCCGGCAGATTTCACGCCGGTCATTTATTTGAAAGACCGCATGCCGGAATTCTGTTGCGGATATCTGCTCGGTTTTAACGACAATTTCGTGTTGATACAATGCCTCAGCCAGAAAGTTAATTGCCAGGCTGCGAAGCCGGCGTTCTCTGAAAATCCCAAGATCAAAGGATTCAAATATCCAGTCAATATAGCGGCTGTTGGTGACATGTTCGTTGACATCCAGGTCCTGATAACCGACAACTGTTCGCCATTCGGAATCAGCCCGTTTCAACGCCTCGATCTTGTGCGGGCGCCCTGGAAAAAGCCGTTGATCGAGCTCAGCCAGCCCGTTTTCAAAAGCCGACTGCAGGGGAACCGGCTTGCGGGTAACCAAATCAATCACACACCAGGAGCTCGTCGCCCGCCCCAGTTCCTTCCCGCCCTGGTCAAAAATCTGAAAATCGCGAAAGGCAAATAGACCCTCCTGTCCCGACGGCCAGGTGGCGATCCGGATCGTCTCGTTCCAGCCCGGTAACGGCTCAAGAGTAATCAGCATGCGGGTCAGAACCCACGCAAAATTCCCTTGGATCAGCCGGCTGAATCCAAAGCCTAACTGCTCCGCATTTTTCCAGGCGGATTCCTGCATGTATCGATTTAAGCATGAAAAACGCAGCTTTGTGGTAAAGTCGGTTTCGTACGAGTGAATATAGTAGTCATCTACTCGTTCCAGCGTCATACCCGTCAAATGTTACCTCCTTTTCGTTCATTTTTTTTTACCAATCCTGAGCATAACATATTTTAAAAGAAATTCAAAGAACAGTTAATGCCCTTTGAGCCAGAAATAGGCACCGGCGATCATACTGATCTCGCGGTTCATTCCGAGAGGATGATACTGCAGCGTCCCGTTGCTTATATTTTGAATCACCACCCGTATCAACAGGCGCCGTTGCCAGCACCATTTATTGAAACCGGATTCGAACCAGACTCGCGCCGGAAGTATCGAGGCAGCACAAAATTCCGCATTCTCAGTCAAATCCCACTGCTCTGCGCTTTGACAGACACCATTCAGAAACAGAGAGAAATTCTGATCCGGTTGGAAAGTCAGACGAGAGACCGCCTTGATTATCGGTTTTTCGTTGAAGCGATCGTTATTCGCCATTCCGAAATTTGCGGAAACAGTGCCGTTTACCCGTCTGTCCGGCGGTGTGGTCAGGCAAATCAGCAGACCGCCGTACACATGATCGTTCCAGTCCGCTGACGGTGACGATTCACGCCCCCACCACCCGTTCGTATTGACATTCAGATACATATTCAGGTCCGCGGAAAGTCCGGTAAATAGGTCTGCCCGCAGACCGATACTGCCCGAATAGATCGAATAATATTTAGGGTAAGCGGACAATGAAATTTCATATTCTTCAACGATCTGCTTTCCCGGACCGTTCCAGAATTGAAAATAGGGATTCAGATTCAGATGTCGCTGAGCCATGGACAGGTGGCTGTAGAGAATGTTATCCCTCCAGATGCTCCGACTGTTCTGAATCGCCAGACTGGTCGCCAGCCTGTTTTGAAAATAGACCAGCGATGCCACTATTTTCCCTCCTCCGGAAGGGCGATCCAGTCTGAGTTCTCCGTTAATTTGCTGGCAGAGAAAATCGTAGTCAGAGTAGTCATCGCTCAGATCGAAGCGATCACTGGTTAACTGGCAGGTAAGCCGCAGCAGATTGGAATTCGTCACAACCGTTTCGGCTTTTAAATCGAGGGAGTGGTGAATATAGGGTGGCAGCGACTGAAAGGCGTCGGCAGTGCGGCGGACATCGTTGCGGTTATAGTCCAGATACCAACGGAAATTATCTTTTCGGATACCGCTGTAGCTGCTCTGGAAATAGTCATACCGGACAGGAAACTCCTGACGAAATATATCCATAAATAAAAAGGTCGGCTCATTCGTACTCCATGCCGATAAAAAGGAATGCCGCCAACGCCGACCATCACACCGGAAATCAAGAGAGCCGGCGATTTTACCGGTACCCAACCAATCTTTCGTCGTTGTTCGAATCCGCTCGCAGACCGCCGTATCGGTAAAGGTGTGCTGCTGAAGATAGAGAGCCAGACGCACCCAGCCGGATTGAAAACCGTATTCAAGCACACTGCTGTTGTCATGACCGATTTTATCGACATTGGGTGAATGATACTCCGTGTATTTATACGGACCCGGATCACCGGATTCATTTGCCAGTAAAATACTTCCGGCGGCATTGAATCCCTGACGGGGTTTCCTGGTGCCGATCCGGATGGCACCAGCATCGGCGTAGTTCCCGCTAATCAGTTGCGGGCTGCCGATAATGTCAATAGAATCGACGGACAGCCAGGCAACAGACGCTTGATTCAAAAACATTTCTCCGTAAATCAGCGGTTTGATCCGATAATCGTCCAAATATAACCTCCAGCCGTTCAGGCGGTAGTCGCCCGGATTGTGGATGCTTACCCGCCAGTGGTAAAAATCGGTACTTGCAACATTCAGTATCGACGAATACTGGAAAATATCCGCATAATGCAAAGCGGACGAATTCAGATGTTCTTGTAATGAAATCGTCTCGTTCAGAGCCTGCCCGTAAGCGACGGAAAACAGCATCACAATCAGTAATAACCGGTTTTTTCGGACCGCGGTCACTTTAGGAAATTCCTTAGCCAGTGCGGCGTATTCATTCTGAATCCCAACATCAGCCCGTAGCTGGTCATCACAATCGGATGATGAGTGAATATTTTTTCATGCGAAAAACCGAGTCGAACCACGAGATTGCGCTTCAACAAGACGGTCAAGCCGGCTCTCAGACCAAGCGTCAGCTCGCTTTCGTAACGCAGACGCTCGTTCTCCTCCGAACCGAACCGAAACAGGGTGTTGCCGACGGAAACTCCGCAACTGCCGGATATGTTTCGGGACAGAGCCAGCTCCGTAAGAAATGCCAGATAGCAATACATCTGCTGAAATTCCACCGCCTGGAACTCCTCATAGGAGCGCAGTTCTACACCCAGCTCCGCTGTACCAAAATAAAAAGGCGTCCGTGCATTCAGACCCAGACCGCCCGCATAACGCCAGTATTGTCCTAATTCAATATGCCCAATCTCGAACAGCGGTCCGGCAGCCCATTCGATCACCGAAAACGATTCGGATTGAAGGCTCATTCCCCACAGTTCTGCTGTAAGGAACATAATTACGATGCAGAACGAATGACTGTTTTTCACTACAGGTCCAACTCAATGAGCAAATCTAATTAATATACCCACTAACCGGCAATTAATTTTTATCCTGAACATGTTTATTTAAATACGCACATAGCCACCAAGGCTTTTCTGAGCACAACATATTATCCACGGAAATAACAATCGCAGAAAGTCAATATTTCAAAGGAATTCTACGATCTCCGAAAGGGATTTCCGTTCCTTGGTGTATTCGCTCTGATACCCCGCCCAGGGATAGCCCAGCGGCGTGATCGCAAATACAATCTCAGCCTTGTCCAAATCCAGCGCCTCATGCAGAATATTCGGTTCAAAGGCGGCGATCCAGCAGCTGCCCACACCCTCATTTGCCGCCGCCAGAATCAGATGATCCATGGCGATCGTCAGATCGGTTTCCAGCGAATTATACCCGTCATAGCGCCGGGTCCAGGCATCTTCCCGTCTACCGGTCACCACCAGCACCACCGGCGCCGCCCGAAACCAATCCCGGTCGTAACAGGCGTGCACTTTTTCCAGATTCTCCTTCGAGCGGACCACTAAAAACTTCCATGGCTGGCGATTGCCGGCTGAGGGCGCCAGCCGACCGGCTTCCAGTATCCGGCTTAGCACCTCGTCCGGAATCGGCTTTGTCGGATCGTATTCGCGGACACTTGCCCGTTTTCGAATAAGGTCTTGGAATTCCATGGACACCCTCCTTTCTTTTAATGTATAAAATAAAACGCAACACCGGCAACGGCAATCACGGCTCCAATGACCTCCTTGGCGGTGACTTTTTCCTTGAAAAATATGATCGCCGGCGGGATAATCAGAATCGGCACGATCGCCATAATGGTGGAAGCAATCCCCGCCAGAGTGTACTGAACGGCGATTAACGACATGGAGACCCCTAGAAAGGGTCCGAAAAATGAACCGACCGTAATGCGCCGCATCGCCAAACGGTTTTTCAGTGCCGAAAAAACCTTTTGCCAGCGTTTCATCAGAAAAAACAGCAGCGTAAAACCGAAAATACCGGCGATGACCCGAATCTGGGTCGCCGCAAAGGCGTTGTAGTCGCCCATCCCGTGTTTGCTGAAAACCAATCCCACTGCCTGACCGACAGCGCCTCCAAAGGCAAACAACAGCCCGGAAAGGGGATGTTTGAATGTTTTTACACCGTTTTGAACATTTCTCTCCAGCACAACCAGCGAAATTCCACAAATCGTTACGAACATTGCACCGATTTCCGGCAGTGTCAATACCTCGCCAAGAAACAGAAATCCGATTAGTGCCGTCACCGGTGGAACCAGCGACATAATCAGCATGGAGATGCGCGCGCCCGCCACCACAAAGGCTTGAAAAAGCAGCAGATCGCCAATCGTAAAACCGACAATCCCGGAAACCGACAACCAGACCCAATTGTGAATATCGGCGTCCACCGGCAGCAGATAGCCCCGCGTACTCCAGGTGAACAGACACAGGAACAGCAGCCCGATATACAGACGAATATAGTTCACCGCCAGCGAACCGACCTTTTTTCCAGCCGACTCAAATGACAGCGACGTTACCGTCCAGCAGACCGCCGTCGCCAGCGCTGCCAGCTCACCCAGATTAGACCTTAGCATTGAAATCTCATATCTAAAAAAACTTACTAACCGCGCAAATTTAGGAATCCACCGGTTTGAATTCAAATTTTCCCTGAATCGCCAGCTGATCATCGACAATAATACAAACCGCCAGAATCGACGGGATCGCCCGAATATCCGCCAGCACTCTCCCGATATCCCCGGCTGTCCGTACCCTGTTACCAAAAGCCGTTGCAAAGGCATCTGCCAGGGCTGCATCCCGACAGGCGATGGTCACCGCATCCGCCAGCCCATAACTGAATGAATGCCCTACTTTCCCCGATGATGTGCAGACCCCCAGCGGCGCGATGTCCGGCGTGATTCTCAGGGCGATTTTATTGGAGAGTGGGGAGTTGCCGGCAAATATGCTGACGTACGTATCTTGCGCAATGTCCAGGTAAATATCACCGCCGTTTTCAACAATCAACTCCTCAACCGAAAACTCCGCCTTTATTCTCCTTCCGACCTCTTCAGCGAAGCCCCCCGCCACCGCCGCCAGCGGTCCCACCCGGGCGCTTTGGGCGGCGTTCAGCATTTTGCGCACCACTGCCGGCGCCTGTGGATCGAATGTAACCGGTTTATGACTTTTGATAAATTCAGGAAACGTCCGGGCGTACCCTTCTACCTCATTTCTCAAAATAATGATAGATTCCCGCGCAAAGGCGGCGAGTCTTTTTTCCGAAATTGCCGGATTGGAGGCAATCCATAAATCGGTTTCCAGATAATCGACATTAATATATCGAAACCGGTTATCGTCAGGTATAATTCGATATGTACGTGGTTCGTACATTCTGCCCCGTTCTGTTAAAAATTAGGGATTCAATTATCCGGTCAGATGTTGATTGTGAGCGACTGGATCGATGATTTCTGCGGTAGCGGCTGCACCATCGTGCTCAGCAAAAACTCGCCGGCTTTGATCTGTGCCTTCAATATTTCGGCGATTTCCCGCGCCCGGCTCAGATTCGTCATGGCACCGGTTTTTGCGACTTTGCCCCGGATTTTGACAGATCCCGACAGCAGCTCCGCATAACTCACGCGTCCGATTTCCGGTTTCTCCGCCTGATTGTAGTCGCGGATAATGGTCTCAATCCGGCGGTTATTGACCGATACGCGCCGGGCGATATCTACGTCCAGAACGGGAATGGGAATCCCGATACCGACAAACAGACTGGTACCATATCCCCGAAGGAAAATGCCTTTCACAAAACGGCGGTTCATCTGTTTGCAGTCACCGATCACCGCCAGGGTAGCATCGTTTTGCAGCGGAACACCAGACTCGTTCAGCTGTCCACCTCTGCGGAACTGGGTACCGTTCCAGGCGACATATCCCTGTGCACCGCAGAGAAATATCCGGGTGCCGATGCCGATGGTGCGCAGTTCTGGATCGTTCAGCAACGGACTCAATTCACCTGCGGTTGAATAGTTGATATTGGCGCAATGCGGACGGAGAGTACCCATGTAGGTGTAAATCGTCTTTTCACCGGAATTTGTCGCCGCCGGGTAATTCTGATAGGCATTGCGGGGATTGAACATAAAGATTTCGTTGACACTGTCCCGATGGATAAAGGTATCGATTTCTCTCCGCGGATAGCAATCGGTGCCGCCGCTGAACGCTCTGAGCCGAACCTCTTTACCGGCAATCAGCTCTTCAATGACGTGTCCGCCGCCGTATTTCGGGCGACTCTCTGACAATTGGGTCGCCCCCAGATAGGCATCCACAGCAGCGATTCCCGCATAGGCTGCGACATCATTCAGATAGATTTTCTGCATCCGGATCGGCGGATTCGGGTGTCCGAAATTGATAAAAACTCCGGATGAACACATCGGACCGAAAGTGCCGGTCGTAACAACATCGACTTTCCGAACTATGTCATCGGGTGAACACTCTTCTGCCAGGCGGCTGACCTCTTCGGCAGTCAGAACTACCGCCTGACCGTTTTTTATTTTCTCATTGATTTCATCTATACTTTTTGTCTGTGTCATCTTGTCCCTCAGAATTATTGAAAAATTCAGCATGAATTGCCCGGACCGCTTCATTGCGATCGCTTCGCCTCACAATGAAATAGGCTGCCACCGGCGAAGCACCCACGGAGATGATTTCCATGTTAATGCCCCGCTTCGAGACAGCCCCAAACATTCGAACGGCAATCCCGTGCTTTTCCAATAATCCCTCACCCACTGCGGCAATGACCGACAAATCACTCTCGGTAACTACGTTTTTTACGGCAGTCAATTTCAATCCCAGAACAGCCTGATGCGCCGGTTCGAGGTCTTTCAGTCCCAAAAGGAAATTGATCGACGTTTGCGATGTGATGACCGATTTAATATTAATCCCTTTGTGATCCATCTCCCCGGTGACTTTGGCAAGAATACCCGGCTTGTTTCCTACGCCCGGTCCCTCCAGTTTCAGAATACAGAAGTCATCACTGTAGCTGACGCTTTTGATGACATCCTCTTTGCGGGTTCCGTTGACGCTGATAGTTGTGTAAGGCGTCGCAGTAGACTCGACATTGGCAATATTGAAAATCCGGATGGGAATTCCCTGCACCATCAGCGGTTCCACCGTCCGCGGATGCAATATTTTGGCGCCGAAATAAGCCAGCTCGGCGGCTTCGGTATAGGTCAGCTGATGAATCCCGTGGGTGTTGGCAACCAGCTTCGGATCAGCGGTCCGGAACCCGTCAACGTCTTTCCAGATATCCAGGGATTCGGCACCGATACAGGCAGCGATCGATGCTGCCGTATAATCGCTCCCCCCCCTGCCGAAAAGCGTAACCCTGCCCTCCCTGGAAATTCCGTAAAAGCCCGGTACGACGGCGGTCTTATCGCCGGCAAAGCGCCGTGCTACCGCCTCCCTGCTGGCATCGAAATCCACTTCGGCATTACCGAATTCACCATCGGTTATCAGTCGCATCTCTTCGGGAGTTACCTCTTCGCAGGCAATCCCCCGATCCCGCAGCAGGGCGCTCATAATGGCGGCGCTCAACCGCTCACCGAAACTCATCACAATATCCGAGACAAAGGGCGGAATCTCTCCGATATAATTCACGCCTTTCAGATAGCGTTTCAACGCCCTGATTCTTTCATCCAGCAGCGCCCGGGTCTGCTCCTGAATATTGCGGTCCCGGATCAGCATAAAAATGGTATCCCGCTTGCGACTGATCAATTTATCCAGATTGGTTCCAATCGTAGCGTGATCGTGCTGCGCCTTAAAGAGCATCTCCTCCAGCATGTCGGTAATGCCGTAAAAAGCGGAGACCACCACGACCAGTGGTCGCCGGTAATTCCGTATCACCGTCAGGACGTTCTCGATATCCTGCTGACTGCGGAGATTCGAACCCCCGAATTTGACAACAATCTTTGGCATTTTTCCTTTACCCGCTTCCTTCTTTTTCATTTTCGCCAGGCATTTCTTTATTTTTAATAAACCGACAAATCATACATCATCGCTCTGTCTTCACAGGAGTTGAAAATTAACATAATCCGGGTTTTATTAAAAGCAGTTTCCGGGTCTGTTTTCTGTCACCAGGTGAGGCTTCACCGAAGAAAAAATATGCGCTGCGCCTCAGCAGCGCCCGCACCTTTCATGTTCGGTGACAGGCTGCGCCGCTAAAATTTCATGTAAATGCCGAAAATATAGGGCTGGAAATGAATGCCAAAACGCAGCCAGTCGCTGAAAGCGTAGATAAATCCCACGTCAAAGTGAAAAGGCGATACCCAGTGTTTTTCCGATTTTTTGGTCGTAAGATTGCCCTCGAAAATCCCGAATATGCCGTCCGCCCGGTTCCACCATTCCACATAGTAGGGATCGTAGTAAACTTCATAATTCAGTATCAGGTTTCGGCGGATATCAATGCCGCCGGCATAATAGTACTTCATCAGCGGTGCTTCCCGCTCCGGATGTTTACCGACAATCACCCCCAGAGTGTGCGCGATTCTGCCGGTGTCGTTCTTCCGGGTTTTGGAAAATGTATAGGCGGCAAACAGTTCATAATAGGGAGCATAAT
The DNA here is from genome assembly GCA_049975265.1 of Fidelibacterota bacterium. Taxonomy (GTDB): domain Bacteria; phylum Fidelibacterota; class UBA2242; order UBA2242; family UBA2242; genus B118-G9. The sequence goes on from JBNGDF010000002.1 coordinate 25,886, forward strand.
CCGGCTCCTCCACACTTACCCAGTCGTATTCAATCTCGTTATATTTGGTATTAAAGTGCTGCTCATTGTCTTCCAGCTCGACCCGGGAGCCGATTTTATAGTACCCGCCGAAATAGACCGGTGTGGAACCGCCGGTGGCAACCCATTTGTAATTACTGTCCGGATTAAACAACCCGTTTTCAAATTCATATTCCGCCTCAAGCCACTCAAACTTATCGGGATTGAGACGGGTGTGAATATGCCCGCCAACGGAAAAGGTATGTTCTTTCTCAAAGGTCCCCAGGCGAAACAGCTGCAGTTTCGGGCGAACATTGAAATTGCCGATAAAATAACCCGCCCACTTCGAAGTAACCTGAAACTTATCGGTAATCCCGAATCCCCAGGAAAGCCCGCTGAGGTAGAGAATCCCCTTATCCAGCGTATAACCGGTGGGGTCGTAAAAAACGTCAATCTGGCGTTCATTGCTCAGGGTAAATTTATCCGAAAGCGGGGCAATGCGATGTCCCTTGTCCTGAAGTCCATAGTCGATATTGGCGATATCGGCGTTATCTATCCGCAGCAGACCGTAATCGGTCAGGATTTCGGTCTCTTTTTCACTTTTAAGGAGAATCCGACCTTTGACCTTATCGCCGGAAATCAATTCGATGGAGACCACCTCCTCCAGAATGTTGTCGGGACTGACGGAAATATCGCCGTAGCGGGTACGGATAAGAATCTCACCGGTCTGCGGGTCTGTGCCAAGGACGGAGCCGGTGATTTGATCACCGTTTTTAAGATAAATTGTCCGCTCGTCAGCCGGCAGAGCGGCGACCAGCAGAATCAGATTAAATCCAATCAAAAAAGGTATAACGAGAGCAGGGATTCTTTTCATGGCGGGCTCCACTATTATGTTTGTTAATTTATAGATTAATGAAGGTCCAGTCAACACCGAAAATTTTCAGGCGGTTGCGGTAGGGCATTCCGGGTAAAGCGGAAAAGGCACGACCTTCAATATTGTAAATCGTGTAAAAAATGTGGAACGGACCGATCCTGGCACCGATAATGCCATTGACCGTCAGGCGTTCATTGGTATAATAATTCACGTTGCCCACGGCTTGAGTCTGCAACTGCTCAAACCAGATCCATCTGTCCGGTCCCTTCAGATAATGCATTTCTCCGGAGATATAGAGATGCAGATTATCCCTGAACAACCACTGCTCTTTTGTCAGCCTCGTCCATCCCTGAAAAAGGAGCCGCTCATCACCAATGTATCGGGGCGTGAGGACAATACGCCCCTTCAGTCGGATTTGCCAGGGCAGGTTAAAATCAAATGCCTCTGTCAGATAGACATCATTGAGTGTCTCTTTTTGCAGAGTGTAGTGCATTGACTCAATTGTTTCTTTAAACGGAGCTGAAAATTCCGCTTTGGTATAATCCAAACGCGAATCGAAATGGCTTCTACCAAAATTCATCCGGAGTCCGAGAGTCTGACGAAGTGCCGAAAAACCGTCGTCCGGCGGATTGGCGCCCGACTTTCCCGCCAGGTCGGTGAAATAGATCAGAGGATAGCAAAAATAATCCGTGGCTGACCGGGAGTAGAGATTCAGCCTGCCCCGGAGATTGCGGAATTCTGCAGTTATATCAGCCGTCAGATTCGAATTGACCGAGCCGAATGCGGCGGAGACATCCAATCGGCGCCCCTCTTTTCCATACCGGATGGATTGTCTGAAGTGTGACCGTGTCCGGGAATCACCATGACGGACAGAAACCGACTCAAGAACCGGTTCAATATCAATGCGCAGGCTTCCGCTCCAAATATTAAAATCGCCGCGAAACATTCCTGAATACTGATAGGCTTCGGCGTTGAAGGCATACGCCGTCGTATCGTGATGAACATTGTACAGGAAGTTGGTCAGCTGCCCTCCGATTTTCAGAAATCCCCGACTGGTAGCCCTTTCTCCGTTCATGTAGATACTCGCGCGGTACTGTTTCAGACGCCCGGCGTGGTTCCAGTTCAAAACCGTCTCAGCACCTGCTTTGCCCAGAGCAGAAACGGCGGTCATGCCGGGAAAAAACTTCTGATAGCTGCAACCCAGCCCGGTGTCCCAGGGATCGCCGATCTTATTTATATCTAAAAAATAATTTTGAACAACGCTTTCCTTTAATTTGGCATAATTCGGTCCCAGCAGTCCGTCGGCACCGTCATATCCCAGATTTTCGCCGAACAGACGCCACTGAATATTCTCAGCAATATCACCGGCAACAATGGCGGCGAAATTCAGGAAACCGTAGTCACCGCGGTAGTAATCAAAGCGGGAGAGATTAAACCCGGAGTCGGCAAATACCGGCGTCAAATGCATCTGATAGTTCAACGGATCGATCCTCACCCTCTGGTGGCGGGGATTGAGCCAGGCGATTGGAACCGTTCCGAACAACGGATCGGTAATTTCAATATTTTGATATTCCACCGGGAATGTGTACCCCGGTAAACCAAAACAGCTCCGGGCAGCATTGATTCCCCAATCGTCGACGGGCGCAATCAATATGCCGGTTTCTGCCAACAACATTTCGGCGGCATTGCAGGGCTGAAAGGCTGTGGAATCGAATGACAGTGCCCGGATGGCGGCATTGAATGCCAACATCATCAGGAGAATCCGGAGCAGCGGTCTAGGCGGCATTCGATCTTTCCGGTTTTGGCATTACAGGAAAAAAATCGGCGAAAAAAGGAATCGCCTGATACAATTTCTGCGTGAGCACAGGCACCAGCAGAATAAACACCAGCGTATTGCTGATCAGATGAATGCCGCTGAAAGCCAGCCCGGCGATAATCGTAACAATGATTTCGCGCAGCGTAAATCCAGCCGAAACCGGAAAAGCCGCCGATGTCAGGATATCATAGAAAAGGGTCAGAAACAGACCTGTTCCCCCCAGAATCACTACCGTTCGTAAACCTGGTTGAGCATTCAGAACAGGACGGCGCAGGAGAGCACCAGAAAAAGCAACCACCCCCATGGCAACCAGCTGCGCCAGCAGCAGCGGCGGAAACAGCAAACCGGACCCCATGGGATTCAGCGCAGAAAACAGGAGTTCACCTAGTACACCGATCAAAATACCGTATTTATAGCTCATCAGGACCCCGGCGCTGAAGATCAGAGCGGTGAGTAATTCGACATTCGGTACAAGTGCCAAAGCATATCCGGCTCCCAGCAATACGGCAATAAATATACCGCAAAAGGCGACGATTCGGGTTGTCTGATAATCTGTATTTTCGAATTTTTTCGGCATCGGCTCACAACATTCCATTTTTATGAACAGGATTTTCCGGAATTCCGGCACGGCTGTTCCGGAGATTCTTCGAATTGGTGAATTACTCCAAACGATCACCTTTGTAAAGCGCCCGATGGAAATAGTTGTTTTTATTGGTCCAATTTCCTTCTGTGGTATCGGTTTCGATTTCCCGCTTCATCTGATTTATCCGGGTATCGATTTCATCAATATAGTAGACCAGCAGGGCTTCCGGGAAAAGCGGCTCTCGGGGCGATTGCCATTCCAGTTTGCCCTGATGGGCAAGAATGATATGCTCCATTTTCAACTGCAGGATTTCGGGGAAATCTTCAATTTTGGCGATCGCCTCCCGCAGCATATCCCTGCCCAGCACCACATGCCCGATAAAATTACCACAGTCGGTATAGCTGGTGGACAGTCCCGGCTCCAGTTCCTGCAATTTGCCGATATCGTGCAGCAGAACACCGCTGATGACTAAATCCCGATCCAGATCGCTGTAATTCCCGCAGATCCCCTCAGCCATTTTCAGCATGGAATGGGTGTGTTCCAGAAGACCGCCCCGGAAGGCATGGTGCAGAATCATGGAAGCCGGATGAAACTTAAGCGCCTCTTCATGCTCCCGGTAAATGGCTTGTGTCAGTCGTTTCAGATAGGGGTTTTCAAGCGTTTCGATGCTCTCCAGTACTTCTCTCCACATCTGCTGAATATCCTTGTCGGTAGTGGGAATCAGATTCGTAAGATCAAAGCCATACGCCCGGTCCTGTTCGGGAATCACCCGCCGGATGTCGTCGATTTTCAACTGCAGCTCGTTATTGAACGAGGTGACCGAGGCTTTTACTGCAACGGCGTCACCCTTTTCGAACCTGGGCGCAAAGATTTCCACATTGTCCCAGATTTTGGCGTTGACGGTACCCGACCGGTCCATCAGAGTCAGGTCGAGATACTCCTTGTCGGCTTTGGTTTTGCGTATATCTTTCGAAAACACTACAAAGAAGCTGGAAATCGTCTCGTTTTCCTGAAAATCACGGATAAATTTTCGCTCCATGTGTCCCTCGTTATTTACCATCGAAGTATAGGCAAATTTCGGAAAATTATCTATTGTTTTTATGAATCCCGGTGATCCCGCCAGCGACTGTAGGGATGAACAGCCAGATTCGCATTCAAATAGCGCGGATCGTCGCTGACCTCCGTACCGATCCAGTCCGGTACATTAATGCTCTGATCCGGGGATTCCAGCTCAATTTCCGCCACCACCAGTCCCCGATTCTCACCCAGAAATTCATCAACAATCCAGTGATCGCCACCCACATTAACGGCATAGCGAATCTTTTCAATGATTGGATGTGAACAGATTTTGCTGAGAATCGTTTCTGCATCGCCGGGCGGTATTTCGTATTCGAATTCCAGTCGCTCCAGAGTCGTCACCAGCGATTTAATCCCCAGCCAGGCACACTCGCCGGCTATCCGCACCCGCACCGCCCGGTGGACATCGGTGCTGATGTAGCCCTGCCGAATCAGAACCGGTTCTGCCAGCGACTGATAAGCATTGCTTTTAACCAGATATTTGCGCTCAATTTCAACAGCCATATTTTCTCCATATTTTAATGAACAGAAGCAATTCGTCGCCCGACCTCTGTCAACAAATCGCCGGCATTTTGCAGCGCCTGCCGTTCATCTTTACTAATTTCAGTCAGCGAAAACAGGTGCAGCAAGCCCAACTCCCGGACATCTTCGGAATTGATTTCCAGTTTGCCGGTAACACCGATGACCGGTATGTTGCAGCGATGGGCGCGCCTGATCACCCCGGAAATTGCCTTGCCCTGCAGACTTTGTCGGTCAATTTTACCCTCGCCGGTGATTACAAGGTCGCAATTTTTAAGCATCTTCTCAATGTTCACCGTATCCAGGATCAATTCTATTCCACTCGTCAGGGTCGCATCCAGAAATGCAAGCGCACCGGCAGCCAGACCACCGGCGGCGCCGGTGCCCGGTATTTTGGCAATCTCTCGCCCAAAACACCTCTCCAGCAAATTACTGAACCGACACATATTCTCTTCCAGAACCGGCAAATCTGCCGGCGTTGCACCCTTCTGCACGGCATAGGTATAGACCGCACCCTCAGGTCCCAACAGCGGATTGGTTACATCACAGGCAATCCGAAAATGACTCTTTTGTATCGCCGGATGAACTGCATCCGCTGATAATTCCCGGCATTTCCCGATGAATTCGCCATTCAGGCGATCCCGGATTTCAGCACCGGATTCATCGAAAAACCGATAGCCTAGCGCCTGCGCCATTCCGGCGCCACAATCAACCGTCGCCGAGCCGCCGATACCGATGATAAAATCCCGTAATCCCTGCTCCATCGCATGCCGGATCAGTTGTCCCAGTCCGTAGGTGGTGGTACGAAAAGGATTACGTTCCGCTTCGGGAATCAACATCAGCCCCGCGGCTTGTGCCATCTCTATCACGGTAAATCCATCAGCACCGATGAAATAGTGCGCGGTCACCGGTTGTCCCAGCGGACCGGCTATAGCGACAGAAACCAATTCTCCCGGCTGCGTCTGCTGAAACACATTTAAAAAACCCTCGCCGCCATCGGATAGCGGCAGCATTTGGACCTGCGCTTCCGGGTGAGCATGTCTGATCCCCTCCGCCAGCGCCGCACAGACCTGCGCTGATGACAGGCTGCCTTTAAATGAATCAACCGCTATCAGAATATTTTTCGGAATCCGACTCATCTCACCAGGCGGACGCCGCCGACTGCCGCCGCCGGTCGGGCACACCAATAAAACGGTCATTTTCCCAGTCCACGGCAATGGCGTTCACATCGCCGAGCGCCGTCTGGTATTCAAAATGATACCCTTTTTGTTCCAGCTTCCGCATCACATCCGGCGAGAAACCGTATTTTTCAACAGTAACCACATCGGGCAGCCACTGGTGATGAAACCGGGGAGCGTCCACCGCCTGCACCAGCGACATATCAAAATCAATCAGATTCATCAGGACCTGCGCCACCGACGTGATGATTGTCCCGCCGCCGGGCGTCCCGAGAATCCACATCAGGGAGTCGTTTTTCGTCACAATCGTCGGCGTCATGGAGCTCAGCATGCGCTTTTCCGGCTGAATGGCGTTCGCTTCGGCGCCGATCAGGCCAAACATATTCGGATAGCCCGGCTTAATGGAAAAATCGTCCATCTCATTATTCATGAGAATACCCGTTTCCCCGGCGACGAATCCGGAACCGTAGCTGCCGTTCAGCGTCGTGGTTACGGATACAGCCCACCCTTCTTTATCCAAAACTGAAAAGTGGGTCGTCTCTTTACTTTCCGAATAAAGAGAATGGCTAACGGCTTGACTAGGTGTCGCTTTTTCCAGATCAATGGAAGCAGCAAGCTCCGCCGCCAGCGCCTCACCGATCAGATAATCAACCGGCACATCATAAAAATCGGGATCGCCCAGAAAATGCGCCCGGTTGGCATACGCCCGGCGTTCCGCCTCGATAACAACCTGCATTGCCAGTGACGATTGAAATCCATATTCCGAAAGGGGAAAATGCTCCACGGTTTTCAGAATCTGTGCCAGGCAGACACCTCCCGAACTTGGCGGCGGCATGGAAAATATATCATAGCCACGATAGTTAAAATGTACCGGCTCCCGCTCAACGGCTTGATAATGTTTCAAATCCCACTCGCTGATAATGCCGCCGGCAGCCTGAACACTCCGGGCGATCTCTCTGGCAGTTTTGCCCTGATAAAATTCACGCCACCCTTTGGCAGCAATTCTTTCGAGAGTATTCGCCAAATCGGTCAAAATCAACAGCTCCCCAATCTCCGGCACTTTTCCTTCGGGATAAAACATAGCGCAGGTCGCGGCATATTTACTCATCCGCTCCTGCCGGTATTTCAAACCGGTGTGGATAAAATAGCTTACCGGAAAACCCTCCCGCGCCAGCCGGACTGCCGGGGTCAATAAATCCCGCCAGCTCAGCGTCCCGAATTTTGCATGGGCAGTGGCATAACCGGCGACCGAACCGGGCACGCCGGATGCCAGGGCACCGCGGAGACTGAGATTTTCCACAGGTTTGCCATTCTCGTCCAGATACATATCGCGCTGTGCTTTGCGCGGCGCCTTCTCGCGGAAATCGAAGGTCGTCACATCCGCTTCAGGGGTGCGCACCACCATAAAACCGCCGCCGCCGATATTGCCCGCCGGCGGGTAGACGACCGCCAGCGCAAAGCCCACGGCAATCGCCGCATCCACAGCATTACCACCCTTTCGCATGATCTCAATACCGACATCAGAGGCAAGCTTCGACGCCGAAACGATCACCCCCCTGCTGCCTACCTGAAAAGTCTGGGCAAATAGCAGCGAGCCAATCACAAACCAGAACCCGATTATTCTTCTCATAACTCCCCTGTTATTTTTTACAAGCGAAAAGCATCTTCAATATGTCTGATCCGCCAGCCGTGTGAATCGAGGGAAACACCAACCACGTCAAAGCGGCAATCCAGCGCCAGCTCCGGATGCTGCGCAAGATACGCCTCGGCAAGCAAGCCGAGTTGCTCCATTTTGTGCTCGTCCACCCAGCTTTCCGGCGGACCGAATATCTTCCGGCGCTGCGTCTTAACCTCGACGAAACAGAGTTGCCCGTCCTTCCGGGCGATGATATCGATTTCACCATAAACGCCGACGTGAAAATTGCGCTGGAGAATCCGAAAGCCCCTGTTATAAAGGTAATACGCCGCCTGATCTTCACCCTGTTTGCCCAGCAGACGGGAATTTTTAGTCTTTTCCAAATCTATAACATGTTCGGCGACACCGCCAAAGGATTTGCGATGAATCGGACAGGGACCCAACTTTCTGATGGCATCCCGGTGCTGCTCTGTGCCGTAGCCCTTGTGCCGGGCGAAACCGTAGCCGGGAAAAACCGCGTCCAGCGCCGTCATGATCCGGTCCCGATAGACTTTGGCAACAATTGATGCCGCAGCGATGGAATAGCAGATCCGATCACCGCCGACTATTGCCGTCTGCGGATAAATTTTATCCGGTAAACCGCGACCGTCCACCAGAATGTGATCAACCTTCCGTTTCAGGCGTCCCAGTGCCTGGCGCATGGCTTTGTGATTCGCCTGCAGAATATTAAGGCGGTCAATTTCAGCCGGTTCGACGACACCGATACCGATGGCGGCTGCCCGGCTTTCTATAATATCGTACAACTTCTCACGGCGTCGGGCGGTCAGCTTTTTCGAATCGCGCACCCCCTCAATCATCTCAGCCGCCGGATCAAAGACCACCGCCGCTGCCACCACCGGACCTGCCAGCGGTCCCCGCCCCGCTTCGTCGATTCCGGCAACCGTGCCTAGACCCGCTTGCCATAACTTTTTCTCAAAATCCAGACTAACCACGTCTTGCATAATAATCGAATTTAAGTGACACGAAGTTGATTGGCAAACCGGATATTCTGAATTGTAAATACCGGGATACAGGTCTGTTTTGCCGAAATTCCATTATTTTATCCCTCCACTTTTTCTTGACAATGAGTCCGGCGTTAATTAGTTTCAAGGCGGAATTTATGGGTATTATAAAACGATAAGAACAGGAGGTTGAGTTGGCTGATCAGAAATTCACACCTTTCGTACCGGAAAATACGGACATGAAAGAGTTAACCTTCAAAGCCCTCTTTCTGGGTATCATTCTGGCTGTGATTTTAGGCGCTGCCAATGCCTATCTCGGACTCAAAGCCGGCATGACCGTGGCGGCGACATTTCCCGCCGCGGTAATCTCCATGGCGGTGTTGCGCATTTTCAAGGGCACTATTCTGGAAGAGAACATTGCCCGTACCACCGGTGCCGTCGGCGAAGCCCTGGCAGCCGGCGCCATTTTCACTTTACCGGCATTCATTATGACCGGCGTCTGGAAAGAATTCAGCTACGTCAGCAGCACTCTGCTGATGCTGGTGGGTGGTATTCTGGGCGTTTTGCTCGTGATTATTTTGCGGAAAACCATGGTGGAAGACACGACCCTGCCCTATCCCGAAAGCCGCGCCTGCGCCGAGATCGTCAAAGCCGGGCAGGGCGGTCAGACCGGCGCCAAATATGTATTCGGCTCCATCGGACTGGCAGCCATCATTGAGCTGTTCAAAAATCCAAACGGAATTCCCCTTATAAGAGATACCGTCAAAGGTTTTCTCCAGTTCGGCGCCTCCAAAATCAGCCTGCTCAACGCCAAATCCCAGGTGATTTCTTCAGGGTTAGCCCGGGCGGAATTCAAACAAAAGGGCGGTATGCTTCTGCAGAGCCCGGCGGCTTCACCCGCCTTTCTGGGTGTCGGCTATATCATCGGTTTTCGGCTGGCGGCGATTACCTTCTCAGGCGGCGTCTTCGGATGGCTGTTCATGATGCCGATTGTGCTGTTTTTAATGTACAATAACCTGATACCCTTTATTGACGGCAGTGACAGCTGGATCACCATCGCCAAAGCCGCCTACAGCAGCACGGTGAAACCGATTGCCGTGGGCGGGATGCTGGTCGGGGCGTTCTATACGCTTTTTAAAATGCGGAAGAGTCTGATCGGCGGGATTTCGCGGGGTATCTCCGATATCGCCGCCGCCAAGAAGAGCGGCGCGAAGGTCTCCCGTACCGAAAAAGACGCGCCCCTGGGGCTGGTTTTGATCGCCATCGGTGTTATCATCATCTGCATGATTTTCCTCTATAATTCCTTCACACAACATTTTGGTTCGGCGATTTTGGCGGCGATTGTCATGGGCATCGCCGGATTTGTGTTTGCCGCCGTCGCCGGATATCTGGTCGGTATTATCGGAAGCTCCTCTAATCCGATTTCGGGTCTGACCCTGTCAACCCTTCTCATTGCCGCACTGCTGATGGTTCTGATCGGCATGAAAGGCAGTCCCGGCGTGGCGGCGGTTCTGGGTGTCGCCTCTGTCGTCTGCTGTGTTGCCGGTGTCGCCGGAGATATGATGCAGGACTGGAAAGTGGGACACATTCTGGGTGGCACCCCCTGGCGGATGCAGGTGGGCGGAATGATCGGCGTGGTTGCGGCAGCCCTGGTTCTGGTCATTCCGATTATGCTGTTACATCAAGCCAATGGGATCGGCAGCGATGCACTGCCCGCTCCGCAAGCCGGACTGATGGCGATGATGAGTCAGGGAATCGTCGGTGGCGAGATGGCATGGCCGCTGGTGATCGGCGGGATGTTCTTCGCCATTGCCCTTATCCTGATCGGTTCCCCGTCGCCGATGCTGATCTCCGTCGGTATGTACCTGCCGTTTAACACCACCTTTGCCATTTTCGTCGGTGGTCTAATCAAACACATCGCCGATCGGGTCAGTGCAAAAAAGATCGAAACTCAGAAAGACCGGGACGTGGTCGACAATACCGGACTTCTAATCGCCAGCGGGCTGGTCGCCGGTGAAGCCCTCGTCGGCATTATTTTAGCCGGACTGGTCGTCGGCAATATCAATCTCAGCAAAATTTTCGGGCTGCCGGCGGATTTTCATGGGTTCTGGTGGCTCGGGATTCTGGTCTTCCTGATTCTGGGCTATACGTTGGTGAAATTTCCCTATGCGGAGCTATTGAAATCGAAGAAAAAAACAGAATAAAGACAGAAAAATCAACCGGCGGGGAGGGTGGTCTGCCGATGGACAGGCTCATCCCCTGCCGGCTCGTCAGTTATGAATGTGGTGAGGACGGCAGAGTTATCCTGCTTAAGCCGAAATTCCGGCTTGCGGTTTTCCAGAAATATCTCATGCCGCGGATGAAACGTCCCTATTTCCGCGTTTACCTGGACGAAATCGGCAGCTGCGTCTGGAACTATATTGACGGTCAACGCAATGCCCTCGAAATTGCCCGACAACTCCAGGCGGAACTGGGCGACAAAATCGAACCCGTCTACGAACGCTTCGGGCTGTTTTTACGGCAACTAAAAACCGCAGGATTCATCAGCTATTAATGAAAACCCAAGTGAAAATCAGCGAAGATTTCATCCGGGAGCTGCCGAAAACGGAATTGCACTGTCACCTCGACGGTTCGCTGCGGATTGAAACGATTCTCGATTTAGCCGAAAAGGACAAGGTTCCCATTCCAACCCGCGATACTGACCAGTTACGCCGGCTGCTGACTGTCACTGAAAATCATATCTCCCTGCCCGAGTACATTAAAAAATTTGATTTGACGCTTCAATTTCTGCAAACCCCGGAATCGCTGTCCCGGGCGGCTTTTGAACTGGCAGAAGACTGCAGCCGGGAGAATGTCCTCTATCTGGAAGTGCGCTACTCACCGATCCTTCACACCAGCCACGGAATGACGCCGATGGAGACGGTGGATGCGGTCATTAAGGGACTCAAACAGGCGGAAGACGAATTCAAAATCAAAACCGGCGTCATTATCTGCGGAATCCGCAGCATCTCACCGGAAGTTTCCTACCAGCTAGCCGAGCTGGCGGTGGCGTTCAAAAACCGGGGTGTCGTCGGTTTTGATCTGGCAGGAGTCGAGGAAAATTTCCCCGCCAAAGACCATAAAGAGGCGTTTTACCTGATTCTTGATAATAATATCAACACGACGCTGCATGCCGGCGAGGACTACGGTCCCGAATCCATTCACCAGGCGGTGCACTACTGCGGCGCCCATCGCATCGGACACGGCGTCCGGCTGAAAGAGGACGGCGACCTGCTGAACTATATCAACGATCACCGCATCGCCCTGGAAATCTGCATGACCAGCAATATCCACACCGGCAGCGTCCAATCCTATGCAAAGCACCCATTCAAGTTTTACTACGACTACGGTTTGCGGGTCACATTGAACACCGATAACCGGCTCATCTCCGATACCAATCTGACCAAAGAGTATCTGCTGGCACAGCGCTATTTCAATTTGAAGATTGCCGATTTCAAAGAGATCATCATCAACGGTTTCAAAAGCGCCTTCCTCCCGCACCGTGACCGCACCGCAATAATCCGCCGGATTGCCGATGAACTGGATACCTATGTATCGGTATAGCTGGTGCAGATGAACAAAGCGGAGGTTCAATACGGCAATTTTTTTACAAAAACGTACACTTTTCTATTGAAATTGATTCCAAAATTTCATAAATAGTCACATATGCTTGGTAAGATAAACTAATTAACTTAATCGGGGATGAAAATCCCGGGTGAAATTTGTCATTGTGAAGAAAGGAGGAAAAAAAGAGGAGTTGTGATCGGAAAATCAACGATTTTAGAAAATTTCAATAACAAAAGAGGAGAGAGAGAGAATGAAAATTCGAATTTTGTTAATCGGCTTGGTACTATTGCTGGCGCTTTCGATTCATTCGTATGCAAATGTATACGCAACGAATGTTGAAGTCAGCAGTAACACACTACAAGCCGATGGAACCGCAACCGTCACGATTTCATTTATCCTGAATGAAGCCGCTGACAACGGTGTCGATGTTAAGATATATAACAGCGATACCGATTTAATTAAGACCATATCACTGGCTACTGCTCCAAAAGGTCTTAATTCCGTTGAATGGGATGGTACTTATACTGATGGTGTAACTATCGCCACACCAGGTGCTTACTCCATAGAAGTAACCGCCAGTGATGATGGTTACACAGCGTGGACTAAAATCAGTGATGATACGAAAACCGCAATTTATTCGCCACGTGGGATTGCGGTCAATCGTAATCCGGATAGTCCGTATTTTGGTCGTATCTACGTAACGAATAAAGCCACAGGTACGAGCACAAACACCGGTGCTTTTGAAACTATTCAGGGGATCCTGATGTACACCCAGGATCAGGAATTAATTGGTCAATCTACCGGTGGAGTAGCATGGCCTTCATCAACAAATGGTTCACCCCATAAGGTGATGGTTGGGCCTGACGATATGGTGTATGTGGGTGATTATGCAAACGATCGGTTATATGCTTTTGATGCAGAGATAGATGCCACCTCTCAAAAACTAGTGATTGGTGACTCTAACAAGGAAACAGGACAGTATATAGCCGGTCACTGGGTTGCCGGAACAGGAGCCGACCGCGCCATCTATACAGCAGATGGTCATTATGGTGATTATACCGGAATAAAGAAATATGACATAGGACTTAACGACGTCATGCCGGATGGAGAAGTAGGATACGAAATTATTCAACGTCCCAGCGGTCTATATTACCAGTACGATGTAGAAGTAGGCAGCGACGGAAGTATCTACTTCTGTGAATTCCGCTCAGCCAAGGGTGAACCTTTGGATAAAGACGGTAATCCTATTGACTTAAAGGCAGCCGGCGAAGCGTATCCTCTCATCAAATATAAGCCCTGGGTAGATGATGGTAGCCAGACACCTTATACCCTTGATGACACTCTATGGACAGTTACAAAACAGCTGACTGGTTCGAGAGGGATCGGATTAGATGAACCTCGCAATCGGGTGGCTTTTTGTGATTACTATTCGAACAAGGTTTATATTTTTGATGCTACTACCGGTGACTTAGTCGAAACGGTCAATTCAACTTTAACAAGAAGCTGGGATGTGGCTTTTGATGCCGCCGGTAACATGTATCTGGTGGATAATTCTGCTGAATACTGGACGATAACATCACCTCCCGACGGTCCGAACAGCTTTACGACACCGTGCTTGGAAACAGTAACTGTGACAGGACCACCGGATGTAGTCATTAATGAATTCGATACTCATACGTCAGCAAAAGAGTATATTGAATTATATAACACAACTGATGCGGCAATTGATCTGGATGCGGGTGGTTATGTACTGGTTTTTGTTAATGGTTATAACGAAGAGATATACCAGGCCACTGCATTGAACGGTACCATTCCGGCAAAAGGTTATTATGTATTGGCAGAAGCCGGTGTCACCGATATCGAAGGCTATACACCCGACCAGAACGCTACCTGGACCTCTTTTCAGAATGGTCAGGATGGTGTTGCGCTGGTCAAAGGCGCCAGCGTATCCGCCTTTACAAATACAGATTATGCAACAACATTAGCCGCTTCCGGAGGAACTCAGATTGATGCAGTCATCTATGGCGGTGATGATGCTGAATTAAACATTGCATTTGGAACAACAGCAATAAATCTTGAAGCCGGGTCTACTGGCAGTACTTCCCGTAAATCCGATGGACAGGGCGGCGCTGCACCTGCTTACGGCAACGGAGATTGGCAGATTCAGGAGAGAACTCCGGGTGCAACCAATAAACTGCCTTTAAAATTAGCCAAAGCTTATCCCACCAGTGGAACGGCTATTACCATCGAGTACACTGACAATATGACGACTGTTGATCCGGTAAATTATACTCTGCTTGGAACAGCGGGCGTAACCTTTACATCGGCGACCATTGATCCGGTAGACGCCTCAATTGTCGTTCTTGAAGCCGGTGCCGAAATCATGTATGACCTGATCCTGGACACGCTGGTGGATGCCGCCAACACCGATACCGCCGTATTTTACGCCGGCATTACACCCATCGGCTGGACCAGTGTCACAAATCCTGCCGGACATATTGAGAATGGACACGTTGCATTATTCCAGGGTTATGTTTCTGCCAATGACGCCTATAACAATGTCTGGGTCAATGACGCCGAAGGCGGCGAACACTCCGGTGTCCTGATTTTTGATTACAATTTCGATGCCCTGGTAGCGGTGGGTGACCACATTACTTTTCTGGCTGAAAGAACGGAATATAACAATCTCACCGAACTGGTCAGCCCGGTACTTCTCTCGATCAATTCCAGCGGCAATGATCCTTATGGTCCCTTTGAAATAGCCGGTGCCGATATTGACACCTCTATCGCCGCCGATACCGATCCCGCCGAAAAATGGGAAGGTCAGCTGGTCAAGATTGACAGTGCTGTGGTCATATCCGGACCTACAAATTACACTTACTTATGTACTGACGATGACAGCACAACCTACTTTTATGTTGGTGATAATGTTGATTATCATTTAAGTAATGTCGTTCTGTCCGTTGGCAGCGCCTATGATATTGTCGGAGTGGTGGATTACGACGGAGATTACTATCGAATTAATCCCCGCGGTGCCGATGATATTAAAAAATATATTGCTCCGGGTGAATTGGATATCATCGAAGATTTTGCCACCGCCGACGATATAGCCAACTGGCGCTCCGATAATGAAGGATCTACCGCCAGAGCCCATTTAGATACGGTAATGCAGCTTTCTGATGGCGGCTGGACATTCGATGCCCGGCGGACAGTCACTGCCGAACCGAACACATTCTTTAAGGCATCTGCCAGGATCAAAACCAAAGGGAGTTTCAGCGCCAACCCGGCATCTCAATATCTCTATTTTGGGATTGACGGCTTAGGCGATCGTGATTATCGGGTCTCCTGTGTATCGGATGACGATTTTACAACTTTCACAGTCATCGGTTATGCCATCAATGAAACCGGTTCGCTTTATATCGCCGGACAGGGTGGTGGGGGCGCCGACACTGTCTGGGTTGATGAATACAGCTACCAGAACAACTATGTTCCCGGTCTGACAACCCTATCGACAGTTGCCGAAGCTCGGGCTGTACCCGTTGGTGAAAAGGTGGCGACAATTGGCGTTGTTACGACGACGACTCATTTCGGTTCAGCTGGTGCTGTTTACTTCCAGGATGCCACCGCCGGTTATGCAGTTTATAATTACAACTGCGCCCAAACAGTAGAACTTGGCGATGAAATCCTGGTTATCGGTACCCAAAAAGACTACAACGGATTATTGGAAATCGATCCGATGGTAGACTTCATGGTGCTGAGCAAGGGTAATGAAGTTGTACCAGTCGTCATTACCGCTGCTGATATGGATGGCGAAGCTTATGAGGGCATGTTGGTGACAATTGAAGCCTGTGATACACTGGATAGCGGTCTCGACTGGGCTTCAACGGAAGGTTCCAACAAGGGGTTCAATCTGAAAGACAGTAACGATTCTACTTTCTACTGCTACATTGACAAGGATACCGATATTGACGGCTCGCCGAAACCATCGATGTGGCCGATTGACATCACCGGCATTGTGGGTGACTATAAAGGTGCCCAACTGTTGCCGAGAAGCCTGGCTGATTTTTCACCATGCAACAAGGTTCCCACGGCATTTGAAATTGTCAGTCCGGCGGATTCCACCGTGATCTCATCGTTCGATCATGCCGATATTAAGAAAATCGAGGTCGGAACCGATTCACTCTACGCCTTGGTCATCAAGTGGACAAAATCGGTTGATCCCGATGGCGATGATATTTCCTACGAGGTCGTGGTCTTACCCACTGGTTCCTATGAAGAAATCGTGACCACTGATACAATGACCTATATGGTTCTCGAAAATGAAAAGCCCTGGGTCATGAACGGAACTTACGACGTTTTCGTGGTCGCCGCTGATACAATGGGCGGAAAAACCCCCAGCGATACGATTGCAATCACCTTCGACTTCGAAGCTCCGCCGGAAATCGTCTATGCGGACGTGGTTCTGGTTGACGGCGCGCCGAAATTATATGCGGTATTCAGCCTGCCTGTTGACGCCGCGGCTGTCGGGAATTTCACCATCCTTGACCAGACCGTCCCCGGTGCTTCTACGCCTACGGCTGTGGACAGTATTGCTCCCAATGCGATCAGAATCACCGGAAATCTGCCGGAAGATCATCATATCGCGCTGGCATATAACGGTATAACAGCCCCCGGCAGTACCATTTCCACAGCGGATACGGTCTATGCAGGAAAGGTACTGATTCCGTTCAGTGAGAATCATCCGGAGGACGCCGCTAAAGTGATTACTCCCTTCGAATCGAATATCGGCAGTTTCCTGGATCCGAACTATTCGGGATCTACTGTTGGTACAAATGCAGATGCAACAACATTTGCGGTGTCCGATGAACAAGCCTATCGCGGATCGAAATCCGGGAAAATGACCATCGTAGATGATCCGGCAATTGCAGGTGGCTGGTACGTCCGCGATCTGTATGGTTATCCCTGGACCTATAACGTCAGTACAACCTCGACACTGATGATTATGGTCAAAGGAACCGACGCCGAAGTTGAGATGCGTCTGTCAATCAAGGATACAGGATATGAACAAGGTCCCTGGACCCGTGTTTCCGTCACTGAGGACGACTGGCAGGTAGTCAGTTTTGACCTTCAGAATGATGAGGCTGAAGGATGGGTCAATGGCAACGGGATTGTCGAAGGTGATAAGGTATTGATAGAAGGCATTCACATCCGCTGCACCGAGGACAAAGACGTGGTGTTGTACTTTGACGAGTTTACGCAGAGACCCAATAGCAATTCTGCACCGTCTGCAGTTACTCTGTTGAAACCCACCGACGGTTACGAAATCACTGACGCCGATGTGGTTCAGGATTCTCTGATCGAAGTCAAATGGACGAAAGCGGTTGATCCTGACGGCGATAAGGTATCCTATGAATTCTTCGTACTGGATGCAGATCAGGATACAGTGGTTGATCAGTTCTCTACTGGTGATACCACTAAACTGATTGATGCCCCGACTTACGAAGACAACGGCAGCTACAAGGTCTATGTCTTAGCCAAGGATGTCTGGGGTGCCTTCAGCAGCTCCGATACCATCAGCATCACCGTGAATATGCCGGAAGTTGGTATTGACGGTGAGCTGGGCTTGCCGAAGGTCTTCGCCCTCCATCAGAACTATCCGAATCCCTTCAACCCGATTACCACAATCAAGTACGACCTACCGAAAGATGCCCATGTCAGGATCATGATCTATGACCTGATGGGTCGTCAGGTGCGGACCCTGGTCAATGCCAGACAGCGAGCCGGTTACCAGACGATTCAGTGGGATGCCCGGGATAATTACGGTAAGATGGTCAGTTCCGGCTACTACATCTACGTTATGCAGGCGGACAAATTCCACAAGTCTCAGAAAATGATTCTGCTGAAATAGCAGAACAAACCTGCCATAAAAAAAGGCTGTCTGCGGACAGCCTTTTTTTTATTCAGACACTCTTTTTACTGATAATAAATTGATGCTTTCTTGAAGCTGCGGGTTTTCAACAGCGGTTCAAAAATAACCTGCAGCGCCATGGAAATGATCCCCTTCATACAGCCCTCCTCTTTCAGGATACCCACTTCGATGGGCGTCGCCTTGAAAGGGATATTGTGCATATTCTCCTGGACGATCTGGCGACACTTATCCAGAAGGTACTCGGAATACTCGATAATTTTACCGGAAAGAATGATTTTACTCGTGTTCAATGTCTTGATCAAATCGGTGCAGAGAATAGCCAAAAGCATGGCGTACTCATCCAGTACTTCCCGCACAATAGCCGAATACTCATGCTGTTCATCAGACAGTAAATCCTCCAGCTTCAATTTCTCAACGTCCTGATGGCTCAAATGTTTATCATACTGAATTTTGAGCTTGATCGTTTCGAGCAGATGCTGTTCCCTCATAATGCTCCCAAAGCGATGCTGGTTGGTATACAGGTTTTTAACCAGCGCAGGATTGGTCAGGTGATGTCCCAGCTCCAGGTAGCCCAGCTCACCGGCGCTGCCGTAACGACCGCGAATCAGGTTGCCGTCAACGATAATCCCGGCACCCAGTCCCTCACCCAACCAGATACAGACCATATTGTCGGTGTTACGACCGGCGCCCAGCAGGTGTTCGCCGTACGTGCGGGCATTGACGTCGTTTTCGATCAGCACCGGAACCCGGTATCTTTCGCTGAAAACCGACGCCAGCGGATGCTGCACCCAACCGTGAATTGTGACTGCAAAGGCAATCTCACCCTTTTCGTAATCAATGAATCCTGGCACGGCGATACCGATACTGATCAGCTTTTTACGATAAATAGTTTTTTTCTTCAACATCGAATCCAGCAATGCGGTGATTTTCGGCAGTACATGCACAATTGTGTCGCCGGTTTCGTAAGGCACAATATTTTCACTGACAATTTCCGAATCCAGATTGGCAATGGCGACCTTGGCATAGCTGCTGTGAATTTCAATACCCACGACAAAACCGTTATTGGGCAACAATTTCAGCAGTGTCGGACGTTTGCCGCCCCTCTTCGTGGATTCCCCTTTACCGATCTCGGCAATATAACCAGCCTCTATTAAACGGCTGACAATATCGGAGACCGCTACTTTGGAAATCCTGGTCCTTTTCGCCAGCTCTACCCGCGAGATGGTTCCCTCGGCGCGAACCAGGTTTAATATTCTGGTCTCGTTCAGCTCTTTGATCAGCTGGGAATTGACAATATTCATTCGCCTGTCCCTTTCGACGTAAAAATTTATGCTGTTATGAATCGTTCATTTTATCTGCTGAAAAATAGATAAACATTTTCTAATTTCCAACAGTGATTTTTCCCGGAATGATTATTTTTTATAGCCTTTACCGGTTATTTCGTTACATTTGCTTACTGCTTACCTCATTAACAGGAGAATCGAAAATGCAGGATATCATTACCATTAAAATTCGGGGCTATCATCTCGACCTTTACGGTCATGTAAACAACACCCGCTATCTGGAGTTTCTGGAAGAGGCGCGCTGGACAATTAAGGAGCGGTACTTCGATTTTCCCAAAACTCATGACAAAGGATTCGGTTTCGTCGTCGTCAATACGAACATCAACTACCGCCATCCGGCAGAACTGGGTGACGTTCTCGAAATTCGCACAAACATCAGCAGAATCGGCACCAAAAGTGCCACCTTCAGGCATTCCATCTATCTTGCCGGCTCGGAAATATTGATTGCCGATGCCGAAGTTACCTTTGTAATCATAAATCTCAGGACAAATAAAGCGATTCCCATCGGAGACAGCTGGCGCGAACGACTCGAAAAATTAAAATAATTCATCAAATTCCAAAATAAGCTTAGGTTTATCCGCATTTACCATCTATATTAACCCGATTTGAATTCGATGAAACATATTTGTCCATTAAAACCGCCTTCCCGGCGGTTTTGGCTGATTTGGTCAGGAATTCGCGAGGATAATTAATAAGAAAAGTGATTCAAGAGAATCAGAGGAGTTAACGTTGAATATCTATGTGGGTAATTTACCCAGAAGCACCAGTGAAGATGAAGTTCGCAATCTGTTTACCGAATACGGTAATGTTGCGGAAGTCAACTTAATCAAAGACCGCTATACCGATGAATTGCGCGGGTTTGGTTTTATCGAGATGCCGGAAAAATCCGAAGCACTTAAAGCAATTCAGGAAGTCAATGGCAAAGAGTTGGACGGTCGCGTGCTGGTTGTCAACGAAGCCAAACCCCGTGAGAACCGTGGAAGCGGTCCGCACAGAAGTGGCGGTGGCAATCGGGGTGGCGGAAATCGTAACCGCTGGTAAAAATTAATGTTACAAATAAAAAAGCCCCAAATTTTTGGGGCTTTTTTATTATAAGACCGGCTTTTCTCTATTCTGTTATTATCAAGAGACGGATTAGGTGGGCGTTTTGGAACAGACCTGCCGGAATACCCGCTGAAAATTACCGCCCAGAATTTTTGCCAGATCCTCCCTGGAATAGCCATGATTCAGCAGTGCCAGACTCAAATCGGGAAATTTCGACACATCACCCAGACCGGTCACGGTCCTTTCAATTCCGTCAAAATCGGAGCCCAACGCCACATAGTCGATCCCGACCAAATCGACGATATGATCAATATGCGCAATGACGTCATTGATAGTGGCATTCCGGGAACCGGTTATAAAGTAGGGATAAAATACAACCCCCACCACCCCGCCTCCGGCGGCAATAGCTTCAATCTGATCATCGTAGAGATTACGGTAATGGTCACAAATCGCCCGCGCCCCGGAATGGGTCGCGACAATTGGATTGACTGTCGTTTCCAGAATATCACTGACCGTTTCTATGCCGACATGCGATACATCAATAATAACCCCCAATGAATCCAGCGTGCGAATCACCTGACGACCGAAATCACTCAATCCCCCGCTGCGGCTCTGATAATACTGTTCATCCTTTGCGGAAACCGCCCAGTCGGTGCTGTTATTCCACGTGATCGTCAGATAACGCATCCCGGCTTCGTACAGTTCGATCAGCTTATTCATGTCATTCTCAATGACATGTCCACCCTCGACGCACATCACCGCAGCGATTTTATGATCCAGATTGATTGTCAGCGCTTCGTCAAGCGTGCGCGCCTGCTGAACATATTCCGGATACAGGTTTAACTCCCGTTGAAACAAATCAAGCGCGCGCTGCGCGGTCTGATAGTAGGAGCCTGCATAACTGGTGGAAACCCAGACAACAAAAAATTGAATATCCACCCCGCCCTCAATTAACCGGGGAATATCGGTATGATGATAGGTATGCCGGGGCATCCAGTGATAGGCTGTATCATCCAGCATCTGCTCCAGAACATCGTTGTGCAGATCAATCAGCGTAAGACGGTTATGAATTGTTTCCAGTTGTACATGAAAAAATTCTCCCCCTGAGACAGTGACAGCTGCGGTGTCGCCGGCATAGGCAAATTTATCGTAAATAATCCTCAGAGGCACTGCGCCGGGCTTCACTAAAAAATCACCGCGATGGTAAGAGGCGCCATGTATCTCCGATAGACCGCCACCACTGCCACCGTCCAGCTGGATCATTTTCCTGGTGATCGATTTTCCATTGCTGCGAATCGTATAAAAATAGACGCCCGCCGCACCGCCGCCCTGCCACTCAATCTGATAGTTTCCCGTCGCCAGATACTGCTGTTTCGAAGCCAGCACCTGTCCGAGAATATTACAAACGGCAATCTCCATCTCCCCCGCTGCGGCAATGCCAAACTCGATCCTGGTACTCGGATTGAAGGGATTGGGATAATTCTGATAGACCGTAAAATCCCGCGGCAGTGCCGGATGTTCGTTTAATCCGGATGAATTGCTCGTATAATCCCAATTCCCCAGATAATCGGTTATAACAGTGTCGCAAATAGCATATTCGTCGGAGATAATGACGACATTGACCCCGACTAAATTCTTTTCAGTGACCAGGTCCGTGACGTGACCGCTGATGGTGAACGCCGGCAGAAGCGTTATTTGGATAATTGCAGCCAGCAGGACCAACAAAAAGGATTTCGGCACGCTAAAAATTTTATCCGGCATATATATTTTCCCCTCCTCTAATTGAGTATCGCTGGTGAGTTATTTCAAGCACTGCGCTGAAAACAAAATTTACAAAAAAATATTATTCGCACAATTTTTACAATTCTGTCTGGTACGTCATGCCGCACTCATAAATAAATTAATATATTCACCTAACTAACTATATCAAAGATAATTTAAAGTGAACATTATTTATTTAATTCGATTTTATTTCTTGATTAATTTAAAATTAATTTTATCTTAAAACCCAAATTGAATTCGGGAGAGACGTTGCGAATAATTATCGAAACAGAACACGGGTGGCATGACACCGGCAAAATACCGGTGGACGACGCCGTTCTGTGTTCGCCAAAAGGCAACCCTGCTCTGCCCGAAAAATCCCCGATAGGTACCGCTAAGCGCCCCAAACAGGCTTAGTAATACCTATTTTCTACATCCAAATCATATAGGTATTACGGAGGAAAAGATGAACATCGCTATCCTGGGTTACGGTCGTATGGGACACACTGTCGAGTCGGCAGCAGTAAGAAACGGTCACCGGATTTGTGCCATATTTGACCTGGATAATCCGCTGAAAACGGACTCCAACCTCAAAGACGCCGAGGTGATTATCAGTTTCAGCTGCCCTCAGGCAGTGATTCCCAATCTCCGGTTGGTATCGCACATGAATCTGCCGATCGTGGAGGGCACCACCGGCTGGTATCACCAGCTGGACCGAATGAAACAGATTGAAAATCTGACAATTCTGTATAGCCCGAACTTTTCCATCGGCGTGTATCAGTTTGGCAAATTGCTGGAAGCAGCCGCCCGGCTTTTTGGTTCTCTGCCGGATTACGATTGCTACATTCATGAATGGCATCACCGCCACAAAGCCGACAGCCCCAGCGGAACCGCTCTAAAACTGGCGGATATATTGATTAAAAACGCCCGGACAAAATCAGAAATAATGTCCGGAACCTATGCCGGAACGATTGAAGACCAGGCACTTCATGTCACTTCCACCCGGGTCGGTCGGATTCCCGGCACCCACGAAGTCGGATTTGATTCGGAGCATGATACAATCACCCTGCGCCATCAAGCCCACGGTCGCACCGGCTTCGCCGTTGGCGCTCTGAAAGCCGCCGAATGGCTGATCGGCAAAAAGGGCATTTATACCATGGACGATTTTATGGAATCGCTAACTCAAACTCATTAAATGAAAGGAAACAATCATGAATATTGAACAATTCCGCGGATCTACCGTCGCCCTGATTACCCCATTCAATGAAAGAGGTGAAATTGACGAAATCAAACTTCGTATGCTGGTTGACCGGCAAATTGAGATGGGTACGAACGTCATCCTGGCTTGCGGCACCACCGGCGAAAGCGCAACCCTCTCCCATGCAGAGCACCATCGTGTAATGGACATTATCATCGAACAGGTCAATCACCGGGTGCCCGTTATCTGCGGCGCCGGCAGCAACGCTACCCATGAAGCCATCTCTCTCTCCCGGCATGCTGAAGAGCGGGGAGCCGACGCCATCCTGTCGGTCGGACCCTATTACAACAAGCCTACTCCCGAGGGATTTTACCGCCACTTTCGCACCATCGCCGAGTCGGTCAGCATTCCGCTGATTATCTACAACGTTCCCGGACGCACCGGCTCCAACATCGACGCCAAAACAGTATTGCGGCTGGCTGAGATTGACAACATTATCGGCATCAAGGAAGCCAGCGGAAACATGTCGCAGATCATGAATATCCTGAGCAAGCGACCCGCCGATTTTCTGGTTCTTTCGGGAGATGATGCCCTCAGTCTTGCTCTCATCGCACTGGGCGGCGACGGCACAATCTCCGTCGTAGCCAATGAGACGCCCGATCTGTTCAGTCAAATGATATCCGCCGGCATGAACGGCGACTGGAACATGGCGCGCCAACTCCACCAGCAACTGCTGCCGCTGATGGAGGCAAATTTCATCGAAACCAATCCAATCCCGGTAAAAACCGCCCTGGCAATGATGGGCATCATCGCAGATAATTTCCGGCTTCCGCTGGTACCCATGGCGCCGAACAACCGCGCTACTCTGCGTAAAATTCTAATTGATTTACACTTATTAAACGAAAATGAACAGCTGTAAAAAGGGAATTTCCATGAGTCCACTTCAGCAATCCATCGAAACGATCTTTGCCGCTGCAGCGCCACAGCCACCCGCCGATTTTCAACAGGTCTTCAACGAGATGATCCGTCAACTGAATTCCGGAGAGCTGCGGGCTGCCTATTGCAATGGTACAGCCTGGCGTGTAAACGAGTGGGTTAAAAAGGGCATTCTGCTGGGATTTCGGTACGGCAAACTGACCGATTATTCCAGCGGCATGTTTCCCTATTTTGATAAGGACACCTATCCGCTGCAATCCACAACCATTCAACAAAAAATCCGGATCGTCCCCGGCGGCAGCAGCATCCGAAACGGAAGTTTTCTGGCGCCGGGCGTCGTAATCATGCCACCGGCTTATGTCAATGTCGGCAGCTATGTGGATGCCGATACGATGATTGACTCCCACGCACTTGTTGGTTCCTGTGCTCAGATCGGCAAACGGGTTCACCTGAGTGCCGGTGTCCAAATTGGCGGTGTCCTCGAACCGATCGGCGCCCGACCGGTTATCATCGAAGATGATGTGCTGATCGGTGGCAACTGCGGCATCTTTGAAGGTGTTTTGATTAAACGAGGTGCAGTGTTGGCGGCGGGAACGATTCTTACTGCATCACTACCGGTTTACGATCTCATTCGTCAGGAAGTATTAAAGGGGAATAAAAAGCAGCCGCTGGTAATCCCGGAAAACGCCGTGGTCATTCCCGGCAGCCGTCCGTTAATAAAGTCCGGTTTTGCCCGCCACCACGGATTGCACGGATATTGTGCCGTTATCATTAAATACCGCGACTCCGACACCGATACCGCCACCGCGCTGGAAAAAAGTCTCCGGTAATTCCCAGCAATTCCCGACATCTGGATTGAACGCGAATAATCCCGGATGCAATTCGGGGAAACAAAATCCCTTCCACAAAACCAACCACAACGTGGTTGAACATAATCTCCGCTTCCCCGGCATTGCCGTATAAAAAACATCACACCAATATTTTCATTATTTCCGGTTAAAATTCCTTTTCTTTCAATGTAATTTCTCTTAACTTTCTAAAGTTTTCAACAACCACCGAGGGATCATGCGCATCGGAATACGACGTGAGGATAAAAACGACTATGAAGCCAGGGTGCCGTTAATACCGGAGCATGTCCTCCAGATCAGGGAAAAATCCGCCGCGGAAATTTTCATCCAGCCCTCTGCTATACGTGCCTTCCGTGACACGGAATATCGTCAAGCCGGCGCTGCGGTGAGCGAGGATCTCTCCGGCTGCGATCTGATCCTGGCTGTAAAAGAGATCCCCATCAATTACTTCCTTCCCGGCAAAAAGTATATCTTCTTTTCCCATACCATCAAAGGACAGCCGTACAATATGCCGACGCTGAAACGAATGGTGGACCTGAAGACCACCCTCATCGACTATGAAAAAATCGTCGATGAAAACGGCAGACGGCTGGTATTTTTCGGGCGCTTCGCTGGTATTGCCGGAATGATCGATTCCTTCTGGGCACTGGGAAAGCGGCTTCAGGATGAAGGAATCAGCACCCTGTTTGCCAATTTGAAACCGGCACTCCAGTACGGTGACCTGAAATCGGTAAAAAAAGCCTATCGGGATCAGGCACAGCGGTTCACCCGGGAGGGAATCCCACAAAAATTGACGCCTCTGATCGTCGGTTTTGCCGGCTACGGCAATGTTTCCAAAGGCGCTCAGGAAATCTTCGATACATTTCCTTATATCGAAATCCAGCCCGAAGATTTGGCTGCGTTTTATCAAAAAGGCGTTTTTTCAAACAAACACCTTTACAAAGTTGTTTTTAAGGAAGAAGACCTGGTCGAACCACGGGATTCATCGGGTCGGTTTCAGCTGCGGGAATACTATCAACATCCCGAAAAATATAAATCAAAATTTGACAAACATCTGCCCTATTTATCAATGCTGATCAATGCGATCTATTGGGACAGCCGCTACCCCCGCCTTGTCACCAAACGCTATTTAAGAGATAACTTTTCCTGGTTACCGCTGAAGGTAATTGGTGATATCACATGTGACGTCGGCGGCTCCATCGAATGCAATCTGGCGGTAACGGATTCCGGCAATCCGGTTTACGTTTATAATCCCGATACCGGGCAGATACAATACGGCACAGCGGGCTATGGCCCCGTTGTACTGGCGGTGGATAATCTGCCCTGTGAACTGCCGAAAGAGTCATCGACGGTGTTCAGTACGGTACTGAAGGATTTTATTCCGCAGCTTCTGGAAACCGATTTTTCCCGGGATTTTGAGAGTGTCAATTTACCACCTGAACTGAAGCGGGCAACAATATTATATCATGGTCAATTCACGCCGGATTATACCTATATGCGTGATTACATCAAGAATCTGTAACAGCGTTCGATAATTGTAACCATTATTTGAAGGAAGATTATCATGAAAAAGGTGCTGGTTCTCGGAGCAGGCTTGGTCTCAAGACCTTTGGTGCGCTATCTGCTGGATATCCCGGAGTTTCAGGTAACCGTCGCCAGTCGGACGGTCAGCAAAGCCGACAAACTAATTGACGGACATCCTCAGGGTACGGCAATTGAACTGAACGTCAAGAACGATTCCCAACTGGAGCAATTGATCAGGCAATCCGACCTGGCTATCAGCCTGCTGCCCTATACTTACCATGTAAAGGTCGCCGGCTACTGTATCAAACACAAAAAACAGATGGTCACCACCTCTTACATCAGTGACGCCATGAAAGCACTTGACAAACCGGCGCGCCAGGCAGGAGTGTTGATACTGAATGAAATCGGCGTCGATCCCGGAATTGACCACATGTCCGCCATGCGCATTATCCACAATGTGGAAAACAGCGGTGGTAAAGTAGTTAGTTTTCGCTCCTATTGCGGTGGCTTGCCGGCACCGGAAGCCAATGATAACCCCTTCGGATATAAATTCAGCTGGAGTCCCCGCGGTGTGTTAATGGCAGGTCGCAACGATGCCAAATATCTGAAAGAGGACAAAATCATTGAAATCCAGGGGAAGGACCTCTTCCGCCATCACTGGCTGTTGAATATTGAGGGACTACCGCCATTCGAGACCTACCCGAACCGCAACGCCTTGCCCTACATCGAGACCTACGGATTAAAGGATGTCAGAACCATGTTTCGCGGTACAATTCGCAATATCGGCTGGTGTGAAACCATGCTCTGTATCGCCCGTCTGGGTGTTCTCGATGAGACCGAGCGCCATGATCTGCAGGGCATGAGCTTTGACGATCTGACTCGCCGGCTGGTAAACGCCACGGCGGGTCTCAGCACCCGGCAAGCCGTTCAGAAATATCTTGGCGATGATGCCAGCGAAGAAGTCCTCGACCGACTGGAATGGCTGGGGCTTTTCAGCAGCGAGCCACTTCCGGACGAGCCGACCTATCTTGATGTTATGACCCGGCGCTTTATGGAAAAAATGCCCTATCGCGAGGGTGAACGGGATATGCTCGTGCTTTATCACGACTTTCTGGCAGAGTGGCCCGATCATAAGAAGCGAATCACCTCCACAATGGTGGATTTCGGTATACCTCATGGTGATTCCTCCATGGCTCGCACCGTCAGTCTGCCGGCTGCTATTGCTACCCGCCTGATCCTGCAGGGCAAAATCAAACTGAGTGGTGTATACGCGCCGGTAATGCCCGAAATATATCAACCGGTATTGACGGAGCTGGAATCCATGAATATCGTCTGTAAGGAACAGGAATATCCGGTATAAGCATACCGAAAACTTCTTCTTCAAGTGAGCCAAAGCCGGAACTCCGACGGTTATCCCGACTGAGATAAAGTACCAGTACTCCCCCGGCGTTCATCGCCTTGGTATTAAATACATTGCATTTACGACTGAAACGATGGCATTTGTCGCTTTTGTGTCATAAGACTGACAATCATAATCGCCAGGAAAGCAAAACCGTAGCTGCTCAGTCGCTCTGTCACAACATTGTTGAATACCGGCAGATTTTTCCAGATGATGGTGGTCACCGAACCGGTCAGCAGACCAGCCAGCGCTCCTTTACGGGTCACCTTTTTCCAGTAAATAATGCAGAGCAGCAACGGACCAAAACTGGCACCCAGTCCCGACCAGGCATAGGAAACCAGAGAAAAGACCAGGTCTGTCGAAAAATAAGCCAGACCAAA
The DNA here is from genome assembly GCA_049975265.1 of Fidelibacterota bacterium. Taxonomy (GTDB): domain Bacteria; phylum Fidelibacterota; class UBA2242; order UBA2242; family UBA2242; genus B118-G9. The sequence continues at coordinate 54,535 of JBNGDF010000002.1, forward strand.
GGCGAAAACACCCACCAGAGTCGTCACAATCCGGCTGACCGAGAGAAGGCTTGCGGGTGATAGATTCCGCTTACCGGCTTTGTGAATCAGGTCCTCGGAAATGGCGGACGCCGTTACCAGCAGCTGGGAATCCGCCGTCGACATCATCGCCGCCATTGCTCCGGAAATTAGAATACCGGCAATCCAGCCCGGCAGCAGAGTCGATGCCATAAAGGGCATTATAAATTCGGGGTCTTCAAAATGTCCGGTGCCGTACAGTGCCAGCCCGATGATTCCCATAAAAAATCCACCGAAAAAAGCCGGTATCGCCCAGCTGAATGCCACGCCTCGACCGCGCTTGAGCTCACCGACATCGCGAATGGCGATAAACCGCGCCAGCAGATGCGGTTGACCGCTGTAACCGAATCCCCAACTGAGTCCGTTCAATACTGCGAGAAATGCCCAGAATCCCGTCTTACCGGCGGTCAATGACAGTGCTTCCGGGCAAATCTCTCCCGCCCCGCCATTCTGCAGTAATTCCACTACGCCTACCACCGGCAGAATAATCAGGGTTGCAATCATGATCAGAGCCTGTACCATATCGGTCCAGACCACCGCTCGAAAACCACCCAATATTGTATACAGAAGAATAATGCCGGCACCGGTCAGCATTCCCGAAAATTGGGGAATCCCGAAGGTTACGTTCAGCACTTTTCCGGCAGCATTGAATTGTGCCGCCACATAAAATGTGAAGAAGAAGGTAATAATCAGAGATGACGTAATCCGCAATACATTGGTCTCATCACGAAAATAGCCGGCAATCAGGTCGGGCAGGGTCATCGAGTCATATGTTCCCGCCAACTCCCGCAGCGGGATAGCAAGATAGAGCCACGAAAATATAATCCCCAGAATACAACCAACCGCCGCCCAGATTTCCAGAAACCCCGTTGCCAGTGCTGCTCCCGGCAAACCGATCAGCAACCAGGCGGATTCACCACTGGCTCGCTCCGATAGGGCGATTGCCCAGGCACCCAGTTTACGGTCCGCAATTAAAAAATCCGCCTGTGTTCTGTTCTTACCGGCACTCACCAACCCAATGATCAGAACCACCGCCAGGTACAAAATCAAACCGATCAATATGGAATTCATAGCACCCCTCTGTTTTATGCCTTTTTCCCGCACACCGAATTTATAAAAATCCCGGGCAATGGCAAATAAGCATTGACTTAATTTTCAAACCATCGTATATTCAATATGTTATTTTAGATATGGATTATGACAGGGAAGCTCGTGAGAATCGAGCACAGCCCCGCTACTGTAACCGAGGACGCGCCTACAAATACCACGGTAATTGCTGGAAGGTGTAGAGTCGCGGTGGATCCGGGAGTCAGGATACCTGGATAATTCATTCTAATCCGCTTGCGCGGGCAAAGGAAGGATTAGAACCATGCCATTTTCATTCTCTCCATTCATCCATTTTCCGAATAAAACAATCATCATCAGCGGACTACTCTTGTGCGCCTTGCGACTAAGAGCCGGTCCGCCGATCATCGGTCGAGTCGTTGCTCATGACGATACCCCCATTCCTTACGTGACTGTGTATAACAAATCCGATGATTCCTGGCTGATAAGCGATGAAAACGGACGCATCTACTTTTCGAATCGACATCAGCCCGGCGATACTCTCGAGTTTCGGCGGATCGGATTCCAAAACGCCATTGCTGCGATTCCGGACAGCGTCGGCTTTTTTCAAATCCGCCTGCACTACGCTCCTGTGACCATCGGTTCAGTGGAGATTTCCGGTTGGCTGCCACAAAGGGAGACGCGGGAATATCTTGCTCGAATTCAAGTCCCCAGAGAGATGGGAAACCTCGAACCCGACCAGGTTTTCTCCGCCATCCCCGGTATCTATCTCCGCTCCTACGGTGGTCCGGCAGGCATCACAACTCTCAGTCTGGACGGTGCGCCGGCTTCGCACACCAATATCTATTACGCCGGTTTTGACCTTACCAGCGCCCAAAACGGACAGATGGATATCTCGCAATTACCTTCCGCTTTCATCGGCGCGATTGAATACCTGCCGCATCCGAATCAAGCAAATCCCGAAGCCGGTAACGCCGAAGGGAGTATTCAGATACAGCCGGAAGAATCGGAGACAGGATTCAGCGCCGGATTCGGCTCCTTCGGCTATCGCTCCCTGACCGGTCGGTTTGCAATCCGCACCGGCAAAATCCGCGCTCACTTCACCCTGGGAAAACGCCACGACGACGCCGATTATCCGACCATCAACCCTGTCAACGAATTGCCCCTGAAACGTAAAAACAACACCTTTGACCAGCAATATCTTACATCTACAGTTACCACGGTTTTTTCACCCAACCTGTTTTGGAAAACCATCGTCATGGATTCCCGTCAGGAACGTGGCGTCGCAGGATTGGTCTGGTCACCGACCCCCCACGCTCAGCGGGATGACCGACTCACGATGTTCGGTTCAAAACTGGGCTGGGTCAACCGGATCGGACACGGCTACTCTCACTTTCTGATCAAGCGGAATACGGATCATTACGTGAATCCCCAAAACAATATCAATGCCGAACATACGTTATTCACCCACCAGTTCCTTGTCAGGCAGGCTGGCAGGCTTGGTCGCCATCTGCGGTTGGCATTGTCCACCGACTTCCAATATGATTATCTGCGCAGTACAAATACCGCTTCCCATAATCGTCTTAGCAATAAAACCATGGCGGCGCTGACATTCACACCTGTAGAGCGACTCTCCATCAGTCCGATGATTATCCACGATTACTCTCCAAATCTCTTCTCCACGACTAACCACGACTTACAGATACGTTGGCATTTCCCGGATCAGAAGGGACTCGTTTATACCACCGCCGGAAAATTCTATCGCCATCCCACTTTCAACGATCTCTACTGGAAACCGGGGGGTAATCCGGATTTACAACCGGAACAGACTGTTCGGATCGCCGGCGGTTTTTCGCTGACCGGTTTCGCAGGGTGCACCATCAAAATCCATCTGTATCACAAAGAGAGTAAAAATCTTATCCTGTGGACACCAATCCAATCCTACTGGCAACCCAAAAATATCGAAAAAGCCGTTCGCAAAGGTTATAAAATTTCCCTCGCCTGGCAACACCCAAAGATACCGGTAACGCTCAACGCCGGGTACAATTATGCCGTCTCCAGCAATCTGACACCGGGTGATTACTATCAAAAACCGTTGCGATATGCACCCCGGGAGACCGGTTCTCTGGCGCTCAGCTGGCACCCACAGAGATTCTTTATCTCGGTGCAAATGGTTCATGTCAGCAGCCGGCTCGCCATGTACAGCTGGCCGGAAGATTTAAGATTAAAACCGTATACCGTCTTCGCACTCAATCTGTCTCACCGGCTGAAATGCCGGCTGGGCAGCTTCATCATCGCCGGCGCGGTGAATAATCTCGGCAATAACACCTATGAAACGCTGCTGGGCTATCCCGAACAGCCGCGCTCACTGCGGATAACTCTCCACTACGAAATCAATTGATTACCATGAAAGGATTAACAGATATGAAACGCATTGCTGTAATCATTACTATTCTTCATTCTATCCTGTTGGCACAATTTTCCACATATATTTTATGTGAGGGCAACTTTGGCAGTCTGAACGCTTCGCTCTGGTCGATAGATCGGGATTTTACCGAAATCAGCGGACCTCTTTTTTGGGATCAAGGCAACAATCCGCTGGGTGATGTAGGACAAAATTTAAAAATTCATCGCGACCGCCTGTTTATTATCATGAACAACTCCAATACAATTGAAATTGCCGATCTCCGGAATGGCTTCGAATACCTGACGACCATTAACCTGCCCAATGCCGGACCCCGCGATCTCGAGATTATCAACAATATCGCCTATGTATCCTGCTGGTATCTCGGTGGCATCGTGGTGATCGATCTGGACGGATATGCAATCATTGATACTTTGAATTTGGGAGCGCTGCCCGAAGATTTACTCTATTACAACGAACGCTTATTTGCCACCATCACCATGAACGCCGACTGGTCAGCCGCCAACCGGGTCATCGCTTTCGATGTCTCCCACACCACACCTCAACCCTCCGACACCTTCACTGTCGTCAGCGGTCCGGAAGAGATGATCGGCTTTCAGAACTACCTCTACATCACCAGCACCTATTACGACAACGACTGGAACAGCTATGCCGGGAACTCCCGCATCGACTTGAATACCGGTGAGGTGATCACCAAAGACTTCGGAATCAGTTACTCTTTCGGCAGAGATATTACGGTTCTGAACGATAAAATCTATCGAACCTATCGGAACGGCATTTATGCTCTGACCGATTCCCTGACCATGGATACCAGCGATCATATCGGAGATTACAGCACCATCTATTCTATGAGCTCATACGACGGTTATATATTTTTCGGACTCAGCGACTATGTTGCACCGGACAATATTGCGATCACCGATCTGAACGGGACCGAAATCTGCAATTTTCAAACCGGCGCATTTCCCGGGTCTTTTGCCTTTTACGACGCCAGTTCACTTTCCTGCGACGATGCAGGCGACCCCGTTTGCACCGGGTTCCGGCTATCTCCCAACTACCCGAATCCTTTCAACGGCGCCACGCTGATCCCCTTTCAAATTCACGAACCAAATAATTACCGGCTCTCCGTTTTCAATGTTCTGGGACAGGAAATTGCGGTTCTCTGTGACACCCGACTTCCCAACGGTGATTATCGGATTCTCTGGGACGGCAGCAACCAAAACGGCGGTCAGATTTCCAGTGGAATCTATTTTGCCATTCTCGAAACAGACGGGAAGAGAATCTCGCAAAAGATGATATTCCAGAAATAAGCCGCAGGCTACCAGAAAAATAATTCGGGCAGGGGCATTCGTCACCTCTCTCGACATTATCAAGATTCAATTTTATTAAAGCCAATTTGTTGTTAACTTACAACTGTTTTTTAACTCTTTATGAACAATATCATAGCAGATGTCTCGAAATATTATCCATATCGTCGGCACGGGCACTGTCGGAACTCCACTGATCGGAATTCTGGCATCCCGGCGTAAATCGCTCGGTATCGACGAAATTACCTTTCAGCCGGATTTATCGGAAATCAGGAATATCGCACTGGTCAGAGGACTGGTGGCACACGGCGCCAAGCTATGCGTGCCCGCAGAGTATTCCGACGAATTTGCCAGTGCCGGTTGTAAAATCGACTACCATTCCGCAGAAGCGATGCAGCGCGCCGGTGTAATCATCGACTGTTCAAAACAGGGGCAGGCAACCGAAAATAAAAGACAGATTTATTCCCACCTGGACCAGAACAGATTATTCATCGCCCAGTCGAGAGAGCCCGGGTTCGGCGTGGATTATGCTTTTGATATCAACGACGAGGCTCTCCAGCACGGCGTGAACAATTATCTGCGAATCGTCTCCTGCAATGCTCACAACATCGCCAGCATCGTCAAAACCCTCGGCATGAATGAGAAACACTCGGAGATCGAATCCGGACGCTTCGTGTGCATTCGGCGCGCCAATGACGTCAGCGAAAGCGGCGGCTTTATTCCCTCACCTCAGGTATGCAGCCATCAGGATGATCAACACGGTACCTACCAAGCCAGGGACGCTGCCGCACTGTTTCATTCCGTTGGATACAATATGGACCTCTTTTCATCCACCCTGAAAGTCAATTCCCAGTATTTGCACGTCATCCATTTTGACATTCGCCTGAAAACCGCCACCACTCTGCAGACTATCATTAATAAATTGCAGGCAAATCCTCTGATTGCTCTGACAAATAAAGCCCTCACCAGCCAGATTGTCGCTTTTTCACGGGATTTGGGATACCACGGACGAGTATTGAATCAGGCGGTGGTGGCTGTGCCGACCCTGAATCTGCGCCACCAGACCGAACTCACCGGGTACAGCTTTTCTCTTCAGGATGGCAACTCGATTCTCAGCTCCATCGCGGCAGCGGTCTGGTACTTTTTCCCCCGCAGTTATCGCGAAAAGATGCTCGCTCTCAACGATCTGATATTTGATGAAATTTAACAGGAAATGACCACGATGATTATCGAATCGGTCGTGACCGGACCGTTTCAGGAAAACACCTGGATTCTGGGTAATTCGGTCACCAATCACGCCATTATTATCGATCCCGGCGATAACGCCTCAACCATTGTCAATAAACTGGCGGAATTTGATCTGACTCCCATTTTCATTATCAATACCCATGCTCATCCCGACCACATCGGCGCCGCAGCCGAATTGCAGCGCCGGTTTGACCTGCCTTTTGCGCTCCATTCCGATGACCTGGTCACATACAATTCCGCAATTTCCACCGCCCGGTTATTAGGACTGATGAATCTGGAACTGCCTCAAATTACCTCCTATCTGCATGACGGTCAGATCCTGGAAATCAACAATCACCATCTGCAGGTACTTCATACACCGGGACACACTCCGGGAAGCGTCAGCTTCCTGACCGGCAAACACCTCTTCTCCGGTGACACGCTCTTTAAGAATTCTGTCGGGCGAACCGATCTCCCGAACGGCTCAATTACCGCATTAAAACGGAGTTTAGCGCACCTGAAACGGCTTCCCACGGACCTTCAAATACATCCCGGACACGGTGAACCGACAACCCTTGCAGACGAAATCATAAACAATCCCTTTTTTAGTGATCTCCCCTGATATGTCGTCGTTATATGAACATTTCACCGAATTTGTATCCCGTCACAATCTTCTGAAAGTGTCCCACGTGGTCATCGCCGGTGTATCCGGCGGTGTCGACTCCATGGTCATGCTGCACTGTCTGTTGCATTATCGGGAAGAGAACGCAATCCGTTTGATTGTCGCCCATCTGAATCACCAGATCCGCGGCGGCGAGAGTGACCGGGACGAACGGCTTGTCAGAGATTATTGCCAAACGAAAAATTGTGATGTCATCTGCAAATCGGTAAACGTTCAGAATCTGGCTCGCAACAGGGGACTGTCTCTCGAAGCCGCCGGTCGGGCGGCGCGCTATCATTTTTTCCGGAAAATCAGTCTTCAATACCCCGGCTCCGTCATCGCCACCGCCCATACCGCCGACGACCAGGTGGAGACAATCCTGCTGCGGCTTTTGAAAGGTACCGGACTGAATGGACTCCATGGAATCCGCCTTAAAAGGGGCAATATCGTTCGCCCGTTTCTTTTTGCTTTCAAATCGGAATTGTATGAGTACGCCAGATCCAACAATGTGCCTTTCAATGAGGATCATACCAACCGGGATACAGCCATTCCCCGCAATTATATCCGGCATTCACTGCTACCGGCGATAAGATCCGAAATTAATCCCGCCGCCGACAATGCGATTTTGCATTTTCATGAAATTATCTCCGACCTGACCCGGATGACCCGTCAAATCGCCTGGCACGCTTTCCAAAACTGCCGGATCCGCCAGTCACCGACTGAAATTGCTCTTGATATTTCCCGACTGAAAAGGTATTTTAACACGGTAATATTTGAAGTAATATTGGAAAGCCTGAGGATTCTACAACCGAAAAAACCGCCTGCGATTGACTATAATATCATGAATAATCTGCTGACACTGCTGAATTCAGGACGCACCGGAGGTCATCAAAAAATCACCGCCCAAATTCACGCAATCCGTAACCGGAACGAGCTGATCATCGGCATGAGCAAGGCACCCGACTGGCACAGCATTGCCGTCACGCCGGGGAGACTTCACAAAAATGACTACTTCTGCTTTAAAACCGAAATTGTACCTGTTGACGAATTCAAACCCGCTCAAAAAGACCCGAATGTTGAGTTTGCAGACCTGCAGAGGCTGTCTGGTGCGCCCCTCCGTTTGCGACCATGGCGAAAAGGAGACCGCATCGTTCCCCTGGGCACCACCTTTTCCAAAAAGGTCAGTGACATTTTCATCGATCAGAAAATTCCGCTGCCGAAAAAAAAGCGAATTCCCCTTCTGACCTGTGGTGATTCAATCGTCTGGATATGCGGAATGAAATTATCCGACGAGTACAAAGTCCTACCCTCCACCACCCGACTTTTAAAAATGACCTATGAGGAACTAATGTCATGATAAAAAAAATCCAACTGGATGAACACTTCGGAAAATTCAGCGGGCAGATGCTGTGTGAACTGATCAGTCACGATATGATCTTGACTCGTGTAAAAGAGCTGGCTGCCCAGATTTCCACCGACTACCACAGTAGAATACCGATCATGATCGGCGTCCTGAACGGCAGTTTCATCTTTCTCGCGGATCTGATTCGCGAAATGAAGACTCAAGCCGAGGTGGACTTCATTAAGATTTCCAGCTATGCCAACGAAACCCGCACCAGCGGAACCGTTCGCCTGCTGAAAGATATAAGTTGTGACATCACCGGGCGCGATGTGATTGTCATTGAAGATATTGTGGACTCCGGTTTGTCTATCAACTTTCTGCGGCAACGGCTGCAGGGCAGCCAGGCGAAGTCCGTTAAATTCGCTACCCTGCTGATGAAAGAAGACACCCGTCTGGATTTTGAAATCGACTATGTGGGCTTTACCATTGCCAACAAATTCGTGGTAGGTTACGGATTGGATTTGGCGCAGAAATTACGTAACCTGAAATCAATCTATTATTTAAACCAAGAAGGTCACTAAATGAATAATTTTCAACCGATTCGGCGCTCGAAGGAACCATCGAAAAAGGACCCGAAAAAGCCGAAAAACTCTCCAAAACCACAGCCGCCGAACAAAAAAAAGGGTGGTCCGGATAACGATTTTAAATGGAAAAAAGCCTCCAAAACATCCCTTATGTGGATTATCATCATCATCAGCTCAATTTTCTTAATTCAGATTCTCGGCACCGGTTCAAAAGAGGAAATCCGGATCGAATTTCAGCAGTACCGAGACCTCTTGGAAAGTAATCAGATCGCCGAAGCAACCATCATTGAGCGGGAATTTCACGGTACTCTGAAAGAAGAGACGACTCTGATTATCCGCGGGCGTCCCACGGAGGTCAAACAGTTTTTCTTCATCCTGCCGCCCAATTACGATCAATACATGCTCTCAGAATGGGATAAATACAACCTGCATTACAATTTTCAGGAAAAGACCGTGGAGTGGACCGCCTACCTGTTTCAGATTCTGCCCTGGTTCCTCTTCATTGGAATCTGGATTTTCTTCATGCGGCGGATGCAGGGACAAAATAACAAAGGTATTTTCGGATTCGGTAAAAGCAAAGCCCGCCTGTGGTCCTCCGATCGCCCTAAAGCAACATTTAACGATGTGGCAGGCTGTATCGAGGCAAAAGAGGAGCTGGAAGAGATCATCGAATTTCTGAAATCGCCGGGAAAATTCTCCCGCCTGGGTGGCAAAATTCCCAAAGGCGCCCTGCTGCTCGGACCTCCGGGAACAGGCAAGACACTGTTGGCAAAAGCCGTCGCCGGCGAAGCAGGAGTTCCCTTCTTCAGTATCAGTGGTGCCGATTTCGTAGAGATGTTCGTCGGTGTCGGAGCCTCACGGGTCCGCGATCTGTTTGAACAGGGTAAGCGCAATGCCCCCTGTATCATCTTTATTGATGAGATTGACGCCGTCGGTCGCCATCGCGGCGCCGGACTGGGTGGCGGACACGATGAGCGGGAACAGACGCTCAATCAATTGCTCGTCGAGATGGACGGGTTCGATGAAAATACAAACGTGATCATCATCGCCGCCACCAACCGCCCCGACGTGCTGGATTCGGCTCTATTGCGTCCTGGTCGCTTCGACCGTCAGATTGTCGTCGATGTACCCGACGTCAAGGGACGTGAAGGGATTCTGCGGGTGCACACCAAAAACATTCCGCTGGCGAAGGATATTGATCTCGCCGTAATCGCAAAAGGAACACCCGGTTTGGTGGGCGCTGATCTGGCGAATCTGGTCAATGAAGCCGCGCTGCTGGCAGCCCGCAAGAATAAGAAGTTCGTGGAGAACGAAGACTTCGAAGAGGCGAAAGATAAGGTCATGATGGGAGTGGAGCGCAAGAGTCTGCAAATTTCTGAAAAAGAACGTAAACTGACCGCCTATCATGAATCCGGGCATGTCCTGGTTGCCGTCAATATCCCCGGCGTGGACCCAATCCACAAGGTGACAATCGTACCGCGCGGACGCGCCCTCGGAATCACCCACCAGCTGCCTATTGACGAACGCCATAACTATTCCCGAAGCTACATCACCGGCAATCTCAGTGTCTTGTTAGGCGGACGCGCCGCCGAAAAGATTATCTTCAATGAGCTGACCACCGGCGCCGGAAACGACATCGAACGCGCCACGGAACTTGCCCGCAAAATGGTCTGTGAATGGGGCATGAGTGAGCGTCTTGGTCCATTGACGTTTGGCAAAAAAAATCAGGAGATCTTCCTTGGACGCGAGATTGCCCAGCACCGGGATTTCAGTGAAGAGACCGCCAAAGCCATTGACGAAGAGGTCCGCAGAATTATTGAAGAAGCCGAATCCCGGGCAACGAAAATTTTAAAGGAAAACCAGAAATCCCTGAAGCTCCTTGCCGAGACCCTGCTGGAATACGAGGTTATTGACGGCGAAGACATCAAACGGCTGCTCTCCGGCAAGAAAATCCGTAAATCCCGCAATAATACCTTGGGAAAGCCAAAACCGAAGTCAAAATCAAGCCGGACCAGCGGCACCCGAAAATCCGCCAAAAAGGAGACAAAAGCTGCTGCGCAAACTGACCATCAATGACACTCCGCACTACGTCGCAGAGATGGAAGCCCTGCCGGTTGATCCGGGCGGTATCCGGATTATGGCGCCCAAAGGCGAGTTCTATATTCTCAAAACCGATCCGATTTCGGCTCCGGCAGCCAACATTCTGAAGCAGCAGATGCTTTCCGTAGGCGGTGAGTGCGCCGTCTCACGCGGTGCCTCCACCTGCGAGATCGAAGCGGCACCCGCCCTCCTTTCCGGCACAAAGAAGCAGTTTCTGAAACTGGCGGAGAGTCTCGACTACCAGATTTTCGGGTTGAATGCCCTGGGCGCTGAAATCCGGGAGTTTTTCGCCGACAATTTCTCCATTAAAGAAATGCAGATTGGCAGCCGCCATTTTGACTTCCGCAAAGAAACCGCCCTTATGGGGGTTTTAAATGTAACACCTGATTCATTTTACGATGGCGGAAAACATATTCAGCCAACAGCAGCGGTGGAAGCAGCGCTCCGGATGGCAGCGGACGGTGCGCATATTATCGATATCGGCGGCGAATCCACCCGCCCGGGGGCGGAACCGGTGGACGAAAAAACCGAACTGAAGCGCGTCATTCCGGTCATCACGGAACTGCGCAAAAAAAGTGACATTCCTATCTCCATTGACACCTATAAATCCGGCGTTGCGGAAAAAGCCCTGGAAGCCGGTGCGGATATGGTCAACGATATCAGCGGTCTGAGCTTCGATCCGCAGCTGGCACCGGTGATTGCCCGAGCCGGTGCGGCGGTGTGCCTCATGCACATCCGCGGTACGCCCCGCAATATGCAGCAGAACCCGCACTACGAAAACCTGATTGATGAAATTCTGCACTTTTTAGAAGCGGCTGTCCGGCGAGCCATCGGAGCCGGCATATCCCGGAACAAGATTATCATTGATCCCGGAATTGGATTTGGAAAAACCCTCGCCGACAATTATACTATTCTTCGTTATTTAAAGGAATTCGAATCTCTGGGACAACCGATCCTGATCGGATTATCCCGCAAATCGCTGATCGGCAAGTTGCTCGATCTGCCGCCGGAGCAGCGACTGCCCGGCAGTCTGGCGGGTCTGGCAATCGCCATTAATAACGGCGCCGCCATTGTCAGAGTTCACGATGTCCGGGAAAGTCAACAGGCTGCCGTCGTCGCCGATGCCATTACAGGGAAAAAATTATGACACTTTTCACCATCAAATTTATCAGCGTCACCATCTGGGATATTCTGGATATTATACTGATCTACTGGATTTTTCTGAAATTGTATCAATTTTTCCGAGGCTCCCGGGCATCTCAGATGATCATCGGGCTGGCAGCGATCTTTTTACTCTCCTTTGTCGCCCGCATGCTCAACCTGCAAAGCCTCTCCTGGCTGATGGGGCATCTGCAAACCGTCTGGGTGATCGCCTTCGTAATTGTCTTTCAACCGGAGCTGCGACGGATTTTGATCATGATCGGTCAGAGCCGGATATTGCGGCGTTTCTTCGCAGAACCAAATTCCAAGACGATCAACGCCGTCATCGATGCCTCCATGGAGCTGGTGCGCCGTAAGTGGGGCGGTCTGTTCGTGCTTGGACGGGAAATTCAATTAAAAACCATCAAAGATGCCGCCACGACGATCAACGCCGAGGTATCGTCCAGTCTTTTGATCTCCATATTTAATCCCAGCAGTCCGCTGCACGATGGAGCGGTCATTATCCAGAATGATATCATCGAAGCCGCCGGCGCCATTTTACCACTGTCCGACAATCCGGACCTGGACCCGCTCCTCGGTACCCGGCACCGCGCTGCTCTGGGTATCTCCGAGGAATCCGACGCCGTGGTGGTTGTCGTCTCGGAAGAAACCCAAAAAATTGCCGTCGCCTACCAGGGAGTTTTCTATCGTAATGTGGACGAAGATATGCTGCGCGGATTACTGAATAAACTATTCTTTGTCGGAAGTGAAAATCACTAAGTTCACCCACTTTTCCAGAAAACATATAACAATTGACTTAATAACCCTGTTTTTAATGCGGTTCTCGATCACCGCCCTGCCGGCAACTTCTCACCTGCAGCAGGTCAGTTTTCAAAACAGGTGGACGCAGGCTCATAGCTGGGTCTGGCAGGGAAAAATCAATCCGCCCGATCTCATCGGTGCGGCGGACGGCTCTTTTGCCGTAAAGGCGGACCCGCTGGACAACGACCATCGGACCGGTTATCCTGCCCTGCCCTACTACAGCCGCATTTTCAACGCCATGCCTGAGGACATCCACTACCAGCTACATACCTCAAATCCCCGTAAAATTCTGCTGGACAGACCGGTTCAGCGCTTCAGCGATCAACCGAAAATGAGCTGTGAGGAGGATTCGCCGCCTGACATCCCACCGGCGCGGATAGAATATCCCTTCCCGCGCAATATTGTTCATATCGCTTTCATCGGCTACGTCCGTCATCAGCCGCTTTCCATTCTTAAAATCTACCCCTATCAACTGACTGAGAACGGGACTCATTTGCACTATTTTGAACACCTGGAAGTAAGCGTATCCATCGCCGATAATCCGGATTTTCCGGAAAAATCTATCGCAGATAAATCGAATCTGGAAAGGCTCATCAGTCTGAATGACCGGGTCCGAAAAAAAACCCGCCTGGCAAAAGTGACCGCACCGACACTACCAATTGCCTACGATGAACCCTTTATCCGTATCACTGTCGACTCCACCGGCATTTACCGTATATCGCGAGCCACACTGCAGGAGTGCAGTGCTGTAATGAAAAAGGTCGATCCGCGTACCTTTCAAATGTATAACCGGGGCATCGCCGTACCCATCTTTGTCAACGGAGAGTCCGATGGCAGCTTTGATCACAGCGACTATATCGAATTCTACGGGCAACGTAATCTCAACAGTATTGCCGATTACCATTACGATCCCTTCACCGACAATAATGTCTATTTTCTGACCTGGGGCAAACAATTCGGGCTGCGCTATGCCGAAGAGTCGGCAAAAACAACCATCCAAGACGACGAGGCAATTGTACCGGGGGACTATGAATTTACGCAGCACGTCGAAGAAAACAGGCATTTCGACAAGCTGGGTCAGGTCGATACAGACCTGCCCACTCACACCCGGGATCACTGGTTCTTCGATAGCGGTATCAACGGCGGAACCACGCGGAGCTACACTTTTCAACTGATTCATCCCAATACGAATACCGTGGAGCCATTCGATATTTCCGTTGGTTTACACGGTCTCAGCTATCAGAAACCCGATCATAAAGCAACCGTTTCGATCAATAATTACCTGGTAGCCACCGACAACTGGAACGGGCAGACTCCTTACGTGATCCGCAGCGATTTCGACAGCAAGCTCCAAAACCGCTACCTGAGACATGGCGATAATATGATTCAGATTCAGATTGGCTCCGCCGGAGACGATCCGACCAGCAGATACGACCGGGTCCTGTTTGACTATCTGGATATTCGCTACAAGCGGCTCTACCGGGCACACAATGAACGGATTCTTTTTTCCAAACCGCAAAGCACACCGGCGGGGACGTATCATTTCAAAATTGATGGTTTTAAAAATCCCGACATCTCCATTTATAAAATCGGGAAAAGCAAACTGATGGACTTCAGTGTCGATTACAATACCTTCACCAATGATTATACCGTCCGGATCGAGGACTATATCCACGATAATGCGACGAACTACTATGCCGCCTCTCGTAATGGACTGTCTCAGCCGCTAGCGATTCGTACTGATACGCTCCATAACATCCTCGCTGAAGAGGATGCCTTTGATCTGATCGTCATCACCGATCAGCAATTTGAACACTGTCTTGAAAAATTGACTGCCTTCTATCAGGAAATCGGGATCCATCCCAAAGTCGTCGGCATCAAAGACATTTACACCCAATTCAACCACGGAATCGTCAGCCCTTACGCGGTCAGGGATTATCTTTCCTTTATTCATTCAAACTGGACTCACCAGCCGCGCTTTGTGCTTCTCATCGGCGATGCGAAAATCCGTGAAGAGGAGTCCGTACCAGCCATCTTTTTTCAATCCCTGAAATACGGTGCCTGCGCCAGCGATCACTGGTATGCAGCCCTGGACAACGATTCCAAAATCCCCGAGTATGCCATCGGTCGCTGGCCGGTCTCCAGCCGCGCCGAGCTGGATATTGTCATCGACAAACGCATCGCCTATACAAAAGCCGATCCGATTGATCCCTGGCATAACGAACTGCTGTTTATCGCCGGGTACGAGGTGGACTTTAAAAACCAGACCGAAAACATGATCAACCGGCAGATTCCGAAAGAGTTCAGCATCAACCGCATCTACATCAATCCTGCTTCTCAGAGCACACCCTTTTTTGGCGGGTCGGACACGCTTATTCATCTCTGGAACAAAGGGCTAACGGTCATCAATTTCATGGGACACGGCGGCGGCGGTGTCTGGACAGACCGGTCTCTTTTTAATACTTCCTATATCAAATATTTAAATAATTACGACCGTCTGCCGTTTATCAGCAGCCTGACCTGCTTCACCGCCGATTTTGCCAATATGGAAGGAATGGGCGAATATCTGCTGTCGGCGGAAAACGGTGGAGCCATTGCCCTCTGGGGTGCCACCAGCGTCGGCTGGATCAAAAATGACTACCTGATCGCCAAACCCTTCTACGATATCATTTTCGAACCGGGCATGACCGTCGGTGAAGCGATTCAGTACTCGAAAATCAAGTACCTTGCCGATGACTACTTTGATCTGTATGAATTTTCCATGGTTCACTCCTACACCCTGCTGGGCGATCCCACGATCGAAATCCCCTTTCCCAAAGAGCCGGTCGCATTGACCATCAGCGAAGAAAACCCCGAACCCGGTCAGACCATCACGATCAGCGGCTCGGCACCTTTCAGCAGCGGAGAGATATATACCCAACTTTACGATTCCGCTAAATACCGCATCTTTTCCGAGCCGCTACAGGGACAAATTCAGAACGGCATGGTCCGCCAGGAGATCGAACTACCCCTCACAATCCATCCGGGTAATACCTTTCTGAACTATTATCTGGTGGACAAAAACGCCACCGTCGATGGTCACGGTATCTCGCTTTTCAGTATCAGAGGATTGAACTTTTACAATTTCACCATCCAGCCGGACATTCCCGAAAAAGGGGAAAATTTCCAGATTAGCATTCGCACCGAACTGACCGATCTCGATTCCATGATCTGCGAACTGGACACGGTCAGTGCCCGGGAAAAACTCGATCAAAACGGTATTGAGTATGTGGTCAGTTTTTCAGATTTATCCCAAATAATCCGGAAAAAGATGGTTCGTACGGCGCCGGAATCCAACCAGTGGCGGCTGGAAACTCCGCTTACCATCGGCACCGCCGGAAAATTGATCGGCGTTCGATTTGCGGCTACGAACAAGCAGCAGGAACGGATAACCAGTCCTAATTTTTCCATCAAAATCAAACAGTACCCCGATTTGTCAATAATCGATATATCACAATCAGGCACCAGATTTCCCGCCCTTATTTCCGAGATAAATTACCGCGGTGATGATACCCTGGATGCCGATCTGATCGCCTATCGGATTCAGGGTTCTGCCGAACAACTCTTTGGAACAGCGACCTTTACCCTGTTGCCCAATCGCCGCTCCAAACTGCCGATTCCAGGCTGTCTCGGTTCCGGAATCCAGCGTTTCAAAGTCCGGATCGATCCCGACAACAAGATCAGCGAATTGTACGAAACCAACAATGTTCTTACCGATTCGTTCCGCGTCAATACTTTTCCGGCAACACCGGGACTCGGAACCAGCAGCGACGGAATAAATAACGACACACTGAAGTTTGCTGCCTATGCTGTAATCATTCCACCTAACAGTCTAACCGATTCATCGGTTGTAGTCCTGACTCGACAGACCGCCTCTCCAAATCCGCACCAGCCCCAATTTGAAATCCAGAGTATCGCCGATGGCAGTGCGCCGGAATATCTGAACATCGCCATCCCCAACCTCACCGATTCTTTGTTAAAACCGCTGTCAGTGCAGATTACAGCATCGAATCAAACCGCGGATAACGTCGCCATTGCCCGTTGGGACCCCTATCTGAAAGTCTGGATCAGAGAGCCTACCCAAAAAACAGGGAAGGGGTACCGTGCAAAATCGGCGTACCCCGGAAAATTCACCCTGGTTCAATGTCAGGATACCGAGCCGCCGCAGCTCGAGTTAAGTCTTGATGGTCAGCAGTTTTTCCAGAACTCCTATGTCTCCCGCCGACCGAATATCTCCCTGATCGCCGAAGATCCCAACGGCGTGCTCTTCAATTGTCAGGGATTGAAGGTCTTTCTGGACGGTAATGCAGTTCCTTTTACCGATTTGAACATTCCCGACACTCTCGCCAACGGCAACTATGTCTCCGCCCAGTTTCGCCCGGAGATGGAATACGGTGAACACGAACTGGAGGTCAGCATCAACGATGCCGCCGGCAACCACACCGCGGAGCAGGTCATCTTTACCGTCAGCGACGAACTCAAACTGATCGACTATGGGAATTATCCCAATCCGTTCAAGGATCGAACCGTTTTTATCTACGAACTGACCCAGCGGGTGGATGATTTTAAAATCAAGATTTACACCACTTCCGGACGGCTGATCAGAATTCTCGAGGAATCCACGATATTTAGCACCGGACTGGATATGAACGGAGGCGGCTATCACGAAATTCTCTGGAACGGTCTGGATGAAAACGGCAATTTCATCGCCAACGGCGTCTATTTCTATAAAATGATTGCGAAAAAGGATAAAAAAACCGTGACCCAAATCGGTAAAATCGCCAAGGCTCGATGATGGGAAAAATTCGACTCAGCCTGGTAATCCTGCAGCTTGTGATCGTCACATACGGCGGTGAATACGCCGACGCCTTTCTGGAAAATGGCGTCAGTGCCCGGGCACAGGCTATGGGTAACACTCTCGGAGCGCTGGATTTCAGCCTGACTGCCTTCATCAGTAATCCGGCGGGGCTCAGCTATATCCGCACACCACAGATCGGCTTGATGTACACCTCTCAGTTCGGACTGGCGAACCACAATTACGCCGGTTTTGCTACGCCCATTGCCCGAAAATCGGCGGCATCCCTGAACTGGATTCGCTACAGCGTGGATGATATTCCCATCCGCCCTGATATTCTGCGCCAGGTTCAGGATCCGGAATCGCGCCGGGACTCGGTACTGGCACTGAATCTTGCGACCTTCGATACATTCAACGACCTTGAACAGGCGGTCTACATCAGTTTCGGGCACCTCTTCTCCCGATCCGTCAGTCTCGGCTGGCGTTATTCACGGTTTACGCTGGAGATACCGCTGGGAATCAACTTTAAACTGATCCATAAAAAACTATACAACGTGGAAGGCTACGGCTTGGGAATCGACGTCGGCGGCAGAATCCGCTTCAGCGGCGCCGATGTGTTTGAAATGAGCAGGATGGGACAGCTGAGTTTCGGATATGCCCTGCGCGATATCACCGGCACCATCATCTACTGGAATACGAAACGGCAGGACGAAATTCGTCTCAATCCGGTCTTGTCTTTCGGGTATGAACACATCTTCAAGCGTCCTGACATCCTGCTGAATCTGGGTCTTGAAAAGGAATACCGCTACGAAGATAAAACCCGCTACGGACTGGAATGTATCCTAAAAAACCGCTTAAGTATCCGCACCGGCTTAATTAATTCTGGCATTACCGCCGGATTGGGTTTAAATTTTAAGGCGATGAATCGAACCGTACACATTGATTATTCCTTTTTAAAACATGAGTTGGGCGCCGTCCACCGCATCGGAGGGATTCTGAAGTTTTGAAAAGGTCATTCCCGATTATCTGTCTGATATGCGGTTTTTTATCAACGACACTGGAGCGCTGTGGCGAGAATATCGAGGACCCTGATCCACCGACAGCACCACACTGGGTAGCGCCAACAGAGCCTGCCGTATCCCGTGGGCGGGGCATTCGCCCTTACAATGAAGGCGACGGTATCATCCTGGAATGGCACCCGAATCCGGAAGAGGACCTTTCGGGCTACAAGCTGTATCGCGCCGCATATACCGAATTGGATGAATCCGAAGGCGAATTTACCCTGATTGCCGATATAAACGCCTTCTCACTAGGCGGCACCGATACCAGTTATATTGATGATCTGGTTCAGTTCAGCATTGATTACTATTACTATCTGCGTGCTTATGACCAGGCTGGCAATAAGAGCATATCTTCAGATACCATCTGGTTTTCTCTGATTCCCAAAACCGATCCCCTGACACCCATCGGACAGCTCTCAGCTCCGCCGGTGAATTTCGAATGGTACGATAATACAAACAGTGCCAGCGAATACATCATTTTCCTGGAAACGGTCGCCCCCCGAAATGATATTTGGATTTCTCGTTTCAGTAGACCAAATTATGGCGATTCTTTCCAATCGAAACCATTTAATTTCGACGGCTATGCAGAAGCATTGATTTCAGGACAAAACTACCGTTGGTGCGTGAAAGCCATTGTTTATATTGACAACTTCGGAAACATGTGGCGGGGATCGATTTCCAACTGGGCCTATTTTTCCCTGGAATAATAAGGAGATGCTATGAAAAGACTGATATTTTTCTCTTTAATAATGACATTATCTATCGCGCTGATGGGACAGGACCCAAGCCGTCTCCAGAGCAGCGCCCGCGCCAATGCCTCGCGGTATATCCTGTCTTCCACCGGTGATGCCCTGCTGATGACCGTCAAGGTCTGGGGTGAGGTCCAGCGACCCGGTCTGTACGACGTACCCATCGGCACCGATCTGATCGAATTGCTCTCATCTGCCGGTGGACCCAAGGAGACGGCGCAATTGTCAAAAATCCGAGTCATCCGTAGCTCCACAAAAGACCGTGAAGGCGAGGTTTTCAAAATCGACATCAAACATTATCTGGATACCGGCGACGAGAGTATCATACCGGAAATCAAAGCCGATGATACCGTCATCATCCCAATGAAGCCATCTCAGTATATCAGAATTTCGCTTTCCTGGACTCAGCAGCTGATGAGCCTTATTCAGGCGTATGCCCTGGCAGATTGGTATTTAACCAGAGAATAAAAGAATACGTAATAAAATAAAGGGGAGTATAGAACAATGATTGATTCGATTGACGTACAAATTCTTGATATTTTGCAGAAAGAGGGGCGCATACAGCGCAATCGTATCGCCGAAAAGGTCGGACTGACAATTCCCGCCGTTAGTGAACGGATGCGCAAGCTGGAATCCAAGGGTATCATCGACGGATATCATGCCAAAGTCAACCACACGGCTATCGGCAAAGACGTCACCGCATTTGTGTTTGTCATTACATCGCCATCCAAAAATTATGACGAATTCATCCGCCAGGTGCGCAACGAAAACGATATTATTGAATGCCATTCGATTACCGGAGAGGGATCCCACCTGCTGAAAATCCAGACCGACAATACCTCCACTCTGGAGAAACTGCTTTCCGAAATACAATCCTGGCCCGGCGTATTACAGACCCGCACCTACATCGTCCTCTCCACCTACAAAGAGTTCTCCCCCTTAAGACCGTCGAACCAAATCGTTAAGAAATAACTCCACGTGTACTCTTATGCTAAATGACTTACATACTGAACTCGAATCCCTGGAAACGCGTCTGACCGAACTCCGGAGGTATCTTTGACGTTGAAAACAGACAGCGTCAACTGAAAGAATTGCAGCAGAAGAGCGCCAGCGGCGATTTCTGGGATGACCGCGAAACCGCTCAGTCCGTATTGGAAAAGATCAGCAACCTGGAATCCACCTTGGGGCAGTATCAACAGCTGCAAAAGATGTACAGCGAAGCTCATGAATTCGCCGAACTGCTGAAAACCGATGATGATCCGAAAATACAGACAGAAGTCGAAAATCTCGTCGAACAACTCAGTAATAAACTGGATAAAACCGAACTCCAGGCACTGCTCAGCTCCGAAGACGATCCGAAAAATGCTATTCTGACTATCCATCCCGGTGCCGGCGGGACCGAATCCCAAGATTGGGCGGAAATGCTGATGCGTATGTACCTGCGTTGGATCGAACGCTCCGGAATGCAGGCAAATATCATCAACCTGGTAAACGGCGATGAAGCCGGGATTAAAGATGTCTCGATTGAGGTAAGAGGAGCCTATGCTTACGGTTATTTGAAATCCGAAGCCGGCATCCACCGCCTCGTCCGGATTTCACCCTTTGACGCCAATCATCGCCGGCACACCTCTTTCGCTTCGGTATTCGTCTACCCCGAAATCGAGGAAGACATCGAAGTGGAAATCAATCCCGATGATCTCCGTATCGACACCTATCGCGCCAGCGGCGCCGGCGGGCAACATGTCAATAAAACCGATTCGGCGATCCGGATCACTCACATTCCCACCGGCATCGTGGTTCAGTGCCAAAATGAACGTTCTCAATTTAAAAACAAAGCGTCCGCCATGAAAATCCTCCGGGCGCGTCTGTATCAATTAAAAAAAGATGAACTGGAAAAGGAAAAATCGGAAATTGAGAAAAACAAGAAAGATATCTCCTGGGGCAATCAAATCCGCTCCTATGTTTTTCAACCCTACACCATGGTCAAAGATCACCGCACCAGGCATGAAAACAGCAACATCCAGGCAGTGATGGATGGCTATATCGACGAATTTTTACGTCAGTACCTGCTCTGGACAATTCATAGAGGAGAAAAATAACCCTTGAGTAACGACGATAAACAGATTGGCAAATCGCTGGCGGAAATACTGTCCGTTCGGCGTGAAAAAGTCGAAAAGATCCGGACAATGGGCATCGAACCCTATGCCTATGAATTTGACAAGACCCACTCACACAATGAAATCATTCGCGATTTCGAGACGTTAAAAGAGACCACCACCGTTCGGGTAGCCGGTCGTATTATGGCGATCCGCAAAATGGGACGCGCCAGTTTCTGTCATATCCAGGATGAAACGACCAAATTGCAGCTCTACTTTCAGGAAGATAAAATCGGTGCTGCCAGTTACGAACTCTTCCGGCTGCTGGATATCGGGGATATTATTGGCGCTACCGGTATTGTCACCAAGACCCGCACCGGCGAGATCACTATCTTTGCCGACGAACTCCGGCTGCTGGCGAAAAGCATCCGCCCCATTCCCATCGTCAAGGAAAAAGACGGTGAAGTCTTCGATGCTTTCAGCAACAAAGAGCAGCGCTACCGCCAGCGCTACCTGGACCTGACGGTAAATCCCGAGGTCAAAAGCACCTTCATCATGCGCAGTAAAATCATCCAGTGGTGCCGCGACTTTCTGAACGAACGCGGTTTCATCGAGGTGGAGACGCCGATTCTGCAACCTATTTATGGCGGGGCATCGGCTCGCCCTTTCAAGACGTTCTACAATGCCCTGAATCGTGAATTTTACCTCCGTATCGCCGATGAACTCTATCTCAAACGGCTGATCATCGGTGGTTTTGAGAAGGTCTATGAAATCGCGAAAAATTTCCGCAACGAAGGTATCGACCGCAATCACAATCCCGAATTCACGGCGCTGGAATTTTATCAGCAGTATGTGGATTATAACTATTTAATGGAGGAAGTCGAAGCCTTTTTCAAATTCATTGCCGAAAAAACCGAACAAGCCTACTGCACCTTTGGCGATTACACCATCGACTTTTCCAAATCCTTCCACCGCAGACGCATGTACGATCTGCTGCAGGAACATGTCGGCGTCGACATTTACAGCCTTTCTGAATCAGCCCTGCGGGAGCTCTGCACCGATAAAGGTTTCGAGGTGGATAAGACCGCCGGATACGGCAAACTGATTGAGCTGCTTTTTGATCACTTTGTCGAAGATAAATTGATTCAGCCTACCTTTGTCATCGACTATCCCAAAGCCATCTCGCCGCTGGCGAAAATGTGCCGGGACGGACGTCCGGATGTCGTCGAGCGATTTGAACTCTATATCGCGGGACAGGAATTCGTTAACGCCTTTAGTGAGCTGAACGATCCTTTCGATCAGCGGGAACGCCTCGAAAGCCAGAACCGCTTGCGGGAAGCCGGAGATGATGAAGCGCAGACGATGGACGAAGATTTTGTAACCGCCATGGAATACGGCATGCCTCCCACCGGCGGTGTCGGTATCGGCATCGACCGGCTGGTCATGCTGTTTACCAATCAGCGTTATATAAAAGATGTCATCCTCTTTCCACAACTCCGGTCGTAGCAGCAGAAAATGTCCCTTCCCTTCTTCATCGCCAAACGTCATCTTTTCAATCGCCATAAAATCGGTTACATCTCTTTCATCAGCATCATCTCAACCATCGGTCTGGCGGTAGGGGTGGCAGCCCTGATTTTGACAATCTCCGTTCTGAACGGTTTTGAAAATGTCATTAAAGAGAAATTAATCGGCTTCGACGCTCACATCCGGCTGCGCCTGTTCAACGGTCAAACATTTACATCTTCCGACGATGTGGAAAAATTGCTGACTGAGATTCCGGAAATTCGGGACATCGTTCCCTATGTCCACAGTACCGTTATGATCCGCGCAAAAGCCGAAACAGACGGTGTTATTCTCGAAGGTCTGAAGGAAGAAGACATTCACAAAACTCTCAACATCCGGCGCTTTCTAAAGGAGGGTTCCATCTCTTTCCAGACCGCTGACGGTCAAAATGGTCTGGTCATCGGGAAAAAACTAGCCGACCAGCTGGGCGTCTCTTTAGGGGATCAGGTATATCTGTTCGTACTCCAGTCCCACACCCGATCGACCCGACGCCCTCGGATCGGCTCGTTCGTAATTACGGGGCTGTATGAATCCGGCATCTCCGACTATGATGATATCTTCGTGTACACCAGTCTCTCGGCAGCGCAGCAGATCATGAACCTGGGAAACCGATTTTCGGGCTTTCAGATGATCCTCGACGACCCCCACACCGCCGAAACCATCACCGAACGGATCAATCACGAACTCGGGTATCCCTATCACGCAATGAGCTGGATTGACCTCCATGCCAATCTTTTCGAATGGCTCCGGGTTCAGCGCTTTCCGATTATCATCGTTTTCGGTCTGATTGCCGCCGTAGCGATATTCAACATCATCAGTTCTCTGATGATGATCGTGATTGAGAAAACAAAGGATATCGGTATTCTGAAAAGTATGGGCGTCAGCAGTATTCAGGTGCGCCGGATTTTTATGATTGAAGGCGCCATTATCGGGCTTGCCGGAACCGGATTGGGTTTCCTGCTTGCCCTGCTTCTCACCTGGATGCAAAATCGCTTCGGTCTCATCGCCATTTCCGCAGATGTCTACTTCATGAACACGCTGCCCATGGAGCCAAAAGTGATCTACTATCTCATTATCGGGTTCTGTGCAATTCTAGCATCGTTGATGGCGACCATTTATCCGTCCCGCAAAGCCATGAAACTGGCACCTGCCGAGGCAATTCGTTATGAGTAATCGGCTGCTAAACTGGATATCCTTCCGCTATTTCCGGTCGAAAAAACAGATCGGATTGATTTCTTTCACTTCCTATGTCTCAATTTTCGGCATTGCTCTGGGCTGCTTTGCACTATTGATTACTCTCAGCATTCTGAACGGATTCGAATCGGAAATCTCCTCCCGCGTAATCGACCTGGAGTCGCACATCCGGATAACCGGCAGCAATGTCGATGATAACACGCTTCGTGTAGTGGAAACATTCCTGAAAAACGAAAACATCGATATCGTCTATCCCTTCATTCTGAAAAAATCCGTTCTCTCCAATCTCGGCTCCGATGCGGTCATTCGTCTGAAGGGCATTGATGCCACGATTTTCGAGGAAAAAATCATGCAGCCCGAAACGATTATCCGAGGCGCCAATCGCTTTAGCGCTCCCACCGCCGATTTGCCCGGCATCGTCGTCGGTTTCCGTCTGGCGGATAAATTGGGGCTGTTCCTGGGTGATACCATCAATGTCATCAATCCGCTGGATATAAAAAGCGCCTACAGCATTCCCTACGTCGGTCGGTTTGTGCTGAGCGGTGTATTCCGCCTGGACCTCTTTGACTATGACGAGAATCTGGCATTCATTGACATTGACGAAGCCCGCCGAATTTACAAAACGAGCGACCAGTATTCGGGAATTGACATCCGTTTCGAAAAATATAAAAACATCCGCGACATCAAGCAACAGCTGGCTAACCATCTTGGATCGGCGGTTACGATCTCCAGCTGGGAGGACCTGCACCGCGATCTTTTCGGGGCTATGAAGCTGGAAAAATACGGCAGCTTCCTGGCATTAAGTTTCATCATTCTAATCGCTATTTTTAACCTGACCAGTTCACTGGTTATGCTGGTGATGGAAAAAATCCGCGAAATCGGGATGCTGCAAACCCTGGGGATGAATAACACCCATATCAAAGGCATTTTCCTGCGCCTGGGTTTTCTTACCGGGTCCATCGGTCTGATCATCGGTCTGGCATGCGCTGCCCTGCTCTGCCTGATCCAGCAGAATTTTCAATTGATCCCGCTCCCTTCTGTCTACTTTATTCCCTATCTGCCGGTGGAACTGCACGGACTTGACATCCTTGCAATTTTCATCGCCGGACTGATTCTTATCTACCTGGGCACTCTCTACCCCAGTCAACGGGTTGGAAAACTGACACCCCTGGAGGCAATTCAGTATGAAAAATAGCAACGAACCGATAATGACCGTCAATAAGCTGTCAAAATCTTACCACAACGATGGAATCGAAGTGCCGGTATTTCAGGACATCTCCTTTTCGGTAAATTCCGGCGAGGTCATCGCCGTCATGGGACCATCCGGGATCGGCAAATCCACCCTGTTAAACATTATCGGTACCCTGGATTATCCCGATAGCGGCGAAATCCGCTACGGTGATACCAACCCCTTCCGGCTGCCCGACAGGGATATTGCCAAATTCCGCAATAAGACCATCGGCTTTGTCTTCCAGTTTCATCATCTTCTGCCCGAATTTACCGCTCTGGAAAATGTCATGATTCCATCGATTATTTATCAGTATGAACCCGATCGGGCACGTGAAAAAGCCATCACCATACTCGAACATGTCGGTCTCGGTCAGCGCATCCATCACCGTCCATCCGCCCTGTCCGGCGGCGAACGTCAGCGGGTTGCCGTGGCACGGGCTCTGATCAATGAACCGCTGGTGGTCTTAGCCGATGAACCTTCCGGTAATCTGGATTCCCGGAACAGTGACCTTCTGATCGATCTGATTCTCCGCCTGAATGATACGGAAGGGCGCACCTTCGTCATCGCCACCCACAACAGCGCCATTGCCGCCCGTTCACACAGAGTGTTGATCCTTGAAAATGGAACCGCTCACTTTCAATAAAAGTTTAATTGACTTGGAGAGTTACAGATGATATATTCTATGTAGGTACTGACAGAAAAGATGAAAGAACAATTCTCGAAACTGATTCAGCAGATTATCAAAGAAGCCCGCAACCAGGCTGTCCGGCTGGGACATAACCACGTGGACTCAGAACATCTTCTGCTGGCTATCCTGAAAAAAGACAGCCGTCTGACGGATATTCTGATCAATTTTGAAATCGACATCGATGAACTCATAAAAAGTGTCGAAGATGCGACCCCTGCCAGCGATGAAATTATCCAACTGGGTCGCGTACCCCTGACCAAACGGGCTGAACAGATTCTTCGCAATACCTTCCAGGAGGCTCAGCGGATCGGCTCAACCGAGGTGAATGAAATCCACCTTTTTCTGGCAATTCTCAAACAGCAGGACGGCGTCGCTTACAAAGTGTTGAACTCCTTCGGGATAGAGTATTTTAACTTTATGGACGAAATCGGCGAATCCGATCCCGGCAATATTCCATTAAAAAATATGTCAAGAAAGAGTAAAAACAGCAAGACACCGGCACTGGATCACTTCTCCAGGGATATCACGGAAAAAGCCCGTAACAATCAACTGGATCCGGTAATTGGGCGGGAAAATGAAATCGAACGGGTCGCACAGATCTTATCCCGCCGTAAAAAAAACAACCCGGTCCTGATCGGCGAACCGGGCGTCGGGAAAACCGCCATTGTGGAGGGATTGGCGATCCGCATTGTCCAGAAAAAAGTGCCCCGTCTGCTTTATAACAAACGCATTATCGACCTCGACCTGGCGGCAATTGTCGCCGGAACCAAATATCGCGGTCAATTTGAAGAGCGTATGAAAACCATCATGCAGGAGCTGGAACAGGTAGACGATATCATCCTTTTTATTGATGAATTACATACCATTGTCGGAGCCGGCGGAGCATCGGGCTCACTGGACGCTTCCAATATGTTCAAACCGGCATTAGCCCGCGGCGATCTCCAGTGCATCGGCGCCACCACACTTGACGAATACCGCAAAGTCATCGAAAAAGACGGCGCTCTGGAACGTCGCTTTCAGAAAATCATCGTCAATCCACCTCTTAAAAATGAGACACTGGATATCCTGCGCGGACTCCAGGAGCGCTATGAAGACCACCATCGCGTCAAATACACCAATGGGGCGCTCATCGCAGCGGTCGACCTGAGCGATCGCTACATTACCGATAAATATCTTCCGGATAAAGCCATTGATGTCGTCGATGAAGCCGGTTCCCGGGTCCACTTACGAAATATCAATATCCCCACCTATATTACCGATATGGAAGAGAAAGCCGACCGAACCCGACTTGAAAAGGAGTCTGCTGTCCGGGAACAGATGTTTGAAAAAGCGGCGGATTTGCGCGATCGGGAACGAAAAATCCGGCAGCAGATCAAAGAGGAATTCGATCGGTGGGAGAAAAAAACTGCCAGCGAAACCATCCCGGTTACCGAAGAGGACATCGCCGATGTCGTGGCAATGATGACCGGCATCCCGGTCAACCGGATCGCCGAATCGGAGAACCGGAAACTGCTTGACATGGAAACCGAATTGAAAAAACGGATCATCGGGCAGGACGAAGCGATCCATCTGGTTTCCAGTGCCATCCGCCGGGCACGAGCCGGGATCAAAGACCCGAAACGCCCAATCGGCAGTTTTCTTTTCATGGGACCAACCGGCGTTGGCAAAACCGAAATGGCGAAGGTCATCGCCAATTTTCTGTTTGAAGGAAAAGACTCCCTGATCAAAATCGATATGTCCGAATACATGGAAAAATTTGCCGTATCACGTCTGATTGGCGCTCCTCCGGGCTATATCGGCTATGAAGAGGGCGGCGAACTGACTGAAAAAGTACGTCAGCACCCCTACGCTGTCGTCCTTTTCGACGAAATTGAAAAAGCCCATGCCGATGTCTTTAACCTTCTCCTACAGATTTTCGATGACGGTGTTCTGACCGACAGTCTGGGACGCAAAGTCGATTTTAAAAATACCATCATAATTATGACGACCAACATCGGAAGTCGTAATATTTTTACCGGAACATTCGGGTTCTCTCAGGCAGGTGTCAAAAGCGAATACAAAGCAATGAAAAAAAACATACTCGATGAAGCCCGCAAACTGTTCAACCCGGAATTCATGAACAGAATCGACGATCCCATCGTTTTTCGCCCCCTGTCCAAAGAAGATGTTCTGAAAATCATCGACCTGCAGCTTCGCGAAGTCCAGCAGAATCTGTCCCATACCAACACAGAGCTAAAATTCTGCAAAGGTGTCCAGGAATTTATTCTTGAAAAAGGTTTCAAGCCGGAATACGGTGCCCGCCCTCTGAGGCGCTCGATTCAAACATTAATTGAAGACCCGATCGCCGAAAAATTTCTCAATAAATCCCTCCACAAAGGCAACGTCATTAATATCCGGGTTCGCAAAGATCAACTCTCCTTTTCCCATCCCCGCACTCAGAAAAATAAACACTCCATCGAACTAAACAGTTAGTCAGGGGATTCCGACATTTTTTCCGATTTATCTGCCTTGGCTTTAAATCCCAAAGGTTTATCGGTCGTATTGTCTTAGTCAATTGTTGGCATAACATTTGTCGCCTTTTATAGCGTCATAAAAAATGATAATTGAAATTGAATCTTGAAAAATGATACAAAGGAGATAAAAATGGGAAAAATTATCGGTATCGATTTAGGAACAACGAACTCATGTGTAGCAGTTATGGATGCCGGCAAACCGCGCGTCCTGGAAAATTCGGAAGGACGTCCGGTAACGCCCTCGGTCGTCGTCTTTAAAAAAGACGGCGAAAGAGTCGTAGGTGATACGGCGAAACGTCAAATCGTTACCAATCACGACCGGGCGGTATATTCCATTAAACGATTTATGGGAAGACTGTACAAAGAGGTCACCACCGAAATTAAGGAGGTACCGTTCAAGGTTGTTGAAGGACCCAATAAAGATGTCCGGATCAGAATCGCTGACCGTGACTACTCCCCACCGGAAATCAGCGCCATGGTACTTCAGAAAATGAAACAGACGGCGGAAGAGAAACTGGGTGAGAAAATCACCGAAGCCGTGATCACAGTACCGGCATATTTTAATGATGCCCAGCGGCAAGCCACCAAAGATGCCGGAAAAATTGCCGGTCTGGATGTAAAACGTATTATCAATGAGCCCACCGCTGCAGCGTTGGCGTATGGTCTCGATAAGAAAAAAGATGAAAAAATCGCCGTTTACGATCTTGGTGGTGGAACTTTCGATATTTCGATTCTCGAAATCGGCGAGGGTGTTTTTGAGGTAAAGTCCACCAGTGGTGACACCCATCTGGGTGGTGACGATTTCGATCAGCGCATTATCGATTGGTTGGTTGATGAATTCAAGAAGAAGGAAGGCATTGACCTGAAAAAAGACCCGATGGCGATGCAGCGTCTTAAAGAAGCCGCCGAAAAAGCCAAAATCGAGCTCTCATCCAATACTGAAACCGAAATTAATCTGCCCTACATTACCGCCGGTGCTGCCGGTCCGATCCATTTATTGGAAAAACTGACCCGGGCAAAGTTTGAATCTCTGGTGGAAGACCTGATCGAACGGACCCGCAAGCCGTGTATGGATGCTCTCAAAGATGCCGGGCTGTCAGCCGGTGACATAAACGAAGTCATTTTGGTCGGCGGATCCACCCGGATTCCAAAAGTACAGACATTGGTTAAAGAGATTTTCGGCAAGGAACCCAACAAGAGTGTTAATCCTGATGAGGTCGTAGCCATCGGCGCCGCTATTCAGGGCGGAGTACTGGGCGGAGAAGTCAACGACATTCTTTTGCTCGACGTTACACCGCTATCCCTGGGTATCGAAACTCTGGGCGGTGTCGCAACCAAGCTGATCGAGCGTAATACCACTATTCCGACACGGAAAAGCGAAATATTCTCCACAGCCGCCGATAACCAGACAAGTGTCGAAATCCATGTCCTGCAAGGTGAGCGGGCAATGGCAGCCGACAATAAGAGTATCGGTAAATTTCATCTTGATGGTATTCCGCCGGCACCCCGCGGAGTTCCTCAGATTGAAGTAACTTTCGATATCGACGCCAATGGAATTCTCAACGTTTCGGCAAAGGATAAAGCAACCGGTAAAGAACAGAGCGTACGAATCCAGACCTCCAGTGGATTGTCTGAAGAAGAGAAAGAACGAATGGTCAATGATGCCAAGTTGCACGAAGAAGAAGACCGCCGCCGCAAAGAGGAAATCGACACCCGCAACCAGGTAGACGCTCTGATCTACCAGACGGAGAAAAACATGAAAGAATTCGGCGAAAAGCTACAGCCGGAAGAGAAGGGTCGCATCAATGATGCTCTCGAGCAGTTGAAAAAGGTTCAGGGTGGCGGTGACGTAGCGGCTATGAAAGAGGGTATCGAGAATCTCAATAAAGTCTGGTCCGAAGTGTCCTCAAAGATGTACGAAAGGACCAAAACCGAGACACCACCGCCCAATGCCGAAGCTCAAGAAGCCGGTCCTGAAACCCAAACGACTTCGGAATCAGGTAAAGATGACGTGGAAGATGCCGATTTTGAAGTTGTTGACGACAAATAGATCAAGATCCTCACTTCTACCAAAAAAGGGAACGCTGCAGCGTTCCCTTTCTACTTTGCCGGTGGTTCAAAATCTGTTGGTTTTTATACAGAAAACCCTTACTTTTCAACGTTATTTTTGATCCGGAACTGGCGACGTACCCAAGTGGCTAAGGGAGCGGTCTGCAAAATCGCTATGCACCGGTTCGAATCCGGTCGTCGCCTCTACAGCGTTTATTGAATGAATGAGCAGCCGAAGTGGCGGAAATGCCTCACCGGAGGTCCCTTCGGGAGTAGACGAAAGGG
>JBNGDF010000002.1:85627-109104 GCA_049975265.1 Fidelibacterota bacterium
AAGGGACTTAAAATCCGATCATTGATTGAAATGCTATTTAACAGATTTTACCAAGCCGAAGTGGCGGAAATGGTAGACGCAAGGGACTTAAAATCCCTCGGTTCTTTGAACCGTGCCGGTTCGATTCCGGCCTTCGGCACTCTTTTTAAAATCAATTCCTATGGACAATACCGATTTGCCCCGCCTATGTCGGGATAAGTCCTGCTGAATTCGGGAATTCCAGCCTTCGACACGAAAATATCCCCCTCGTAAACCGGCGGGGACGTTATTTTTATCTTTATTTCGCACCAAAATCGCAAAGATTAGCAATTTTAGTCAGTTTAGATCTATTGAGAATTCTGAATCAGGGAACCAATATCAAGTAAAGCCTTATTATTCACCCGTATGACGTTATCAATTTAAATGGATTGTCAACTTATTCAATAAATCTATGGCTATTGATTACTTCGATCTGAAGCGATATACATATCCCCAATATCCGCAAGGAACAACAACATCGTCAGCAAGGTTGCCAATATCATCTTTCCAAGGGTGCGCAAGTCCTATTTCAATAAAGATTCCCCTATAATTAAGACTATATGCTAATCCTGTTGACCAATATTTGTACTCTGCACCCGGATCACTTCCCACAACTCTACTGGTTAAAAGATTGATGCTATGTTGAATCTTTTCTGAACGATACAACTCATAACCAATATTAAAGTGGCATTCAAGATTGTCTTTTTTTAAATACATTCCATTAAAACGAAGTCCTACTCTGCCAAACCAGTAACCTACACTGGGATGAATCATAGAAAAAGAGGTAGTCACCCCCAATTCCGGGTAAGAGGGGTAGTTCTTCTCTTGCGCTTTGATATCACTTGTCCAAATAATCAACGAAACCAATAAACCTGCCAATACAGTTATATTCATTTTTAATCGGCTATAATTATTATCCAAAACAAATCCTCCTTCCCCTTGGCAAATGTATTATCATGAAAACAACATATTGTTTGATACAATAAAAATCAAATTTTTGGATACCATTGTCATACTAAATATTTCTATCGAAGGGACATACGTGGTATAAATCCCTTTGCTCCCTTGAAAAGTACCGGTTTTGCCAAAGAAACTACCTTGCAGTATTCAGGGACACTATCCTATTCTAATCTTAAAAGGCAGAATTAATACTTAATCGGGTCCAATTAGTGGAGTTCATTCCACATTGCCAGAAAAACTCCATTGGTCCAGCCAAATCCATCCTGGAGGGGATATTCACCTCCACCGCCCGGTCTGTGGATATTGATGACATCATATTTTTCATTCATTTTTCCAGTCGTAAAAAAGACCCGGGCACTTAGCGCAATCCAGCGCTGGGCTATCTCCCGTGCCAGAGAATCAAAGCCATAATTCTGACACGCTTTATATCCAATCCACTGCAGCGGTGCCCATCCGTTGGGATAATCCCATTGCTGACCGGTCGCCGTTGTTATCGTTGTTACCAGCCCGCCTGCGGCTAAAAATTTCTCCTCGATCGTCCTCCTGACATGCATCGCCTGAAGCGTATCCGCCATCTGAAAATAAAGCGGAAAAAGCCCTGCCAGTGTATACTGAGTCATTTGTCGGGATGTGTTAAAATTGTAGTCAAAAAAGTAGCCCTGCTCTTCATTCCAGCAATATTTCAAGATAAGCTTCCGACGCTGTTGAGCACGGTTTTCATACCACCTTGCCTCAGCAAAATTACCCCGGATTCGAAGCGCCTTTGCAATTGTCATCTCCAGATGATAAAGCAGACAATTCAGATCCACAGGGATGATCTCTGTTGTCTGAATCGTCTCCAGAGAGCGCCCGTCGGCAAACCAGCGGGTGCTGAAATCCCAACCCGATTCCGCCGCTGCCCGGATATCCCGGAACAGACCCGAATCACGATCAGACCGTTGGAACAGCTCCACATCGTGTTTGAACGATTCAGGGCGGGGAGTTTGAAGAGCATCCCAATAACGGTTCAAAAGCTCCCCTGTCTCCAGAAATACAACCCGTTCGACTGCAGTCTGCCGTTCCTCTGCCGCCACTGCCCCATGCATCCAGAACTGATATTCGGCTATGAGAATATCCAAATATTTTTCATACACCGAGTCACCTTTGACTGCACTCAAAAGATCAATCATTAACGCCAGAAAAGGCGGTTGCGAGCGGCTGAGATAGTAACAGCGATTACCATTCGGAACAAAGCCGTATTCATTCACCAGACAGGCAAAGTTTTCAATCATATTTTCAATCAACATGAACTCTCCGGATTCCCGCAATCCGAGCATTGTAAAGTAGCTGTCCCAGTAATAAATCTCCCGAAAACGACCTCCCGGTACAATATACGGTTTGGGAAGCAGAATCAGCGACGAGTAAGGGCGAAATTCTGTTTCCGGTCGGCGCACCAGAAAATCCCAGAGATGTTCAATCTGCTTCAGAATCTGCACGGTATCCGTACAGTAAAGGGTCGTATCGTAATATTGCCCTACAAATCGGCGAAGGTCAAAATCAGGCTGATCCTTCTGCCGCCGATATATTGCAGAAATGCTATCGGGATCGAACAGGGGAATACAATCCACAAATTTTTTCTGGTCTGCAAAAACCCGGTTCATCTGGACTGCTTCGAAAAGGTCATCGGAAAGCGGCTCAGGTTTCTGGCAGCCTTCCATCAAGATCCCGAGTATAGCGGCTGCAAATATGGAAAATTTCGATCTCATCTGTGCTACCCACTTTTGTTCTTTGGAAAATAAAACGATTCGGTGAAAAATAAAAATCATGAAACAGGAAACCACTGAAACCCGCCTATAGTTCTATTTAGTACCCGAGAATAAATAAAAAAAGCCGGTAAAAACCGGCTTCTTACAGAAATAAAAAGAAAACTTATACATTGAACATGTGGCTGATCTTGATCATTAACACATTATCACCGTCGGTGGTGAAAAGATGACGGGAATCCCGGGGTACATTAAAAGATTTAAACTGCTCATAGTCGGTCAATCCCTGTGACCAGACCAGATAGAGCGCCGAACCGGTCTGATATTCCCAGCGCAGCACCAGATTGGACCGAAACTGCTTGTAATTGAAATCCACCTGCCCGGAAAAGGAATAATCCACGACACCATCCCGGTTATTATCTACTTCATATTCGCCGGTTTCGTCATTATAGGAAATTCGATCACCGAATTTTTCGAAACGCTTGTCATAGTCCCGTGCATCCGGATCACTTACCTGCATTAAATCAAAATACTCACCCGCCGTGAAAAATGGCTGAGCATAATATTGAACGGTCAAATTCGGTGTCAGGGTCAGATCGGTTCTCAAGACCAGCCCGAGGGTTTTGCGATCCATGCTTGACCAGATATACTGAGTATCTCCGTTTTCGTCTTCCGCCTTCCCAATCCAGGACCATGTATCGCTCAGATGATCATAGGACATAGAACCGGATATCTGAATATTGTGTCTGGGGCGCCAGGTGATTTCGGGAGTTAATCCGCGACTGACGGCGTCACTGGCATCCTGGTAATAATAATACTGGACCTCGGCAACCAACTTTTTCCGGGCGTCACTGTCAATATAAACCCAATAATTCCAGTTCTTCGGCGTCTGCATCATCGGACCGCCCCGATTCATAGAGGTATTATATCCGCCCCAGTTACGATTGATTCCCATGCCGCTGCTCCAGCCATTATTGAAATTGTAGTGCATATTGACATTACCACCGATATTTTTACGGATACCTTGAAATGTCCAGCTGGCCCATTGGTTGAAATTGATGTAGACCGACCGGAAATGCCGCATATTTTCCCATTTCCGATACTGGACCCAGTTGAAATAACTAATGTCATCCACCGCCCTCAGAAATCCCAGATCATTGATTTCAAACCCGGGACTAAACGCCATTCCGCCGCTGGCGGCGCGAATATTTCCGGTATTTTTTGTCACAATGGCTTTCACGGCATAGCCGGACAGCGATGTGCGCAGAGGATCGTATTCCAGATTTCCATAATTGCCGCGATCGACCCGGTTAAGATAGCGTGAAGAGCTTGTCTGGGTTCGCCGCAACGCCGTCGTATCACCCTGAACCTGACTAAACGCCAGTGCCCCGATAAAACTGTACTTACGATCCAGAAATTCATGATCCAGGTCGAATCCACCGGTATAGGCGGCACGATGCAGATAGTCAATCCCCGTTTGATCGAGTCTCCGGTTCACCGCCGTAAATATGCCCCCCAGACTGGTTTCGCCATCCTTGTAATCCTTCTGAACGCGGGAGAGCCAGTAATTGGTCGCCGGTTCGATAATGCCCGTTGTCCGGCTGCCGTCTTCGTAAAATACCCGACCGGTCACCTCCCCGGTCATTGCCTCCATGACACCCAGCGAAAGACCGTTGGCGGTTTTACCGGTCAGCTTTGCTGCACCGAGAATATTCACCCGCTCCGGGTAGTCGACGGTCAAAACACTTTTCGATTCATCTGTTGCCACTTCTCCCTGAGGACTGCGTCCGATTCGCCGGGAGTAGAACAGGTTGTTGTATTGGGCGTCGCCGTCGCCGAACCCCAGGCTGAAGTTAAAAATATTCCCGCCTTCCAGAAAAAAGGGTCGGTTTTCACCAAAATAGGTCTCAAATTCCGTCAGATTAAAATCCGCCGGATCCGCTTCCACCTGCCCGAAATCGGGATTGATCGTGGTATTAAAGGTCAATCCGCAGCGCGTCGAGTAGCGGATGTCCGCACCGATATTTGAATTCAAATCATACTTATCCCCATGGACAGGATTTACAAGGTTTTCAGAGATTGCCGCCGAACCGGCGATGTACGGCGCGATATAGACAGGATTTTTTACCCGGATATCTTTTAATCCGTTCAGCGAACCGTATTTCGAAACGAATCCCTCTTCTCCCTGGGACCAATAGGACCAGACCGCTAACTCATTATTATGGCGCGGCAGTTCCCGGTACATCTGAAAGCCCCACTTCATATTCTGGTTGCTTGTAAAACGCAGCTCCCGGAATGGTATCCGCCACTCGGCGGTCCACCCTTTTTCATCGATGTGCGAGTCGCCATCCCAGATTGCATCCCATTCGTAGTCATTATTGGTATCGTCAAAACGCCGCAGATCATGTTTCACACCGGCAGCATTCAGCCCAAATTCAAAAGCCGTCCGGTTATCATTATAGCTGTCAATGGAAACATACATCCAGTCGGATTCCGTATAGTTGTCCCGGCGGGTCAGCAGCGCAATGATCTTATCCGGTTCGGGATCATGAGCACGGGCGCCGACATACAAATATTCATTATCGTACAGTACACAAAATTCCGTTCGGTAGGTCTCCGGAGAACCATCACTGGGGTCGCGCTGAATGAAACCCCGCTCCCAGTTCCCGTCCTGCCAAACCGCTTCATCAAGGATACCGTCAATGGTCAATTTTTTACTATCAATATATACCGCCGTGGCTTCACGAAACCGGAAAAGGTCCAACTGGGCATGGGTCAGTTTTGCCGACAACAATACCGTCTGGAGAAAAGGCAGCGTTATTAACAATATTTTTTTCATTGGTTCTTACTCTCTACTCAGTTTCAATTGCCTGACTATCATAGTTCTATAGACGGTCCTCAATTTTAAAAAGTTGTCCGTTCAATAAAATCCCTTTATCAAATCCTTTTTTTTACTAAACTATAGTGAATTGAAAATGAATTAAAAATTGAAGAAAACAGAGTATGCAAAACGTAACCCTGGGAATCGATATCGGTGGAACCAATACAAAATTCGGCTTGGTAGACAAAGCAGGTCACATTTTTTTCCAGGACCAGTTAGAAACCGGAGCTCACCGACCGGCGGAATTTCTCTTTGAACGCCTGTTCCGTCGACTGCGCAGCAGAATGCATAACTTACAGGAAGAAATCGCTATCAAAGGCGTCGGTATCGGCGCCCCCAATGCCAATCACTACACCGGTAAAATCGAAGACCCGCCGAATCTGAGCTGGAAGTCTGTCGATCTGACCGCTCAGGTGCGAAAATACCTGGATACGCCGGTCAGCGTCACCAACGATGCCAACGCCGCCGCACTGGGTGAGATGGTCTACGGAAACGCCAAAGGAATGCGTAATTTCATCGAAATTACCCTCGGCACCGGAGTCGGCAGTGGAATTGTGGTAAACGGCGAGCTGGTTTACGGGCATGACGGTTTTGCCGGCGAAATGGGACACGTCATTGTCGAAAAAAACGGACGCAAATGCGGCTGCGGACGGTTGGGATGCCTGGAAGCCTATGCCTCGGCAACCGGCATTACCCGAACCATGCAGGAGCTGCTCGACTCCTCAGGTAAAGCCAGTATCCTGCGCGATCTGCCGCCCAAAGACCTGACATCGAAACATATATTTGATGCCGCCACTAAAAACGATGAACTTGCTCTCGAAGCGTTTGAAATTACCGGACGATACCTCGGCGAGGAAATCGCCAATGCAGTGCTCTATTTCAGTCCCGAAGCGGTGATTCTTTTCGGCGGCTTAGCCGCTGCCGGCGAGCTTATTTTCAGACCCGTGAAAAAACATATGGAAGCCAATCTGCTGCCGATCTTTCAGAATAAGGTCAAAATTCTACCTTCCGGATTGGCAACCAGTGAAGCGGCTATCCTGGGCGCCGCTGCCCTGATCTGGCACGAAATCGGTTAGTCCGGGTTTTTAAACCACAGAGATCACAGAACAAAGAGAAAAAGAATTTTGTAAATTTTATTTTATTTATCTCTGCACCTGTCTTAAAAATAGAAATTTTACCCACCTACTACCAAATCTGTTCTTGCTTAATCCGGTCATATTTGTTTTATTACAATGGTTTGTGATACTGAAGAGAGAGCATGGTGGACATTATCAATCAGAAGATCAGCGCCCTTTTTTCCAAACTGGTAGTACTCGTCGTCGGAACCTTCTTGTTCAGTATTCTCACTTATGGTGGCAATTTTTCTTTCTGGTATTCGGCTTTCAGTGATCTTGGCAGTACTATCACCCCGGAAGGTGAAGCGAATCTATTCTCCTGCCTGATATTTGTCACCGGCATCCTGATTTGCGGTGTGGTATTGTTTCGCACTGGCAAGCTTTTCGATCAAGCCGGACAGATTTGGCATCACCGCACCAAATCCCGGTTGTGTCTGCTGGGCAGTACGGGGTGCTTTATCTTTATATTTCCGCATAATATCAATAATGATATCCATATGATCGGCGCTGCAATGTTCGTCGCTGCGCTGTGGGCGCTTGGCACCCTGATCCTGATCGAATCGTACAATCAGACAAAAAAGGAACAGGTTCTACTGCTGCAGGCGGTTTTGCAAATCACGGTACTGAGCTATGCTATCACCTACTTTGCCGACCTGCCCGTAAAAAATATTGCTCAAAAATTTGCGACATTCGGGCTGCTAATTGTCCTCAAGATCAGCACCTCCGCAAAAATCCGGACCGTCTTTGCCGGCTTTAGTCCTTCGTTTAATAAACAAAAATAAAACGTCCCTTCTGGCATGGAAGGGACGATTGGAATTCAATGTCGGGTTTATCGGATTAAACCATGGCGCTGCGCAGCTTCCGCTTCAGCGATTTAATCTGACTGCGAACATGGACCAGTGTTGCGTGATCCCCCTTTTCCAGCGCTTCGTCCCGCTGCTGTTTCAACTCCTGAATTCTGTTTTTAAGTTTCCGTTTATTGACACCCACGACTTTATGATGCACGTGCATATCGATGTTCAGGGCTTTACAGATCGCCTCCAGCAGGTGCTCTTTGTTTAATTGCGTGTAGCCTTTGACCTCTTCACTCTCGATTTTCGATGCGATTTCCCGTAATTCGGCTACGGTCTTGTGCTTCAGATCATTGAACGTAAATTCCATGTATTCCTCCTGATAAACTCACTCCTACAGTCAGTGGTAATATAGGGTCAGCGACAGGTAAATATCAAGATGGTTTTTGCGTAGGGTTGTAAATACTGCGTCAGCGCCCAGATTCTAATGTTACATATTTCAAAACCTTCGATGCGGTATCAGTCAGCCCGGACCGGCTACCGCTGCAGATAATCCTGTTCAACAATGGCGTGAACTCTTGCCGTAAGGCGGCGATTTTGAGTCAGCCAATCCTCTGCAGCAGTCTCAAAAACCGGTGGGTGAATTGTCAGGACGGCATCAATCCGACGCAGTTTCAGCACACCCCAGAAATGATCCGGGAAGGTCATGCCACCGTACCAGCAGACGCGGTCGCGATTAGCCACGGAGAAGGGTTCGTGGTTGATGTGCGTGTATCGCAGGGTAATCGGCAGGATCGGGACCTCCGCCCGCGCCGGACAGGAGAAAACCGTCTTCTTAAAAGGTAGAACTCCGCCACCATTGGAGGTTTTTCCCTCAGGAAATATTAAAACGTTGAAACCTTGTCGCAGATAGTCGGTAATCTGTTTTACATAGGGTCGCTCCTTCGTACCGATAATTGAACGATCAACGAAAACCGAGCCCCGCACCCAGGCGATCGCCCCCAGCAGCGGCCAGTATTTGACATCGTGGCGGGAAACAAACAGTACCGGAAAACAGGCGGCATAAACCAGAATATCGAGATAACTCAGATGGTTGGAAACAATGCAATAGTTCTCTTTTTTTTGCAGATTATCAGAACCTACCAGATGGACATGAATCCCCAGAATCCTAATAAAAAGCCGTCCCCAAAAAGGTCCAAAGTAGGTGGACACCCTGCGACAGATTTTTGTACTGAAAGGATAAATCAATAACAGAATCAGACCGTCTGTCAGCAGTAAAAAAACCCCGAAAACCAGGAATAGAAGCAATTTCAGAATGGCTTGAACCGTGTTGCAGATCGATTTCAGGTACACCTTTTCCACCTTCTAAAAATAGTCAATTCCACAAAAATCTCAATATAAAAACCGTACGTAGAATCAACCGGTTTCTCATGGTCAATACAATCTTCACAAATGATCCACTAAAAAAATCAGGGTCTTAATTGCAATTTACAATTAATTGTTTTATAATAATATAGTAAATAAAAGCAAAAGGAGGTACAAATGGAATCAACAACCAAAAAGAAGCGATATTCAATAAAAAGGGTACCTCGACTAAAATGGCTAAGCACCATTTTACTGGATGATGTTTTTACGGATGAAGTCAATCTTTTTAAGCCACATTTCGAGGTGAATTACGAAGCCTATGTCCAGCGGTTGTGGGATTCAAACCCGGATATCTATCAGCTGCTAAAGTCTGCCGATGCACTGGAAACTGCCCGGGATGCCCTCTATAGCTATCTTGACAAATCGGAACGTAAGATATTTGAAATCGGGAATGATCTGCATATTCTCGAAAAAGCCACCATGCGGGAATGCATTCGGGTATTCCGTAGCATCATCGGACCTGTCAATGAACACCGGACCGGTTTTTCCGCTCTGGATACACTCTGGAAACTGGCACAGGACCGTCAAGCCGAACTGAAAGAAAAAATTTCGGTTGGTTTCCTGCTGGAATTCATCGCTCTCTTCCGGGGAGTAATTGGAAAATCCAATATATATCGCGAAGATATTCAGGAGAAAAAAGGCATCCCGGACTTTCTTAAAAAGAAGGGGCGGGAGGCGGCTCTGGCCCGGGTGGAGATCCTGGATGAGATGGGTTCCAGCGTCAATAAATATCTGAAGAAATACCCCTCCGGTCTTGACGATGAGGTCATTGGCTGGCGCGCCGAAAACCGCGCCCGAATTCTGCGCTATTTTAATGCAAAACCGGAGGATTGGAACAATTACAAATGGCATCTCCAGCATGTTATTAAGGACAGCCAGCCGCTGAGGGATTTGATTGAAATTTCCAATGAGCAGATCGAAGCCATTGAAAAAGCGGTCAAAAATAAAATCGCTTTCGGCATCACCCCATACTATCTGAGTCTGATGGACAGCAAGCTCTCCATCGGCTACGATCATGCCGTCCGGGCGCAGGTCATTCCGCCAAAAGAGTACGTAGATATCATGGCGGAACACCGTGGCGACCGGGGCACGGCGTTTGATTTTATGGGTGAACATGACACCTCCCCTATCGATCTGATCACCCGCCGCTATCCGATTATCGCCATTCTGAAACCATTTAATACCTGCTCGCAGATCTGCGTCTATTGCCAGCGCAATTGGGAAATCGAGCGGGTCCTCGAACCGAAAGCAATGGCATCCAAAAAAGACCTGGAGGCGGCGCTGAGCTGGTTCGACGAACATAAGAGCATTGGCGATGTTCTGATCACCGGCGGCGACCCGGCGATAATGTCGGATGCCAAGTTCGACAGCATTCTGGAGATTCTCTCTAAAAAGAAACACATCTACCGGATCAGAATCGGAACCCGCACACCCGTCGTACTGCCCATGCGCTTTACGGATGCCTATCTGAAAATTCTGGAAAAATACCATAATCCGCCCCAATTGGAGATCGC
Organism: Fidelibacterota bacterium; assembly: GCA_049975265.1. Classification (GTDB taxonomy): domain Bacteria; phylum Fidelibacterota; class UBA2242; order UBA2242; family UBA2242; genus B118-G9. The sequence continues at coordinate 96,074 of JBNGDF010000002.1, forward strand.
TGTGGTTACTCATTTCGAACACTCCTACGAGGTCACACCGGAATCCTTCAAAGCAGTTCAGAATATCCGCAAACTGGGGATCAGCTGCTACAATCAAGAGGTTTTCACCGTCGAAAACTCCCGCCGTTTCGAAACCACAAAATTGCGCCGGGACCTCAAAGCCATCGGCGTCGACCCCTATTACACCTTTAACATGAAAGGCAAAGAGGAGACCAAACGCTATATGGTACCGATTGCCCGAATACTGCAGGAGCGCAAAGAGGAAGCCCGGCTCCTGCCGGGTCTCGACCGCACCGATGAACCGGTATTCAATGTCCCGAAGCTCGGCAAGAATCACCTGCGCTCCTGGCAGGATCACCGCCTGGTAATGATTTTACCGGACGGCTCCCGGGTCTATGAATTCCATCCCTGGGAAAAAAATATCAAGGCGATTCCACCCTATAATTATGTCGACGTTCCGATCTATGATTACCTGGAAGAACTGGCTGCCCGGGGTGAAAATATCCGCGATTACCGCACGATCTGGTACTATTATTAAAAAAAAACCAGTAACTGCCAAATTACAGTAACTATTATTTATGCTGGCGCAAATTAAAAATAATATCCATATCTGGAAATATAGGTTTCAATTTCCCTGGAAACCTTGTATATTATTCAAGCCGTGAATGATATACATTCAAGTACTGCCCAAAAATATAAACCGCGCCGGTTGGCGAATTTGATGCGGAGTGGTATTACAGACCACCCGGTCATTGTTCTGAGTGGCGCCCGGCAGGTCGGAAAAAGCACCCTCCTCCTTAACGAATCCCCTTTCAAAAAGTGGCGTTATATTACTCTGGATGATTTTGATAAACTATATCAGGTAAAAAATGATCCGGAGTCTTTATTGATTGGCACCGACGCCGTCATCCTGGATGAGGTTCAAAAAGCGCCCAACCTTCTGAATGTGGTCAAGATGGTCGTTGATGACCCTTATAACCGTTGTAAATTTATCCTATCCGGTTCAGCCAACCTGCTATTGATGCAAAAAGTCAGTGAGAGTCTGGCAGGTAGAGCCGTTTACTACCGTCTGTTCCCTATGACAAGCGGCGAGATAGAAGAGTACCCGCAAAATTCTGTTTTATCGAATTTATTAAACGGCAAAGTAGAAGATATTAAAAAAATAAAAATCGGACGAAGTGCCATTTTTCCCAATCTATGGAAAGGATTTATGCCAGCTCTAATATCCTATTCAAAGCAGGAATCGGTACTCAGATGGTGGGAAGGTTACATACGCAGCTATTTAGAACGCGACCTCAGCCAGCTGTCACAAGTAGAATCGCTGCCTGATTTTCGGCGCCTAATGTCCGCCTTGGCACTCCGCTGTGGTCAATTACTGAATCAATCGGAAGTTTCCCGGGACACAGGAATCAGTCAGCCAACCGTCCACCGTTACATCAATTTACTCGAATCAACATCCATGCTAGATCGGCTGCCTGCTTATAGTGTCAATCGGACAAAGCGTTTGATAAAATCACCAAAAATAATCTGGAACGATCCAGGTCTGGTAAGTTTTCTGACCGGACATTTTACAGCCGATTCTTTATGTTCATCACGTGAATTAGGAGGCATATTTGAATCAATGGTTTATCTTCACCTGAGTGCACTTGCGCAGCTTATCGTACCTGCACCGCATCTCTACTATTGGCGAACGAGTACAGGTAAAGAGGTGGATTTTATCATCGAATGGGGACAGAAACTTCTTGCCATCGAATGCAAATATACCGGACGTCCGAAATACAGGGATATTGCAAATTTACAGCTTTTTATGGAAGAGTACCCAGAAACATCCGCAGCAGTCCTACTGCATACCGGAGATGAAGTTCAGCAATTCCATGAGAAGATAATCGCATTGCCATGGTACTATTTCAAATGAAATGATGCAAATTTTCCATAATACCATCTGGAAATTGTACGATGGATATGATTGGGTAAAAAAGGCTGCGTCTTTTTCAATTTTAATTGTTCAATACATAACATCGAATTTGAAATCGTGTTTACATCTCAGTATTTGGAACAATATTATGAAATCGGTGAAAATTAAACCGCTGCAATTATTCATTAACCTTTTTCTGCCCTTACTCCAAATTTCCGCGCAGATCTATGTCGCGACCGATGGCTCGGACTCGAATCCGGGCTCCTTCAGCCAACCCTTCGCCTCCATTCCAAAAGCCATATCCGTCGCAATTCCCGGCGACACCATCTACGTCAGAGGCGGAACCTATGAAATCAGCAGCACCATTTATATAAATTCATCCCAAAGTGGGACTGACAGCAGCCGCTATTATCTGGTCAATTATCCCGGCGAGAGACCGCTGCTGGATTTTTCTTCACAATCTTTTGGTAATAAAGGATTCAGCCTGCGGGCTGACTACTGGATCATCAAAGGGCTGGATATCACCGGGGCAGGAGACAACGGTCTTCAGATTTACGGCGGTTCCTATAATATTGTGGAGAATTGCTCCTTTTTCGAAAACCGTGATTCGGGTGTCCAACTCAGCAGCGGCGCATCCTACAACCGGATCATCAACTGCGACTCCTACTATAATGCCGACCCGACAGACTATGGCGATGCCGACGGTTTCGCCCCGAAACTGGACGTGGGATTGGACAACTATTTCTACGGCTGTCGCGCCTGGGGCAACTGCGATGACGGCTGGGATGGGTATATGCGCGGTGCAGATGACGTGACCACGATTCTGGAAAATTGCTGGTCCTGGGGCAACGGCTATCTGAAGGACGGCAGCGATCCGGGATCGCAAGCCAACGGCAACGGCTTCAAAATGGGCGGCGGCGATGACGGCAATGCCGACCAACTGATGCACCACCATATCTTAAAAAACTGTCTGGCATTCCACAATAAAAACAAAGGCTTCGATCAGAATAACAACGTCGGTTCCATGACCCTGATCAACTGCACGGGATTTGGCAACCAGACCGCCAATTACCGCATTAAGCGGGAATTAAATGCGGGACAAACCCTGACAGTTACAAATTGCATCTCTTATCAGGGCGGCGTCGAACTCGGCGCCTTTGCCATTCAGGAAAGCAACAGCTGGCTGGGTGGTTTCTCCGTCACGGAAGAGGATTTTATTACTCTGAATCCTGAAATGGCATCCGCGCCCCGGCAAGCCGACGGCAGTCTGCCGGAAATCGATTTTATGCACCTCGCAAGGGGCAGCGACCTGATTGATGCGGGCGTTGAGACAGGTCTGCCCTTCTACGGTGAAGCACCGGATCTGGGTACTTTCGAAAGCAATTACGATGAGGTATCAGTCTTCGTTGAACGGCTTCCGGAGAACTTCCGGCTGCTTCAGAATTATCCCAACCCTTTCAATGCTTCAACGACTATCCGCTATTCTGTACCAAAAACCGAAATGGTGACGATCGAAATCTACGATATCCATGGTCGATGGGTTACCCGGATGGTACACGAACTGCATCAACCGGGCACATATATGACCACATGGGATACCGGGAACTACAGCTCCGGTGCCTATCTATATCGGATTTACGCCGGTGAATTTGTCCAGACCAGAAAAATGATCCTGGTAAAATAGAAGAACGACTTCAAAATTTCGTCGTTTCTGACCTCCAGGGAGATTGCGTCCACATCCATTTTATCATTGCACAAGTAAAAATAAATACATAAAATAATGCTGCATTCAATTTAGAAGGGCAGAAATGTTCGCCTGTTTATTTCTATTTTTGATAAAGTGGTCGTCTTTAAACTGAAGAGAGTGTATCTTGCGAAAAAAACTAACCGTTTATTTCACTATCCTTCTCTTCTCCGTTATTTCGTCTGCACAGTCAGAAGCCGGGGCGATCTGGTTGTTGATCTCGCCCTCAGCTTCGATGAACGGCATGGGGGGCATCGGCGTCTGCCTGCCCGACACCGATCCAATATCAGCCTACTTTAATCCCGCCAACGGGATGCTCGCCTACCGCGGTATTTCGGTGGCGTCATCCAATATATTCACCGACTGGTTGCAAAACCTGGCACCGGATATTGAACTCAGCCATTCCTACCTGGGCTTCAACCTGCTGCCGGCAAAATTCCCGTTTCAGCTGGTGTTCAATAACCAAAATACTATATTTGATTTGGGGACGTCATCCGTCATCGATACCAGCGGCAATATTGTTGATAAAATAAAATCGTCAATGACATCCAACACCATTTCCCTGTCCTCCCGATATTATGGTGATTTATGGAGAATCCCTTTGGATGTTTCTATAGGTTTTACCCGCAAGGAGATCGTACAGCGATTAGGAAAGTACAAATCTGAAAATATATTTTACGATTATGGTATGCTGGCATCGCTGCCATTTAAATTTTACCCGGATGAGGACTGGTACTTTTCTATCTCACCTGCTTTGGGATACAGCCTCTCGAATATCGGTGATTCCATTGTGGTTAAAGATGAAGAGCATGCAGACCCGACACCCCAGATAGTCAGAACCGGCGTTTCGTTATCAACCAAAATTGCTCTGGCAGATGATTGGAATCTGTTCGAATACCGCGGCGCCCGGGCTGCCGAAGACATTTTATTCAAGTCCATAAAACCGATCCGGTATCAATCGGGATTGGGCGATATTGACTTTTTCAAAAATATTCTTTTATCAGAAAAAGACTCGGCGCTGACAATTTCCCGGGGACATGAGGTCAGTTTCCTCGACATTTACACCTTCCGGTTCGGTCGCTCGATGAACATAAGTGGAAAAACCTATGAATATTCCACAGGATACGGTATCCGGAGTACCGGAATGTTCTCCCTTCTGGCATATCTTTCGGGAATTGAGGAATTCAGCCTCATCAATCATTTCCTTGCCATTGAATACAATTACGCCAAATGGACTGAAGAAGCCGGGCATCCCCGGGACGATACCAAATTCAGCGCCTATACTTTTTCCATCACCAACATTGATCAATTCATCCGCTGGATGATCAGTGACAAACCCTCCGCTCATGAACTGCATTTCGCGGACTTGACCCTATCAGCCGGAATAAATTTTTCGAAAATGCTGTTTTCGGATAATGAAACAAGCAAACCGGATGATCTGAGATTTGGAAACGGTGTTGATCTGGGCATTGAGAAAAAGGTTAAATTCCTGATCATGGGACTGTCATTCACCCAATATTCTGCCCGGTATAAATTTGATGTCCCCACTGACTGGTTCTATTTAACACCAACAATAACCGAAACATACAATTATCTGACGCTTTACGGGCTGGTTCCGGTTGCGTTGATCGGACCACTCAGTGCCTTCGGTGGCGTCCAGATCGCCAATTGCCTGAGTGTCGAACTGGAAGCCGTGGACAATTCGGACTGCTTTTCATGTCGGGATGGAACCATCAATTATGGATTGCTGGGCGGCTTCGATATTGCCTTTGGACCCCGGATAGTTTTACGGACATCTTACAATTATTGGTTAAAAAGTCGCAAAAGCCTTATTTACAACGACGGAAATTTTAAACTACACGGCGTCCGGGTCAACCTGCTTTTTAATCTGCAAAGGCATTCCTGATTTTCTTGTTATAAAATATCTCAATGTTTGGGGCATCGCCAAGTAACCCGGGCAATATTTTGCCCTGAAACCTTTGCTTGACTCCTACTTGCTGATGTGCTAAACTACGCCCGGTTTTATTTAATCAAGCACCGATTAGAGTTTATGAAAAAACTGACAATCTCAATTCTGACTTCACTGCTGGTTCTCTCCTGCACTCCGCAGATTGCGACGGTCACCGAAACCGATCAAGCCGGAACCGACGACCCGCCCGATGCCGCCGGTTGGTATACAAAAGGCACTGCCACAAACGATCCAGCTCGACAGATCGAATACTTCACCAAAGCCATCGAAGGAAAAAGCGACCTGACCGCCGCTTACATTGAACGGGCGGAAGCATACTTAAAAACCGGTCGCTATGAACAGGCGATCGCGGATATCGATACTTTTGTGAAAAGCAATCCCGAAGTCGCCGAAGCCTACCGCATCCGCGGTAAAGCCTACGAAGCAATCCGTTATCTGAACGAGGCTCTCGATGATTACACGAAGGCGCTCACGCTGAATCCACAGCCCCAAACCTACCTTGACCGTGCCAATCTGTACAAGGAGCGCCAACGTTACACAAAGGCAATTCTGGACTATACCGAAGTTCTGAAAGAGATCAAAGACAACGCCGATGTCTATATCGCCCGGGGTGTTTGCTATCAGAAACTCAACCAGCCGAATCCGGCGATTCAGGATTACCGGAAAGCCATCGAACTCCGACCCGAAGATGCCGATCTCTATTACAATCTTGGCTCCATCTATTGGGTTCAGGGGCGCTGGCAGGAGGTCGTCGCCGCCTGGGAAAAGTGTTTGGAACTGAATCCTGACCATCCGCGAGTGAGGCAATATCTGCCCACAGCCCGAAAAAAAATACAATAATCACCATTCCGCCCAAACTGTCAATATCCTGCATCAAATCATTCACTTCTCATAGAGATTCTTCGAATTTTCCAATAATTTGGATATATTTTCAACTGATTTAAATTTAATGGGGTTTGATTGTGTCCAAATTTGTAAATCGTTTGCCCTTAGAACTGCTTGTCAAGCGCCGAACCGCGCGTCCGGAGGATGTCCGCGGTCCCTATTTCCGGGATCAGACCGCCATCATTCACTCCCTCGCCTTCCGGCGGCTGAAGCACAAAACCCAGGTCTTTTTCTCACCGGAAAATGATCACATCTGTACCCGCATCGAGCACTCTCTGCATGTCGCCTCCATCGCCGCCACCATCTGCAAAGCATTGGGACTCGATGAAGAGTTGGCACATGCCATCGGGCTGGGACACGACCTGGGACACGCCCCCTTCGGGCATGCCGGCGAAATCGCCCTGAACGACCTTCTGAAAACACCCTTTATCCACGAAATCCACAGCCTGCGCGTCGCCGATCAACTGGAAAACTACGGCAAGGGTCTGAACCTGACATTTGCGGTGCGCGACGGAATCGTGTCACACTGCGGCGAACTGGATGAACAATTTGTCGACATCGCCAAAACACCAAACAATCTCGATTTCATTGAACAGCGTCCTGCCTGTCCCGGTACCTGGGAAGCCTGCGCCGTGCGGATCAGCGACTCCATCGCCTATCTCGGACGCGATCTGGAAGACGCTGTCAAAGCCAATCTCATCACCCGGGATGATATCCCCGAATCCATTCAGAAAAATCTGGGTGTCCGCAACAGCGACATTATCAATAATCTGGTCGATGATGTAATCGATTGCTCTTCAGCTCGCGGCAAAATCGGATTTTCCGATAAAATTTTTCAACTGGTCACTGAATTTAAACGGTTCAGCCGGTATCACATTTACCAAAATCCCAAAATGAAATACTGGAACAACTATTCCCGAACCGTCCTTTTCTCCATTCACCAATATCTCAGCCAACTTTTCGATAAATTTCAAACCGACTGGGACGCCTATGCCGCCAGCACCACCGCCCTGGATAATAAGTTCGGCAAATATATGCACTCCCTGGAAAAGGTCTACCAACCGGTGGGATTTGATCCCGACATTATCCTGAAAGATTATATCGCCGGCATGACGGACAACTATGCCCTGCACTGTTTCGAAAACATCCTAACCGCCGGAACCACCGGCTTATGAGTCAGTTGATATGAAACCAAAGAAAGAACAACTCCGGCAATCCCTCCTACTTGAGCGTCAGGCGAATTTCCTCAAACTGATTCCGGGAGTCGTCCACAATTTGTGCAATCCGCTCACCATCATCGGCACCCGGGCGCAACTCCTGCAAATGAAAATGCCGGATACTCCCGATTTCCAAAAAATCGTTACCCAAAGTAAAAATATCGAATCAATTCTCAATAATCTCGTCTTTATCGTCCAAAATTTCCAGGATGTGCGCCTGCAGTCAGTCGATGTGAACAGGCTGATTAGAAATGAAACCGACTTTCTGACCGCCAATCCTCACTTTAAACATAATATTATCCGGGATATTCAGTACTATCCCGGAAATTCCTCCGTCAAAAACAGCTACTTCCATATCGCCACTCTTTTCCATTTTACGATCCTGTTTCTGATTGACCGGCTGCAAAATTCTTCGAAAAATAATTTATGGATTATCTGCGATCGCACAAACTCAGCCGTAACCATCAAAATCCGGACCGACATGCCGGCACTCGCAGACCAGAAACAGCCGATTGAACAGCAGTTAGCCGATCCGGACTCAGAGACCCCGGATATCTGTCTGAAAAACCTGTCCCGCGCCGCTCTTATGGCAACAGAGATGAACATTGTGTTTACGGTTCAGATAACTTCGGAGATTGCCGAATTTCTCATGACCATTCCAAGAAATGAATGAATCCTCTCACTTAGTGAAAATTCTTATCGTCGATGATGAACCCTATATCTGTGAGGTTCTCACCGAAATTCTGGAAGACGAAGAGTATCGGATCGAGTCCGTCTACAGCGGCTCCGACGCGATTGAAAAAATCCGTAGCGCGGCTTTTGACCTGATTCTGCTGGATATCGGCATGCCGGATATCGGTGGTATCGAGGTGTTAAAACAGATTTTACTCATCGACCCCACCGTATCCGTCATCATGGCAACCGCCCATCGGGAGGTGGAAACCGTCGTGGACGCGATTAAAATCGGCGCCGAGGACTACATCGTCAAACCTTTCAACGAGATTAATGTCGTTAAAAATGCCGTTCGGAAAGCCCTGAATATCAAGGCGGTCAAAGATGAAAATCGCTATCTGAAAGAGCAGCTCAGACAGCATAACCAAGCCAGCAATATTATCGGAAATTCCAAACAGATCCAGGATGTCCTGAATATGGTCCGTAAAGTCGCTCCGCTGAACACCTCCGTCCTGATCACCGGCGAGACCGGCACCGGCAAAGAGCTGATTGCCCGGGCGATCCACCAGTTCAGTCACCGCTCGGAACGAAATTTTATCAGCATCAACTGCGGCGGGCTGCCGGAAACTCTGCTCGAATCGACCCTCTTCGGCTACGAGAAGGGGGCTTTCACAGGCGCGTACAAACAGACCAAAGGCGTTTTCGAAGAGGCGGCTGGCGGCACCCTTTTTCTGGATGAAATCGCCGAGACCAGCCCGGCACTGCAGGCGCGGCTCCTGCGGGTTCTCCAGGAAAAAACCTTCCAGCGCGTCGGCGGCACCGCTGCAATTCATGTGGATGTCCGCATCATATCCGCAACCAACCGGGATTTGCAGCAGGATATCAAAGCGGGACATTTTCGTAAAGACCTTCTTTATCGCCTGAATGTCATTACCATTCAGGTTCCGCCATTGCGCGAGCGCAAAGAGGACATCCCCCTCCTGATTAAACATTTCATCGGTAAATACTCGGTAATGCACTCCAAGCCCGTCCGACAAATCGACGGCGCCGCGATGGATTTCCTGATGAATTACACCTGGCCGGGCAATATTCGGGAATTGGAAAACATCATCGAACGGGCTGTCGTGCTGGCAGAAAACTCCAAAATTAGCCTTGCCGATCTGCCCGAATCCCTCCGGTATGAAGGCGATAAACAGCCAGCCGATAAAAACACGCCCAAATATGCCGCCGCCAAACGCAATTTCGAGCGCAATTACCTGCTCCAGGCATTTCGGAAAAACGGCTGGAACATCTCCAAGACCGCCCGGGATACCGGTATCCCCCGCCAGAATCTTTATCAGAAAATGAAAAAATACAACCTTTCCCGTCAATAAAATGTAATATATTTATTACATTCACCGGATCTCTTTTCCCGATATAAAGTGTCACATATTTTTGACTTTGTCCTAAATAATGTCGTATTATTGTGACATGCCCGGAATTAAGCGATTCGAAAACCCATTCATAAGTCTTTAAATTACATAATTTTATATTTGATGGCATGAGGTTTGATGTTGCTTGTCGGGGTCATTGATAATAATTATAAAAAAAAAAATTATGCAGACAGAGATTTCAACCTCGCATTTACATCAATCGGAAATTCAGCAGCGCATTCACTCATTTGTACTGATGAACCGGATTCCCAGAATCGATCTGGCAAATATGGGTTTTATCGATCCCACCGTGGTGGGCTTAATCCCCGAAGACACCGCCCGCCGGTTCGACATCATTGCTTACGGACAGGAAAACAACCGGCTGCTGGTGGCGATGGCGAATCCCTTTGATCTGCTTGCAAGAAATATCGTCCATCAGCGCACCGGTTATGCCCTCGAAGTCGGCTATGCTCCCAGGGAGCAGATTCTGGATGAGATCGAAAAGTACTATTCCCAGAAAGCCAACCTTGAGGAGAGCATGAAGGAGCTGGTGGATTTTGAGATTGATGACGAAGACGAGGAAGATGACGAGGAACAGCTGCGCATTCAGGCGGAAGACGCCCCGGCGATAAAGTTTGTCAATTTGCTGCTTTTGCAGGCCACCCAGGACCGCGCCAGCGACGTCCATATTGAACCTCAGGAGAAGGAGGTCAAAGTACGTCTGCGGGTTGACGGCATATTGCGTGAAATCTCCCCCCCTCCAAAACGAATGCAATCCGGGATTATTTCCCGTATTAAAATCCTGGGTGGCCTGGATATTGCTGAACGGCGCGTTCCGCAGGACGGTCGTACAAAGATCAAAATTCTCGGTCGTCAGATCGACATCCGCATCTCCACTCTGCCGACCATCTACGGTGAAAAGGTGGTTATGCGCATTCTCGACAAGGGTAGTGTTTCGCTGAACATCAATGACATCGGTTTTGAGCCCCATCTGATGACCAAATTCAAAGAGGTGCTGACCCAGGCACACGGTATGATCCTGGTAACCGGTCCCACCGGTTCTGGCAAAACCACCACCCTTTACTCTGCGCTGAATTATGTCAATTCATCGGAAAAAAACATCATCACCGTCGAAGACCCGGTGGAATATCGCCTGAAAGGGATCAATCAGATTCAGGCGCGCCCGCAGGTCGGTCTGACCTTCGCCGCCGGGCTGCGCTCGATTCTGCGACAGGACCCGGACATCGTGATGGTGGGTGAAATCCGCGACCGCGAGACCGCCGAAATCGCCATCAAAGCCGCTCTGACGGGACACCTGGTCCTCTCAACCCTGCACACCAATGATGCCGTCTCCACTGTGATTCGATTGCTCAATATGGGGATTGATAAGTACCTGATCTGCTCCGCTCTCTCCCTGGTCATCGCCCAGCGCCTCGCCCGCCGGATCTGCCTGCACTGCAAGACCGAATATCGTCCCGCTGAAGAAGTCCTTCTGCGCCTTCAATCCCTGAATGTGGACACCGATTCCATTCAATTTTATAAAGGCAAAGGCTGTGATCATTGCGGTGGCACCGGCTACTGGGGACGGCTGGCGATTTATGAATTTTATCTGCTTTATCCCGAGATCAAAGAGATGGTCATCGCCAACGCCTCCGAAGAAGCTCTGCGGAAAAAAGGGCAGGAATTGGGGATGGAATCCATACTCCAGTACGGTCTTAAAAAGGTGCGCGAAGGTCGCACCACCATTGACGAAATCATGAGGATTCTCTAAATGCCGGACTTTGCCTATATTGCCCTGAATCCCGGCGGTCGCAAGATCAAAGGTGTCCTCTCAGCCCAGTCGGCAAATCAGCTGGCTCTGCAGCTCCAGAAAAAATCGCTGACCATGCTCTCCGCCAAACCGGTCAATCAGCCGGCGGCGAAAGAGACCAAAGTCTCCCAAAACTCTTTTTTCACCTTTTCGAAACCGATCAAATCCGAAGATATCATCGTCTTTTTCCGGCAGCTCTCGACCATGGTGGATGCCGGCGTGCAGCTGGTGGACGGTCTAGATATTTTGGAAAATCAGAGCGAAAATCCCACCTTCAAAAAGGTGGTCGCCGCCATCAGGCAGGACCTGGAGAGTGGCGAGAATTTCTCCAAAGCCCTCTCCAAATATGAAAAGGTCTTTTCGACACTGGCGATTTCCATGATCAAAGCCGCCGAAATCGGCGGTAACCTCGCCGGCATTCTCAGCCAGCTGGCGACCTATGTCGAAGACAAGGACAAAATCGAGAAGAAAATCAAATCAGCCGTCTCCTATCCGAAATTCATCCTGATCTTCTTTCTGCTGGTGGTGGCGGCGGTAATGTTCGCCCTGGTACCGAAATTTCAGGGCATCTTCGCCAGCTTTGGCGCCGAGCTGCCCGGACCGACCCTGATTATTATTGCCATCAGCAATTTTATGAAAGACAATCTTCTGATCGAAATCGGTCTGGTTGCGGCACTGATCTTCGGTTTTAAAATCATGCAGAAAAATCCCAAAGGTCGGCTGCTGCTGGATACATTCGTCTTCCGAGTCCCGATTTTCGGAAGCATGCTCAAGAAATCGGTCATCGCCCGTTTCAGTAAAACCCTGGGCACCCTGACCAGTAACAATGTTCCCCTGGTCGAGGCGCTGGGCATCGCCGCCGAAACTTCCAATAATGTTCTGATCATCCAGATGATCGATGATGTCCGCAATCGAATTTCGGGCGGGTCCTCCCTGGCGAAAGCCATGCAGGAGCAGACCCTCTTTCCGGAAATGATGGTGAAAATGATCGCTGTGGGCGAAGAAGCCGGTTCACTGGCGACGATGCTGGAGAAGGTATCCGAATTTTATGACCGCCAGTTCAACACCTCCGTCGATTCGCTGTCGGCGGTCATTGAACCCATTCTGATGATCGGTCTGGGAATCCTTGCCCTGGTCGTGGTATTGGCGCTCTATCTGCCCATTTTCCAAATGACCGGCGCAATTCATGGATAGATGTGACAGGTGTGTTAATTCTTAATCAACATCCAAAAGGAGGAATGTTATGAAAAAGGTAATGAACGAAGCAGGCTTTACGCTGGTGGAGCTGATGATCGTGATCGTCATCGTCGGCATTCTCGCCGCCGTGGCGGTACCGATCTATCAGAGCAATATCAACAAAGCCAAAATGACCGAATGCGACTCGGCATTGGGTACCATCCGGACGGC
>JBNGDF010000002.1:109204-130305 GCA_049975265.1 Fidelibacterota bacterium
GGGGAGGGATATCGCTCCCTCCCCACTGCCCGGACAGGTAATATGAAATCCAGCATATCTCAGATCATCCATGACGAAAGCGGCGTGACGCTGGTGGAGGTGCTGATCGCTATCGTGATCATGACGATTCTTCTGGTCGGCGGTCTGCAGTTCGTCTCCGTGGGGCGGGAAGCCGTCACCGTGGAGCGCTACCACCGGCTGGCACTGCTGGTCGCCGAGAGTCGGCTGGAAGAAGCCCGGCGCTATGCCTATCATTCCCTCGCCACGAGTCTCTCCGAAACAAACACACCAGTCACATTGGGGAATGTTACCGGCACACGCACAACCGTCGTCGCGGACATCGATGACCCTTTCGACGGCACCGGCGCCGGCGACGCCGACAGCAACAGCGTGGATTATAAAAAAATCACCGTCACAGTGAACTGGGCATCAAAGCACTCGCTTAGTCTCGAAACCTACGTGAGCAGGTATTATTATGCCGTATCTCCCTGAAGAAGGAATCGCCATCACCAATGGATTTACGCTGGTGGAGCTGAGCATTACTATCGTCGTTACGTCGATTGTCCTGCTCTCCGCCGCCAGCCTGGTGCTGGTCTCCAACGAACAGTTCATTCAATCCCAGCGGGAAGTAGAGATGATTCGGGACCATAATCTGATCACCAGTATCCTGTCAAGCCGGATAAAAGAGGGGCTGAGCAGTGATTCCCATATTTATTCGGATGCCACAAAAACAACCCTCAGCACCTCAGGTCCCTGTCTCTGCGTCATGACGGCGGACTCGGCTACGGTCACATTTTACCTGAATACTAACGATTTCGTCATGAGTGATCAAGGTGGACAGACACGGGTTGTGACCGGTTTGGTCACCAATCTGACATTTACGGAGCAGTACTCAGCCGACTCCAGCAAATTCATTCAGGTCGCCCTCAGCACGACCCGGGACGGGCAGACGCTGAATACCAACCATATCTTTTCATATCGGAATTAAACAATGCAGCAGATATTGACGATCATCGGACTTTTTTCACTGGGAGCCGTTTTCGGCAGCTTTCTCAACGTTCTGATCTACCGACTCCCGATGAAGCAGTCGATTATAACTCCCGGCTCTTATTGCCCATCGTGTCGCAAGCCGTTGCGGGCGGTGGATAATATTCCCATTCTCAGTTTCATTCTGCTCGGCGGTCGCTGCCGCTACTGTCGCTGGGCGATTCCCTATCGTTACATTCTAGTGGAAACCCTCAGCGGACTGCTCTGGGTGGCGCTCTATCATCAATTCGGAATCAGTACTGAATTTGTGCTCTATACCGTTCTGTTTTCAATTCTGCTCGTCTGTGCCTATACCGACCTGGATCACTATCGCATTTTGAATTCCGTTGTCTTCGCCGGCTTTCTGATTGCCCTGTTTCTGATCCTTTTACTGAATCTGGACCATCTAAAGAGCTCCGTTGCAGGTATGCTGGTCGGTACACTGTTCATGCTATTCTGGGCAGCGGTAGGCAAACTGCTTTTCAACAAAACCGCCCTAGGAATGGGCGATGTAAAATTGACGGCTCTGATCGGACTATTCACCGGTCCCCAGAACATTCTCCTGATCTTGTTTCTGGCTTTCCTGCTGGCGGCTCTGATCGGCAGCATTCATGCGGCGATCAACCGGCGACTGCGGGATCAGCGTCTGCCCCTGGCGCCCTTCATCGCCGTCGCCAGTATTATCATTACTCTCTACGGTAATCAGCTGGTTCAAAGATACCTGGAACTTTTATCATGATAAAAAATCAGTGTCAGTATCTGATCAAATCCGAAGCCGGCAGCGCTCTTGCATCCGTTTTGATTTTCTTTTTCATCGTCACCATCATCGGCAGCAGTCTGTTGTCCATGGCGACCCAGGAAATCACTTTCAGTCGACAGAGCATCCAAAAAACACAAGCCCAATATTTCGCCGAAAGCGGTCTCAGTATCGCCATCTGGCGCATGAATCAGGGCGCCGATTATTTAGCCGCTTTCACCACCAGTTTTGCATCCGTTGCGATAGACACCAATAATTTTATCCTGACCGCCACTGGCACTGCCGGCAGTCAAACCGCCACCATCGCCTGGCAATATTTCGAAGATCACCCTTTCAACCATATTCTTACTTATGGTAATTCACTGGACACTACCAATTTTACAATCGCCTCAATGGGAGCCCATGGGATTACTCAATTCTCTGAATTACCAAATGTGGATTTAGCCTATTATTACAGCATTGCGAATTATCACTATACCGGCGATCAAAAATTCAATTCCGTGTTGTCCCCTGGAATTCACTACGTCGCCGGTCATATTGACGCGGGTAACGGAACCTACCTGGATGGCACGCTGCTTGCCACCGACGGGATTAAATTCACCGGGCATGTCACCATCAACGCCCAGATGATCCCGGATACGAATATCTATTATCCGGCGCTGATCGCCACCGATACCACCATTGCTGAAAATGACGAAATTCTGGGTAATCCCAATCTCAACGTCAATGGCGCTATTTATTCCACCGGTTATGTCAGGTTTATGGGAAAAATGCTGACCGGTCCGATTATCGCACCAAATATAGAACTGAAAGCCGGAGTCGTCGTCGATGATCTGGGAAATCCTCAGTACTACACCCTGCCACCCGGTTTCGGCACCACGGAGGAAAAAGACTTTGAGAAATTTTTTAAATACGGGACCTGGACGAGAGTAAATTGACTATGCTCTTCCGCGAAGCATTATCAATCGGTTTGGATATCGGCAACAATGCAATTAAAATTGCCGGCATTCGCAAACAGCGTATTCCCAAGATAGAATTCCTCCGCCACTTCGATTTTTTTCTATCGAGAAAAGTCAAACATTTTGAAGACCTGACCGATACCATCATTGTTCAGGTACTGCGCGACCTGGTGCAGACGATTCCCGGCACCATTCACAGAGTCCACACTACATTATCCACAAATGACACGGCAATCCGGACTCTGGAAATACCGACCATCGGACAGGATGAAATCAAACCCGCGCTGCGCTGGAATCTTGCCAGCATGATAACAACTCCCATCGAACATATGGAATACGATTATCACGTGTTGAATCGTAACAGATCCAATAATATGATGAGTGTGGTTGTCGGCATCGCCTCTCAGGAAAGCCTGAATAAACACATCAGTATGCTCCAACGGGCAAAGTTGGAACCGATCAGCGTTGATATTGATTCCCTGGCGGTGTACAATGCCTTTATTGCACTGTACACGTTTGAGGAGGAAAAACCGATCATCCTGCTGAATATCGGTGCGGAAAAGACCAGTCTGATCATCGCTCACCCGGAGCTGGACCCGCTGATTGCCTCTTACCCCTTTGGCGGCAATCAATTGACGCGGCAGATCGAAGCACATCTGCATGTCTCGTTCTGTGATGCCGACGAAGAAAAAATCAAACTGGGTACTGAGGTGGAATCCGGCAGCCTGCCCGGCTTCACCGACAAAAAAAACCAGGAACTGCTTTTCCAGTTTACCGATTCGCTATATGAAATCGTCAACTACAACAACATCTACTATCAAATCCAGCACGGAGCGGACCCGGCGGGAAAAATTTTTATCACCGGCGGCGGCGCCAATCTGCACAAACTGGATTTCCTGCTGGCTCAAAAAACCAGAATCCCCGTGTTCCGCTGGAATCCGCTGGAAAGCGAAAATCTGAATTTCAATTCCGACGATATGAATGCAAAGACCAGCGGGCTGTTCTACACCACGGCAATCGGATTGGCATTAAGGGAGTAAAATGCAAGCCATTACCATCAATCTGCTTGGCAATGCGAATCTCCTGAGAAAGCAGAAACGGATCAAGTTTTTCCTGTCATCGGCATACATCTTTCTCTGGCTTTTCTCCGCCTTTACACTCTATCATATCTATCGCACAAATCTTTATATTTCATCCATTTATCTGAAAGAAATCCAGAAAATCAAAACAGAAATCAACCGCCAAAGCCCCGTTTTCGAGCGCATCCGGATTCTGAATCAGCAAAACCGGCAGGTGATCAACCAACAGGAGGAATACCGGCAGACGTTGCACCGTCCTTCGCTCTGGCTTTCGAAAATGCTGCTCCTTTCGGAGATCATCCCGGAAGATATCCGCCTGAACAAAATGCAGGTCAAGACCCAAAATATCCAGAAACAGAATAGCGAACTGATCCACATAAGAGGCGTTGCGGATATCAACTCAAAAAATTCGAGCCACGACCTGTTGAACAATTTCAAACGATCACTGGAGAACAATCCGGAATTCATGCACGGCTTTAAAAAAATCTCCATTCTGGAGACCAGAATCGAAAGCAATCAGAATCAACCGGTCATGTCTTTTAGTATGGCGATTTATTAACATGGATAACTATTTCAGCAACAACACACTCTTTCGTGATATGTTCAAACCGGTCTGGCTGCTGGCTGCCATTTTCCTCTATACGGCGACCATTGTCCTGAGCAACTGCCTTTTCATCAAGCCGCAGTTGCGGGAGTTTGAAATTCTAAATGAAAAAAAGAACCAAATCGAAGCCGTCTATCATAAAATTGACATCGACGATGTCGAAAAAAAGATCAATATTTTGGAGCAACAGCTCCGGAAGCATGCGGATCAGCAACAGCACTTTAACGCTAAGATAATGAGTCGGCAGGACCTTCCGCTGGTTTTAGGCGAATTGAATCGCATTGTGGAAACCGCCGGTTTGACGTTGAACTATATCGATCCTTTGCCGCCATCTTCCAAAATCCTGAAAAAATACCAAAAGCTGCCCATCGCCCTGAGATTGAACGGCAGCTACGCCGATTTTCTCGAATTTCTGCAAAGACTCGAAGATGCCAGCTATTGGCTGCTGGTAGACAATTACGAGATTACACCGTCCAAAAATGTCGGTGACCATAGCTTTGCTCTAACCGTTTTTACCATCATCAAGTAATGTGAATCGCATCAAACGAAATATCATCATACTGATTGGATTGCTACTGCTAATGCTCAGTTTGCTTGCCTTTCAGTTAACCCGTCAGACCAGAGTCGACAATCGGCACGCCATGACGATAAACATGCAAAACCTGGATGAAGAAATCAAACTCATAGAACAGGTCAGCCGGGAAGTTTTGACCCACCTTCAGATTGATACCAGTATCGTCGGTAATCCACTTCCTGCACCGGTCAGCGCACTGCCGCAACGGTTGCGTGATCCCTTCATCTTCCCCTGCGAACTGATTACCGCAAAAAAGCCGGCAGTTTCCAAAAAAACGGTCTCTCCCGTCTCCCCCCGAAAAAGCAATAAAAAACCGCCGGAACCGAAACAAGAGATCAAATTGTCCGGTATCATCTACGATACATTGAATCCCATGGCGATCATCAACGGAAATATATACCGGACGTCCGATAAAATAAATGAGTATACCATAACATCGATCAGCCTTCAGGGAGTGCGGCTAGTATCACCCAAAGAGCGCCTCTTCCTGCCTGCTCCGGTGATTGAATAAAAAATGAAGAGAAAATGCCCATGTCAACACGTACCTACCTAATCTTCAGTCTCTCTTTTTTTCTGATTGTATCAATAACTCTCGGACAGACAAAATTGCCGTCGGAATCAAAAATTTCCATGAATGTCAAAGACGCTTCTATTTATAACGTACTGAAAATTCTGGAATCGAAAACAGGGCTCAAATTCGTCGTTGATCCCGCCATTCAGGACCGCCGAATGACGGTGAATTTACAGGATGTCTATCCCGATGAAGCCATCTCGGTCATCATGGAATCCAACGACCTGGGCTTCCGGCGTGTGGAAGGCGTCGATGTTTATATTGTCAGTGATAAGCACCGCATCATGCGGGAAACAAAAATACAACGCTTCACCTGCCATTTTTCCGACGCCATGCAGATGCAGAAAATGTTGGCGAATATCCTGACTCCCGGTGTCGGTGCCGTCATTGCCGACGAACGTACCAATACCCTCATTATCCGGGACAATCCGGAAATACTGGAGCTCCTGGAAGTCTTGCTGGAAGAGCTGGACCAACCGACTCCGCAAATCTACATCGAAGCCGCCATTGCAGAAATTGCCCTGACTAAAAACAATGAGATGGGGATCGAATGGCTCTGGAAAGACCCCAACCTTGTCAGCACCTCTGATGCCGTCGGTACCCGCTTCGATCTGCGCCGCACCTCCTCTGCCTCAACCACCGGGGGTACGGGAACCGGCGGTCGGACTCAATACCTCGATGGCGAAGGCAATCTTTGGGGACCCGGTCTGCCCATCGGGCAGGGGCTCGGCATCGGCATTCTCAACACCCACCTCGACGTGGTCATGCACGCCATTCAGACCAATTACGATCTCAACATTCTCTCGAAACCGTACCTGGTGACTCTGGATAATGAGGAAGCAATCATCGAAGTCGGTGACCAGATACCCTACAAAGTTCTGAATCAATACGGTATCACCTCCTATGAGTTCAAATCAGCCTCGGTTAAACTCTCCGTCCGACCGCATGTCAACGACGATAATACGATCACCATTAACATCAAACCCAATGCCGACTTCCAGAACGGGCAAACCACAGATGGTATTCCCATCATCGCTACCCGCAAAGCCGATACCCGCATCACCGTCCAAAACGGAAAGACCGTCGTCATCGGCGGTCTTATGCGGGAGTCCACTACGGAAACGGTCAGTAAAGTTCCGCTGCTCGGTTCAATCCCGTTGCTCGGACGTCTGTTTCGCAGCAATATCAAGGCATCTACAAAAACCGAATTGATTGTCTTTTTAACACCGAAAATCATCACTCCCGATATTACCAATACCGAATTGAAACCAGCGGATCGTCTTTCCGACGATGCCCTGAAAAAACTGGAAAAGTTTGAAACACTAACCCAGTAAATGGCTGAAGGAATAAAATAATGGAAGCAAAAAATCAGCTGAAAATCATGGTTATTGACGATGATCCTGAGATTCTCGAATCCTTTAAATCGATTTTCCACGGCTCCGGCGCCCATCTGTTCCTGTCGGGTAGCGCCGTTTCGGCAATTGAAGAGTTGAAACAACAGAGTTACCATATTGCGTTTATCGATCTCTACATGCCGGTTATAAACGGGATCGAAACCCTGACACGGATGAAGGAGATCTGCCCGAATATTGTCGCCATTATGATCTCCGGTTTTCGGAATCCCCAGGTGCTGGAAGCGGCAAAACGCAGCGGCGCTACGGATTACCTTTTCAAACCGCTGGATATTAATAAAGTGCTTCTGAGTACCGTTGTCCCGTTGAAAGCCAATTGAGCATTCGCAATAGAGGAGGAATCAATATGTCGCAACCCCCAACATTAAATATCATGGTAGTAGATGACGATCCCGAAATGCTGATCTCCTTCAAGACTATTTTTGAGAACAGCGGCTTCCGTCTGGTAACAGCCGACAGCGGTCCGAAAGCACTTGAAATTGCCTGGAAGCAGGAATTTCATATCGCTTTTATCGATCTTTTCATGCCTGCAATGGACGGCTTGGAAACTCTGAAACGGCTGAAGGAGCTGAATCCCGATCTGATCGCTGTCATGATTTCCGGTTTTCGTAACGAAGATATGCTGGAAAAAGCTCTCCAAATGGGTGCCTACAACTATCTCTACAAACCTCTGGATGTTCAGGATGTCTTCGGGATCACTCTGAAACTGGCACGGCGACTCGGCATTGACAACGATCTCGAGTTGCTGCTGAGCTGAATCTTCAATTATCTTCCCCGTCACAAAATTTGCAGTCGGCTGGAACCCGCCGGAATCAATTCTATCCGCCGAATCACCTTTCCCTCAACATATCTGCCGAAACTGTGATCTTCGCCATCGTTCAATAAAATCCATACCGATCCATATTTAGGATTGAAAATCCGCTCAGGGATGGCGAAATTGCAGCTAAATCAGTCATAGAGGAGATCATATATGAAAAGATGGAAAAAACGGACACTGTGGGCACTCGGCTTGCTCCTTTTGTTGCTGATCGTCGCCTTTGCCTATGTTATTACCACCATCGGTCCCGTGGCGACCGGCTACACCGCCAAAATGGTCGCCTCGGGCGTCTTTGTCATGGGGCAAACTCCCGCCGAAGCCTGGCGGGATTTTCCGGATAATCCGCTAAAGGGTCTTCTGATATACAAAATTGACGACGAACACAAAACCGTCACTGCCTCTCTGGCGGGTTTTGCACGGCGCAAAGCTGTCTTCCGCGACAACTACGGCGTCACACTGATTCCCCGCGACGGTGAATTAACACCGCTCCCTGCAATTCCGAAAGCACCCGAATCCGCAGAAGTACAGACACTTCCCTGGCCTGACGGCGAATTCGTTGATCCAAACGCCATTCCGGAAAAAATCAACCCTGCCCTGCTACAGCAAGCCGTGGAAAATGCCTTCACCGAAACAGACCCGGACAATCCCAAACGCACCCGCGCAGTAGTGATTGCTTATCGGGGACGCATCATCGCCGAGCGCTATGCGCCCGGTTACGACCGGCACACCAAATTTCTGGGCTGGTCCATGAGTAAAAGCGTCATCAATGCCCTCATCGGCATTCTGATGCGGGATGGTCAATTATCCATTTACGAGCCCGCTTTTGTGCCGGAATGGCAGGAACCCGGCGATCCGCGGCAGGCGATTACCGTGGATCAACTCCTCCGCATGAGCAGCGGTCTGCACTTCGTGGAAGAGTACGAACTCAAATACGGTGTCACAAAAATGCTCTACGATACACGCAATATGGCTGCTTTTGCCGCCAACGAACCGTTGATTGCTGAACCCGACAGCGTCTGGTACTATTCCAGCGGGACTGCCAATATCCTTTCGCGCCTGATTCTGCATCATCTGGACAACTCACTGGAAAAATATCACCGTTTTTACCGGGAAGAACTCTTTCTACCCCTGAATATGCACAGCGTGCTCTTCGAGCCTGACGCCACCGGCGTGCTGGTGGGTTCCTCCTTCATGTTTGCCACCGCCCGGGACTGGGCTCGCTTCGGGCAATTGTATCTTCAGGACGGCGTCTGGAACGGTAGGCGGATTCTGCCGGAAGGCTGGGTGGATTATACCGTCACACCGACACCGCAAGCGCCCCAGGGCAAATACGGCGCCC
Organism: Fidelibacterota bacterium; assembly: GCA_049975265.1. Classification (GTDB taxonomy): domain Bacteria; phylum Fidelibacterota; class UBA2242; order UBA2242; family UBA2242; genus B118-G9. Next base: position 118,343 of record JBNGDF010000002.1, read on the forward strand.
ATTTCTGGCTCAATGCCGGCTGCCCGCGCCGTTCCGAAAACCGGGAATACCCCAATCTGCCCGACGATCTGTTTTATGCCAATGGTCACGACGGACAACGCGTGATCATCATTCCTTCTTACGAACTGGTCATCGTCCGGCTCGGTCTGTCCCGCAACCGGGCTGCCTGGGACCTGGACGAGCTGGTATCCGACGTGCTGAAAGCTGTTCAGAAAAAATGAATGTAAACCGCAATTGAATCATGCCGGCGAACTTACCTCCCGAATATTACGCTGCCGAAGAAAAATTCCGATCCGCCGAATCCATCCCGGCGAAAATTCACTGTCTCGAAGAGCTCATCAGCACCGTCCCCAAGCATAAGGGTACCGACCATCTGCGGGCAGAGCTGCGCCGGAAATTGTCCCGCCTGAAATCCGACCAGCACAGAAAAAAAAATGTCGGACGCCACGAATCCGATTTTCACATTGAAAAAGAGGGCGCAGCCCGAATTGTAATGATTGGACCAACCAACGTAGGCAAATCGTCGCTGGTGGCAACACTAACTCACGCCACCCCCAAAATCTCTGATTCCCCCTACACAACCTGGAGTCCCCTGCCCGGTATGCTGAACATCCGGGATGTACAACTCCAGCTGATCGACACGCCTCCGCTGAATCCGGACTTCTCTCAGCCAGAACTGTTTGACCTGATCCGGACCGCCGACCTCATTCTGCTCATGCTGGATATCCAGGACTTCCCGATTCAGCAACTGGACGATTCGATAGCGTTGCTGAAAAAGCATCACATGGTTCCCGAGTTTCTTAAATATCAGTCGGAAAATCCTGAAGCCGCCCTCTTCATTCCAACATTGGTTGTCATCAATAAAGTTGATAACCAACCGTTTATGCAGGATTTCAATGCCTTCTGCGAACTTGAAGGCAGCATAGCACCGATTCTGCCGGTCTCCGGGCAGTCACGGTACAATCTGGACTCTCTGGGTCAGCGCTGCCTGGAGATGCTGCACCTGATTCGGATATTCTCCAAACCGCCGGGCAAGGAGCCCGATCTGACCCAACCTTACGTATTGAAAAGCGGAGCAACTGTCGCCGACTTTGCCGAAAAGGTTCATCGCGACTTTGTTCAGAACCTGAAAACCGCACGGGTCTGGGGCAAAAGTGTTTACGATGGTCAAATGGTGGGGCGTGATCATCTCCTGAACGACGGGGACATTGTCGAACTGCATATCTGACGCCGCCGACCTTCGGAAGATTCTACCATTCGTCTTATCCTGTCTACAGTTTTTTTTAGAACCTACCGAAGGTTAACGAAAAGCCTGCTTCACAAATAAATCCGTTGAAAATGAATGCCGGTTTCCTTAACATCAGATCAGAATGACTGACTCCAGAATAGAAAATGCAGAACCCACTTATTGAAACATCCAAAATTTCAGGAGCCAATATCGTGAAAACCCTTTGCTTTCACCTGGTCGTTCTGCTTGTGTTGGTATCGGCGATCCAATGCCCTCAACACCATGATCCCGAAGCGAAAACCAGCGACACCATCTTCCAGCTCTCTGTTCTTGATGCTCTCATGGCGGGAATTTACAACGGTGCAATGTCCTTCGGTGAATTAAGACAATATGGTAATTTCGGACTGGGCACTTTCAATGCACTGGACGGCGAAATGGTTACTGTCAATGATACCGTTTACCAGATTCGTGCCGATGGTACAGTATGCCGAATCGGAAACAGCGATCAGACACCCTTTGCGGTGATCACCTTTTTTACCCCAGATACAGTGATCAGGGTCGGCACGACACTGATCCGCGAGCAGATCGAAGCCTGCATTGACAAAGCGCTAATCAGCCCCAATATCCCCGTCGCAATCAAAATTACCGGCTTTTTTGAGAACGTCCGGACCCGCAGCGTGCCGCGTCAGCAGCGCCCCTATCCTCCGCTGTCCGACGTGCTGAAGACGCAACCCGAATTCGACATTCATAGTGTTTACGGTACGGTTGTCGGCTTTCGGCTGCCGCTCTATATGAAAAACATGAATGCTCCGTTGTACCATTTTCATTTTTTAACGGCAGATCGCAGTGCGGGTGGTCATTTGCTGAACTGCAACGGAAGCGACCTCCGTATAGAACTCGACTATAAACACCATTTATCCCTGCAATTGCCCCGGGATGAGGATTTTCGCAATGTCAATTTTCAAGAAATTCCAGGCATATATCACTAAACTGCCGTTTTTCAACCGGCTGGCCTGGAAACTGGCACTTTTCACCGGGTTGCTTGTCATTTTGATCGTGCTGGCACTGTCGCTGCCGGTCTACTGGCTGACCCGCAATACCCTGGAAGATCAGTTGACCGATCATCTGGCGGTGAACATTACCAATTTCTCCGAGACACTCGATAAACACCTCGTGGATATTGTTATCCGGTATCCCGAACTGCAGACCATGCAGGATTCTCTGGACTATTTTCTCCGGCAAAGTCTGCAGCGCTATCCGGTCAGCGCTATTTATATTCTCGATGATCAGAATATCCTGAAAGCAGGTGCAGGCAACCGCATTCAAACGATTCAGTCTATTCTTACTCATTCAGGGGATATCAACAAAGCCCGTCGTAACGGAATCGGCTTTGCGCCGCTTTATAAAGACGATTCGGGAAAAAGTGTTAAGTCGGTGTACAAACTGTTTCAGACGGCAAACTGCTTCGGACTGATCATCGGGATGGACGCAGACGCCCAATTTTTGAAGTACACCGAGCAACTACGCCGCCGGATCGTTGTGATTGGATTATTTGTGCTGGCGGTCTCCGTCATCGCCGTATTGATCCTGTCACAAACCCTGACCAAACCACTGCGTAATCTGACGGAATTCGCCCGTAAAATCGGTCGCGGACATGCCGATCCGTCGATACTGCGCGCCCGGCAGGACGAAATCGGCTTCCTCGGCAAAACCATGCTGGAGATGCAGCATAAAATCCACAAACGGGAGAATGAAAACAAGGAGCTGATCGCCTCCGTCGCCCATGAAATCCGTAACCCCCTCGCCGGCATGCAGGTCAACACCGAGCTGCTTCTGGAGGCAACCAGCCGCGCGGCTGAACTTCATGCCTATGCCAAAGCCGTCGCTGCGGAAATCGAGAACCTAAGCACCATTGTCGAAAATTTTCTCGCCTATGCGCGCCCCCTGGACACCACCCTGGAGCATCATTCACTGCGTAGCCTGATTGAGGAAAGTATCGGTGCAACCCGGCATAATTTCCCGGATAGCAATATTAAAATACACGGCGATGCAACAGCCAGAGTCAACGCACAGAAAATCAGACACGTCTTTTTCAATCTGTTGAAAAACGCCTGCGAAGCCGCCCCGGCAGCTGGTCCCATCACCGTGCGGATCAGTAAGCAGAACGATCTCATCGCCGTTGCCATTGAAAATCCGGGCGACCCGATTCCGGAAACGCACCAGTCTCAAATTTTTGAGGCTTTTTTCAGCTCCAAAGCAACCGGCGTTGGACTGGGGCTCTCCATCGCCAAATCCATCATAGAACAGCATGGCGGAACCATCCGGCTGGCGCATTCAGATAATCGTGGCACGGAGTTTGTCATAGAATTACCTGCAGGTTAATATGAACATAAGTCGCAAACAATACAGAATTCTTGTCGTGGAAGATAGCGTCTCCCTGCGGGAGGGCATCGTTGCCACCCTTCGCAAAGAGGGCTTCGCCGTTGGAGCAGCGTCAGACGGTCAGGATGGGCTGGAACAGGCGCAGTCCGGGCACTGGCATCTGATGATTACCGACATTAAAATGCCGAAAATTGACGGCATTACTCTTTTCAAAAAAATCAAAGCCAAATTTCCGGCAACTGATGTCATCATCATTACCGCTTACGCCACTGTCGATATTGCCGTGGATGCCATCAAATGCGGCGCTGAGGATTTTATCACCAAACCCTTTCCCCTGGCAGAACTGCGCAGCAAGGTAAACAGTCTCTATGAGCGCTGGCAGAGTCAACAGGAATCCACCCTTGAACCGTCCGGCGGGAAGCGGCTTATCGGAAGTTCCGCTGCCATAAAAAAAATCCGCAGCCTGATCCAAAAAGTCGCCGACTCCGATAGCCCCGTCCTGATTACCGGTGAAAGCGGCACGGGTAAAGAGCTGATTGCTCACACCATTCACGATTCCAGTCAGCGTCAAAACCAGCCTTTTATCGCTGTCAATTGCGGCGCCCTGACCGAAACCCTGCTGGAGAGTGAACTCTTCGGACATGAAAAGGGCGCCTTTACCGGTGCCGTCCGCACCCATGCGGGCAAACTGGAACAGGCTTCCGGCGGAACCCTTTTTCTTGATGAAATCGGCGATATGCCCGCCTCATTACAGGTGAAACTGCTGCGCGCCCTGCAGACCAAACAATTTCAGAGGGTCGGTGGTGAAAAGTACATTCACAGCGATTTCCGCCTGATCTCGGCGACCAACCAGCACCTCGAAGAATCCGTCAGGGAGCAGACCTTTCGCTCCGATCTCTATTACCGCATCAATGTTATCCCGATTCATGTGCCACCGCTGCGGCAGCGCAGGGAGGATATTCCCCTGCTGATCGACCATATTCTGCGGCAGCGCGCGAAAAAACTGAATCGCAGCATCCCCCGGATTCAGACCAGTGTCCTGCACAAGCTGCAGGCTTATGCCTGGCCGGGCAATATCCGCGAACTGGAAAATTTCATCGAGCGTGCCCTGGTATTTATCGAGGATAATATTTTCAGCGACGAGCTTTTTTCCTTTGATAAACAGCTGAAAAATGAAACCGCCGAGCCGCCACTCCCCAACCGGGATATGGCTGAATATATCAGCAAAATCGAACGGGAAATGATTATCAGCGCTCTGCGGGACAATCACGGCGTAAAACAGCGCGCCGCCGATCAGCTGAACATCAAGCCCGGGACACTTTACTACAAAATGGAAAAATACGGCATTGAGGAACACGAATATGAGACCTAAACGACAATTTATCCCGATTCTGATAACGCTCGCTCTGTTAGTCAGTCTGACGGCTGCCGATAACTCCCTGAAGGTGCAGCAGCAGGAGCTGGCGAATGTCCTGAGAACAATTAAAACCACCGAACAGCTGATTAGCGAACAGGACAGCGTCATTCATAAAATCGACCGAAAAATTGCAGAGTTGGAACAAACGGACAATCCCGGCTGGCTGGAACGCCGCCGAATCGTCAAACTGACCGAGGAGAAAGCAGCACTGAATGCCAAACGGCTGCGCTGTTTTGAGCAGCTGCTGGACTGGCAAAACCAGGCGCGTGACCTCTCCGCGACCATTCTGACTGAGCTAACGCAGTCCATCGATTCACTCATCGGAGCTATTAACACCGCCGATTCCGGACAACAGCGTCAGGCAGACCTGGCAGCCCTGATCAAAGTCATCGAAATCCGCAACTGGATCATTACCACCAGACCATACTATACCCGTGTGGAAAATGAGCCGATTCCGCCGAAATTGGACATTCAGGAATTCCTCTCCCTTACACTGACAAATTCAGGCGTTAAGACCGACCTGCTCAAACTACTGAACGAAAAAATTGATGAATTGACCCTGATGATCCAATCAGCCAGAGAGGAGGAAATTCTGCGTCAGCGGCTGGAACAATTTAGTTATGAAATGGCTTCCATCGGCGGCGAAATCGGTGAACAGACGCTGCACCCCCGACAGATCAGCAGCTCCAAAGAGACCGATGCACCCACCGGCTGGGATAATTACAGCGAAAACCGGATAAGCCCGGATTTTACAAACTGGGTACTCACCACACAAACCGAACCACTTTCCTCACTGACTGCCTACGATTACCTACCCATCATCGAATCGCTGGATCCGGCGGAATTATCTGATTATATCTTTACGCTCGATTCACTGCGCAATTATTATATCAGCGAAAAACAGAAGATTTTAAAACCCTAAACATATCGGTACTTTTCCACCATTATGGAATGATATTTTTACGTCAAAATTCCAGGCTTTTACAGTTTGTTTATACCACAGAGATGCTGTTGCTGTTTTCCCTGCCCCTGACATCCCGGACAACCAGCGACTCTTCATTTTATATTAAAAATGAATATCTGATTGAATCAAATATCTTCGAAGACTCTACGGAAGCGCAGGCGCTGGGCAGTCAACTCTGGTTCGGGTTATCCCACAATTACCGTGCCAACCGGCAAACTCTCAGTCTCAAACTTGTCTCCAATCTGGTCTATTACAATCAGCACCCGGTCGAAAATAAATCGGTGAACATGCTGACCGTCCAGCACCATTACTCTCTTCTGAAACGACTGGCTTTTCAAACGGCACTGGATTTTTACAACAAGCAGTGGTATCGAAACAATCACGGATACACCAGCAGCCGCTGTCATTCCGGATTGAGCTATGCGGGACGGAAAAATACCCTTTTCATCGGTGGCGAATACCAATATCACCGCTTTCCCCAATTCGAATCTTTTACCTCCGATTACAGTGGTCCGATTGTCCGGTTTCAGCATGCCTCCCCCGGTTCGTACATCATCACCCTGAAAACCTCCAGCCATTTCGTCCGCTATGCAGCCCGTTCAATCGCCAGTACAGCGGGCACCGATTCAGTCAACCTGCCTCTCCAGAAAGACCGGCTAACCACCTATCAGATCGGCATTGAAAAACGGAAAAACCCGATTTTCGGGTTGCGGCTGCGCTATATCCTCGATCATTCCAACAGTCCGGGCTCCTCTTTTCAGGCAGGCGCCTGCCGCTTTTTTACTTCTCGGAAAATTCTGGGAATTTATACCCACCTGATCGTTGATCTGCAACTAAAAAAATACACGGAAAAACCTGAGCGGATGGTCATTCTTACAAATCCCGACCCGGAGCAGAATATCCAGAATCAGGTCCTGCTCGGCTGGGACAAACCGCTGACCACGAATCTCTCCATCCAGGGCAAAGTGGCTTACATTCACAACGAAACCGTCTACAGCCGCATTTTTTACGATAAATTCCTCGCCGCCGTCGGACTGTTGTATACCATCCAATAATCCGGTAAACTCTCGATTTTCTGAGAAAATCTTCAAATATCTGAGGGTTTTACGACATATCCATCTAAATTATCTTCACGAAAAAACTGGAACGGTATTTGTCATTTGTACTATGTCATGTCATTGAAGAAAACCAAGATGCTCAAAACAAAGACACGGATAATAACCCTGCATATCACGGGCAGACTGTTTGTCCCGTCTGGTCTTGTTCGGAACCCGCTAATTTCCGTCAATTCTGATGTGCAACCGGACACCATTTCATCTCATTATGACAATCCTATTCATTTCCAATATGACAGGAGCAAACTATGTTAACCAACAGAATGTTATTGCTCGGTGTCATTCTGACGCTGAGTATAGTCGCTTTACCTGCGCAGGATCTGATTTGCAGCAGCTGTAAACAGGTGAACGATATCAACAGCAAGTTCTGCAGCAATTGCGGCGAACCGCTGGAGGATGAATACAATGCCTGGATAGTTGAGCGCAATGAACGACAGATTTATGACCACAAATTCATTACCGGACGCGTCGATCCGCCCCGGCTGTTTACAATCCCCACCGCCGGCGTACTCGGTTCAAAAGATATCAGCCTGATGGGCGGTGGCGCCTTCGGTGTGGCAGTTCAGCAATCCTTTCTCGGGACAATCGGCATGGGCTTGGGGAATATCGCCGAAGTGGAATTCAGTACTGTCGGGCTGATCAACAATATCTCCCACGGTTCACCCTCCGTCTCGACATCCGCATTCAAAATCCAGCTTATCCCGGAAAACCTTTTCGGCTGGCGCTTCTCTCCCCAATTGGCTGTCGCCATTCGCAGCTCCGCCGACTGGAAAAGCGTCACGAGCGATTCCAAAGCGCTGAGCGCCAATAGCGATTTTTACGTCTATAACGAGTTTACCCAGCGCAAAGAATGCGCCGTGAATGCCATCGGGTACAGCACCCGCTTCACTATTATGTACGGCGTGGCAACGCTGCCGCTGGGACCGCTGCGGATTCATAGCGGTCTGACGCTGACCGACATCCGCATTAAGGATATGAACGTCGATTACATCTGGCTGGAGGATAACAATGCTCCGAAAGAAAAGCAGAAAAACCTGATCGGTGGATTCGCCGGTTTCGAAATCGAATACAATCCCCAGACCAAGCTGATGGTGGAAGTGAAAACCGATTCCAAACATGAATATAATCTGGAAACAAAAGAGATCGAACTATCCCACACCTATGTCGCCATAGGCGGAGTCCGGTTTTTCTTCACCAAATGGCTCTCCATTGACACCGGCGTCCTCTATCAGAGCAATTATACCGGGATTGCCGATTCCCAGATCAAACTGGGACTGAATCTTTTCCTGCCCACCGGCAGCCTGCCGGACTACATTAAATCAACCGTTAAATCAAAAAATCGGGAGTCCTGACCATGCGTAAATCAATTCTTCTGGCAACACTTACAATTGCCTTCAGCTGCATCGCCTGTTCGAATATCTTCAACAATCATGATGATGAATCAAAAAACCTTCGCGATTTGACTCCCTCCGAGATACTGCTCAAAGAATCGAGCAATGAATTCGGGCTAACGCTATTTCAGAAAATTGCGGCAACCGAAACGGATCAAAACCTCTTCATTTCACCACTCAGCGTCTCACTGGCACTGGGAATGACCGTTAACGGTGCCGCCGGTACAACCCTGAGTGCTATGCATACGACCCTGGGATTCGGCGATTTGACCCGGCAGAAAATCAACCAATCCTACCGCAGTCTGATGGCACTATTGACAGGCATTGACTCAAAAGTGATTTTCGAAATCGCCAACTCCATCTGGTGCCGGGAGGGATTCGCGGTGCAGGACTCTTTTATCAATATAAATGAATATTATTTCGATGCCCTGGTGCGTAGTCTGGATTTCAGTCGTTCGGACGCCGCCGATATCATCAATGCCTGGGTGAAGGAGAATACAAAGAATAAAATCGAGAAAATTGTTGATGCACCGATACCCGCTGATCTGGTAATGTTTCTGATCAATGCCATCTATTTCAAGGGCAGCTGGAAGTACGAATTCGATCCGGCACATACGGAAACAGCCCCATTTTACCAGACCAGCGAAAGAACCAGTGACTGTCAGCTGATGACCTATCGGTGCAAATTGCCCTATTTCAGCACCGATCAATTCCAGGCGGTTAACCTGCCCTATGGTGACGGCGCCTTTCGAATGATAGTAATTCTACCCGCCTACGACCATGATATTGACGAATTCATTGCCGATCTCGACTATGCCACCTGGAAGGCCTGGCTGGATCAGCTGGAGCCCACGGAAATCAATCTTTATCTGCCCAAATTCAAACTGGAATATGAAAATGAACTAAAGGACGATCTCAGCGCTTTGGGCATGGCGGTTGCCTTCGATCCCAATGTCGCTGACTTCACCGGAATCAACCCCGAAGTGCAGCTCTACATCAGCAAGGTCAAACACAAAACCTTCGTTGATGTCAATGAAGAGGGCACCGAAGCCGCAGCGGTGACTTCCGTGGAAGTGGTGCTCACCTCCGGGGGTGATTCGGGACCAACCATGCGGATTGACCGCCCGTTCGTTTTTGCGATACATGAAATCAACAGCGGCACGATTCTGTTTATGGGAAAAATCGTGAAACCGGAATACGAAGAGTAAATCAAGGAGCAAAACGATGCAAAAAGCAGCTATTCTTTTTACAATAATCATGCTTACGTCAGTACTTTACGCCGATGTACCAACGACGCTGACCCGTCAACCCGGTGTTCCCTATTTTCTGGAGCCTTATCTCTTTAAAACCATCGAGATGAATCTTTTCACCAGCGATGTGAGCGGTATGCTGATTGACGATTACGGCGATCTGGCTTGGAATCCCGCCTTTCTGGGACACCTGCAAAACCGCAAAATCTACCTTGATCTGGATTTCGGGAATCTTGCTCAATCCAGCCAACATTACTCCTATTACACCAGCGCCGATTATCGCGTCTATCCCGCCTGGTATCAGCAGACCTACATTTCCGGCATCCAGACCACGCCGCTTTACAATCTTGCTTTGCTTTTGCCCGTTTCAAAGCGATTGAAAATCGGACTCATCAACCGGTCAAATTTTGACTACGGTCCTTTTCGGGAAACCTATTACTGGGATTACCGGGCAATCGAGGACAATTCCTATATGGATTACGCCAGGATTATGAACGACCTGGAGCCGCAACGGCTGGAGGTTGATGAGAACCAGCAGACTGTGTACAGCCTACAGACCGATCTGATGCTCGCTTACCAATGGACCTACCGTTTGTATCTGGGACTCAAAATCGGCAATTATCTCTTTCGACGGGACGGTGAACTCTACGACTCCAAATGGGGCATCTATCCCCACTCGGAATTCGCCGACCTGAACGACGAGGAGCTCTTTATCAGCGGCGATCAATATACGCTGGGGTTCGGACTCATCTTCCAGGCAAATGAGAAGACCAGCTGGGGCGCCTATGGCGAGCTGATCACCGGTCAGTCCAGCGAAGAATCTTCGTCCCTGGACACCTCCTACTCCTGGTCGGAGCGGGATACCGATCCCGATTATTTCAGCTATTATGATTATGACATGACGATGAATCAGACCTGTGACGCCGATGCAAATCGCAAAACGCTGACATTGACTTATCAGAAAAAAATCTCCGGACGGCTGACCCTCCGCTCTTTTCTGAAATACTCCACCTTGAAATCCGATCTCGGATTGGTCTCTGCCAGCGAAGATACCACCTTCCGGGACAGAACCTACGACACGTACGATGACGGCAACTACTATTTTCAGAGATATATCTATCATGCCGCCCGCCGGCAGAACTTCGACGGTACGGGCACCAAAAACAGCGACTCCTGGCACTGGTTCATTTCTCTGGTCTATCATCCTGAAGACGACTGGTCGCTGTTTAGCGGAATGCAGCTCACCCGGCAGCATAACAAGACGGAAACCAGAGATGAATCGAACTACTATTCGGCGTCGGACAATACCTATCAACATTATGATCCCCACACCTTCGCCTATCTGGATACCCATGACAAATATTACGAGTACACCGCCGAATCCGAGCAGTTCTCGGTTCATATTCCCCTTGGACTAAAAATACAGGTTGTCAGCGGATTCCACCTGATTTTCGCCGGCGAAATGCACTACTATCTGACCGACAGCCGGCAGAAGGGTCGCCTGTTGTATCCGGAAATCGTTTCAAAGACCTGGCAAAACGGCAGTCTCGTCGTGGATGATCTCGAGGAGAATCGCTACGAGGAGTATTCCTCGCAGCCGGCGAAAGATTTCCAGCGCAGTTCAAATATCAATATCGGCTTCGCCTACCGGCATTCTTCGGGAATTGATTTGTATGTGCGCTCGGTGGGCAACCTGCTGGACACTGCCGGTTGGGATATAGGCATTGAATACAGTTTTTAATATTCAGCTGAAATTGATTTTATTATTAAAAACATGTAATATGATAGTAAGCCGATCTGCAGATCGGAAAAAGGTTGGAAAAAGGAGACAAGGATATGAATAATAAGAGATGTCCGGTTGTACTTATTTTCGTTACCGTTGTTTTTCAATTTTCCTTCGCAGCCGCGCAAATGATCGCCGATATCACTGCCGACATCGAAACCGAATTTGGAACCTATTATCCCTATCCGGTCGAATTTACGCAGGCAGTGCCCTCTTTCACCGTCGAACCCGACTTCAGTAATGTCGAAAACTGGTCAGTCACCTACGGATTCAGCGCCGTCGATTCCATGCTGCTGCAACAAAACCATTTCACTGTGAGAAAAAGCCGGTTCACCCAGATGTACGATATCTACAATGATTGCACCTGGGGCGGAACACCGATTTTCGTGACCACCGATGCGGTTTTACATATCTATCACCTGCTGTTCGATCA
>JBNGDF010000002.1:130405-132843 GCA_049975265.1 Fidelibacterota bacterium
AGTCAGTTTATCCCCCGTGGTCACTACACGAAAAACGATACCCTGAAAGCCTATTTCAAAGCCATGATGTGGCAAGGCTGGACGATTTTCACCATGGAACCGGGTAAATTCGGTGATCTGGCTTACCGGCATACACTGCAGGCACTGCTGCTTGTCCAGCTGCTCTACACGCTGGAAACCGACGGGCAACTATTACTCGATTTATGGGAAAAAATCTACGAGCCCACCGTCTTTTTCGTCGGTAAAACCGATGATCCAAACATCAGGGATTATAAGGAAATCGCCGACACCGTCTACGGAGCCGATTTTCTGAACCTTACCCCTGACAGTCTCGCTGACCGCACCCTGCTGGAAACGTTCATGACCGCAGCTCAGACCTTGCCGGAGCCGAAAATCCCCAACTGGATTTACGGAACATTCACGACCTACAAAGGCTTCCGCTTCATGGGTCAGCGCTTCATTCCCGATTCGTACATGTTTGCTCATCTGGTACTACCGGAAGTGGCGGAGCGACTATTTCCCAAGGGCTTGGATGTAATGACGATTCTGGGATCGGACCGGGCGTATAAACTGCTCGACTCTCTCTATCAGGAAACCGCTTATCCCAATTATGACGAGAAAATTAATCAGTTTAAAAACGAATACCGGGCGCTGACTCCGGCGGAATGGGCACAGAATCTCTACTGGAACTGGCTCTACTGTCTGATGCCACTGTTATATGAAAAAGGTGGAGGCTATCCCCACTTCATGCAAACCATCGCCTGGATGGACAAGGAGCTGATGACCGCGCTGGCGTCCTGGGCGGAGCTGCGCCACGATACGATTCTCTATGCCAAACAGAGCATGACTCCCTGTGGCATCGCCCCGGGACCTCCGAAAAGTTATGTCGAACCAAATCCCCATCTCTACGCTCGTCTTGCCAGTCTGGTACGCTTTACCCGAACAGGTCTGGAATCCCGAAATTTACTGCTGGAAAAATATCTGGACAAACTGGACCTTTTTGAGGATTTGCTGATTTTCCTGAGAGATATCGCCATCAAAGAGCTGGAAAATACGCCCTTAAGCGACGCCGATTATGAAAACATCTACTGCTTCGGTCGTCTCATGCAGTATCTCAGCTCCGACGCTGACGATCCCTTCGATCTCTGGCAAACGAATACAGATGAAATGGCAATCGTGGCGGATGTTCATACCGATTCCAATACTGACCAGTGTCTGGAAGAAGGCGTCGGCTATCCGCTGGAGATTTTTGTAATCGTCAACGAAGGCGGAAATTGCAGGCTGACCAGGGGAGCCATGTTTTCCTATTATGAATTTACGCAACCCATCAGCAATCGTCTGACCGATGAAGCCTGGCGGGAACGATTAGCCGGAGATAATGCGCCCGATCTGCCGCAATGGGTGAACAGCTTCATGGATGGTACCGCAGAGCAGCCGCAACTGTTCCCGGAGTCCGTGGATAATTTATATTATAAAGAATTCACGGCTACTCATTATTCAGGAAATCGAATTCCCGATAAATTCCGTCTCCATCAAAACTATCCGAATCCCTTCAATGCGCAGACGACGATCTGCTACGATCTGCCGGAAGATACGCAGATAAATCTCGAAATATTCAATATTCTGGGACAGAGAGTGATCACCCTCGCCGAGGATTTCCAGAAAGCCGGCAGCTACCGCCTGACCTGGAATGGAACCGACCGGAGGGGCAATCCGCTGCCCAGCGGCGTCTACATCGTGCAATTACGCCGGGAAAACCTGGCGATTAATCAAAAGCTGGTGTTACTGAAATAATGGTTGGTCCAATTAACATTCGACCTGTTTCGCGCTCAACTCAAGTCATAGCGCTTCTGTTAACGGCTGTCTTAATAAGCGGTTGCGCCGATCTGTCGGAATCTGAGAATGATTACACTTCTGTATATTTCCCGTTACAGGAGGGCAATACCTGGTACTACCGCCATTCCAATCCTGAAACAGAGAATTTGATTATCAGAACAATCAGCGACTCATTTAAACGCGATGAAAAGCACTATTATTGCTGGACACATACAGGAAACAGCGATCTTCATTACGATATCCGCGCGGATAAAAACGGCAACATCCGACTACTAAGCGATTCTGAAGAATATCTCTGGTTTGACTTTTCCAGGGACAGCGGATCTACCTATCTCTTTGCACCAGACGTACTTTTCGGAGAAACCGCTTATCATTATACAGCACACGTACTGAGCCGGAACCGTACCATCGAGGTCCCGGCAGGCAAATTCGACAGCTGTATTACATTTTTGTTCGATATCCCTCAGATTGTAGATGAAGAAATCTACTATGTCTTCGCCCCGAATGTCGGTGCTATCCTGATCGGATATGACGGCTGGTTTTCTCTGGCATTGACAAAGGCTTTTGTCAACGGAAATCACATAGGAGCATGGGAATAAATC
>JBNGDF010000002.1:132943-154442 GCA_049975265.1 Fidelibacterota bacterium
TTATGACGATTACCAAAGGAACAGAAAAAGCCCTGGTCGTCTGGTTTGGAATTGTGCAAAGCCTGCATCTCGTCGTGCTTGCCCGGGCGCTGATCATCTTCTCCCGAACCGCCAAGCTCCCCTTCCCCGCCCTGCCGCCTCCACAAGGCTGGTCACCGCAGGCTGAACATTTCCTGACAGGTAACGGAATCATCGACGCCTTCAATATTTTTCTGTCGCTGATCTTCATTTACGGTTATTTCAAATCTAAATCCTGGGCGCTAAAAACCGGGCTGATTGCGCTGACTATTCTGCTCTACTCGGCACTGATTTTTTCCTACGTAACTATAAACGCCGGTGCCTGGTCGGCGCATCCCTATGCATACGGGTCAATGGTGGTACTATACCTTCCGATTTTTATACTGACGATTCACTTTTTCCTAAATAAGGATATTTATTAACCATGCAAAAAATTCTGATTATCCTTGGTGTCATCATCGCTCTGATCGGAATTTTCTGGCCGTGGCTGAGTAAAATTCCCTTGGGGCATCTGCCCGGCGATATTATCATCAACCGCCCGAATACCCGCATTTATATTCCCATTACGACGATGATCCTGCTGAGTCTGCTGTTGACCATCATTCTGCGTATTTTTCATAAATAATCCCGAATCAGATCATCGATATCGCAGCCGCGGGTCTCAGTTAATCGTTGCAGGAATCCCGATTCCTTATAACTTATTCTATCGTCAATTGAGGAGCCTATGAGCCTGAAAAGTAAAGAAGATATCATTTCCAACTGGCTGCCACGCTATACAGATACGCCGCTGGCTGAGTTTGGCGAGTACATTCTGCTGACCAATTTCAACGACTACCTATGTCACTTCGCCGAGCGTTTTAATGTCCGCATTCGGGGAAATCACAAACCGATGCAGACCGCCACTGCAGATAATATTACGATTATCAATTTCGGTATGGGCAGTCCCATGGCGGCAACAATCATGGATCTGTTGGCAGCCATTCACCCAAAAGCCGCCCTCTTTCTGGGAAAGTGCGGCGGATTAAAGAAAAAAATCAAGGTCGGCGACCTGATTCTGCCGATTGCCGCTATCCGGGGCGACGGCACCAGCAACGATTATCTGCCACCGGAAGTACCGGCTCTGCCCTCGTTCCGACTGCAGCAGGCGGTCTCGGCTATGATCCGCAAGCACGAGGTCGACTACTGGACCGGCACGGTCTACACAACCAATCGCCGGGTCTGGGAACATGATGAAAAATTCAAGGATTACCTCACACAGATCAGAGCGGCGGGGATAGATATGGAAACCGCAACCCTGTTCACCGTGGGATTCATCAATAAAATTCCTCACGGCGCCCTGCTGCTGGTCTCCGACAATCCGATGATTCCAGAAGGGATAAAAACCGCCGTCAGCGATAAGAAAGTATCCCTTAAATTTGTCAAGACCCACCTTAATATCGGCATTGATGCGTTGCTTGAACTGGCAAACCGTGGCGAATCGGTCAAGCATATGCGCTTTTAGTCAGACAGGAGAATTCATGAAATTTCGTAAAATCTTGATTGCAACCACCATTATTCTGATCACCGGTGGCACGGGCGCCCAAAACCTTTACCCCGTGCAAATCGATACAAAACATGGTTTTATCAACCGATCCGGAGAACTCGTAATTGATCCTCTCTACAGTGCAGTACACCCCTTTTCCGAAGGGCTGGCACTGGTGGAATTCAGACGGAAACTATGGCTGCTCCCCCAGCGTAAGCAGTTTGGATTTCTGAATACCGCGGGAGAATTTAAATTGACCCTCCGAACCTCCGAAGCCTACCGGTTTTCCGACGGATTAGCCATGGTAAAACAGGTCCGATATCTGCTCATATTGCCCATAAAGGAGTATTTCACCTATATCGACAAAAACGGTACTGCCGTGCTTGAAGCGCCCTTTGAAAATGTCGGTCAGTTCCGGAGCGGATTAGCACTGGTCTGCATCGATAATCAATATGGCTATATTGACAAATCGGGGCAACTGAAGATTCAACCGCAGTTTGATCTCGTCTATCCTTTTCAAAATAATGTCGCCCGGGTAAAGGTTGACAGGCATTGGGGCTTTATCGACTCAGATGGTGGCTTTATCGTCGAACCGCGATTTGAACATGCACCGGATTTCAGCGAAAATCTCGCCGCTGTTAAAATGAATGGCAAATGGGGTTATATCGATCATCGGGGTAACTTTGTCATCAAACCCCAATTTCTCTCCGCAATGAATTTTCAGAACGGTCTGGCAGGAGTTGCCAATGACTCGTCTTCCGGTTACATCGATAACACCGGACGGTTTGTCTGGAAAAAACCAACGTAATTCTCTCTTGATATGAGGATCAGCGTCAAATCGCTTCAGCAACTCAGCGTCCGGTATGAATAGAGCCAAAATCATGACCCGAAAACAGCTGATTATCCTTCACATCGCCCTCTCATTTATCAGTAATGCCCGGGCGGGCGACTGGGTATTGATGAACGAGTCCGATGGTATTCGCAGCTACAGGACAGATCAACCGGCTGAATTCAAGGCGATTACTACGCTCAATTGCCGTCTGGATGTCATTGCCATAATATTAAGAGACTTTGCCGCTTACTCCCGCTGGATGCCCGATTGTCTGGAAGCGCGGCTTATCGATCAAAACAGTGACACACAGCTGCAACTCTATTATCGCCATCATGCGCCCTGGCCCTTCAAAAACCGCGATGCGGTGCTGCGTATCTCGACCCGTCTCGACACTGCCCGAAAGACCCTGTTTATCCGCACACGCAATATCGACGACGAACGATTCCCGCCAGCCGACAGCTGCGTCCGCATGGTCCGGATGGAAGCCGACTGGATGATTCAATATCTCAATGGAAACCAGACTCGTATCGAATATCGCCTGCTGACCGATCCCGGCGGCTACATTCCGCTGCAACAGGCGGAACAATTCATGTCAGACCTGCCCCATGAAACCCTTGTCGGGCTGAAACGAATGATCAATAATCCCGAATATCATAAAAAAGCCGAGTCATCGCAGGAAAAGGAGCTGATTGAGAAATATTTTGAAAAATAACGATAAGGAATGCAAATGTCCTCTGTAAAATCCATTATGATGATCATTGGTATCGCTGCCCTGACACTGCAGGCGACACCGCCAGTGAATCCGCAAAAAGCCTCTGCCGGAGACCTAACCTTTTCCGGTCAGTGGTTTCTGGCATGGCAGTCCTGCACGGAACCGGATTCCACTTTTAATCAATTTGCGCTAAAGCAGGGTTATGTCACCTTCCAAAAGATTTTTAACAGCCGATTCTCCGCCCGGATCACTCAGGACATTGCTGTGGACCATGAAGGCGACGGTATGGGTAACATCGAAATCCGGTTGAAATACGGTTACCTGCGCTATTCTTTTGAAAAGTTGCTGTTTCTCACCAGACCATTCATTGAAGCGGGATTGGTACACCGCCCCTGGATCGACTTCGAACAAAAGATAAATCGCTATCGGGTACAGGGTCCAATGTATCTGGAACGCAGATCACTCCTGCGCTCCGCCGACTATGGCGTGACATTCAGTGCCCTGATCGGCGACATCCTGGTTGACGACTCCCGACAATTCATCAGTCCCCATTACCCGGGAAAATTCGGCAGTCTGGCAGTCGGAATTTATAACGGAGGCGGATACGATATGATCGAGAATAACAACAACAAGCTCATCGAGGGCAGACTGTCGCTTCGTCCGGTTCCCAAACGATTACCCGGATTTCAGTGTCACTATATCGGCGCTTACGGAAAGGGCAATACCACTGCCGCTCCCGACTTTTCGCTGAACGCTTTCAGCCTTACTATCGAGCAGCACAATATTGTCCTAGTCTCCACACTGATTTCAGGATGCGGAGATGCATTCGGAATTCTAGTAGATAATCGTGGACACTCCCTGGAACAGAACGGTTATTCCCAATTTTTCGAGCTGCGTTCGGGTCGCATGGGAGCCAGCCTTTTCGGACGCTACGACCGGTTGCGAACCTATCTGTCCGGCAATGATCGTTATTGCGAAATCTATATTGCCGGTCTTGCCTGCTCTCTTTTCGAAAAGGCGCGACTGGTGGCGGATGTGGAATATCAAAAAGAACAGGAAACGAGCACAAAGCATCAAAGAACCTTCGAAATCGCCATCGAATTTCTATATTAATTCATGCATTTAATCCGTGGAGGAGTCATGAAAACAACAATCCGTCTACTCCGGAAAGTCGGTCTGCTTTTCCTATTTGTCCCGACGGTACTGGTTGCCCGGACAGATTTCCATTACCCGGAACTGGAAACCGCTTTTGAAACGTATCGCTTCTGCACACTGCCGTTGAATACCCTGAAAATTCATCATGTCGACAGCCTGCTGAAAGCATTAAAGCAGAAATTCCCGGAATCACTGCAGGTGGAAGAGGTCGGTCGTTCCGTCCAAAACCGTCCTGTTTTTCTGGCTTCTCTGGGCAACGGACCTGTCACCGTGCTGCTCTGGAGTCAGATGCATGGCGATGAACCCACTGCCACCGCCGCCCTGTTTGACATTTTTCATTATCTGTTAAATAATCCAGATGATCCTTTTGCCCAGAGAATTCTCAATAATCTCACGATCCGTGCCGTTCCGATGCTCAATCCCGACGGTGCCGAGAAATTTCAGCGCCGCAATGCCCAGAATCTGGATATCAACCGCGACGCCCGTGACCGGTCATCGGCGGAAGCCCGGCTTCTGTTTCAGTTAAAAGAGAAATATCATCCCACTTTCGGTTACAATCTGCACGATCAGAGTCAACGGCGGACCGTGGGCAATACCAACCAATTGGTCGCGATTGCCCTGATGGCACCACCCTTCGATGCGCATATTGACGACAACCCGGTGCGTATTCGCGCGAAAAAGCTGGTCTCCGTTATCTATCAATCGCTGGGTCCCTATCTCTACGGACACATTGCCAAATATGACAGCGACTATATGCCACGCGCCTTCGGTGACTCCATGCAGAACTGGGGCGTCAGCACCGTCCTGATCGAATCCGGTGGCTGGTATCAGGATCGCGACAATTTCCTGCAGAAAATGAATTTTATCGCCATTTTGGCTTCACTGCACGCCATTGCTGACGGCAGCTATGAGTCTGCAAACCCGGCGATCTACGACGCTCTGATGCTCAATGACAAAGACCTCTACGATCTGGTTATCAGCGACGTGGCACTGATTGACGGTACCGGGAATGAACCCTTCAAGGCGGACGTGGCAATCAATTACCATCTGAAAGACATTCAGGACCCCAATTCGGAACGGATCGGAGTCATTGCCGAATTCGGTGATCTGGACTTTTTCGCTGCGAAAGATACCATCTTGGGTGCCGGATATTTTCTCACCCCCGGTTTAATCGGTGTTGCAGACTATGTTTCCGGTGAAGACCGGTTCGCCAGGCAGGTCTCCAAAATGGCGCAAAATGGTTATACAACTATTCTGATTCCACTCAGCGAAAAGCAGGTCAATATCCTGCCCTCTCTCGAAAAGACTCTCCGTGAGATACCTTTTCCCGGCAACAGCGGCGCTCTGCTGACTCTCGAAACTGTACTTGTCAGCGCCAGCGATTCTCTGCACCTGCTGCGGTCTCTGAAACGGGGCTTCATGGGGCTGGCACTACCCGACTCCACCCTCAAAAGTGCCACCCTCAGTACATGGCTCGGGCTTCCCAACGGGTATCTGGACCTCGCTGACGACGGCAAACCAATTCGCAAATTGTCGGGTTCGGAACTGCAGCACAGAACGGGCACACCGGCTGAAAAATGGCAGATTCCCCGCCGGGGGAACATTCGTCCGGGACAGATCGCCGATCTGGTGCTCTTTTCCGAAAAGATCATCGGCAAACCGAAAGTGGAACTCATCATGATCAAGGGACATTGCGTCTACGAAAAGGGAGAATGGATTAAAAGCGATATTTCCGGTGAGTGCTGGCTGCCGGAATAATCGGCACATTCTCACCATGATCACGATTGACATTCAGACCGTTATTAATTAATATACAATAAACAGCTATTTTGAATCGCGAATTAAATCAATTTTCGCAATTAATCACGACTGGATGTGGCTTTGAACAGATGGAAAAATTTCGGTTTTTCACTCATCCTCATTTTTTGCATCACCCTGCCTGGTCAAGAGTCTGAATTCGAAGACTGGCTGGAAATGGGCCTGAGCGAGCTGATGAATATCAAGGTCACAACCGCCACGAAACGGGACCAGCTCATTAAACGCGTCCCGGCAAGCGTTCGGATCGTCACTGAAAAACAGATCGAAGAGCGGGCTTATCAGACACTGGAAGATGTGCTGGCGGACCTGCCCGGCTTTCAGTTTCGCAATATCCAGGGCTTTAACAGCTACTCCTTCCAGCGGGGTGCACCCAGCCAAAATAACCTGATTCTGGTGCTCATTGACGGCATCCAGATCAACGAGCTGAATTCCGGCGGATTTTACGGCGGCTATCAGTATAATCTTCAGAATGTCAAAAAGATCGAAGTGGTTTACGGACCTTCCTCCGCCCTCTACGGCACCAATGCTATTTCCGGAATCATCAATATCATCACCAAAGATGCCGAAACCTCTCCCCGGGCAAGTGCCAGTCTGGCGGGTGGTTCCTTCGGCAGCCTGTTCGCCAACGGTTCCTATGCCTTTCATTCCGCCGACTCCGATCTCGGCATATTGCTCACAGCCCATCATAAACAGACCGAAAAGGCAGACCTGGGCGGCGCGGCGGGTGATAATAATTGGTCGGAAAACATGGAAAATTTCGAAATGGTTTCCGGCGTAGACGCCCGGGTCAACTACGGCAACAGTCGCCTCGGTCTGACGCTGCAGGACAAACAGGCTTCCCGTACGACCAATTACAAATCCATCGGCACCGATTACCTCGACCGCAACACCAATTTCCACATCCGCTTTATCAACGCCTATCTCAGCAATCTTTACAAAAAACAATCCAATTGGACCCTCAAATCTCTACTCTACTATCGCAATTCCACCGTAATGGACAACACCATCGCCTATATCCGGAGCGATACGCTGGGACAGGTCGGCTACTATCGTCCCAATGCACTGGTGGGAATCGAAGAACAGTTTGACTATCAATTCAATAAGGATGCGAATATGACCGCCGGTGCGGTTGCGGAGTACGAAAAACTATCCGCGGATTTTTCTGTAACCCACAGCGGTGATCCGGATATGGCACCACCCAAACCCGCCGCACCCGACTTTGAGAAAAACCGGCTGCTCAGCCTCTATCTCCAGTCGCAGTATCAATTTCATTCCGCGGTTGAATTTACCGGCGGGATTCGTCTGGACCGGAGCTCCTATTACGGTACTGTCTTCACACCCCGTTTCGGAATCGTCTACAGCCGGCACCATCAGACTGCGAAACTGCTGTATACCGAAGCCTTCCGTGCCCCGAAACCCTGGGATTACAACTGGGGTGTCGGCAACCAGAACCTGAATCCCGAACGTATGAAGTCTCTGGAACTCGCCACCATCTTCACACCCTCTAACCATCTCAGAATCGACCTCTCCGTCTATAAAAATCAGATTTACGATAAACTGACACAAAATGACACCCTATTCCTATGGATCAATGCCAACCGCCTGAATACGACGGGACTGGAAACCGGCATCGAATATAGCCGCAGTAAGTTTCAGGTATATTGTAATTACACGTTTACCGATTCCAAATATAACGACGGCAGCACTGTCCCGGAAATCGCCCCCCACGGTTTGAATATAGGCGCTGCTTATACTTTGCGGCAAAATTTAAAGCTCAATCTCCGGGCAAATTACCTCGGTCGTCGTAAAAACCCGGTGCACATCACCGCAACAGATAGCGACTATGTCGAACCCTATTTTGTCCTGAATGGCATTATCAATTATAAACCGCTTCCCTTCCTGGAATTGCAGACAGCTGTCTATAATCTGCTGGATGCCTGCTATTATCACACCTCCAACCGACCTCCGGAGCGCTATCGCCAGGCTCAGCGCACCATCATTTTCAGGATTTCCTGTCAAATCTAAAAAGGATAATAATAAGCGGCTAAACTGAGAATTATGTGAAACAAAAGCAATCCCCGCGAAACATCCGGCTGGCGACGCTTGTCTCTGTCTGCATCGCTCTGCTGTCTGTAAACGCCCGTTCTTCGTCGCCTTCCGCCGCCGACATTGACCAACTGAAAGCCGTGTTTATCTACAACTTTACAAAATATATCACCTGGCCCGACACCGCCCGGACCACAACCTTCAAAATCGGTGTGCTGGGTAATAGCGACATTCTCGACCCGCTTCAGCAACTGGCTGTAAAAAAAATGATCAACAACAAACCCATCGAGGTCTGTCATTTTGAATCTCTCAGCCACCTGCATGCCTGCCAGATTCTGTTCATATCTCCTTCCGTCCGGGTACCGATCCCGGACATTCTCAACCAACTGGGAAATCAGGCTACCCTGACCATTGGCGATGCGCCCGGTCTGTGTAAGCAGGGAGTTATGATCAACTTTTTCCAGCAGAGCGATATGGTAAAATTCGAGCTCAATCCGCACCGGCTGGCAGCCGCCGGTTTCCAGGTCAGCTCCCAGCTTCAAAAATTAGCCCGGATAGTGGTAGAATGAAGAGAACCCGATGAAATTAATCCAGCAGTTGTGGCGACGCTTCCAGTCATTATCCTTCAAGCGCAAATTGATCGTCATTCAGCTGATCATCGCCGTGGCGGTGATCGGTATGTTCATTATCGTACAGCTGGTTGCCGACCAGATCGAATTTCGCCGGGAGATATCTGAAAAACTTAAATCCACCGCCAATATCGTCGGGGCAAATTCCATTCCGGCACTCGACTTTTTCGATACCGAAGCGGCGACCGAAATTTTAGCCTCCCTTCATTCGGAGCCGGAAATTGTGAACGCCTGGATTTTCGACGCCAGTGAAACTCTGTTCGCCACTTTTTCCCGCAAAGGATTCCAGGATTACGATTTCCCCCTGCTGCCATCGGGCTATCACAAAGCCAATCGACGTTTTATCATCCTCTCTGAGCCGCTGATTCGGAATAATGAAAATCTCGGTTTTCTGCTGATCCGCTACAAAACCCACGGGCTGTTTTCCACCGTCCTGCAAAGTCTGATATTGGGCGCCATCGTACTGGTTCTGGGAATTGCACTGGCGCTGGTACTGTCGGTGCAGATGCAAAAAACCATCTCCAAGCCGATCCTCAACCTGGTTGAAGCGACCAAAAAAATCTCCGCTGACCATGACTATTCCCTGCGTCTTGCAAAAACCATGGAAGATGAAATCGGCACCCTCTATGAAGGGTTTAATGAGATGCTCGAACAGATCCAGCACCGCCAGCTGGAACAGGATAAAGCCGAAGAGAAACTGCGGGCAGCCCATACCATTATCAACCGCAGTCCCATTGTGGCATTTACCTGGCAAAACAAAGCCGGCTGGCCGGTGGATTATGTCTCGGAAAGTGTGCAAAATCTGCTCGGCTACACCGGTCAGGAATTTCTAAATGGTAAAATATCGTACATGCAGTGTATCCACCCGGAGGACCTGATCCGGGTCAATTATGAAATTTCAAAAAACAGCCGGCAGTCCGATGTCCGTGAATTTAAACACGAGCCCTACCGGATTATTACAAAATCAGGGTCGGAGAAATGGGTCAGCGACTGGACCTTTATCGTGCGGGATGATGATGGGAAAATCACTCACTATCAGGGCATTCTGGCGGATATTACCGGTCAAATCCGTTTTGAAAAATTGCTCCAGGAGAGTGAAGAACGCTACCGGCTGATCTCTTCCATCGTCTCAGACTATGTCTTTTCGATTAAGGTAAATGAAAAGGACGAACTGGACCTGGATTGGGTGGGTGGCGCTTTTGAAAAAATGACCGGTTATACCTTTCAGGAATTTAAAAAGATAGGTGGATGGCGGGCGGCGCTGCATCCCGACAATTTGAAAATTGACGATAACGATTTCAAAAAGCTGAAAGCCAACCAGCCGATTCAGTCCGAATTGCGCTTCATCACCAAAAGCGGCGAAGTCAAGTGGGTGCGCGTCTATGCTCATCCCATCTGGGATAATCAAAAAAACCGTCTGGTGGGAATCCACGGCGCCGTTCAGAATATCAGCGAGCAGAAACGCATGGAAAATGAGCTCCTCGACAGCGAAGCCCGTTATCGTCTGCTTTTCGAATCCAATCCCGCACCAATTTTTATCTACGATCGAAACAGCTACGCAATTCTGGCGGTGAATGAGGCATTTCTGCATCACTACGGCTATTCCCGCAATGAAATTCTGTCCTTGCAGCTGCCCGATCTCTATCCCGATGATGAAAAAGAAGCGTTGATAAAAATGGTCCGCCAACTCCACGGCTACAAAAAGGTCGGCGAATGGCACCATCTTAAAAAAGACGGAACTCTCATTGATATCATCGCCTGCTCCAATGATATCCGCTACAAAGACCACGACGCCCGGGTAGCAGTCATTACCGATGTCACCGAACAGAAACAGATTGAGGAAAAAATCAAGAACCTCAATATCGAACTGGAGCAGCGGGTCTCCGAAAGAACTGCCGATCTGGTGAATGAAATCGAAATCCGCAAGAAAATCGCCGCCACACTGGAACAGTCCCGCGAATCTCTGAGAATCATTATCGAATCCATGCCCTTTCCGGTGGTTCTGGTCAATCGTAACGGCACGATCCGGGACGTTAATCAAACCGCCCTGGAACTGTTAGGTTACGACAGCAAAGCCGACCTCATCAACCGGGATTATCATCTGATTCATCCGGCGGAAGCGGCTTTCTCGCCAACATGAGCCACGAAATCCGCACCCCGATGAACGCCATCATCGGTCTGAGCCACCTCGTGCTGCAAACCGAGATGGACGCCAAACAGTACGATTACATCACCAAAATCAAATCCTCTGCCCAGAATCTGCTGGAGATTATCAACGATATTCTGGATTTCTCCAAAATCGAAGCCCGCAAACTGAAACTGGAGGCTATTGATTTTGACCTGGAAAAAGTCTTTCAGGACACCGCCAATATCGTCACCTTTAAAGCCCACGAAAAAAATCTCGAAATCATCTTTTATATCGCCAAAGATGTGCCTCAATACCTCATCGGCGACCCCCTGCGCCTGCATCAGATTCTGGCTAACCTAACCAACAATTCTGTAAAATTTACCAACGAAGGCGAAATTCACGTTCAGGCTGAGCTGCTGGAAGAGCATAACCAGTCAGTGACCATCCAATTTTCGGTCCGGGATACCGGCATCGGGATGACCCCGGAGCAGCAGCGCAAACTCTTTCAATCTTTCAGTCAGGCGGACAGCTCCACCACGCGTCGCTACGGCGGTACCGGTCTGGGACTGGCGATCTGCAAGCAGTTGACCGAAATGATGGGTGGCAGAATCTGGGTAGAGAGTACCCTGGGAAAAGGCAGTACCTTTTTCTTCACCGCCCGTTTCGAAAAACAAAAAACCCGGAAAATCAAGCAGTTCACCCCGTCACCCGATCTGCGCGGGCTGAGAGTGCTTGCCTGCGATGACAATGAATCGTCACTCAGGCTGCTGAAAGAGACCCTCGAATCCTTCAAGTTTCATGTCGAAACCGCTCAATCGGGTGCAGCCACCCTTGAACTTCTGAAAAGGAATCGCGATAAGCCTTTACAGCTGCTGCTGGTGGACTGGAAAATGCCTGAGATGGACGGTCTGGAAACGATTCGGAAAATTCACGCCGAGCAGGACATCGCTCAAGCCCCAGCCATCATCATGGTCAGCGCCTACGGTCAGGAAGCCATCATCCGGGAGGCTGAAAAAGCCGGCACGGCTGCCTTTCTGCTGAAACCGGTCAGCTCCTCCACCCTATTCGACACCATCATGCAGGTTTTTGGCAAAACCGCTCCGAAACGCAAACGTCAGGCGGTCCGGGGACAGCAGCTGCTGGGCGAAATTGCCCGGCTGAAAGGCGCCAATATCCTGCTGGTGGAAGATAATGAGATCAACCAGCAGGTGACCGCCGAACTACTGCGCTCCATTGGTATGAAAGTTACCATTGCCGAAAACTGGCAGGCGGCTTTGAAAAGATGCCAAAAGTCTGATATAAGCCCTTACGATCTCGTTTTTATGGACCTGGAGATGCCGGTAATGGACGGCTACGCCGCTACGAAGGAAATTCGGCGGTTGCCGAAAATTAGCACTGTTCCGATTATCGCTCTGACCGCTGACACCATGAGCGGCGTAAAAGATGTGGCGCTGGAAGCCGGCATGAACGACTATATCACCAAACCCATTGATCCTAAAGAGATCCATGAAATGTTGATAAAATGGATTCCGGTGAAAGGAAGACCATCCAAACCACCTGAACCGGAAACAGAAACAATCGCCGTCAAATCCGCTTTCCCGCCCTTGACCGGAATTGATACAGACGCCGGACTTCGCCGCGTCGCCGGCAATCGCCACCTCTACAGCCGGATTTTAAAACAGTTTGCGACGGAAAATACCGACCTGGTCAGCCGGTTAAAAGCGGCACTCTCCAGACCTGACCGGAGTGAAGCCGTTCACCTGGTGCATGCGTTAAAAGGCAGTGCCGGCAACATCGGCACCGTGCAGCTCTATCAACTGGCGGCTTCGCTCAATGATATTTTAATAAATCAATCGGATGATACCGACAGGATAGAGTCATTAATCCAGCAGATAGAGACCGAAATCCACCGGATTTGTGTCGCCATTACTCACACAAACTTGCCGACAGAACTACCGCAAACCGAATCTTTCTCCGAACCTGTGCTGAGCTCCGAATCTTTTCAAAAATCAATTGCCGAATTGTATCACTTTCTGTCGGAAAGTGACGCCCGCGCCGGTGATATTTTTACCGGACTGAAAGACACGTTGAGGGCAAAAATCCCCAACCCCGATCTGCAGCAGATCGAAACTGCCATTAATCAGTACGATTACGACGAAGCGCTTGATAAATTGAAAATTTGGATTAAATTGGAATCGGATAAGGCATAAACACAGGTCAACATGACAGTAAAAAATCATTCAATACTCATCGTCGATGATGTAGCGACTAATCTGGACCTTCTACGCTCATTACTGATTGATAAGTACAATGTCAAGGTAGCGAAAAATGGTTCTGCTGCAATTAACATCGCCCAAAACAGTCACCCTGACCTGATTTTACTGGATATTATGATGCCCGGCATGGACGGTTTACAGGTATGTAAGCAGCTCAAGAGCGATCCGAATACCCGCGACATCCCGATCATTTTTCTGACCGCCAAAACCGAGACCGACGACATTGTTGCCGGATTCGAAGCCGGCGGTATCGATTATCTGACAAAACCCTTTAATCCCCATGAACTGCTGGCACGGGTCAATACTCAGATTCTGATCAAAGAGCAGCGCGATCTGATCCTTAAACAGAACAATGAACAGAAAGAGATGCTGCACATCCTCAGTCACGATCTGGGCAATCATTTCGCGGTAATTATGTTCGGGCTGGACCTGATGAAAATGAATACGGATAAAACGAAAGAATATATCCGGCGCATTAAACATGCCACCCGACAGGGGATCGACGTCATCAATCTCGTCTGCGAGATGCGCATGCAAGAAGAAAAGAGCATCACTCTCGAATCACTCAACCTGAACAGGGTCATCGGGGAATCACTTTTAGTGCTGGGCGATAGGTTCGAACAGAAGAAAATCCATCTTAATATCGATATAGCAGACGACATTACCATCCTGGCGGAAAAACGCTCCCTGGTCAATTCAGTGATCAACAATCTGCTGACGAATGCGCTGAAATTCTCCTATGAAAACAGCCGCGTCGATATCGCCGCCGCCGAACGCGACGATATGATCGATTTCATGGTCACAGATTACGGGATCGGTATTCCCGAGTCCCATCTGAATACCATTTTTGATCTTTCCAAAAGCACCAGCCGTGCCGGCACCAGCGGGGAAGAGGGGACCGGGTTCGGAATGTCACTAATCAAATCCTTTGTCGAAAGCTACGGCGGCAGTATCTCCATAGAATCCCGGGATATACAACAATTTCCACAAAATCACGGTACCAAAATCACGATCCATTTCCGAAAAAGCCTCCAACCATAATCAGGAGTTCAGAATGGAAAAAATCCTCATCGTCGAAGATAAACCGGAAAGTAGAGAACTGCTCAGTTCCTACCTGAAAGCGAAAAAATACAAAACATTCTGCGCCGCGAATGGCAAACAAGCGCTGGAAATTCTGAAATCTAATCCAGTAGACCTAATCATTTCTGATATCCTGATGCCGGAAATGGACGGCTACATGCTCTGTAAAAAGGTCAAATCCGAGCCGCAATGGGCAGAGATTCCCTTTATTTTCTACTCGGCAACTTTTACCACCCGCATGGATGAAATCTTTGCGATCAAGCTGGGCGCGGCACGCTTTGTCCGCAAACCTTTAGATCCTAAGGAGTTTTTAAAGATCATTCAGGAGATTCTGCGCAGCCACAAGGAAGGCACTCTGAAAACCGCCAAATACAAATATAAGGAAGAAGAGAACGTTTTACAGGTATATAACGACCGGATTGTCAAGAAACTCGAAAAGAAAGTCGCCGAACTGGAAAACAGCGAAATGCGGCTTGCCAATGCCATGAAAATCGCCAAAATGGGCTACTGGGAATACGATGTTGAGAAAAACTTGTTCATTTTTGATGACCATTTTTATGCCATTTACCATACGACTGCCGAAGAGGTCGGCGGCTACCAGTTGAAACCCCAGGAGTACGCCGGCAAATTTGTCCATCCTGAGGACCGTGAAATAGTCGAAGTTGAAACCCGCAAAGCCATGGAGGCGTCGGACCCCAATTTTCACCGCCATCTGGAACACCGGATTCTCTACGCCGACGGTGGTGTTGGATACATCTCGGTCACATTCTTCATCACAAAAGACAATCAGGGACGTATCATTAAAACCTTCGGGATTAACCAGGATATTACCGAACAGAAAAAGATAGAAAAGGAACTCCTTGATAAAGAGACCCAGTGTCGGAAAATCTTTGAGGCAGCCAATGATGGCTTTCTCATTTTTGACCTGAATGGAATTATTCGCGAAGCCAATTCTGCTGCTTGTCAAATATACGGCTATCCTTATGAAGAACTAATCGGTTTAACCGGTAAGGATATTATCATTCCCGAATATTATCATCTCTTTGAAAAATTTCTTAAGGAGACTATCAAAGGTGGGTCATTCTATTGCGAATCCATTGAACTCCGCAAAGATGGCAGCACTTTCCACTCAGAAATACGGGGTAACGTTTTCCAGCTCGAGGGTCAGCCACATCTGCTTGCCGCTGTTCGCGATATCACCGAACGGAAGCAGGCGGAAAAGGAACTTCAGGAAAGTGAAGGGCGCTATCGGGCAGTGGTGGAAAACTCCCAAAGCGGGGTGTTGATCGTTGGTGACAACTATCGTTTCACCTATGTTAATGACACTCTCTGCAAAATGCTCCTATGCCGGCAGGAAGACATTATCGGTCACGATTTTCGGGAATTTCTTGACGAGGAGAGCAAATCGCTGGTATCCGATATGTATGAAAAACGACGCCGCGGCGAGGATATACCATCCCGTTATGAATTTAATGTCATCCGACTGGACGGTGAAAAAAGAAGAGTCGAAATCAATTCTAAAATCGTTAAAGATACGCAGGGACGCCCCCGCATCATCGCTCAACTTATGGATATTACCGAGCGTAAAGAGGCAGAGGAGAATA
The DNA here is from genome assembly GCA_049975265.1 of Fidelibacterota bacterium. Classification (GTDB taxonomy): domain Bacteria; phylum Fidelibacterota; class UBA2242; order UBA2242; family UBA2242; genus B118-G9. The sequence continues at coordinate 148,764 of JBNGDF010000002.1, forward strand.
TCCGCCGGTTCACCGAAGGTGCCCACGCCATTCTCTGGCGGGGAAAAGTCACCAAATTGGCAGACGAATCCGCCGGCTGTCGGGGATTTGACTGGAATGTAAATTATATCAATCTGGAGAATATCAGCAAATTCCTGACATTGGCAGAGGATACCGGCAAAAACCTTGAAGAGCGGTATCACAACAGCATCCTCCCGGATGACCAACTGACAATGGAAAAGACCAGTTCACAGGCTCTGCAAAGCAATGCAGATGGATACGAGCATGAATTCCGTCTGGAAGATGCCAAAGGAAATCTGCACTGGATGCACGAAGATGTCCGGATCAACAGACTCGATGACACTCACTTTGAGCTGATTGGATTTACCATTGACATCAGCGAAAGCAAACGGATGGAAACCGAAAAAAGGGCGTTGGAAACACAGCTGCTGCAGTCCCAGAAAATGGAAGCCATCGGTAAACTCGCCGGAGGTATCGCCCATGATTTTAATAATCTCCTGACCGTTATTATGGGCAATGCTCAACTGGTCATGATGAAATATCAGGAAAACGACTCCAATTACCATGAATTAAAACAGATTCTCAACGCCTCAACAAGAGCCGCCAATCTCACCAAACAGCTGCTCCTCTTCAGCCGTAAACATGCAATGGAGATGAAAACCATTAATCTCAACAAAACCATCTCCGATCTGCTTAAAATGATCAAACGTCTGATCGGTGAAAATATCAACATTGTGACCGAGCTGGAGGAAAATCTCTGGAATATCGACGCTGACGAAAGTAATCTGGAACAGGCGCTGGTTAATCTGGTGGTCAATGCCAGCGACGCCATGCCAGACGGCGGAACATTGACCATCCGAACCGAGAATGCCCTGTTCTCGGAAGCGGAGAGCAAAACCATCCGCTATGGAAAACCGGGTAAATTTGTCCACCTTTCCATCACCGATACCGGTGGCGGAATTCCTGAGGAGATGCTGGATCAGATATTCGAGCCATTCTTCACCACGAAAGAGGTAGGCAAGGGAACCGGATTGGGACTTTCCGTCGTTTATGGTATTATTAAAAAACACAACGGCTGGATCGATGTCCAAAGTGAAGTTGACAGCGGTTCTGTCTTTGATATCTATCTGCCCGCCAGCGATTCGGCGACATTTGAGCCCCGAGTATCCGATATTCAGCCGGAGTATGCCCACCGTGGAAACGGTGAAACCATCCTAATCGTAGAGGATGAAAAAGACCTCCTGGATTTCACCGCGGCACTACTCCGTCAGAATGGATACACTCCCCTCGCCGCCCGGAATGCCGGTGAGGCTTTAGAACTGGTGGCAAAAGAGAAAAACAACATCAAGTTGATTATCCCGGACATTGTCCTGCCCGACACCAACGGTCTGCAGCTGGTGGATCAGATTTTGTCCCGGTATCCGGGAATCCCCACTATTTTCTGCAGCGGTTACTTCCAAAAGAACATCCTAGATACCATCCGGCAATCGCAAAACTTCCACTATATCCAGAAACCCTTTCAGGTGAATGTCCTGCTCGCCCGGATTCACAACGCCCTCGCCGCGCAAAATCAGAACCGGAAATAATCACCGAACCCGCCTGACCGGGAGAAAAATATTTATACCCTCTGAAACCTCCCGTTACAGAATACCCGGCAGAATATCCTCTTCCTCTGTGTCTCTGTGGTAATAATATCCGGCTAAAAATCGTACCGCAGTTTCAGATAGAGATTGTCGTTCTGATCAAATTGCCCAAAAATCGTATCCGCTCCCCCGCCCAGAATATCGGCACCGAAAGTAATGGTGAAGCTGTCGGCAAATTTCCAGTCGAGGGATATGCGACTGAGATAGGAATCGTTACTGAAATTGTACAGCACCAGCCACATCGGCAGAATCGTCTCATTGCGGAAACTGCCTTTCAGCAGGAGAGTTCCCAGATTTATCACCTCGTCTTTCAGAAGCGCCTCCTCATAATCCAGAATACGCTCCTGAATCGCCTGTGCAGCGACATTCAGATCGGCGGTCAACTGATATTCAACGCCGACCATGCCTTGGAAGAAGGGTTTTTTCACCAGTAAACCGTCCGCCTGTGCGGTAAAATCCATAGTATCGTACCACCGCTTCGGATAGTAGCCGCCTTCTCCGCGGATAACCCACATCCCCATAGGACGCGAAAAATTCAGCCCATAAAAGGTAAACCAGGGATGCGTCGGTGTGACCTGCATTTCAATTTCGTCATGCGAACTGGATGGATCAGTAACAATTTCCTTTTGCATGACCGGCTGATCTTCCCTGGCTTTAAAATAGATTAGCGAAATATCCGTTCCCAATAGAAACATATTCAATTTCAATCCATACTCGAAATTCTTCACGGAATATTCCGGCAGAGATGATTCAAGATACACCATCGGGATATTCATCATTTGACGCATCGAGGCTTCCGGGTGGGGTATCGCCACTGAATCCGGTCGCCGAAACGCCCAGTTGCCCCGATAATCAATATTCATAGGGCGAAACTCCGGGATTACCAGCAGCTCCAGGGATTGATTGCCGTGATGAAATCGCGTGTTCAGCATCGTGGTCGCCGTGCGGATATCATCAAAATCCTGCAATAAAAAGAGTGACAAATCCAGCGGATTGACAATATCGTTAATAAAATAACCGTCGGCTTTGCCCCAGACCACCTGCTGTTTCCCGATCCGGAAATCCACCCAGGAGCTGTAAACATCCAGATAGGCTTCCCGTAAATTCAGCTCCGTCGTATTGTCCACCACCGCATCGTTCAGAAAATCAACCGACGCAAATCCGTAAACATCGCCATTCCAGAGCTCGGAATTCAGGCGCAGGCGATTGCGCAGAACCAGGGCGTTATAAGGTTCAGTGGTCCGAAAGGCGCTGTGATGACGAAACAGTCCGTGATATTCGATTTCCGCCCATAGAAAATTCAGACAAGCACAAAGCATCGCCGCCAGAATCAGACTGCGTTTCATTGTACCCGCCCCCTCTGAAGCGTCGTTTGCGTGAAAACCTGATCGCTGATGGCGCCGTTATATTCTACTTTCCGTACCTCGATTTTGGTCTGGTGCGACTTGGCATAATTGTCCATAAAAAGCACATGACCGGTCCAGATGTTATCTACTTTGCGTACATCAGAAACAGTTAGTTCCTTCAGTAAAGCGTCATTCTTATCGTAAAATTCCACTTTGACAATTACCCACTTTTCCGGCAACACCCAGCTGATTTTTTTGCTGTACAAATCATCCGCTCTCTTCGCAACCGATTCAATCTTATAACACTCATCGCCATTCAAAAGCTCTTCTCCAAGCAGGGTATGGGTATCTTCATCGACGTTGCGATCGCCCATATCGTCATAGGTAAAATCGGTGCCCATGAAGTAATCATTTTTACTCTCTCCGGCAATCCGGCGAATCCGCTTCAGCGCCGGCAGATAAAGCCAGCGATCCTCATCCTTTTCAGGATCGGTATAGCTCCACAACAGCAATCCGGTACCCCGGATATCCGCCGGGTAATTGAAAATAATCAGCGTTTTCTTATCTATCCCACCGGCACCGTCATAGCTCTTTTCGTACCGCATAACCTCTCTTTCACGAGTCTGCCCACGATTATTAATCAGCGTCATCTTCGTATCGTTGATCGCGGTCCTGACATCCCTCTGCTGGTCAACTTTCAGCATAATATCCCGACCGGTTAATTCCTCAGCAAAAACTGAAAAACTCATCGGAATCAGAACCAACATGGCAATTTGAGTCATTTTCAGTTTCATAATATCACTCCTTTTTTGTTTGATTTCGCTCAATTTCTGACGGACAGCGCCGGCACCAGATCAGCATCCCCGGCGGAGTCAGACCAATCGCCAGAAAAAAGGATTTGACAAAATTCTTTCGGTATCTGAATTCCGCAATGCCGGCAGCCTGCAGACAGATGATTACATAAACTACCAGAATGATACTGATGTTTTTTACACAAAAATGCCAAAATCCAAGCCACCGATTGCTGTCCATTTGACCAATGGAACCGAGCCAGTCAACTACCCAAACACCCAGACTATAGAGCCAGTAAAGCAGGATTAGGGCAATCCCAATCATGATGATTCGGCTGATGTTCCGATCAATATCCCTTTTCATGACTTTACCCTCTTTTGCCTGAAAATAAAACCCGGTTGAATCGAGACCAGAATCGCCGGCATTACCGTTAACGCCCCTAAGAGGCAGGTAGCGATGGAAATTACGATCAGAAATCCGAAAAAGTAGATCGGCAGAAAACCCGACACGGTTAAGACCAGAAATCCGATAATTACCGAAAGGGCATTATAAATAATTCCTTTTCCACTCGTCAGCAAAGTTCTTTCCACCGCTTCCCCGGCACTGGCACCTTTGTGAACCTCCAGCCGGTAGCGGTAGATAAAATGAATAGTATAGTCAATTCCCACCCCAATCATGATGCTAGATATCATTACAGTCGCCATATTCAGCGTGATCCCGAAGAATCCCATCAGACCAAAAACCATAATAATCGCTGAACTCAACGGCACAATCGCCAGCAGTCCCCCCACCAGAGATTTAAAAAAGAGGGCACTGATCAAACAGACTAGGACGATGGAAAGAATCAAGCTTCTGATCTGTCCCTTGACAACCATATCCGCCAGTACAGATATAAAAGCCGCCATCCCGGTAATTGTCGAAAATTCAGCCTTGCTGAATTGCGTCTCAATATACCGGTTCGTTTCCTGATATATCCGGTGTATCTCTGTGGTGCTGGTTTCGCTTATTCGGGCAATAATCTGGGCTTTTTGATAATCATAATCCACCAACCTGTCCAGATCTTCCGGGTCGCCGGTCAGGCTATACAGAAACAGGTATTGAGCTACCATTTCCCTAGATTCCGGTATCCGTTCATAGACGGCGCTATCCCCGTGAAACGCCCTGTTCATTTTCTTAATCTGATCCACAATCGACGTGCTGTGGTTGATGGCGGCATGGGTATCCAGATAATTCGCCAGCTGATCCATCTTTGCCAGGAAATCCGGACTCTTGATATCACCTTCCGCCAGAATCATCAGCTGTGATGAACCACCAAAATTTTGATCAATTAATTCATTGCTCTTGCGAATCTCCGATGATTCACGAAAATAGAAAGTCGGATTGGTATCAACAACGATTTTCGGAATTCCCAGCGCCATCAGCAGGGTCGCACCAATGGAAACCAGCAGAAAAGAGCGCTTATGTTTAACGAAAAAAACGCCCCAGCGCTTTAAAAATCGATCTGTCCGATCACTGTCAGGTCTGCGAATCAAGGTTACCGGATAATCCAGCAGCTTCAATGCCGCCGGGACAAAGGTAAGACTAAAGAAGAGGGCAACCGTAATGCCAATGGACACCATGATACCCAGCTCCCGAACAGCTGGCAAGACGTGGGATTGCAGACTGAGAAATCCTACCAGAGTGGTGACTCCCGCCAGGAAAACCGGCGTTCGCAACTGGACCAGTGTTGACTTAATCAGGTGGTGTTTTTCCCGTAATTCTCTCTGTTTGTATTCTGCAAAGTAATGCGCTACCAGATGAATGCTGTAGTCATTGGCAATGGCAATCAGCATCACGGGAATCATAATACCCAAAAAGTTCAGTTTCAAGCCCAGGAGTGCCATAAATCCCATGGTACA
>JBNGDF010000002.1:154542-196067 GCA_049975265.1 Fidelibacterota bacterium
AAATCAAAACCCTCCATCAAATCACGAACTTCAAATCCATCGGACGTACTGACAATATCGGGAGCATTGCTAAGGGAGATGACCCGGTCAATTGCCCGGTTGCTTTCCAGCTCTTCTGTAATCTTTTTGACCTTGGAAAAGGTTTCATGACTGAAGATATTCTCCGCTGAAATGGATATCACTACCAGTTCGGAACCACCAAAGATGTCCTCCATCTCATTCGTCTTGACAATAATATCCATATCCTGGGGCAGCATTTCCACAATATCCGGTTCAATCTGCAACTTCGGAATGTGCCAGCCCAGTAATAAGGTGATGAGAATAAAACCGGCAATAATTGTTCGCGGGAATTTTAAAATTATCTCGATCCAGGATTTCATTCCGTCTGGTGCTTGTTTGCAATTGATTGCATCAGTTTAAAAAAATCAACCGTCTCCGTTTTTTCCAGCAGTCCGTTCATAATCAGATCTGTGAACATCGGAATGATGGTGGATAAACTGTAGGGTGAGTTTATTAAAAATTCCGGTTGGAAAATATCCTGCACAATCCGCATCACCAGATTACTAATAAAATCAAGATTGACATTCTTACGGATGATGTTCCGTTGCTGGGCAATGACAAACAGTGAACTCAGCCGCTGGATGATGTCTGTCCGCAATTGTTCAATCTGGTCCCATGTTTCAGGATAATATAGTTTGACCTCATACATCGTATTGGAACTCACGGTGGAGATTTTTTCGAAAACCGTCTGCAAAAGCCGGAGCAGCGTTTCCAGCGGTTGCTCCGGATTGAATGCAACCGTTTTCAGGCAGGCGTAGATATTGTCAATGTGGGCTTGCAGAGCCGCTTTGATGAACTCATCTTTGGAGGGAAAATACTTATAGAGCGTCTTTTTACTGATGCGTAATTTTGTGGTATGTTTTTCAATCGTAAAACCGCTGATTCCATTTTTGAGAATATCCTGCCGGGCGGATTCGGTTACAAATCGCATTTTTTCTGGAATCGGATGAATGCCCTTTGGAAACGTATTTCGTGTCATACGTTTCCATTTTACAACATTGTTCACTGAAATCAAAGTAAAATTTTCCTGCCGCCGGTTAATTTTTACTTCGAGGCACTGCTTTTTTTAATCAGTTTTACGATTATAGGAAGGCTATTTTCGTCGATAATCCGGCGAGCGATACGTTCATTCTCCTTTGTGCGGACGACGATATTGAGCTCCACCGGACGATGCCACATCCGGATAATGTCAGCCATGGACTTCATCCGATCCAGAAAGGTCTCTTCCAATAATGACTGCGTTGATTCAAATAAAAAACAGCGATATTTGCTGCCCTTTGCGATAATCAAATCCGGTACAAAGGCGTTCCAGTACATGGGATGATCATCGTACTCGTCAATATACTTTGTATAAATGGTGTAATCGCGCTTGGTGTACCGCCCGATCAGATAGCGCAGGAGATTCATCTCGGTGTATTTCCGGCGCGACTGTTTCAGTGACCGCCGCATGACACTGATGACCCGGGCATAGAGGATTTGCAGATCAAAAGGTTTGGTGACGTAATCGTCGGCGCCGGATACGAGACCGTTCACCTGCATCGTCGGCGCCGTCTGACCGGTCAGCATAATGACCGGTATCTGGGCCGCCAGCGGGTGCTCCTTAAAAATTTTCAGCAGCTCTATCCCGTTTTTGCCGGGTAAATTAATATCCAGAATGATCACATCGGGTTCAAACTGAATAACCGTCTCAAGGGCTTTTGAGCCCTCCGTGAGAGTCTTAACCTCCATCTCCCGGGATTCGAAAAAGGTCTGCATTAATTCCCGAATATCACCATCGTCATCAATTACCAGAATTTTTCTCAAAACTGTCCCCCCTACTCTTCATTTTGCAGCAAATATACACAAATTTCGAATAAAATAGAACCTACCGGAAATGTGACCGGCATCATTTTTTCACTCTTTTTTATTTATTTTTCAAATATGCTGAAACTTTTTCCATCCATCATACATCTAATAGATAGATTGAAAATTGATTGTCATGCTCAGCAGTTTCTTGACTGGCACTATTATTGCACTTATTAAAAATGAATTTGATATTTGATACAGCGAAACACTAATCCTTACATACATCCCCTCCCCCTCCCCGGATGTGCCGTAATATCCCTCATAAATCCCCTCATTAACGTTCGGGGAGGGAAAACCTCTTTAAAAAAACCGACTGATTCAACTCAGTCGGTTTTTTTTATTTCAATAAACAATCGGAAAACTTGGCTGGATATCCACCGGTAAATGACTTAACTGTGCCACATAGTCAGCCATGAGTGGCGTCATCACCCGATACTTTTCAATCAACTGACCTGCGCGCCTGTAATCACCATGCGCTTCAATCAGCAACAACTTTTCAGCCAGCTCTTCGATAGCCGCCTGGAGTTTCTCACTGTCATAATTGAGCTTGCCGTTCCGGTCTTTGAAAAAGCCGCCCTTTTCGATAAAATAATTGAACTGAATCGCCACTCCTCCGCCATGAGCTTCGTCGATTCCAAACCGAATCGAGCGATACATGCCGCCGAGATAGCTGGCAAGCGCCGCCTCCATATCCATCGGAAACACACCCTTGCGCATCAGATACAGATAGGTATACATTCCCAACACATCGGCTTTGCACTCTTCAATGATCGGATAGAGCTCCTTCAATTCCCGACTGACGGTGGTTTTGGTACCGTCCTCCCGGACAAGCGTACCGGGTCCCAGTCCGTGACTCACTTCGTGCATCAGGACATGATTGAAATAGGCGTCGAAGGAGACCTTTGCCAGCGGTTCCGGCGCCAGAATCGTATTGACGATGGGGATCCAGCATTTTTCATATTTCGCCCGGGCAACATTTTTTAACATCACCTTTTTGGATCCCTTCGCCTCCCGCACTTTTTCGTCATTGGGTAGATTGAATGCGGTGGTCTGGATACCCGCTTTGGTATCACCGGCAGAAAAAACTTCCTGTACAACTTTTACCGGTGAGGCACTGCCCCGGTTAAAATTCTTGTACTTGTCAGGAATCGGAAGTGCTGCTTCCAGCTCGTTCAGGTACTGCGCCACTTTGGCAAGTTTTTCGCTCTCATGATGATCCACGATACAGATAAATGCCTCGTAAGCGGCTTTGTAACTGAAGAGTTGGTCCTCATAGACCTCATAGGGACCGATCACCACTTCAAAATCCCCTGCCAGATCCATCCACGCCATATCACTTTCAAAGTAGTCGTCCGTCAGCAAATCCCGCGCCCGCAGTCGCAGGTATCTTGCCAGCGTCGGATCATCGCTCAGATCGGCGGCATCCGTCAGCAGACGACTGGCTTGATTCACAAGATCGGCATATTCCTCGTGATAGGGTATAGCCGTCAATCGACCCGACTCATCCCGCCTGACAACGGTAAATGTGCCGGTCAGAGCCTCTTTTTTGGCAGGTTTCTCTTCAATGGCATTTAAAAATTCCTCTTTTGTCATATCCTCGGGATAAAATCCGGCACCCGCCGGTTTTTCCTTTCGATTGATAAACGGACGATGCTCTGCCAGACGATTCCAGGGACCAAACATGATGGTGAACAGCTCCAGATAAAGCGAGTCCTGCGGATCATCCGACTGCTGCAATGCCGCCCGAATCGCCGGATTTTCCGGATTGACCTGCAAAAGGAAGAGCTCGTCCATAATTTTTGCCGCCTCCACCAAACGGATCAAAACCTGAAAATCTTTGGAACTCAACCCGGACAGATCAGCTTGCAGCTCCACCGGCGCCAATTTCGCCAGTTCACCCTTGATATACTCAATCTCGGCTTTACTGCGAATCACCCCTTTTTCTCCGCAACTACTCAACATCAAACCGGATATCAGCAATAACATCAACCACTTCAACTGAATGCCGTATCGCATAATCACCACCCTCTCTTATTAAATGACACATCACTATTTCAGCAGCAGGCATTTTCCCTGAATAACCTGGGATTGCATCTGCATCGAATAAAAGTAAATTCCTGATGATAAATTGTCGGGTTTCCAGGGAATAATATGACGCCCCGCTGCTCCGTTTATTACGATCATTTTATCAACTACTTCCCCTTTGATATTGTAAAATGTCAGTGTAATATCTCCCGAATCTATCAGTTGAATTTCGAAATTTGACAAATTGTTAAAAGGATTCGGGTAATGACTCAGCAGCCGGAATTTTTTTATCACCGGCACCTCCTTTTGACCGATTCCGGATGATTCGATAAAACGGATCTTTAAATCATCAAAATAGATGGTACCGGACCCTTTGTTATCATCTTTGGTTTCCACAAGATATATTCTTGTCCACTCAATCGGAAAATTAAGCACCGCGCCGGGATTTACCCAGCTGGGAATGGCATCTTCAAGTAGTGTTTCCACATACTGCCATTCATTTATCCAGTATATTCCCGGGCTTGACTCCGTAAAATTCACAATAAACTTCTCTCCATCATGATCCTTGAATTCACCACGCAGCCAGTGGTGACTGCTGTCACCGTACACATAGATACCGACGGCATCGGGGGTTCCGGAAATCGGTAAAGCAATATTCAGATACAACGCGCTCGTACCGCCTGTAGCCAGATTATAGTCCATCTTACCGGACGATGGCTCAGAATAATAAATATCGGTGGATAATGTAAATGTCCCGGTCGCAAGTGCAGATGTTACGCTCCAGTTGCTTACATCACTAAAATCATCCACCAATACCGTGGTAGCAGCACCGACAGTGACCGGAACCGTATCTGCAACGGATTCATAAGCAGCGACAATTTGCCCTTCACCGATGGTATTCGCAGTGAAATACCCGGTTTCGGAAATGATACCGACTTCCCCGATGACTGTCCATTCGTATTCATCAAGAGACAGGTCAATTTTATGACCATAATAATCCCGGGCAGTTGCGGATAATTGCTGCTGTTCTCCCATCTCCAAAATAATCGGATCCGGTTGCAGCTCAATTTCGCCGATTTCCGTAATGTGGATGAACACGGAATCTTCTATACGGTCAATCGCTGCATAGATGTAGCCGGAAGCGGTATCATTACCAGCGGTAAATAATCCATTTATATCTACTGTGCCGATATTGCTATCACAACTCCAACTGAGCTGGTCGGTGGGATATGCTACTTTATTATTGTATTCATCATAACCATCTGCGGAAAACTGCTTAGTTGTTCCCGGTATCAAAAAGACATATCGCTGTTTAATCCACAATTTCGCAAAATCGCTGATCGGAGCCGTACTGACAACCAGCAGTGCATTTGATACGGATCTCTCCACTCCGTCGGACGGACTATTCATAACAGCATTCCGGACAACCATAGCACTGGAACCGCCACCGTCAAAGTTTATTCCATGATAAACACCCCATTCCAGCATATAATCCGCAAATTCATAGAGTGACATTCCAATGCTGAACCCGGCTTGGCGTCCATCCACAACAAAAAGGAATAATGTGGTAGAATCCTGAGTGAAACCGACCGCCGTACGCGGATGACGACCGGACGAAAAACTGCCCACCGGTACCGTGACCGATCCGTTGCGAATCATGGAGGGACCGCCGCCGACCAATTCACAGATTCGACGTGTCTCCGGCGACAAACTAAGCATCATTTTGATAGTGTCCCCGACGAACACTGTCGCATTCAGGAAATCCCTCGATATCCCGTGACCAGACAACACGACCCCATTTGACGGAATACTGTTATTGCCATGACCGGCTTCCTGGACACTGTCTTTGGCAATGACTTTCAGATAGACCGTATCGTTAATAACCGGATTCGTAACATATTCGGTAATTATCTCCGTGCCCCATTCATTGGTACCGGTTTTTGTGCCCATATATTTATTATATAGGACCAGATAATCCGTATTTCTGGCTTCATTGATACCGTGGATAGCCTGCATAGTATCGTTTTTACCCCATACAAACCCCGAATAAAAAAAGAGTCCTTCAAAGGGTTCCTTGTTCTCCGTTAACCCAAAGGCTTCCCGGCTGGCTGGCTTCTGCAACAACTCCCCCTGAAGCACCTGTGCGTTAATGGGCACTCCCGTGCTGGTGTTATAAAAATCGCCATTGGTAGCTGCCACTACCTTGTGACCATCATAATTTTTCCGTTTTGCCATGGACGACGGTTTCTCAAATCCGGCAAGCCGGTCATCCGCTTTTGCCGTTTCTAACTGAATATATTCGTTTTCTAAATCAATTTGAAGAATGTAGAGGTGCCACGGACCTTCTTCAAAATAATCGTGATAGTACATCACACCCGGTCCAACCGGCATACTGTCAATGATTTCAGCAAAACTGATTGCCGGTAACAGCGCCATGATGAATACAAAATATTTACTTCTCAAGGCTCTTCTCCACCCAGATTTGGACCAGCTCGAGCAGAGTATCCACCGCTTCCTCCATCGCCTGAACGGCAATCCACTCAAGTTTTCCGTGAAAATTATGACCACCGGTAAAGATATTCGGCGTCAACAACCCCATGAAGCTGAGCCGCGCTCCGTCAGTACCGCCGCGAATCAGTTGCAATTGCGGTTCTATCCCCGCCCGACTCACCGCTTCGAGAGCATATTCAACCACGCGTGGATCCTCGTCGAGTTTCACTTTCATATTCTCATAGGAATCCTTGATCTCCAGCTCGATTTTTGCCTTTGGATAGCGCCTGCTGATTTTTTCGCAAACCTGTTTTAGTCGTGCGGCTTTTTCATCCATGCCGGATTTTTCAAAATCCCGAATCAGGTATTTCACACTGGCTTTTTCCACGCCGCCCTCGAGTACGTAGGGGTGCAGATAGCCATCTCGCTTTTCGGTAGTTTCCGGCGACGGATCGTTTTTCATCTCTGTGAGGATGTCGGCAATGATCTTGATCGCATTGACCAGTTTGTTTTTCGCATAGCCGGGATGAACATTGATCCCGTGCACCGTAAAGGTAGCCGCCGCCGCATTAAAGGTCTCGTTCTCGATCTCTCCGACGGTTTCACCATCCACGGTATAGGCATAATCGGCGGCAAATTTTTTCACATCGAAAAACTTCGTGCCGGCACCGACCTCCTCATCCGGCGTAAAACCGATCCGCAAGGTGCCATGTTTGACCTCCGGATGATCGCGCAGATATTCCAGTAAGGTCATAATTTCCGTAATGCCGGCTTTGTCATCGGCACCAAGCAGAGTAGTACCGTCCGAGGTGATTATGTCGTGCCCGATATGATCGCGCAGCGCCGGATTCTCTTCAAACCGCAATACCTGATTGGGATCCCCGGGCAATATGATATCATCACCCTGATAATCCCTGTGAATGATCGGTTTGACATTGGCGCCGCTGACCTCCGGCGAGGTATCGACGTGAGCAATCAGCCCGATAACCGGAACCCGCTTTGCCCGGGCAGGCTCCAGATTCGATGGTAATGTCGCCATGACGTAGCCGTACTGATCCATTGTCGCATCCGACAAGCCCAATTCCTTAAGCTCCTCTACGAGCAGCTTCAGCAAGTCTTTCTGCTTGTCGGTGCTGGGGTACTTATCCTCGACACCTTCCTGCGATTGGGTATCGATTTTTACATAGCGAAAAAAACGGTCAAGCATTGAGTCGTACATGATGGTTCCTTCGGTTTTTATGATTGATTTGAATAAGTGGGTGATCGTTTCGCGGTGTTTCCATTGTGATAAAATAATAAAATTTCCCAATAATGGGTAATAGAAAACCGGCTTTTTCACCATACTACTGACCTTTAACCGATTGTCATAAAAATTCCGGTTTCATACGGATTTTCAGCATTAATTCGATAATTAAGTGACTTCTTGCTTCACTTTTGGTAGATTTAGTGGGTATATCTGAAGAGATGATCATCGGAATAGGAAATTACGGGAGAAAAGTATGACGCTGGAGGAAAATGTCTGTCTGGAGAGTGAACTGGAGCATTTCCGGGCGGAAAAGGAGAAAATCCGGCAGCTGGTCGGTCAGATCGGTGGCAAAGGCTCCGCCAAGCAGGACTTGACAATTAATCTAATTTTTCTTTCGATTGTTGTAATCATGCTGATTTTCGATATCCTCCGCCATCTGTTTCACATTCAGGTTCCGCTTCCGCCACTGTTCTCGATTGAAATCGGAATACTACTGGTGTCCATCAAGATCATCTGGATGATCTACAAGCAGGCAAAGGTGGAACATTTCCAGTTCTGGATCCTGAATTCCATTGAATTTCGTCTCAACAATCTTTCGCGCCAGATGAATGCCATCGAAAAAAAACTGGATGAAACAATAACCCCGGAGCAGGAGTAGTGATGACAGAGAATCGGTTTAAAACGCTCCATATCATTGAACATCCCCTGATTCAGACGAAGCTGACCACCTTGCGGGATATTCGGACCGACAATTATCTGTTCCGCAATCTGCTGAATCAGATTGCTTCGCTGATGGTCTATGAAGTTTTTCGGAATATCGAAACCGAAAGCATTGAGATCGAGACACCCCTGGAACCGACGACCGGTCTGAAACTGGCGAAAGAGATTACGCTGGTCCCGATTCTGAGAGCCGGGCTGGGCATGATAGCGGGGATTCAGAATCTGATTCCCCGTGCCCGTGTCGGACATATCGGGCTTTACCGGGATAAAGACACTCTGGAACCGGTGGAATATTACACAAAATTCCCATCCAATTTAGCCGCGACGAAAGTGATTCTGATCGATCCGATGCTGGCGACCGGCGGGAGCGCCTCGGCGGCACTCCATTTTATCAAAAAGAGGGGCGTCACAGACACCAGCTTCGTCTGCCTCGTTGCCGCCCCGGAAGGAGTCGCCCGAATCGTCGCCGATCATCCGCAGGTCCCGATCTTCACAGCCGCACTGGACCGGGAGCTGAATGAACACGCCTATATCCTGCCCGGGCTGGGCGATGCCGGCGACCGGATCTATGGAACCGAATAATAAAACTGACGAGGTGATCATGGAACAACAGAAAATTTATATCTGTCCGAAGTGCCAGAATTCCCAATACGAGGCTTTTGAAATCCGTACCACCGGCGGCTTTCTGGCAAAAGTCTTCGATGTCCAGAACGTCAAATTTACCGCCATTACCTGCACCCGCTGCCGGTATACGGAATTGTACAAAGCTGATAGCAGCACCCTGGGCAATATTCTGGACTTTTTCACCAACTAATTCGGCGTTACAAATGGTTGGTAAAACAGTAATATTCGCTCTCACAACTCTTTTCGCCTTCATCGGCTGTCAACGGTCCATCTGCCCCGCCGGTTACTGGGAAAAGGTTGCCGGCGGTTTGAGCTTCCCCGAAGGTCCCAGCTGGGACGGAAAATCAACTCTTTATGTATCCAACTGTCGCAGCGACTGGATCGCCAAAATCCGGGACGGCGTCGCCGATACTTTTCTGGTGCGTTCCGAAAAGACGCCCGCATTCGCCCACACCAACGGGCTACTGTTTCACCACGGGAGCCTCTATGCCTGCGATTTCGGTAAACCGGCGATTCTCAGGATTACCGCGGATAAAAAGATTACAGTCCTCAGCACCGGCGCCGTTGGGCGTCCGCTCCGGCGACCCAACGACGTAACCATGGGTCCCGACGGTTTCCTCTATGTAACCGATCCACATCATTACGATCAGCACAATCCCGACGGGGCTGTCTACAAAATCGATCCCCTCAACGGTCAGACCAGCATCGTAATCCCGAATCTGGCATTTCCCAACGGCATCGCTTTTTCCCCGGACAAACAGGCACTCTTCATATGCGAATCCGCCCGTCAGCGCATTTTAAAATTTACCATAACAAATGCTGAAATCGATCCGAAACCGACAATCTTTTGCGAACTGCCCGGCGGAGACCCCGACGGAATCGCCTTCGACCGAAAGGGCAATCTCTACGTAGCTCACTTCGGCGGCGGCGCGGTTTACATTATTCAGCCTGACGGCAAAATTGCCGGCTGCCTGGAAACACCCGGCCAGAAACCGACCAATCTGGAATTCGGTGGTAAAAATTTAAAAACCTTATATTTAACCGAAGTCGAAACCAATTCAGTGTATCGGCTAAAAGCGAAAATCAGGGGGTTGCCCCTTTTTCAATAGGAAATCCAAAGAAAGGAAGTACTAATGTTCAAGACTCTCCCCGAAATGCTGTTGCACACGATTCAAAAGTACCCGCAAAATACTGCATTGAAAATCAAAAAAGGTGACTCCTATCAGACCTACACCTACCAGGAGATGGGCGCTGAAATCGAGCTTCTGACCAACGGTCTGGCAAAACTCGGTCTGCGCGAAGGCGATAAAATCACCATTCTGTCAAACAACCGACCGGAGTGGGCGATCAGTGATTTCGCCATTTTCTCCCTGAAAGGAATCACCGTCCCCATCTATCAGACCCTGCCGCCTAACCAGATTGAATACATTCTCATGGATTCCGAAGCCCGGGCAATTTTTGTCGAAGATCAGGAGCAGTTTGACAAAATTCAGCAGATTGATACCGCACTGCCGAACCTGGAATTTATTTTCACCTTTGAAATGGTGGAATCCAGCATTCGAAAAATTTACTGTTACGACGAAATGCTCAGCCTCGGCAAAGATTTCCAGGCTGAAAATCCGGACTTTTTCCGGCAAAGCATCGACTCGATCGATCCCGAAAGTATCTGCAGTATGGTCTATACCTCCGGAACCACCGGCGATCCGAAAGGTGTCATGCTGCATCACCGCGGATTTGTATACGACATCGTCTACTCTGAAGCCCGCCTGAATCTCCAGCCGACCGATACATTTTTGTCATTTCTGCCCCTCAGCCACCTGTACGAACGACTCGCCGGACACTGGTGCCCCATGTATGTTGGCGCTACGATTCATTACGCCCAGGGTGTCAATACCGTCATTGACGATCTGAAAGACGCCCGCCCCAATGTCATCGTCAGCGTGCCCAGGGTCTTTGAAAAGATCGCCGCCAAGGTTCAGGAACAGATCGAGCAGAGCAGCAAATTCAAACAGTCGATCTTTTACTGGGCTCAGAAAATCGGTAAAATCTACCACGCCGACAAGATTGACGAAAAGCTAAGCTGGTGGACGAAAATCCGCTACCGGATTGCCAACCGTCTGGTCTTCCGCAAGATCAAAGCCATCATGGGCGGCAATATGCGTTATCCCATCGCCGGTGGAGCGCCGCTTTCCGTGGAAACGCTGAAATTTTTCGAGGCGCTGGACATGCAGATCATCGAGGGGTACGGCATGACCGAGGCGCATTTGATCATTACCCTGACGCCCTTCGGAAAATCCCACTACGGCTCCTGCGGACAACCTATCGAAGGGATCGAGATAAAAATCGCTGATGACGGCGAAGTGCTGGTCAAGGGACCGACCATTATGGCGGGCTATTTCAAGCGCCCCGACCTCACTGCTGAAACCATCGATACCGACGGCTGGCTGCACACCGGCGATGTCGGCTACCTCGATGCCGAAAATTATCTCTACCTGACTGATCGAAAAAAGAACATCATTGTCACATCCGGCGGAAAAAATGTCGCTGCTGCACCGATTGAAAACATCCTTAAAAAGAGCAAATATATCGAAGACATCTGCCTGGTGGGAAACTATCGCAAGTTCATCAGTGCGCTGATTGTCCCAAACTTCGAAGATCTGCATCTCTGGGCTGAGGCTCAGGAGCTGAATGTCAAAACAGATGAGGACCTGGTCAGATTACCGGAAGTGGTTGATTTTTACCAACAAACAATCGACCAGATGCAGAGTCATTTAGCCCGTTTTGAAAAAATCAAGAAGTTCATTCTGCTGCCCCGACCCCTGAGTGTCGAAAAAGGTGAACTGACGCCCAGTTTGAAGATCAAACGTTCGGTCATCGAACAGAAGTACAAAGACGAAATCAACGCCCTTTACACCGCTGGCGATACCGAAGCAAACCCAATTACGTAAGAAAACGGAGCAAAGTATGTCCGATTACCAAAAAATTGCCACCTTACAAAACGAAATCCAGGCGGGTGCCCTGGAAGCCGAACTGAAATCCCGGAAAATTCCCCATTTGATTCGTTCCTATCATGACGCCGCTTACAATGGTCTTTATCAGCAATCTAAAGGCTGGGGCATTGTCGAAGCACCAATCGGGTTTGAGGCGAAAATCCTGGAAATTCTGAACGATCTGACGAAGTAAACCACCCATGTCTCACCGGCACGATCATCAGCAGGAGCAGCACGCCATTGGAATTGCCTTTTTTCTGAATCTGTTCTTTTCAATTCTGGAAATCATCGGCGGGCTGCTGACCAACAGCATTGCCATTATTTCCGATGCTCTCCACGATTTCGGTGACTCCCTGGCACTGGGGCTCTCCTTTATCCTGCAGAAATACTCCGGCAAAACCGGCGATGCAAAATACTCTTACGGTTATCGCCGTTACTCAATTATGGCGGCGGTGATCAACAGCATCATCCTGCTCACCGGTTCCGGCTTTATCCTTCGGGCAGCGATCCCGCGCCTGTTGAATCCGGTCAAGCCTCACGCTGAGGGCATGATCCTGCTGGCTCTTATAGGGATAGCCTTTAACGGCGCCGCGGTGCTGCAATTGCGCAAGGGCAAAACCCTGAATATCCGGGTGGTCAGCCTGCATCTGGTTGAGGATATTTTGGGCTGGATTGCGACGCTGATTGTCAGCATCGTACTGCTGGTTTCCGATTTCTACATTCTCGATCCGATTCTATCCATCGCCATCACAATCTATATTATCTACCACGTGCTGGCTAATTTACTCCGGTCGCTCAGAGTGTTTCTACAGGTGGTTCCCGACGATGTTGACACCGCCACTCTGGAAACCAGGTTTACAAGCATCGCCAACGTCCGCTCGGTTCACCATACTCATGTCTGGACTCTCGACGGTGTCAATCATGTCCTGACGACTCACGTCGTTGTCGACCGGGATACCAGCCGTGAGGACGTCATGGCTATTAAATCCCGGCTCAAACATATCGCTTACGACATGCACTGTGAACATGTCACCCTGGAAATCGAATACGGCGACGAAGATTGCAGTATGAACCATGATTCCGGCGAGCATGACTAAGGATTATTGTACCCCTTGCAGCGAGTCAGTGACCGCCTGCCGTTATGGTTGAGCTTACAGCGTTTGAACAATTTTACGAAAATGAAAGCCGTAAATCGCCATGGTGATTGCCATGGGAAATTTACGCGGGCAGCGGAACAGACTGTAAAAGAACAGACGCCAGTAATATAGACGCCCCTTTTCGAATATACCGAGCCGCCAGATGGACTTGAACAGGGCACCAATATCGTTGATCGTTACTTTCACGTTGGCACTGGTGGGCAGTTTGTATTCCTTCAGGAAGGTCTTTACCCGCTGATAATAATTCGGCTGGGCATAGATAAACCGCAACAGCGAGACATAGCCGTTCATCAGCAGCTTGTAATTCATTTTCGGAACAAAATTGATAGAGGCTTCCACGTTGTTGCCATTGAAGATATTGACCAGACGACCTTCCCGCTTCAGGCGTTCATGCAGGCGTGTCCCGGTCGGAGCATTCAGCAGCCCCACCATGGCAGTCACCACACCGCTCTTCTGAATCAGATTGATCTGGGCGTCAAAAACCTCCTGCGTATCGTGATCAAAACCGATAATAAAACCACCGGAAACCCGCAGCCCCTTTTGATGCAATTTTTTAATGGAATTCACAATGTCGCGGTCGATATTCTGATACTTTCCGCATTCCGCCAGACTCGCCTTATTCGGGGTTTCGATTCCGATAAAGATATGGCTAAAACCTGCTGCCGCCATCAGATCGATTAATTCATCGTCATCACAGATATTCAGCGACGTTTCCGTGGTGAAGCTAAATGGAAAATCCCGTTCGGTCGTCCACTCCACCATCACCGGCAAGATTTCCGCTTTCAGCGTTTTACGATTGCCGATGAAATTATCATCCACAATAAACACCGGTCCCCGCCAACCGATATCGTAGAGGGCATCCAGCTCTGCCAGGAACTGCTCCCGACCCTTGGTGCGCGGTTTCCGACCATTCAAGGTCGTAATGTTGCAAAATTCACAATTAAATGGACAGCCGCGGGAGTACTGAATGTTCATCGAGACATACTGACGCATATCCAGTAAATCCCAGCGGGGAATCGGTGTCAGCGCGATATCCGGAAAATCGGTGGTCTGATAAACCGGCTGGGGGCAGCCGTTTTTCAGGTCCTCTAAAAACAGGGGCAGGGTAATTTCGGCTTCGTTTAAAATAAAATGATCCACTCCAAGCAGCTGCTCATGCTCCATAGTCACCAGCGGACCACCCGCCACAACCCGGACATTCTGTTCGTTGCAGCGACGCACAATTTTCTGAAATGACGCCAGATGAATACTCATTCCGCTTACAAAGACCATATCCGCCCAATCAAGGTCCTGCCGGCGCAACTTGGAAATATTCATATCAATTAATTTCAACTCCCATTCACCGGGCAACATTCCGGCGATGGTAAGCAAGCCCAGAGGAATTTCGGAGCTCTTTTTCGAGATAAACTGAACGGCATGCTTGAATCCCCAAAAAGTATCGGGGGATTGAGGGTATACGAGCAACACTTTCATCGTTTTTCCTGACTTTTATAGTTTTTCAAAGTGGTAAAGCTGTTTGATTATTGGATTTCTTTACCTATAATTAGTTTATGGAATTGAAAATTGATATACTGTAAAACAAATGTAAAAAGAGCCACCGCTCTTCCGCCATGCTGAAAAAATACTCCAACGCCAAATACATCGTCGTCTTTGTGTTTGTCCAAGCCGCCTGGCTGGCTGTGCTCGGTCTCTGGATCGCCCGCTATGTCAGCAATCACATGGTGCTCAAGGAAATCGATCAGCGCTATGCGATTCACCTTAATACCGGCGGGAATGTGGCGATTCTGGTGATCGGACTGACACTGATCGCCTTTACCACCGCCGGGATGTGGATTCTGTTTCGGTATCTGAATTTTCATTTCCATCAGACCAAACTTTATGACAATTTCATCGCCAGCATTACCCACGAACTGAAAACCCCGCTGGCGTCGATTCAGCTCTATCTGGAAACCCTAAATGCATATCACGATATTTCCCGGGATCAGCTGGATACCTTTCTGACAAAAATCGGGCGCGAAACGAGTCGCCTGGATAAGATGATCAACTCTATCCTGGAAGTCGGACGATTCGAGAGTCCCCATCCCACCCATGACTGCCGGCTGCTGGATGTATCAAAGGCGTTAACCGAAATCGTGGAGGAATTACGGATTCAGTACGAATTGACAGACGAGCAGGTCCGGATAACCGGCTCTTCCGAATCGCAGGCGGTATTAGACCTCGTCACCATGCGCCTGCTATTTGAAAACCTGTTCGATAACTCAATAAAATATAGCCGAAAAGAACCGCAGATCGAGATTGAGCTGGCGGATTCCGATAAGTATATTACCATTTTATACCGGGATTTCGGATACGGTGTTCCGCTTTCTCAATTACGCAGAATCTTTAAAAAATTTTACCGACTCAGGGGAGTATCCCGGTCCAATGTCCGCGGCACCGGTCTGGGACTCTATCTGGTGAAAAATATCGTCAACTTCCACGGCGGTCGTATCAAAGCCCGGATCCCGGAAGAAAAACCGGGACTGCAGTTCCATATAGAGCTGCCCCGCTACCCCCTTTGCCGGAAACGATATCTGAACAAACTGTTAAACCCGAAACCGTAACAAACCATAGCCACCATGGCGATACAGCCGGACACCGCCCCGAAAATTTTACTGGTTGAGGACGAGGAAATTCTCGCCGAGGGTATCATTTTCAATCTCAAAAAAAACGGGTACGACGTCGACCATGTAACCGACGGACAGGCAGCTCTGGATACAGCCTTTTCGAATAACTATGATCTGGTACTGCTGGATATCATGCTCCCCTATGTTGACGGATTTGAGGTCGCCCGCCGGATTCGGGAATCAGCGCCACGGATGCCGATTCTGATGCTCACCGCCCGAACCGCCGTCAAAGATCGGGTAAAGGGACTGGAAATCGGCGCCGACGACTATTTAACAAAACCTTTCCACCTGCAGGAACTGCTGGTCCGGATCAAAGCCATGCTCCGGCGCTGGGAATGGTATCGTCAAACCGAACCGGAAGGAGCCAGATTTCGTTTCGGAGATAACGAAATCAACTTCAGCGACTTCTCCTGCCGTGCCGGCGACCGGCACTTTAAACTGACGCAGAAAGAGGCGCTGCTGATGAAATATCTTGTCGAAAACAGAGGTCAGATTGTCTCGCGGCAGGAATTGCTGGAAAATGTCTGGGACATCCACGCGGCGATCGAAACCCGGACAGTGGATATTTTCATTGCGCGCCTGCGCAAATATTTCGAACCCAATCCGAAAAAACCGGTCTACATCAAGAGCGTCCGCAGCGCCGGATACCTGTTTTCATCTCCTTAAAAAATGAAAGAAAGACAGTAAAATGAAATCAATTAATGAAATAGTTGAAAACCTTAGAAATAACCAAATCAATTTCTCAATTGATTCACCCTTGAAAAATTATACTTCATTTAAAATCGGTGGACCGGCTAAAATTCTCGCTATAGTCAATAACCATAATCAACTGGAAACGGCAATCCGAACTGCGTTTAAAACTAATTTTGACTATATTGTTCTGGGAAATGGTAGTAATGTTCTTATATCAGATTCTGGATACAACGGCATCATCATCTTGAACCGTTCTCGGCAATGGCAAATTATCGATGAACACTTCGTTCCAGTCAGGCATCAGGAATTAATTAGCCGTTACATTCCAGAAAAGAAATTCAAGGATAACAAGATATTGGGATACAGCGATAAGGAAGAACCTGCCGTTTTAATTCAAGTTGATTCGGGAATTGGATTACACAATCTAATCCATGAATTATTTAAATCCAATATTACCGGATTACAGTGGTTCGCCGGCATCCCGGGAAGTATTGGCGGGGCAGTTTATATGAATGTTCACGGCGGGCATCAATATTTCAGTGATCTGCTGGTAAAAGCAAAGCTTTTTGATGGTCAGTCCTTTAAAATTGTTAATAGAGATTATTTTCAATTTGACTATGACAGGAGTATTCTACAAAAAACCAAGGAAATTATCTTTTCAGTAGACCTTTTTCTTAGAAAAGGCAACGTCCTTAAAGCTAAGCAATTAGCCGATTACTGGAGGCAACAGAAAAGTATTCAACCACAACGATCTGCGGGATGTGTATTTCGTAACCTGAGTAAAGATGAAAGTAAACAGTTCAAATTATCTTCTACTTCTGCTGGATTTATCATCGATAAGATTTTAAAACTTAAGGGAAAAAGAATAGGAGATGCCATAATTTCACCTAATCATGCTGCTTTTATTGAAAATTGCGGCAACGCCACAGCAAAAGATGTATATACTCTCGTAAAATTAATACAGGAAAATTCAATAAAGAAAATTGGACTGGAACTTAAACCGGAAATCGAATTCATCGGTGATTTTGGTTACTAAAAAATGGAGACATAAACATGTCAAAATTAAAAATCAATGGAGGCTTACCGCTAAATGGTGAAATCCATATTAAAGGTAATAAAAACGCAGCTTTACCGATCATTGCCGCCAGCATATTAACCGACGAAGACTGCATTATAGAAAATCTTCCCGATATACGCGATGTCGGAGTAATGCTAACTATACTGAAAAAACTGGGTAAGCGAATTCATTTTACTTCAAATCATGTTTGTAAAATCAGTGGTTCTGTTGCTGTTACATGTCTTGACGCTGAAGCGGCTGGTCTCCTGCGTGCTTCTATTCTTTTTTTGGCTCCTTTATTAGCTAAATATGGTGAGGTGACAACCAGTCCTCCGGGTGGTTGTGTTATCGGGCGACGCAACATAGACAGCCATTTTGAAGTAATTAGAGCTTTTGGTTCAAAAATAAGTACTCTAAACCATCAATATCATGCCATATTAAAAAAGGCTAAACCTGCTAAAATATTTCTGAAAGAAGCCTCAGTAACAGCCACAGAAAATGCTCTACTTCTGGCTGCAGCTACACCTGGTAAAAGTGTCATTGAAAACGCAGCATGTGAACCCCACATCAGTGATTTGATTACCGTATTGAATAAAATGGGATCTTTTATCACCGGTAGTGGTACCAATTACCTTGAAATTGACGGTCAGTCAAAACTTCATGGTTTTACTCATTCAATCATACCTGATCATATTGAAGCTGGTACCTATGCAATCGCCGCTGCCTGCACAAAAGGTAAACTTGTTATCCATAATGTGGTAAACCATCATCTTAAAATGATTAATTACTATTTACAGCAGATGAACGTATCGTTGGATTTTGTTAGCCATGCTTCATTAATCGTTAAACCGTCGAACTTGGTCTCCAATCTAAAAACAATCAAGGCTGGAATTTGGCCTGGTTTTCCGACTGATTTAATGAGTCCGATGATTGTTCTAGCTACCCAAACAGAAGGAATGGTTCTTTGTCATGATTGGATGTATGAATCTCGGATGTTTTTTATCGACAAGCTGTGCATTATGGGTGCAAATATCATTCAGTGTGATCCGCATAGAGTTGTGGTAAGTGGGCCTACTCAGTTAAAAGGGCAAGTTCTCAGTAGCCCCGATATTCGAGCTGGAATGGCATTGGTTATTGCCGCACTTGCCGCTCAAGGAACCAGTGTTATTGATAATGCTGAGATTATCGATCGTGGTTATGAAAAAATCGAAAATAAATTAAAACAAATCGGTGCTGATATTCAGCGAATTACATAAACTGAAAGATCATTTTCATGCTGATTACTGAGTCACAAAACTAAAGACATAGGGTGTTTCCAGATTTCGTAAACAGCTTCCGGAACAACCGATAAAGCCTCTTCGATCGTACCTTCATCAACAATGTTGTTGAACATTACCCTAATATCGGGTAATAAGCCAATGAAATATTGATTGTTACGGGGATAGTGATCGGCAATCTTGATCGGTTCAGTTGTAAAAGTAAAGACCGAATCCCGCCCCAGCATAGTACCGTTGGATTCGCAAATCTCACCACTGATGAGAATCCTGTAAGTCGTATCGGTCATCCAGGATACTTCCGGATATATCCTGAAATAGTTTGGGGTACCGGAACTGCCTCTGCCTGAACGTCCTTCATCCAGGCGAACCGGTGTCGGTGGATCAATGCTGATTTTGTCAAAATTTTCCAAAGGGACATATGCGTTAAACTCGATGAGCAGATACGAGTAGGAATCGCCGAAACAGAGGATCTGGTTAATCCTGAAATTTTCCGTAGTAAAAGAGTTTGAATAGGAAAACTCGAGGTGCTGCCCATGGATTGTCACGGCATTGGTATCGATCGTAAAGATGTATTCGGTTTCTGCTTTAAAATCGCCATTGATGTAGTACCAAAAACTGCTGCTTCTGCCATCGTAGCTGGAGTATGAAAAACTCAGATTTGCGGGTTCAGGTGTTATGCTGAACGCCTCTTCAAAACTCTCGGGCAAGATATAATCCTTGAAGTAAAGACGGATATAGCCGTTAGAAATACTGACATCCCGGGCACCATCATAAGGATATACATCTATCAGGGGTGCCGGAAACAGTGACAATTCGATGATACCCGCATCATACCCCTCACTGTCGGAAACCCTTATCCCGGATAGCTCAACCGCGCCGTAATTTGCCGCTTTAGCGACAAGCCGATGGGTTCACGGATCAACATCCGTAAAAACGAATACTCCCCCGGCATCGGTGACGGTCTCGGCTACCAGTGTCCCCTGATACAACTCAACCGTCGCTTCCACATCCGCCGGTACGACAACCCCGGATATCATGCCCGGTTCCTTCGAGATAATCACATTGATTTCCGGCTGACAGGAAACCAGGAATAAAACAGCGATAAGAATTAAGCACTTTTTCATTGGACGTTCCTCCACATTTATTTTTGTTTCTTTTACAGACAAATATTTTGCACAACTGTCAAAACGAAACTACTGCTGATGATCAGACATTCATTTAAACCAACGATTTACAGGTCAATGGAATATAATTCACCGGATAACATTATTCAAGTTTTTAAAATTATCGCCGTACAAGTGTTGAACGATCCCGGTATAAAAGGAATTGCTTGTTTAATCCAAGGATTACTATATTCAGGGTAATAATTAAGGTAAAATCAACAGGAAACAGCTATAACCTGAAAATTGAAAGGAGCCAATCATGCCCGGTAATACAATTATCGTCATTCTTCTCGTTCCAATCGCCTTCCAGGTTTTCCTGCTGGCGATTAAGCAGGAAAAAAGGCACAAGGAACTCATTGAAATATTGAAAAGAATCGAAGCGAAGCTGTCACAATAGATTTCGGAATAGGGTTTGATACTTATTGTTTTACGAAAGAATAAAGTGAAAAAATAAATTGGTTAAAAGACACGAACACGAACCACCACTGGCGACGGAAAAATGGGGTTGGCGATACCATCATATCGGTATTCCGACGACCGAACCGATAAACGGTGAAAGATATTTACCGCATTTGAAATTATCTGTCAGCGGGTTCGACAGCAGCCCGTTTGGGATAGAGTGGATGCGCTTCGATGCGGATAGCCCGGTGGACAAATTAATCCAAACAATCCCTCATATCGCGTTTGAGGTCGATAACCTGGAGCTTGAACTCGGCCGGCATCGGTTTAAAATTATCACCAAACCAACAGAACCCGCTGATGGAATCAGGGTGGCCATGATTGAGCACAACGGTGCACCAATTGAACTAATCGAATTCAGTAAAAAATAATTCCAAATATTTTTATTGGAAATTGCGTTTGATGTTCCGAACTCCACATTCGGAGTAAAATGGTCGGCGCTCGAGGGTCTTAACACGGCAATCGGAGAACAAGAATTCTTAAGCAGGACAATTGTAATGTCTTGACAGTAGATTAAATGGCGTATATATTTAATGTGACATGACACAGATTACGTATTGATTTTAGCCGCCCTGATCGTGATAATCCTGCTGGCTTCCACGGGTAACAGCTTTGTCCGCGGCTCCCTGATCTGTAAATATTGCAGGCAGCGGGCGCTGGGTTGTCCGGCGGAGAAACTCTTCGAAAAGAAAAAATGACGACACGGAGATTCACAGAGATGATGCTGAGAACACGGTATTTTATTAACTATGAAATCATCATACGATGGGTTGGATTTGGGATCATTCGCAGGTCTAAGACCGACCACACAATGCTGAAGGAGCGTTTATAATGTCAAAAGTACGTGCCGTTCACGCCGATATTACCACTCTTAAAGTTGATGTGATCGTCAACGCCGCTAATAGCAGCCTGCTGGGTGGTGGTGGCGTGGATGGCGCGATTCACCGGGTTGCCGGTCCAGATCTTTTGGCGGAATGCAAAACCCTCAACGGCTGCGACACCGGCGCTGCAAAATTGACCAAAGGTTATAATCTCCCCGCCAAATATGTCATTCACACCGTTGGTCCCGTCTGGCGGGGCGGTAAGCACAGCGAACCGGCATTGCTGGCGAGCTGCTATCGTTCATCTCTGAATATTGCCGCAGAACACGGTTTGAAAAGCATCGCTTTTCCGTCGATCAGCATCGGTGTTTATGGCTATCCCATCGAAAAAGCCGCCCGTATCGCCGTTACCACCGTCCGGGATTTTCTGCATAGCCACTATTCCGATATGGAAGTAATTTTCTGCTGCTTCTCCCCTGCCGATCTCGAGGTTTTTCAAATAATTCTCAATAATCCCTAAAAACTATTCGCATTTGTGTATCTTGACTGCGACACTGCTCATCAGTTCATCCTGATTGTTTGTATCCGGAATCCCGTTTTGCTTTCCGTCATCTTTCCCCTAAATTTTGCGGTGATAACATAACGATTGAAGGAGACTTCATGGCGCGCAGACTCTTACTCATCAGCAACTCAACTCTCCACGGTAGCGGCTATCTCGATCATTGCGCTGAAAATATTACAGAATTTCTGGGAAATAGAAAAACTGTGGTATTCATCCCTTTTGCCCGGCCCGGTGGTATCAGTCATAACGCTTATACGAAGATTGCCCGGGAACGCTTGGCGATGATGGGCTACAGTCTCGACGGAGTCCACGAATTCGATGACATGAAAGCAGCCATCCGCAACGCCGATGCGATTTTCATTGGCGGCGGCAATACATTTGTGCTACTTTCCGGTTTATATCAGAACGATTTGATGAATGCCATTCGTCAGGAAGTCGGCAAAGGCAAACCCTATATCGGCACCAGCGCCGGCTCCAATGTCGCCACTCCCAGTATCATGACCACCAACGATATGCCGATTATGTATCCGCCCTCTTTCGAAGCTCTCAATCTTGTGCCGTTCAATATCAATCCCCACTACCTTGATCCCGATCCGAATTCCAAACACATGGGCGAAACCCGAGAAACCCGCATTAAGGAATTTCATGTATTTCACGACGTTCCGGTGGTCGGTTTGCGCGAGGGCGCCATGCTGCGCATTAACAATAATAAAATGACCCTGAAAGGCAGCACCGGCGCCCGGCTGATGCGCGCCGGTGAGACAGCCGTAGAATACCAGCCCGGTGCCGATCTGAGTTTTTTATTGTCAGAAAACTACGAGGATACAAACCTCCAAAGATTATGATTTTCATTTTTAATACACCTATTCAACAATCGAATTCCTCCTGTTTTATTTCTCACTTATGTATAAATTTGTAAAAATTATCATCGCCCTCGTCGTTATCCTGAGAAGTAATGTTTTTCCCGGTGAAAACAAGCTCAGTGTCCTGCTGGCAACGCTGGACCAGACTACCGTCCAAAAGCAAACCGGTTTAATCACACGCTATTCCGGCAGGGAGCAGGAATTCAGAGAGTCCTATACCCTGACCGCCAACCTCCGGCTGTTGGGACTGCGCATTGGTCGAATGCATCTGGGTGAAGTGACAATCAGCAGCCGGGATTCTTTTTCCATATCCTACGATCCGCCTTTCGATAAATGGGATACCCGCTATCTGAGTTACCGGCTGAATGATTCCCTTTTTGCAGACGAAGTCTCTGGTTCGGCAGAGGAACAGATGGTCTATGCCCGGCGGGACAGTCTCTGGGTCTTCAAAGCGTACCGGACAAAATCTCCCCGTAAAAGCAAACAGGCGATCTTTCTTGACGGAATGACGACACCGGCGGTGAACCTGATCGAATTTACCCGACTGCTGTATCGCCGTCGATTCGACGAAATCCGCGATGTCCTGTTTATGGCGGAATGCTATCCGATAGTCTTAACGGAGTCTCCCATCCAGGCGAGCGGTTACCGTATATTCGATTTAAAATGGAATGTCGCAGAGGGTGAAGAACGGGTGCGGTTGCACGGTGTGCACCTGATCGGGCTGGAAACCGCTGACCGTTTTATTCCCGTCGCCGGGATCCTGAACGTCACCTTTGTCGGGTTGTTGGACCTGAATGTAACCGGCATTATCCAGGAAAAATGATCACCTGTACCGTCGTTATCTCTCACTGATTACCTGGTGACGTCCCGGATAAGGGTTTGGAAAACCAGCCGGAATATTTATATTTATATTTACATTAACAGGGGAAAATATGGATCAAGCGGCATTTCATGAACAGATACAGGCGTTGCTGGCGGAAAAGGAGTCGCTGGCGCGTCAGATACTTGACAACATTTATGCCAAACGACCGGCATTAAAACAAAAATACCAGAAAGTGACGCAGCAACTCATTACCGACATTCTTTTCCATCTGGAATTTCTGCTGGAAGCGCTGCGGCTGAATTCCATTGTCCTTTTTGACGAATATCTGAAATGGTGCCGCACATTTTACGAGCAGATCAGCATTCCCGCCGCCGAAATCGTCCTGACCTTTGATCAGATCAATGCGACCCTTAAACAGGGAAAAACGGCGGAGTTTCAGGCTGCCCTGGACCGCTACAACGCCCGGGTAACGGCTATCTTCGAATCAAAATACCGGGCACCGCACTCATTCATCAGACCAAACAATCCGCATCGGGAGCTGGCGGAGCACTACTTTCACACGGTGTTGAAAGGCAATCGGGCGGACGCCAGCAAACTGATCTTCGACGCCCTGGACGCCGGGACTTCAGTCCGCGACATCTATCTGGAGGTATTCGAGCCCTGTCAGAAAGAGGTGGGACGGCAGTGGCAAACCGGTCTGCTCAGCGTCGCACAGGAGCACTATTTTACGGCGGTCACGCAATTGATCATCTCCCAACTCTATCCGCAGATATTCTCCACCACCCGCATCGGAAAGAAAATGATCGCTGCCTGCGCCGGGGGTGAACTGCATGAAATCGGCATCCGGATGGTGGCGGATTTCTTCGAGATGGAAGGCTGGGATACGCTCTATATTGGCGCCAATACGCCTGCCGCCGCGATCATCAGCACCATAAAGTCAGAGATGCCCGCCGTCATCGCCCTCTCTACCACCCTGCTGCCGCATATCGGGATGATCAGTGACATTATTTCCCGGATACGCAGCAACCGGGAATTCGACTTCACCAAAATTATTGTGGGCGGCTACCCGTTTAATGTCGATCAGGATCTGTGGAAACGAGTTCATGCCGACGGCAGCGCTGCAAACGCCGCCGACGCCGTGCAAATAGCCCAAAAATCCTTTTATTACCAGGAAAATACATGAAAAAGAAAGATTATGCCGATTATCAATTGGCTGTCGTACTGGACCTGAAGGGAAAAATCCTTCGTTTCCTCACCAAGCCCGATTCCCTTTCCGGTGAATTTATCAACAAACCTTTCCGGCAATTGGTCGGTCAAGCCAGTCGGGAAGAATTTGACGCCCTTTTAAACCGCATCCCCCATGAAAAAATGATCGTCACCACCAACATCGCCATTACATATCTGAACATTGCCTACCCACATCTGATCTGCGCCCAGATTCATAATCAGCTGTTATTAATTGTCAATGACAACGATAAATCGCTGTATGAACAGTTTTTCCGGGAAATATTAATCATCACTAATGAGCACATCAATACCATTCGCGAACTGCAGAAGCAGCTCCACCAAAATACAAAAAAAACCCCTAATACCGGCGTTTATGAACAGCTCATCAGTACCAACAACGAACTGGCAAATATCCAGCGTCAGCTCGCCAAAAAGAATATCGAACTGGAAAACGCCCTGAAAAAGGTCAAACTGCTCAGCGGGCTAATCCCCATCTGCGCCAACTGCAAACGGATTCGCGATGATCGTGGCTACTGGAACCAGGTGGAAAAATACATCGCCGAACACTCCGAAGCCCAGTTCAGCCACGGATTATGCCCCGATTGCATGCGCGAATTGTACCCCGACTTCGTCAATAAAAAGGAGTCCCGAAACAAAACAACCTAAGCTCAGCAGGAACGCATTATCATGGCAGAAAAACAACAAGATTACGATATTGAAATCACCCTGCAGACCCTGAAATACGCTACCCGTCAACTGGTGGCGGAGCTGGATCTGCAGCAGCTGGTGTTTCATTCGATCTGTACAATCGCCGATTTCAGCTCCAGCCAGAACCTGTCGCTCCTGCTGATCAATGAAGATGGCAGCAGCGCCACCCTGCTGGGCACGATGGTCAATGGCAATTATCAGGAAACCGGGCAGGAATTTACGATCAGGAACACACCCTTCGCCAAAGTAATAGAGACAAAAAACTCCAGCGACTATCCCTGTCAGCGAAAATACGAATATCCGATTCCAACCTCTACTATCTTTTCCAAAAGCCGCCATTGCACCTGCCTGCCGCTGATCGGTACGAATAACAAAATCATCGGTTTCATTAATTATGAACATCGGCAGGATTATCGTGTTTCGAAAAACCATGAAGAAATAATTACGGTCATCACCACGCTGATCGCGACGGCTATCGAAAATGCCCGTCTGTTCCAGATGGCGACCATTGACGGACTAACCGGTCTGTATGTGCGGCGCTATTTCGACATCCGTTTACAGGAGGAAATCACGCGCCTGAAACGTGTTGATTCTGATCTTGCCCTGATTGTGTTTGATATCGATCATTTCAAAAAAATCAACGACACCTATGGGCATCAACAGGGCGATATCATTCTGCGGGAACTCGCCGAAATCATAAAAAATGCCGTCCGGAAAGATGTGGATATTCCCTGTCGCTACGGCGGCGAGGAGCTGGTACTGATCCTGCCCGGAACCGACCTGGAGGGGGGTGTCGTGCTGGGAGAACGTATCCGCAAGCGCTGCGAAGACCACCAATTCAAATCCCTGAGCGATAAAGAGATCCGCGCCACTATCAGTGGCGGGATTGCGGCAATAAATTCCAAGTCACTAATAGACAAAGACGCCTTTTTCCAAATCGCCGACAAAAAACTGTACGAAGCGAAACAAGCCGGTCGTAACCGGATTCGGTTTTAGTCTGTATTTTTTGTAAAATTGGTACCCTGTTTTTCGGAGAAGACTTTAATTTCATAAATCTCATTCCGGGCTTCCCTTACGGAACGGAATTCAGTCTGCCCGGTAACTAACCGAAGCAACGACAATCAGAATGACCAGTCCCCCGATCACCGTCCGCAACGCTGGAACCTCCCGCAGGATGATCAGCGCCAACACAATTCCGTAGACCGGCTCCAGACTCGCCGCGATCCCGGCAGTAAACGCCCGCACCTGCTGCATGCTGTAAATAAACAGCGTATGCGCCAGCGCCGTACAGAAAATACCGAGGAGCAGAATATAGCCGATATCCGTTACGGACAAACTGCAGGGCACAATCAGAACGGCGGGCAACAGCAGCAAAGCCGCAATACCGTCCTGCCAAAAGGCAATACTCAGCGGCGAATAGCGCCGGCTGTAGCTCTTATTCAGCAGCGTCAGTACCGCAAAACTCAATCCCGACAAAACGCCCCAGAATACGCCCGCCGTTATCCGGTTTGCCAACGACAATTCGGGCACGATCACCAGCAAACCGATCACCACAAAAAACAGATATATCAAATCCATTACGGCAAGCCGGGTGCGGAACAGCAGCGGCTCCAACAGCGTCACAAACACCGGAAAACTGGCATAGGTCAACAGCCCGATCGCCACCGTCGAGACCCGGATGGACTGGAAAAAAGTCACCCAGTGCAGCACCAGTAAAACGCCCATTCCGCCAAAACCGCCCCAATCCCGGACACGTGCCGGCTTCAATGAATAGCCCTGCGCTTTAATAATAATGCTGAGCGTCACCGCGGCAACGGTTGTCCGACCAAGGACAATTACCACCGGCGCTGCAGTGATCAGCTTGCCGAACAGACCGGCGAATCCGAACAGCAGTACCGCCGTATGCAATTGCATAATGGCTTTGCGGTTAGCCGTCATTCGTCAACGCGAAAATGCCGTTTACCAGCTGACACAGCCCAATCCGATCATACCCTATCGCAACATCTCCGTAAATCGCCGTCTATGACTGACGTTCCATTCCGGTTTTTTCGATAATTCGACACTCACAAAGCGATTCACGGCTGCCATCCGCCCTTCGATGGAGTCGTACTGCCAATTGGATTCCGGGTGCCAGAAATCCCGGGATGTCAGGGTCTCAATCCGTCCCAAAACCGCCGCCAGCGCCTGCGGGTCATAGCCCGCCCGGTAAGCGTAGATGGTGCCCAGCATATCGGCTTCCAGTTCGTACTCCGTCTGGCGACGAGAGGTCGCGGATTCGAACATCTGAAAAGCCATCTGCTCCAGCTCGGCGTCGGTGAACTCTGCCGGGCTTTCGGCTTCCAGCTCCGCAAAGGCATCTTCGGCAGCGATCTGGGTAGAGCGTTTCATCACCTCCGCATAGCCGTGCTGCTGAACCACATGAGCGATTTCGTGACCCAGCACGCACGCCAGTTCGGCTTCATTGTGGAGGATATTCAGCAGACCTTGCGAGATAAAGATCATGCCGTTGGGAGCAGCATAAGCCACCGGACGTTCATCGGACAGGATATAGAATTTAAAAGGATAATAATAGAGTGGTGTGTTTTCAACAATAAGACTGCCAACCATATTCAGGTACTTCAGTTGATCTGGATCTGTCACCAATCCACCGGATGCAATCTGCGCCGCCACGGCAAAGCCCAATTTTTCCAGATAGGAATTGATCTCCGGATGCCGGTTTTCGATCCTGATCCGGCGATAGCGCCTGTGAAGCTTATCGGAGTCCCGATTCCGGTAGGTTTCGGCTTTGAAGCGCCGGTACTCATCGGGCTGAAAATGCTGGACATCATACTGATTGAGAAAATCAGAACGCACCTGCTTTGTCTCCAGGTAGGTCTGGGCAAAGCCTCTGACCGCCCCGCTGGCGGAGGCTTTGGATATCAGCACCGGCTTTGAGGAATCGAAATAATGGCTTTCCCGAATGCCGGAGGATTCGCGCTCATCTGCCGACAGTGCATTTTTCGAGACCCAGCCCTCCTGGTCCCGGGCTCTGATCTTAACCCAGCCGGCGGTCTCTGCCAAAATCGTTACTACCGCCTCCCTGATCAGAATGCCGATCATCGGATAGTAGCTACCCGGTCCCGTGCGAAAATGGGTATTGTCCTGCCGAATCCGGGCATCCTGTTGCGACCCAGCCGTCAGCATGAATACCAGCAGCAATATCATCGTCCTTTTCATAGCTCGATCCCTGTGTTATTTCACCGTTATGTTAAAAATTCCATCGGCATCGATCAAACCGGGATTATCCAGAAGACTGGAGCAGCGACCGATAAAGACCCGCGCCACCGGGTCACCCGGCATCCGTTGCAATACCTCTTTAAACCGCAAAATGGCATTTTTATAATCCCGCTGCCGATATAACCTCAATGCATCATCATGAAAAGACAACGCCTCTTTCAATTTGTTGTCAATTATATCCCTTTCACCGACAATGGTGTAAATTCTGAGAGCTGCGTCACGTCCTTTGACCCTGATATGGTCAATTTCCCGGCAAACGAGCTGCGCTTTAATCATTTCATAGGTGGTTTCGGAAATCAGGTTTTGCGTGCCGTAAATCTTATTTACCCCTTCCAGCCGGGCAGCCAGATTCACCGTATCGCCGATCGCCGTATAATCCATGCGATTTGTTGAACCGATATTGCCGACGATCAAAGCTCCACTGTTGACACCCACCCGGGTAACAAACTGGACCGGCTTTCCCGCTTTTTCAATGGTCATTTTTGATAATTTCTGAAAATCCATGACCGCCCGGGCACTGCGCAGAGCATGATCAGCCGCCTCAATCGGCGCACCGAAAACCGCCATTATTCCATCACCGGTGTATTTGTCCAGCATGCCGTTGTGCTGAAATATAATCGTCTCCACCAATCCGAAATACTCATTCAGCAGCTCCACAATCTGGTGCGGCGTGAACAGCTCCGACGTGCTGGTAAAATCCTGTAAATCGGTGAACAGTACCGTGGCTTCGATCTCTTTGCCACCCATCTCTATATTCTCCGGATTCTGAGTCAGCGTCTCCACCACCGTCGGGTGCAGATAGCGATTAAATACCCGCTTCACCTGCGCCTTCTCACGCCCCTCGGTCAGGTAGTTCACGATCAGGACCGCCATTACCGCCAGAACAATCGCCAGATCGGACTGTACCACCGGAAAAAAATAGTGCCGGCTTTGAAACAGAAAAACCGAAATGAGCACCGGAATCACAAAGCAGCCAGCCGAGATAAGCACCGCTTCCCAGATTTTCAATCGCTGCCAGGCATAGCCAAGTCCCACCGTCATGAGTATCACAAGGATCAACCACCAACCAGCGGAAACGTGCCGGATGTAATCTCCCTCTAGGATATTCGAATAAATCGTCGCATAAATCTCGACGCCGGGACAGGGCTCCAACGGACTGAAAGGTGTGGTTTTGAGGTCCAGCAAACCCGCTGCCGTGGCTCCGATAAAAACAGCTTTATTTTTAAATATTTCCGGTGAAATATCCGTCTCCAACCCCTGCTGCAATTGCAGATAGGTGTTCACTAGCTGGGCAAACGAGACATAGGTGAAGCTGTTTCCCGGTCCACCGGCGCCATACCAGTAAATCTCAAATTTTCCATCTTCGTCAACGGGAATCGTGCGATTCTGCACTCTGAGCCCGCCTTTCTCCGCCTGCACGAGGCTATCACCCGTGGAAACCAGAAATGCCGAGAGTGCCAAATAAGGGATGATCCGCTCGCCATACCGAAAAACCAGCGGAATCCGACGACAAATACCGTCCTCATCGGTGAAGAAATTCACGGCGCCAGGCATTGCCATTGCCTCCTGAAACCTCCGGATGGGCAGTGTCAGACCCGGATAAGGGTAGACGATCCACTGATCTCCGGTATACCGGCATTCCTGATTAAATCGCGGGATAATGTCCGGCTTGCCCGTATGCGACGAATCCTCCATCTGGGTTGCCAGTACCACCTTGTCGGACTGCCGCATCGCTTCTGCAAACCGGGAATCAGCATAGGCTGCACTGACATTCAACCGGTCGATATCCGGCGAGGAAAAGATCACATCAAAGGCAATCACCTTTGCTCCGCATTCGGTCAGAAAATCGGTTGCCAGGGCATACACATCCCTCGGCCAGGGCCAGAGTAGCTGCAGATTCTCCTGAAAATAGTCCAGGCTGTTCTGGTCAATGGCAATAATAACCACTTCATCGGATGCCCGACCCGCTGAAAAATTACGATAAATAAAATCCTGTACCTGCTTTTCCCAGCGGTCAAACAACACGGTCTGCGAACCCAGCAACGCCACTACGGTCGCTGCCAAGCCGATGACAATCGCCACGAACCATCTGTGCCGGTTTTTATTCACAGAGATAATACGTTAATCCAGTATTTCCCACTCGAATTTCCAGCGCCATTGATCGAAGTAGAGATTCCCACCGTCCCACTCCACTTCGCCTCGCTGCGAATCGATGGTCTCCGAACGGAAATATCGTTTTGCAGGCTCAAGGGGTTGCGAATAATCGTCGTTGAAAATCAACCGGTAAGAGTCCATCCCGCTGAGATAAAACCATTTCAGCGGTTCATCATCGGTGTCACGCAAGCCGTAGGTCACATCCATGGGGACCCATCCATAGGGCTCAAAATAGATTTCGCCCCAGTCGTGCATACTGTCGTCGGGCGGCTGAAATTCCCAGCCCGACTGCCACTTCGTCGGGATACAGTTCATCCGGCAAAGCGTCATAAATGTCAGCGTCTGCATTCCGCAATCGCCGTGGCGGGTTTTGATGACATACTCCGGAATATTATAAAAAGTCGAGTACTCCCGCGCCGATGCCCAGGTAATGTTGGTATCCACCCAGGCAAACAGCTTTTGGGCAATCCGGTAGGGATTTTTTTCATCGCCCACAATCGCACGGGACAGTTCCCGTAAATCCTTCGAGAATACGATATGGGGCAGGCGTTCACTTAAAAAGTCACCCAGATTACCCGTTTTATCCACGGGCACAACCTTCTCCGGGTCCACCGGCACATATACGCCATGAGCGGTATATATGTATTCCACAGAGAACCCGGTCTCCTTTTCTCCCTTTGAAGGCTGCTGAAAATAGATCGTGCGCTGTAACCGGCGATTGTCCGCCAGAATATACTTACGCGGACTGGTGGTTAGCAGCTGAATATCGGTCTGTCTGTTTTCGATTTCCCGGGGAAAGGGGATCCAGCAGCGAATTTGTTTGCCCTCGGGAACCACATTCTCCTTGACGATTACGCTCTGTTTTACCCGAATCCGCACCGGTTTCACCTGGCGGTGCCCTGTCGCTTTCGCATCCTCCATGACGGCGGCAATATGCTCGTCCAGCGGGAACTCCTTCTCCATCGCGGCGTCGCCCCGCTCGGCATCCAGTCGCTTCTTGAGCTGCTTCAGTTTTGGGTCCAGCCGAAACAGGTTATAATGCGCATTGTTGAAATAGCGTTTTTCACCATCAATTATTTTATACTCCAGCAACAGATCCTCTTCCCAGTGGTGTAAATCTTCCGCCGTCACTTCGGGTAAATATCGTTTCACATAATCGATTACCCCGGTTTCCGTCAAGGTAAAATCCTTTTCAATCCGGTCCATGCGCTCCAGCTCGAATTGCAGCTGCTTCAGGTACTCCGGACTTAATTTTTCCGGAACAGCCAATTCCTGCCGGATCAGACGCCGGGCTTCCTCAAAATGACCGTTCATAATTATCTCCTGATAAGCCGGCTTTTTGGCGCATGAAAAAAGCCCGATCAGAACGACTGCCAGCAACAGCCACTCTGTCGCCATCATTGTTTGCTTCACCATTTTTCACTCCCCTCTTTTGGTTGATGCTCCGCCTCTTGCTCCTTTTTGCGAATTTATCATTTTTTTTCAGCAAAATAAAATAAGGATTCAATTTCTCACAGAAGTTCTTAATTTATTGCCCGTGTCTGGCACAGCGTTTGTCAGATATTGTTCGGAATTTCTAAACCGCGACTAATACGAGAAGGCAAATGAAGCGTATCCGGCAGCACCCCATTCTGAAAATTCCCGAAAATAGAAAAGAAATACGCTTTTTTTTCAAAGGTAAGGAATTTTGGGGAATCGAAGGCGAACCTGTCTCATCCGCACTGATCGCCAACGGCATCCAGGTGTTCAACGTTCACCGCCGCGGCGATACACCCCAGGGACTTTTCTGCGCCAACGGACAATGTTCCCACTGCACCCTGATCATCAACGGACTTCCCCTGAAATCCTGTATCACACCGCTGAAAGAGGGCATGGAGATATTTCCGCTGATTCATCTCCCCGAAATCCCCCAGGACGATACGCCTCTGGAAAACCATCACAAGATCACCGAAACGTGCGACGTGCTCATCATCGGCGGCGGACCAGCCGGATTGACCGCCGGCATCGAACTCGCCAAACTGGGATATTCGATCATTCTGGTGGATGACAAAACCCGACTGGGCGGGAAATTGCTGCTTCAGACACATAAATTTTTCGGTTCCATCGAAGACTGCTACGCTGGCACCCGGGGCATCGATATTGCCAAAAAACTGGAGAAAGAGGTCCGGCAACATCCGAACGTCAAGGTGTACACCGATACCGCAGTGGTCGGCATTTTCAAAGACCGCAAAGCCGGACTTTTCAGCACAAACCGGCGCTATATCACCGTGGATTTTCAGGGACTGGTGATTTCCGCCGGTGCCCGTGAAAAGTCGCTGATCTTCCCCGGCAATAACCTGCCCGGTGTCTACGGCGCCGGCGCCTTTCAGACCCTGGTAAACCGCGACCTGGTCCATTCATCCAACCGGATTCTCATTATCGGCAGCGGCAACGTCGGTCTGATTGCCGCCTATCACGCCCTGCAAGCCGGAATGCAGGTGGTGGGAATCTGTGATATTCTCGATTCCGTCTCCGGCTACAAAGTCCACGCCGATAAAATTCGGCGCATGGGCGTACCGATTTACCTGAATCATACGATTCTGTCGGCGGAAGGTCATAAAACCGTCGAAAAGGTCACCATCGCCCGGGTTAATCAGCAATACCAGCCGATTCTCGACACCGCTAAAACCTTTAAGGTCGATACTCTCCTGATTGCCGTCGGCTTGACACCGGTGGATGAATTTTACGATATGGCGCTGGACTTCGGATTCAACGTCGTCAAAACCGGCGATGCGGCGGAGATCGCCGAAGCCTCATCGGCAATGTTCGGAGGACGGATCGCCGGACTGAAAATGGCGCAGCGGCTGGGCAGGGAGATTGAAATTGATCCCGCCTGGAGCCAAAAAGCCGATATTCTGAAAAGCAAACCCGGCAAAATCCATCCACCAATCCCCGTGAAATTGACCGATTCTTTTCAGCCGATTATCCGCTGTGATGAGGAGATTCCCTGCAATCCCTGCACCTCTGTCTGTCCGGTAAATGCCATTCAGCTGGAAAAAAAGCTGGACAATATC
Source organism: Fidelibacterota bacterium (assembly GCA_049975265.1). Classification (GTDB taxonomy): domain Bacteria; phylum Fidelibacterota; class UBA2242; order UBA2242; family UBA2242; genus B118-G9. The sequence continues at coordinate 188,499 of JBNGDF010000002.1, forward strand.
ATGGATATCCCCCGCTATCACGGCGATTGCACCGGCTGCGGTCTGTGCGTATTGATCTGCCCGGGACTGGCAATCACCCTCACCAGAAAAACGGACGACCGACACGCCGAGGTAATCCTGCCCTACGAATTTATACCCGATTTCAGCGTCGGTGACAAAATCCCGGTCACCGATCAAACCGGTCAATTTCTGGAAGATGCCGAAGTGCTTAAAATCCGCTTTATGAAAAAATACAAAACGCACCTGATTCACGTCCACTCCACCCTGGAAAACGGTGCCAGGATTTGCGGAATCCGGGTACAGTCACCCGACGTTACCAAGCCGCTGCCAAAACCGTCATACCACTATCTTCCGGAAAACGGCATCGTCTGCCACTGCGAAATGATCACTGTCAAGGAGCTGGTGGATTTTATCAAAGAACACAATATCCGCGATGTGAATCAGTTAAAACAGATCCGCGTCGGGATGGGCGCCTGTGGCGGAAAAACCTGTTCCGCGCTGCTGCCCGCCGTCTTCCGCATGGCGGGAGTGGACTGGAATGAAGTGACCGCCGGAACGAAACGACCCCTGAATGTCGAGGTCCCGATGTTCGCCCTAATTAACGAAGAGATTTCGGAATGATCCATGACAAATTATGATATCATCATCATCGGCGCTGGCAGTATCGGCGTGCCGCTAAGTTTTTACCTTGCGGAAAAAGGGCTGTCCGTTCTGGTCATCGAAAGGCTGCAATCCGTCGGTCGCGGTCAGAACCGGGCTGCCATCGGGGGCATCCGGGCAACCCATTCCGACCCGGCAAAAATCACCATCTGCCGCCGCACCATCGACATCGTCTCCCACATGGAACCGGCATACGGCTACGATGTGGATTGGATTTCCGGCGGCTACCTTTTCCCCGTCTACCGGGAAAAGGACGAAGTCGCCCTGAAGAAATTACTGGAATTCCAAAAGCACTACGAGCTGAATATCAACTGGATTCATCCCGCAGAGATTGAGGAGCTGGTACCCGGCATCAATACCGAAAAACTACGGGGCGGAACCTACTCACCCGAAGACGGCTCGGCATCGCCGTTGAAATTGATCGATGCCTTTTACATGCTGGCACAGCAGCAGGACGCAGAGTTCCATTTCAATGAAAGGGTTATCGGCTTCGAGACCAAAGATACAACTATCACTGCCGTCAAAACCGACAGGACAAGCTATTCGGCGGGCATTGTAATCGGCGCCGCCGGAGCTCATTCCCGGGAGATCGGCGCCATGCTCGGGCTGGATGTCCCGGTCTTCCCCGAATCCCATGAGGCAGGCATCACCGAACCGGTGAAACGATTCTTTGAACCCATGATCGTCGACATCCGACCGGCTCCCGGATCAGCCAATTACTATTTCTATCAGAATGTCGAAGGACAGGTGGTATTCTGCATCACGCCGGAGCCCGGCATTCCGGGACTGGATTGCGACAACACCTCGATCTTTCTGCCTCAGGTGGTCAGCCGCATGGTGGCTCTGTATCCCCGGCTTCGCCACCTGCGCGTGCGGCGTACCTGGCGCGGTCTCTATCCCATGACGCCTGACGGCTTCCCCATCGTCGGCTTTACCAGAGAGTACCGCAATTTTCTGCTGGCTACCGGCATGTGCGGACAGGGCTTTATGATCGGACCGGGGCTGGGCGAAATCCTCGCCGGGATAATCGTTGACCAGAACACCTCAGACAGCGATATTCTGAAACAGCTGACGCTGTACCGCAGTTTCAGCGATGAAGAGATGCTGAAATAAGATTTATTCTTATCATTTACCCTGGTAATTTGTATCTTATCATGCCGTTTATGTAAGGGAGATTCAACATGCCGGAAACTGTCTCGCAAAAAGCCAAAGCCATCAAACCGTCACCCACCATGGCGATGCACGCCAAAGCCGGCGACATGATCGCCAGAGGAATCGACATCATCAATTTCGGCGTCGGTGAACCGGATTTCAACACCCCGGATTATATTAAAAATGCCGGCATTCAGGCAATCCGGGACAATTTTACCCACTATACTGCCGCCGCCGGAATGCCCGAACTTCGCCAAGCCATTGCACAAAAATTGCAGAGGGAAAATAATTTGGATTACGACCCGGATGATATTCTGGTATCACCGGGCGCCAAAGCCTCCATCACCACAATCTTGGCGGCAATCTGCGATCCCGGCGACGAGGTCCTGATTCCGGCACCCTACTGGGTCAGCTATCCTGCCCAGGCTGCCCTGGCGGACGGTTTGCCGGTCTACCTGCCCACCGATGAATCCACCGCCTTTAAAATCACCGCAGAACAGCTCAGCAGGGTCGGCGGTGCACTGAAAAAGCCCAAAGTACTGATTCTGAATTCACCCAACAACCCCACCGGCGCCGTCTACACCAAAAGTGATCTGGAGGCGATTGCCGATGTATGTGTCCGGAACAACCTGCTGGTTATCTCAGATGAGATTTATGAAAAATTGGTCTACGACGGTGAAGCTCACTACTCCATCGCCCAATTTTCGGATGAGATCAAAAAACGGACAATCGTCATCAACGGCATCTCCAAAGCCTTTGCCATGACCGGCTGGCGACTGGGCTACGCCGCCGGACCAAGGGACATCATCAAAGCGGCAACCCGCATCCAGAGTCACAACGCCTCCTGCGTCAGCTCCATCACCCAGAAAGCCACCATCACCGCCCTAACCGAGGACGACGGCAGCATTGAGAAAATGCGCCGGGAATTTGATCGCCGCCGGAAATTTCTGGTCGCAGAAATCAATACCATCCCCAATGTCTCCTGCGCACTTCCCAAAGGCGCCTTTTATACAATGGTCAACGTAAGCTACTTCCTGGAAAATAATGTCAAAGGTATCATCGGCACCGACGAGCTCTGCCTCTACCTGCTGGAAACAGCCCACATCGCCGTGGTGACGGGTTCCGCCTTCGGAATGGAAAAGTACGTGCGCTTTTCCTACGCCAACAGCATGGAAAACCTCAGAGAGGGACTGCGGCGTTTCGCCGCCGGGCTTCAGTCGCTGCTGTAAATGGAAACCATGAATGCGCGATAAAGTGGTCTTTAATACTCTATAAAAATCAGAACGACAAGCTTTTACTGATGAGATGATGAACCGGTACGACGTCTATTTTTATGAAGCATTTGACGAGGAAGAGCGACAACTGCGCCGCTTTTTACCCAAACGCCTGAAAGCCGGTTACACGTTTAAAACCATCCAGGAAAGCAATCGTACCGAACCGCCAGCGAAGATCATCAGTACCCGCACGCAAACCGTCATCCCGGATACCTGGTTGCCGCAGGTGCAGGCTTTTCTGACCCGCAGCACCGGCTACGATTATTACAAATCCCTCCGCCGGAAGCCGGAGCCGCCCGCCTGTCTGGGCTACCTCCCACTCTATTGCCACCGCGCCGTGGCTGAACAGGCAATGCTGCTCTGGACGGCGTTGCTGCGCAAACTGCCGACCCAGCTACGGCAATTCGCTACCTTCCACCGCGACGGCATCACCGGTGGAGAGATTCAGGGCAAAACCCTGTTGGTGGTGGGCGTCGGCAATATCGGCTACGAAATCGTCAAAATCGGGCGCGGACTGGAGATGACCGTTTTCGGGGTGGATATCGACCAGAAACATAGCGATGTGAACTATGTCGAATTTCCCGAAAAACGGCAGCAGGCGGATATTATCGTCAGCGCCATGAACCTGACATCGCAGAACACCGGCTATTTCAATTACGAATCCCTGAAGCCGGTGAAACCCGGTGCGCTGTTCGTCAATATCGCCCGGGGAGAAGAGTGTGTGCCGTCGGATTTGAAACGCCTGCTCGACGAGGGTATTCTCGGCGGCGTGGCGCTGGATGTCTATCCCCGTGAAAACGAGCTGGGAAGCGCCCTGCGCAATCATGTGGAACCCACCGATCCAGAGTTGCAGGTCATCCGGGAACTCGCCGGCTACCCGAATGTCATTCTGACGCCCCATAACGCCTTTAACACGCAAGAAGCCGTGACCCGTAAAGCCGAGCAATCGGTGCAACAAATCCTGAATTTTTTAAAAACCGGCAAATTTATCTGGGAGGTTCCGGAAAGGTGACACTTCCGAACGGGAATATTCACCCGTGATTTCTGTAACCTCAACGTTAAAAGACTATCTAAATAGATAAAATCAAGGAGACGTAACATGGAATTAAAAGGAAGTCAGACTGAGAATAACCTGCTCACCGCTTTTGCCGGTGAATCCCAGGCGCGCATGCGCTACACCTACTTTTCATCGACAGCCCGCAAAGAGGGCTACCGCCAGATTGCGGAAATTTTCGAAGAGACCGCCAATCAGGAAAAAGAACACGCTAAACGTTTTTTCAAATTCCTGAAAGGCGGCGATGTGGAAATCACGGCAGCCTTTCCAGCCGGGGTGATCGGCTCAACGCTGGACAACCTGAAAGCCGCCGCCATGGGCGAACATCACGAATGGTCATCTATGTACCCTGATTACGCCAAAATCGCCCGCCAAGAGGGTTTTAATCAAATCGCCGATGTTTTCGAGGCGGTTGCCGTCGCCGAAAAACAGCACGAAAAGCGCTATAACGAGCTGGCGCAAAACATCGCCAACGGCACGGTATTCAAGAAAGACAAACCGGTAGTCTGGCGCTGTATAAATTGCGGCTATATCATGGAAGCCGTCGAGGCACCGGAAATCTGCCCCGCCTGCGCCCATCCCCGGGCACATTTCGAACTCCTGGCGGAGAACTGGTAGATTATCCAATCGCTTATGACACCCAACCTTCCGAAGGTTTGCAACCTTCGGAAGGCTTATTCAAGGTCGTTATGTTTCAGAAAAGACATAATTGTGATTGACATTGTATATACACATTTTTACATTAAGTCCGTATGAATATTATTTGGGATAAAGAGAAAAACGACTGGTTAATATTGAATCGTAAGATTTCCTTTGAGGAAATATCAGATAAAATTTTAAATGATGAATATATCGAGATACTTGAAAATCCGACAAGAGAGAATCAACAGTACTTTGTTATGGAGATTAATTACTACACCTGGGTAGTGCCTTTTATGATTAATAATGAAGAACAAATCGTATTAAAAAGCGCCTTCTCCAGTCGGAAATTTCACAAGAAATATGGAGAGAAAAATGGAAACGATTAAATTATTAGAAGATGAAAAATCAATAGAAAGTGAGATTGATTTTCTTAAACCTATATCAGGAGAAAAGAAAGAGAGAATATCAAAAATAATTGCCAAAGCAAAGAAAAACAGGTCAATCAGTTTGCGAGTATCCAATTTTGATTTAGAAAAACTAAAAGAGAAAGCGGATACTGAAGGAATACCGTACCAGACTTTAATTAATTCTATTCTTCATAAATATATTACCGGTCAACTTTTAGAAAAAGACCAAGTAATCAAGTCATTTCGTATTATTGCTAAAACCTGAAATCATCACCGGATTACATATTAAGAAGGAAAATTGAAGCATACAATCGCTGGTTGGAGACAATGCGATGGGCGGTTGTATGCTTTCGAGATTTTCGAATCTAAAGAAGCAACACCCAACCTTCCGAAGGTTCAACCTTCGGAAGGTTCAGTCAGGCTGCTGCCGTCATCTTCTCTGACGGCTTTTTTTAGTTGTAAAATAACGGAAACCACATAAATTAAAATCAACGGTAGTGGAAAATGAGATGGCATGCCGATAATCAGAGTTTTAGAAGAAAATGAAATACAAACAAATGTTCATATCAATCGCTATTGGGGAAGTATGTACAATGAACATACCCCTATGTTATCAGAAAGGCAGAACACCAATTTATTGGTAAGTGAAATGCTTATTGTAAATAATTTTCTAAACTCCTTCTCCCAAGATGTAAGCCATCCGTTACCTGGAAAGAAAATGAATGACACATTTGGAGAAAAATAGTGGCAAATAATCATAACGGCAGTAAAGAACAGGAACGCGCTGAACTGCACCGCACTATATGGCAGATCGCCAATGATCTCCGGGGAAGTGTCGACGGCTGGGACTTTAAACAATATGTCCTGGGCATGCTGTTTTATCGCTTCATCAGCGAAAATCTGACCGCTTATATCAATAAAGAAGAGCGACGTGCAGGCAATTCAGACTTTGACTACGCAAAATTATCCGATGATAAAGCGGAATTTGGACGTGCGGATACCGTGAAGGAAAAGGGATTTTATATCCTGCCAAGTGAGCTTTTTGTCAATGTTAGCGCCGAGGCACGCAACGATGCCAATCTCAATGAAACGCTGGCAGCGGTATTCCGCAACATTGAAAATTCCGCTATAGGCACAGAAAGTGAACCCGATCTGAAAGGCTTATTTGATGATCTTGATGTGAACTCCAACAAGCTGGGCAATACAGTCGAAAAACGGAACAAGACACTGGCTAAACTCCTTGAGGCGATCGGCGACCTGAAACTGGGCAATTATTATGACAACACCATCGATGCCTTTGGCGATGCATACGAGTTTTTAATGACCATGTATGCGGCCAATGCGGGAAAATCCGGGGGGGAATTTTTTACGCCGCAGGAGGTCAGCGAGCTTTTGGCTTCCATAACAACAGTGGGAAAGAAAGAGGTCAATAAGGTCTATGACCCGGCATGCGGTTCCGGGTCGCTGCTGCTGAAGTTTGCCAAAATCCTGGGCAAGGAAAATGTAAGAATGGGGTTCTTTGGCCAAGAGGTAAATCTCACGATCTATAACCTTTGCCGCATCAATATGTTTTTGCACGATATCAATTACAATCATTTTGATATTGCCCACGGCGATACACTGACCGATCCGAAGCACTGGGATGATGAACCCTTTGACGCGATCGTTTCCAATCCACCCTATTCTACCCGGTGGGAAGGCGACAGCAATCCGCTGCTGATTAATGATCCGCGTTTTTCCCCGGCAGGCGTACTGGCACCCAAGAGCAAGGCGGATCTTGCCTTTACCATGCATATGCTGTCATGGCTCTCCACCAGCGGCACGGCTGCCATCGTAGAATTTCCCGGCGTGCTCTATCGCGGCGGTGCGGAGCGGAAGATCCGTAAATACCTGGTGGATAACAATTATATCGATACCGTAATCCAGCTGCCGCCGGATCTTTTCTTCGGCACGACCATCGCCACCTGCATTATCGTACTGAAAAAAAGCAAGAAGGATAATAAAACCCTCTTTATCGACGCATCGGCGGAATTTGTGCGCGGAGGAAATAAGAATAAGCTGACGGAGGAAAACCGGGCAAGAATCCTGAACGCATTTGCAACCCGGGAAGATATTGAGTATTTCTGCCGGGTGGTGGATAACAGCAAAATTGAGGAAAACGACTACAATATCGCCGTTTCGTCCTATGTGACACAAAAAGACACCCGTGAGATAATTGACATAAAAAAACTCAATGCTGAGATTAAGGATATTGTTGCCCGCCAAAACGAATTGCGTACAGCAATTGATGAAATTGTAGCGGATTTGGGGGACGGGCATGAATAAGGTCGAACAGCTGATCGCCGAGCTTTGTCCGGAGGGGGTGGAGTTTAAGGAGTTG
>JBNGDF010000003.1:0-167664 GCA_049975265.1 Fidelibacterota bacterium
AGAACGAACCCTGATAGCCCGTACTGATATGGGCGAAGAAGTGGACTGGTCGGTATTGAATAGTAAACAAATCCCAAAACCTCATGCTAAGGTAATTGAAGTCCCCACTGAATTTGCACTCCACAATAATTATCCCAATCCATTTAATCCGATGACGAACATCCGCTTTGACCTGCCGGAAGCAGCCCATGTGTCAATCACAATCTACGACGTCAGCGGACGGGAAGTGATCCGATTGGTAAATCAGAATATGAATATCGGATATCACCGGATTGCCTGGGACGCCACAGACAAATATGGCCGGAATGTAGCGAGCGGTCTCTATATCTTCCGGATGCGAACGAGCAACGGGTTCAATCAAACCAACAAAATGATGCTGATGAGATAACGTAACCAATTACCGGAGGGGAGCGAAAATCTCCTCTCCGGTTTTGTATTTTAAAAACAACTGGAATTAATGAATATACTGACACCGCAATTTGCGAAATCTGAGTATAGAAAACTTGCTCTCCCCATCACTATCGTTCTGATGATACTATTTATCAGTCCTGTAATATTTTCAAATCAGCTCTATTACGGATACCAGGTTCCCAAAGAAGTTATGTTTAAACTTTTATGTATTGTGTCAGTTCTATTGGTTATTATATCAGTAAAAGACCTCAAGATATCCATCAATTACCTTGACTGTTTTGTTTTACTGCGGGTATTGTGGATATTGCCTTTGATATTTCTGACAGAAAGATACTCCCAATCGATTGATAATATTCTCCTGTCATTATATCTACTGGTTTATTATTTACTTATCAAAGTTATCTATGTTAATCAGGATCAATCTGTTGAATCTGTTTTTAAGGCTATTTCCATTGCAGCCGTTATCGAGGCTGTTTTTGGGATTATTCAGCACTTTAATCCCTATTTTCTTGGCGCCAGTGTCAACCTGGGTTACGAAACCCAAGTGATCGCTTCGTTTGGCGGGGCAAATTCCCTGGGCTGCTTCCTCGCTCTCTCCGTTCCATGTATATTGTATTTAATCAAGCGCACATCTGTCAGATATCAAAAAGGATTGTGGTTATTCGGTTTGGTAATCATTTGCACAGCCCTTATCCTGACCCTGAGCCGGGGCGCCTGGATTGCTCTTTTTGCCGGGCTTTCCTTCTATTTTTCGCCATATCTTATCCAATTTTGTAAATCGCTAAGAACCAATAATAAGAAATTACTTTGGGCATTATATAGTATCGTTGTACTTATTATTGGATTTGGCTTCTTCATAATCTATAATCAAAACCTCGAATCGTCCATCGGCAGAATATTTCTTTGGAAGGTCAGTTTGCTGATGTTTCTTGATAAACCGGTTTTGGGAATCGGGTATGGCAATTATAGTTACCTTTTCCCGGATTACCAGGCAAAATTCTTTGATAATCCGGATAATGTCATTTACATCGATAAGGCTTGTAACATAAAAATGGCGCATAGTGAGTTTTTTCATATTTTAGCCGAAACCGGGATCATTGGAATACTCTTATTCATTATATTAATTGTTTCCATTGGAATAGTACTATTTCGATTGCTCAGAACCGTGAAAAATGAAAACCGGAACACAATTATCAGACTGATGGGTACTATTCTGGTCATCATTCTAACCCATTCAATCGTTGATACGGTGTTACATGTATTGCCGATATCACTGGTTTTTTATACCTGTGTTGCGTATTTATCCAGTCATAATGATCACCAAAATCACAGTCTAATTACCATTCGGCTGCGGCCGAAATTATTGTTCATTTTTCTATTTCTGATCTTATTGGGAATAAGCGGATATAACGGTTATCGGAAAATAAACGGACATTATTATTGGCGGCAGGGACTAACCCGTGTTTCGCAGCATAAATGGCGGGAAGGAATCGATTCCTATCAAAAGGCGATGAAATTCCTGCCTGACAATGATGAGTTGCAGTTTCACCTGGGTTCAGCATATTCTTATACCAATGAACTGGAAAAGGCATTTGCTTATCTTAACCAGTCTCTGTCATCGTTCAAAGATAAGAACCAGTATATGGTCCTGGGAATTACCTGTATGAATCTTGATAAATTTGAACTCGCTGAACATTATCTTAGACAGACGACCTATATGTTCCCACAAATGCTGTATCCCCATTTTTTACTGGCCCAGATGTACGACCGATCGGGGTTTCTCATCAAGTCAATGAGTGAACTGCAGTATATCATTGAAGCGGAGCCACGAATTATGTCTGAAGAAGTGAGAACAATAAAAAGAGATGCCGCCAGGGTCATTAAAATAATCGAAAGCAAACTGGCAAAATGAATCTTCGTCTATCCATATTCGTATGTGGTTTAATATTCATTTCATGCTCAAATAATCACGAATTAATCAACGTTAAAGAAATCGATTCAAATATTTTTATCGATTCAGATGGCGTTGCATATTTTTCATATAAGGATAATAACAGGTATCAAATTTACACACTGCAAAACGGTTCTATATATCCCATAATACAATCTAAACGTGACCTTTTTACCCCGTTTTGTTATAAAGGCGAGATTTGTGCGCTGTATGATAATTTTGGCGATGAAAAATGGAAAACAACCAGTTCTTCTCTGAATCGCCAGTTACACCATTGTTATTTAGAGCGAATCGATTCAAACAGTGATGGTCGTTTCATTGTGTTCCAACCAAAAAACACAAACCAACTATTATTGTTAGATATTGAAAACAGCAGCATTCTGAAAATTATGGAGTTTAAAACCAGATACCATAATGTTGTCTTTGATGAACGACACAACAGGATGTTTATCAGTTTTGATGATAAAATAATTGAACATAATTTATCCACCAACATAACATCCGAAATACTATCGGGAACTCTGGGTGAAAAACGAAATATTCATCAATCCGGTGATATTCTTTATTTCAATTCAAATGATACGTCGGAATATCATCATATCTATAAACATTCTTTAAAAGGCAATAGCACACACCCAATTTTGGTTCATAAGGGGAATTCAGATGTGATGATGCCAAAAATTATCAGTGGCGATCTCTGTTTTATCCAATGCAACCGGAACCATTATCAATTGAAATGCATCAGGGGAAAAGAGGAAGCGATCATAACCGAGTCCGGTGTTGTATATCAATATAGCACTTATGATGAAGACCAGATACTATTCTCATATAGCGATTTCAATCTTCCCAGATCATTAATGACATACAATATCAGTAAAAGAGAATTGTTGAATTTGACAGGTGAATCCATTCCATTGGATCTTAAATATGAATATTGTGAAATGAATGACCATCTTTCTCCGGCGTACAGGATTATTCCAAACCAGCAGATACAGGGGACCCTGTTATTTTTTCACCCCGGCTTAAACAGCGATTTTTCACCTCGGTGGGATACAATCATAATGAGTCTCGCCCAAAACGGTTACGAGATTATCTGCCCTAATTATCCCATGTCGTCCGGATATGGAAAAACCTATAATAATGCTTCTTTTCAGGATGCTGTTTATGATATGATAGCATGGAAGAATAAAATTCTTTGCGAAAATAATGATTACCCTCTGTGTTTACTCGCTTCAAGCTCCGGGAATTTAGTAATGGAGGCAGTCCTGTATTCTGATCAAAGAGGTGTTGACGGCGCTATTTCGCTATTTGGACTGTATAATCCCCGCATTCCCATGACGAATATTTCACACCTTATTATTTTGGGGAAAAATGATCCTATAGTAGATTCAGAAACAAGAGCAGTCCAAATTGAAAATTCATTAAATAAAAATATTCGGGTAATTTGTTTTGATGACGAAGGACACTGGGTCAGAAACAATCGGAATAGTACCCAAATGCTTGACGCTTTATTCATTTTTTTTGAAACCGTGAGTTTTTCCCGTGATTAGATGGAGATATTCACCCTGCCTCTCATCTTTTCGTTAAGAATAACAAATGGAATCCTCTTCCGGTAATTTTATAATCCGGAAAATTGCATTGATTCCATCAGATACCAAAAAGCATGGGTTTCAATATATCCGTAATATATCATATCCCCAGCCGGGAATCTCGAGCGTGATCTCATTATCGGTAATTTTCCAAAAGTCATTTCCCAGCAGGGACTCCAGCCGACTAACGACCAGCCAGTCGGGCAGGGCAAATGTTACCTTCCGTTTATGCGGAGATTTGCTGAATCCGACGATGAGGCGGTGTTCACTGTCGCCGCGGGTGTAGATCATCACCTCTTTGTCGGTGTAGAGATTCAGATAATCGCCGCGGCGCAGGCAGGTGTATTCGTTGCGAAGTTTTGTTAATTGTCGAAACGCCCGCAGCTGTTCGGTTTCCCATACGCTTAATTCATCGTCAAAGCGCATCATGCGGCGATTGTCGGGATCATTGGCGCCGGTCATGCCGAATTCATCGCCGTAAAATACGATAGGGACACCCGGGAGCGTCATTAAATAACAGAAAAGAAGACGCTCTTTCAGGTAGGTCGCATATTCATCAACGGTTATCGGCGGTTCGCGGAACGCCCGCTCGACGCCGTTTTCGGCGAGGGTTAGATCACCTTCCAGCAGCGCCATGATCCGAACCTGGTCATGACTGCCGATGATGTTGCCCATCAGGTTATTGTAGCCGTAGACGCTGAGCGATTTTTCGATACCGGCTTTCAGTTCCTTTAAATCGCTTTGGGGGTCGGTCATCAGGCGGCGGAGTATGAAGTACTGGTTCATGTTGAACTGAGCCTCCAGCATGCCGTTATTGACATAGGATTTGATCAGGTCATCGCCGCCGAAGGTCTCGCCGATCTGATAGACGCCGAGTGTCCGCTGCGGGTTGATCCGGCTCTTCATTTTGCGGGTCAGTTCGCGCCAGAAAATATAGGGTACATGCTTGGTGGCGTCATGCCGGAAGCCGTCGATGCCGGTCTTTTCAAGCCACCAGACGGCGTTGTCGGTCATCGTGGATAAAGCCGCGGATGAATTTTCGTAGTCAAAAGAGGGTAGGAAGGTATCAAACCAGGTGGTCAGGCGGTATTCATCCCAGCGGCGGATATTGTAGCTGCCGTCGGGCAATACGTAGCTGCCAAACCAGTCCCGGTTTTCCTGAAAATAGACATGCTCGATATGCACATGATTGGAAACGAAATCCAGCAGGATTTTCAGTCCGTGCTGATGAGCAGATTCGACGAGTTTCCGTAGCTCCGCCGGCGAACCGAAGCGCGGTTCCGTTTCCTTCGGGCTGACCGTCCAGTAGCCGTGATAGCCGGTGTAGTAACGATGCGGCTCGGGATATTCCCGCCAGGCATTGTCGGTGGTTTGATTCACCGGTGAAATCCAGAGGGTGTTGACACCGATGTCGTTGAAATAGCCGTTTTCGATTTTTTCCGTTAATCCGGCGAAATCGCCACCCTGAAAATTCGCCCGCCAATCCAATTCCGGATGATTTACCGGTCGGTCATTTTCAATGTTGCCGTTGGCGAAGCGGTCAATCATCAGGGAGTAAATTGTCGCATCCTGCCATTTGAAATCGGCACCGTTGCCAGCCGGGCTGCCGTCGTTCAGCCAGACAGTGATGACGTTGCCGGGCAGATGGTTATTGGTTGCCACAATCCGGAAAACGCCCTTTTTCTGATCGGCTTTCAGAGCGGACAGGTCAGCGCAGACCGTCCTTTCCTGCAATTTGATATAATTTTCAGGATAGGGCTGATTGTTTATTAAGGCAATGTAATCGAGCGACCCGGCTGCGCCTTTTGAGTCCACGGCAAAAAGGAGCATTTTCGGATCGTTACTCTGCAAAAAGTAGAGTCCCGGGATAGAATCAGCGGCATCCGATTGCACCTGTAGCAGGGAGTTGAAATAGCCGAAGCCGTTGTCCACTTTGACCGGATTTTCCGGATCGTATATTTCCCGGTTGCCGATAACGAACTGGTATTCGTAGATGCCGTCGTCCAGGAGAACCGACCGGGTAAAGATGCCGTCGTTGTCGTCATCGGACATCGGCGTTGCGGTACGGCTCCAGTTATTGAAATTGCCCATAACAAAAACAGCAACGTCTGTTTCAGGGACGGCGCAGCGAAAGGTGACCTCGGTTTTGGTTTTGACAATTATGGGCAGAACCAGTGGAACCCTGCCGTTCTTCAACCGGATCAGACTCACGCCGGAAAAGCCCTGTTCCGGCATTAATTTGATTACATTCTCCTGAGCATTATATTCGCAGGACACTTCGCGGTTCGGTTCGATTTTCAGGTCATATAGTTCGGCGTAAAAAATGTCGCTGACGGGAATGGTCGTCATTTCACCGGGATTGATGGAGATAAATTCAATCAGATCGGTGGTACCGTATGGATTTTGCTGATTGGAACATGTAGACAGACATCCGATCAGCAGAGTAAAAATCAGCACCGGGATGGTGTGATGTTGTTGGTGTGTCATAAACAATCTCCCCTTATAATTCGTACAGAACCATTGCCGAAATGGGCTTCAGCTCCAGGTCGGTCCGGGTTACCGGTTCGATAATGTCCACCCCGGCACTGGAGTGATCAACCACCAACGTCCATTTACCTTTTGGAATGGTAAAGGTCCCGGGATGGTGGTTTGGATTGACCAGCACCAGTATCCGGCTCCAGCGGTCTTTTGTATTTCCGCGGCTGATCTGATACTCCAGACCATTTTTCGGAAGGGTGTATTTTTTATTATCCAGAAACTGAACATTCCTGCGAATTTCTGCGGCGCTGGTCATGCGCAGCATGGGGTGGTCTTTGCGTAGTTGAATCAACCCTTTGTAATAATTGAATATATCAAGATTTTCCTGTTTGTAATCCCAGCGGATTTTATTGATTTTATCGGGTTGATTGTAGCTGTTGTGCGAGCCGAATTTTGTGCGCAATATTTCCTGTCCGCCGTGAATAAACGGGACACCTTGCGATGTCAACAGCAGCACGGCGGCGAGCTTATCCATGGCTTTCAATTCGGTGTCGGTTAACGAACTGTCGCCTTCGGTGGAAGCGACCAGTTGATCCCAGAGTGTCCGCCCGTCGTGGCAGGCGACGTAGTTGAGCACCTCCAGAGGTGAATCAGCAAAATCATCAATGCTGCCCAGGATGCCCTTTTTTATACTTTCGGGGTTTTTCCCGGTTTGAATATAGCCGGGCTCGGTGTTGTACCAGGGACCTTTGAGGGCATCGCGATAATGGTCGTTGAAGACGGCAAATCCTCTGCCGCGCTGAATCCCTTTGACTGTGGGAGTGATTGGTGTTTCGCCGGCGGTCCAGGGTTCGCCGTAAATGAAAATATCGGGACGAATCGCGCGCAGTTCCTGAACGATGGTTTCCATGGTTTTTAGATCAATCAGTCCCATTAAATCGAATCGGTATCCGTCAATTTTGTACTCCTGGACCCAATATTTCAGGGATTCGATGATGAAGCGTCTCACCATCGGCAGCTCAGAGCGCACCTCGTTGCCACAGCCGGACCCGTTCCAGTAACTGCCGTCCGGTTTTTCCCGGTAGTAGAAATGAGGAACAATACCGTTGAAGTTATAGCGAATTTCGGGATTGCCCTCGGCAGTATGGTTGTAGACGACGTCGAGAACGACCTTGAGTCCCTTTTTGTGACAGGCATCCACCAGCTGTTTTAATTCGCGAATCCGGCTGGCATCATCCTGGCGGGTGGCATACCAGCCGTCGGGTGAATTGAAGTTGACCGTCATATAGCCCCAGAAATAGTTATTCACCGCATCGTCGTGTTCAAAATCCTGAACCGGCAGCAGCTGAATGGTATTGACACCCAACTCCGCCAGATGATCCAGTCCGGTACTCAGGTCGGAGCCCGGCAGGCGGGTACCTTCTTCGGTGAATCCGAGATATTTGCCCTTATGGTGGATGCCGGAATTTTCGGCAATGCTGAAATCCCGCACATGAATTTCATAGATAACGGCTTCGCTGAAGGGAAATGAGGGTGGTTCGGCGATCGGGGTGTCGTCATGATACACCAGCGCCCGACCGTCATGACTGGTCACGCAGCGGGCATAGGGATCAACGTACTCGAGCGCCGGCTTGTAGGCGGGGTCTGGTCCATTGACGGAATAGGTGTAGTATATTCCGATAAGGTCTTCATTGATCGCGATCGACCAAAGCCCGTCCTCTTTTCGTTTCAGAGAAATTTTTCTGGCGTTGTCACCTTCGGCTTTGCGGTAGAGATTCAAAGTGACAGCCATTGCGCCCGGCGCAAAGAGTGAAAAGACGGACTTTTCCGGGGAGTAGCTCAGTCCCAGCGGAGCATCGGTGTGATAGTCTGTCAGAATATCCCGCAGGAAGAGATTGCCCGATTGATAGCCGTTTGCGCTGACTTTACCGGGCAGATCGGCGGGAGACAATTGTTCTTTTAATATGAGCTGAACCAGCCCGGAAGAATCGGCGGTTTCGGGAATAAGATGAATTGATTTAAATTGTAGAATCGTTTTTTCCCTACATTCCAGCTTCGGTTCCAGTGTCGCCAGGGCTGTTTTTTGAATGGGATGGGAAAAAACCACGGTAATCAGGTTCGCACCGTCCAGAAAGGCTCTGCGGATGATTGGATTTGTGTCCGGTTTCTTTACGTAGACCGTTGCATCGCCGGGCAGGATCCAGACCTCTTTGGGCATGGAACGACTCCAGCTGCGGTTGGGATCGTCACGACTTTCCCAGTTTTGATACTTTGGCAGGAGGCTGATATTTCCGTGCGGGGGATATTGCCCGATATCAATGACGAAGATGAGTCCGAAGGAATCGCTGCCAGCAGGCGGGACCTCGATATTTTTTTGATCGACCCAGGTCCAGAGGGTCCAATCGTCATATTGATTGTCATAGCGGTGGTAGTGGACTTTTAGTGTGTTCATCGTGTGATTTCCGGTTTGGTTGCAATTATTGAGGAGCCAAAGCAGGCAAAACAGATATACAAATCGCCGCACCTGAGAATTTATTAGAGGATCCGGCATGGTATTTTCCTTTTTTCATGGTTATTCCAGTTGGTGGTATAGTTTAATCGTTTTCAGGCAATAAATGTATAAAAATTCGTACCAGATTGTCCTGATATACCGAGTAACTGAAACAGATAGGGTTATTTACCGGAAAAATGAAAAAATGTCCTTGTAACTACCTTTTGAATTTAATACTTTTACGGAAACGTCGGCGCGAGATTTATGAAGAGACATTCCGGCTATAAAGTAGTATTTGCGACGCTGTTGCTTTTTTATTCAGTTGCCCTAATGGCAGTCGGGCCCGATCCGCTTCCTCTTAATATTAAAAAGGAGGTGGTTTCCGTCGGTCCGCTAGGGATGAAGGCGATTCTCGTTGAGGGTGGCGCCTTTGAGATGGGCGATAAATTTAATGTCGGTGGCAGCGATGAACAGCCGGTGCACGATGTGGCAATCTCGGATTTTTATATGAGCGTGACGGAAGTGACGGTGGAGCAGTACAAGGCTTTCTGTCTGGCAACTGATCGAGCGATGCCGCAGCAGGAGTCATACAGTAAAGATGACTTTCCGATAGTTTTCGTAACCTGGTTTGAGGCGCAGGATTTTTGTGAATGGGTGGGCGGCAGTCTACCGCTGGAGGCACAATGGGAGTATGCCGCCACTTCACGAGGACTAACCTTTAAATATCCGTCGGGAAATGAGATTGATCACAGCCTGGCAAATTTTAGCGGAACCGGTAAAAAAGACCGCTGGAAAAAGCTGGCACCGGTGGCGAAATTTCCACCCAATGCAATTGGTCTTTACGATATGGCGGGCAATGCCTACGAGTGGTGCTACGATTATTACAAAAGAGATTATTATAGTTTGCCCGGCTATCAGGATCCGCCGGGACCGGCAACAAGCATGTTCAAGGTGCTGCGCGGCGGCTCCTGGTATCATGATAAAGAGGAGATGCGCTGCGCCAATCGTTTTCGATACATGCCGGTTGCCCGGATGAGTTTTGTCGGGTTTAGAGTTGTGTGGGACCCCCGGACCGCTCCCCTGAAACCCGATCATTCCAGTCACAGATAATTCGTACAATTGCATGCCTGTCAATGGGAAATCGCAGAAGGTTAACTGCCTGGTTTTTGCCGTTGGTTTTACGGCTATCGCCGGGCAGTTGGCATTTATCCGTCTGATTACGCAGTCCTTCAGCGGGAATGAGTTGTCCATGTCGATCGCCATTGGGCATTGGATGCTCTGGACAGGGATTGGCAGTTTGCTGGGAGCCCGGTTTATCCGCCGTGATTTTCTGGTCAGACACCTGTTCGGATTGATTGTCTTTTATACATTTCTTTTAATCGTTACCTCCAATCTGCTGCTGGTGCTCCGTCGGGTGATCGGCGTTGATTTGAGTGAAGTTCTGGGCTTGGGGCGCATATTTATGTGGAGCGGGATAATGCTGCTACCATCGGCGCTGGTCAATGGACTGTTTTTTCCCACCTGTATCCGCTGGGTTGACGACCTGCAGATCAGCTATCCGATTCATAAAGTCTACATTTTTGAAACCCTCGGTTCGGCGGTGGGGGGGATTGTTCTGATCTTATTGGTATCATTGGGAATGCAGACCAGCCATGTCATTCATCTGTCGGCTTTTTCATTTGTAGTTATCGGCGGGTGGATATTGCTGAGAACAGGAAAATTTCGCCTGCTGACAAGCATTGCTGCGGTGCTGTTCATCGGGCTTTTTTCCGGTGTCGTTATCCCGGCGATGGAACGCGTAAAATGGCGTCCCTATCGGATCGAGGCGATCAGAGAATCGCCGCATCAGGTTCTGACTGCATTATCCTATGCGGGTGATCGGTTGCTGTTTTCCAACAGCGAACCACTCTGGAGTTTCGGAATCGAAGAGAATGCCGAAGAACTGGTGCATTTTGCTCTGCTGAATCACCCTGAACCGAAGCATGTTTTGGTGATCGGGGCACTTTTTCAGGATATAATCGGGCAGTTGTTAAAATATCCCGCCATGGAATCGATCCATGCCGTACAGAATGATAAAATCCTGAATGAATTTGTCCGGCATCCAGGTTCCGAACAGCCGATGGATAGAGTGAAGGTTCATAGAGTCGTTGATGACCCGGTGCGGTTTATGCAGAGTAGCCGGAAGCATTTTGATGTGGTCATTCTGAATATTCCGTTACCGGTGAATGTTGCCTGGAATGTCTACTACTCCCGGGAGTTTCTGACGCTTCTGAAAGACTATTTGAATGCGGAAGCAGTTGTTTCGATGTGCTTTCCGGGCAGCGAAACCTATCTGAACAATTATCAGGTTCAATTTTTCAAAGTGATGGAAAACACCGTGCGGTCGGTATTTAGATACTCCGAATGGGTACCCGGCGCTACGATTCATTTGCTGGCTTCCGATCATAGACTTGACAACCGACTTGAAACGATCATCTCCGAATTACAGCGACGGGAAATCGAAAACCGCTACATTCAGAAGAATTATTTATGGGATCGTCTGTCTCCATTGAAAATTGATTTTCTGCTGAGCCGTTTATCCCGGTCTGACACCGAAAGAGTCAACTCCATCAAAAAACCGGTGGCATTTTATTACAGTACAGTCGTATGGGACCAGCGGACGGGCGGGTTGTTGAAGAAAATCTATCCCTGGTTTGACAGACAACCGGCATTCCTGTTCACGATTGTATTCGTCGGAATATGTTTCATTGTGTTCCTTATTTTGGATCGTCGGAAACAGGCTGGTGCGACTGGTAAGATGATAATGGCGCTGGTGGGATTTTCTGTCATGAGCTTGGAATCGGTTGTACTGATTGCGATGCAGAGCTATGCCGGCGCACTTTATGTACGCATCGCTCTTCTGAGTATGGCGTTTATGCTGGGTGCCGCGGCGGGTGCCTCCTGGCAACGTCGCGGTCAGCATGTTCACGGTCGGCACCCGCTGTGGATCGCCTGCGCCGTTTTGTTATTGACGAACATTGTATATGGATTGCTGTTGTTGCACGATTCTCTCGTACTGGATTTTCCGTGGTTCCACTATCTGACATTGCTGATTTGTGGCGGTATGAGCGGGATGATATTTCCGATTCTGAGCCTGCGTATCAAGAGCCTGTCGGCAACCTCCGCCGCCGGTGCAGCGGGCTCCGTATATGCCTGGGATATTATCGGTTCCTGTCTCGGTATCTATGTGACATCGGGACTCATTATCCCGGTTTACGGATTAATGACGGTGACAGCTCAGGTTGCAGCGATTTTGGTACTGCTGCTGATCGCTTTATTTCGTTTCGGCAGATAAGATAAGCTTTCCGAAGATTGACTATCAAAGTTGTTCCCCTCCGACGGTATTCTCGCTGACCTTCAGAAAATTGGTTATTCGACTGGAATGTTGCGTGTGGTGAACAGAGTTACCCGAATCCGGAGGAGGTCTAATTGTCGTTCAGCGTTGCGCGATTGAACACCTGCGCCGAAAAGATGCTGATTTCGGTGTTTTTGTCTTTCCATGCGTCGGGAGGTAATCCGGCTTTCCGGCAGGTATGTTGCAGAAAGGTTTCGCGGTCCCAGCCGTAATCCGTTGCCACCTGCGGCAACAGCAGGCCCTGGTAATAACCCTGCTTGATAATGATGCCGTGTTTGCCGACCTCAATGATGGAGGGGTCGTCAATTATTTCCGGTACGGTCAAAACAGAAACTTCCACTTCCAAATGCTCCAGTTCGGCGGGTGTCACCGGATTGAAGCGCGGGTCCCGCAGAGCCGCTGACTGAGCCACTTCGATGACGGTTTCGTAGAGGGGATAAACCGGCAGAATATAGCCGATACAGCCGCGCAGCTGACCATGTTTTTCAATGGTTACAAAGGCGCCCCGCTTCTCTTTGCAGATAGGGGGTATGTCTTGCGGTTTCGGCAGTGGTTTGCCCCTGACACAGGCGTGGATGACATCCTCCGCCAGTTGGAGGAGGAATTTTTGTTCCCCGATATTCAGCTCGCGGTTGCCGGGGTTTTTCGATTTCATGCTGTTATCCTTTTTTAATGTGGTCTTCTCTTTGTAAAACGCCGCCGCCATATAGCCGACGACCCGTGATTTGTCACCGAAGGGCACGTCGCCGCTATTGGCATAATGCAGCAGTTGAACATTGGTGGCATTATTCATTTGGGCGGCGATCATGGTAGCGATGATGGGACCGCCGCCGCAGGCTTCGAGGGTTTTCGTCATTAAACCGCGGTAGAGTCGATCGATTGTAAAACTCTCGACGGTCTCCATGAACCGGCGATCGATTTTTTTACAGGTTTCGTAATCGTGATAGTGAGACAGGTCACTGGAGGCGATGATCAGCAGGTCATACGTCGCAGCCATTTTACCCAGTTGGCGTCCCAGTGTTTCGATGATATTCCATTCCATAGTACCGAGTACGATCGGAACGATGGGAACCTCACCAAGAACCATCTGGAGGAAAGGCAACTGAACTTCGAGGCTGTGTTCTGCACGACCGCTCAACCCGATGCCGTGACCTTTTGCCGATATCTGAACAGCGTTGCCTGACGCCAGTTTTTGGGCAATAGTTTTTTCAACGCTCAGTTTACCCAGTGGGGTCAGGTAAGCATCGCCGTCGTATATGGAAGCGAAATCGAAATAGTCGATATGGCAGGGTGAGATCACTATCACAGCGTCATACGAGTATCCCTTTACGGCAGCATAACTGTATGCCGCCACCGGTCCGCTGTAGGGGTATCCTGCATGCGGCACAATCACAGTAAAAGGTTTCCGGGGTGGGATTTCACCCTGAACCGCCGCCAGATAGTTTTCGATAGCCTGGCGGATTTCTGTTTCACTTTTCGGATAAAACAGACCGGCATTATAGGCGGGTCGCTCTTTGGCATTGCCGGTTTGATTGCATCCAAGCAGCATAGCACACACTCCCATGGTAATAATGGTTTTAAAGGTGAGTATTCCTCTTATTCTTCCAAATCCTCTCATGACCAGATGCCGGGAATCGGTATGTTGCAGTGCGGACACCTACCGTTTTTGATACTGTTTTTTAAAATGGTATACCCTTTGCGTACGATCAGGTCGGTGCCGCAATCCGGACAGACCGTATTTTCATGAATATGTCCCGGCACATTGCCGACGTACACATAGTGAATGCCCGCATCTTTGGCGATCTGGTATGCCATATCGAGGGTTTTGACCGGTGTGGGCGGAAGATTTTGCAAAAGATAATGGGGGTGAAAACGGGTAAAATGGAGGGGAACGTCGGCACCCAGATTAGCGATGATCCACTTACACATCTTTTCAATTTCCGAACGGCTGTCATTCAGTGTCGGAATGACCAGGTTGACCATCTCCAGCCAGACACCCTGTGACTTAATTGTCACCATGGTGTCCAGCACAGGTTTCATTGAACCGGAAACCATGTCGCGGTAGAAATTCTCGGAGAAGGCTTTGAAGTCTACTTTAATTGCATCCAGCACGCCACACAGGTCGCGGAGGGGTATCTGATTAATAAAGCCGTTGGAGATGTTGACATTGCGAATACCACGTTTCCGACTGATCATCGCCGTATCGAGGACATATTCGGTAAAGACGGTGGGCTCATTATAGGTATAGGCAATCGTCGGGATGGAATAGCATTCCGCCGTTTTGACCAGCTCCTCTGGTGCAACATATCGGAAGCTCAAATCCTCGGGATTCGATTGTGCCAGATTCCAGTTTTGACAAAATTTGCACTTTACATTACAGCCGCTGGTAGAGACCGACAGCGCTGTAGTGCCGGGCAGGAAATGGAACAGCGGTTTCTTTTCGATCGGATCATTGTTCATGGCGGTCAGGCGTCCGTAAACCAGGGTTTTGTACTGACCGTCCTGATTTTCCCGAACGCGGCAGTAGCCCCGCTGTCCGGGGACCACAATACACCGTCGCGGACAGAGCTCGCAACGAACCCGTTGATTGTCCAGAGCTTCCCAGTAGCGGGCGTCACGAATGTAGAGGTATTGATCATTCCCATTCCGGGCGGAAGCGGCGAACAGTCGGGCGGAGGCGACACCCGCCAGACCTTTCATGGATAGTTCAACGAATTCGCGCCTGGAAAGCATGATGACCGGTTAAATTGTCGTTGCGATCAACTGAGCGACGTTGATCAGGTAGTTGTTTTTATCCAGCAGATTCTGCACCGCCGAGACCTTGACGAAATAGCTACCCTTATAGAAACAGATCAATCCGGGACTCTCGCTACCGGCGTCGCCGACATTGACCTGACTGAAGGATTGATAGCGCTTGTACAGGGCGCTGGCATCTTCCTGTCCACGGGTTTTGAATATCTCGACTTTCATCTTCGTCTGGTTGGGACCTTCAATTTCCTGTACCAAAATCATTTTCAGTCCATAGCCGCTGTACAGATGGTAATTTTCTTTCAGATAATTGGCGTAATCCTTGCCGGTACTCAATAATTGGTAATCCGTCATTCTCCAGCCGAGGTAATCATTTTTTTTGATCAACAGGCGGCGGGTGGATGCGCAGGATGCAACGAGCAGGCAGCTTAACACAATCAGGGAAACGGTTCTTGCTTTCATGTCTAAAATCTCTCTTCTCCTTCTCGGGTTACAACGATTCCAGCCTCTCCTTCCAGAGGGCATTTGTTTTCACAGATACCGCAACCGATACACAGATCGCTGTCCACCCAGGGGTAGGCGACCAGACGAATTGAGCCGGTCCCGGGATCCGCATATTCCTTTTCTGTCAGTTTAATAGCCTTATCGGGCAACGGGCAATGCTCTTCACAGACGATGCAGTTTTCATTCAGGCGGTAGGGAATACAGCGATCCGTCAGAAAAAATGCCGTGCCGACCTTGATGTTTTGCTTTTCTTCCAGTTCCAGAGGTCGAATGGCTTTGGTGGGGCAGATCTGTCCGCAAAGATTGCAGTTGTATTCGCAATATCCAAGCCGGTATTGAGAAACCGGTGTCAGCAAGCCTGCCAGTCCGGTTTCCAGAAACGCCATCTGCAAACAGGCGCCGGAGGTGGCACAAATCCGCACGCACTCTCCACAGCGGACGCAGCGCTCTATAAAATCGTCTTCAGGCAGCGCCCCCGGTGGTCGCAGGCGGCGATCAGTTCTGCGGGGATTCAATCCGTTCAGGGAGAGAAGCCCTGTCCCAAGCAGCGCTGCAACACCGGCACCGATAAACGAGCGCCGTGAAAAGTCCGGGGCACTCTGCATTGCCAGCGGCGATTGGAAGCCGTAGCGAATGGCATCGGCGGGACAATCTGCCTGGCAGTCCAGACAGAGGATACATTCCGATTTTTCAGTGTGAATATAATCCTCCTCAATGGCGTCCATTTTGCATTTTTTCTGACACACCGAGCAGGCGGTACAGCTTTTTTCGGCGACAATGCGCTGAAGCGGGCTGAATTTTGCCAGCAATCCCAATAAAGCGCCAAGAGGACAAAGGTTGCGGCACCAGAAGCGGCGGGAGATTTTTCCCAACGCCAGGATGGTGATGAAAATTAAAAAGGGCAGAAACAGGTTGGTAAACGTGGGTGAACCGAGCGGGAAAAACCGGATGGAGATGCTATCCTGGAGATTGAGAATGGTATCGGTGAATAGATCCAGATCGTACAAGCCGTTCAGAATGCCGTTGGACACCAGGTAGAAAAAGGATATGCCGAATATGCCCAGCGAGCGCCAGAGAATAGGCAGCGGGTCCAGATACCAGGCGATCTGCCAGCCCAGAACGGCAAAGAGGAGAATCAGAATCAGCAAGAAGCTTTTGACAGATCGGTATTTACGGGTCGCAATATTCCTCTTTTTGGCGATGAATCGGTCAGAAAGATCGATGGTCGTGCCCAGCGGGCAAATCCAGCCGCAGAATGCCCGACTAAAAACGAGCGGTGACAGCAGGACAATCAGGGCAATCAGAAAAAGCGGGTCGAAAAATCGTCCGGCGATCTGGGTTGCCAGGGCTGTCAACGGGTCTGCCCACAGGAAAAGCTCTGGCGGAATCCAGGGCTGGAAGGGGTAGCCGGCTTGCAGGACGGTCAGGATAAAAAGCCCGAGAAAGACCAGCTGAACTGTACGTCGCAGGGTAGTTTTACGGATCGTTTTCATGTCGTAAAATTATATTTTTGAGCCGGGAATTTGCGGGTGTCGATTCTACCCATTCCGGCGGCGTGTGCCAGCTTCAGATACTCCAGCGATTCCGGTTCGGAGCCAAATATTCGGGCGCTCCAGGCATCCACCAGAACCCGGTCGGTCCCGGCAATCAGGGTGTTTAATTCATCTACGTCATTCAGATTTCCACCGGAGGGACCGTTGCGGCGCAGTACCCGGATGGCATCAACTATCGTGAGGTGCGGGACGATGACACGGTTGATGTCCACGATATTCTCGGCGAACGGGCGGTGAATCCGTCCGCGGTTGCCGCCCAGCAGTCCCATCATGTTTTTGAAACCAATGGTCAAGCCGGACAGGGAGTGATGCTTGAGAATCGGCAGATTGATGATTTTATCCACCTTAAAAACCTCGGTGTGGATCAGCCAGCGATCCAGTTGCGTGGCACCGGGAATTTCTGTATCGACGAAATGGCTGTCCCGGACAAAGCGGACATCGGCGCCGGCTTTTTCGGCATATTCGGGAATCTGGGTGCTTTTGTAACAGCGCCGGGCGTCGTTGCAGGTATTGTCGACGATTAACACCTTCCTGGCACCGGCGTTCAAACAGAGTCGGACTATGGCAGCGACCAGCACCGGATTTGACGTGGCGCCGTATTCCGGTCGGCGGTCCCAGCTGATGTTCGGTTTCAGCAACACATAGTCATCTTTGGAAATGAATGTCGAGATACCGCCCAGCATTTCAAATACCTTTGCCGCCATCGCTTCGGGAGAACCGTTTTGAACAATGACGATGATGGGCGAAGTCTGCTCAGCCGGAATCGGTTTGTGACCGATCATTCCCGCACCGGCGATCAGGGCAGTTGATTTTAAGAATGTACGTCGATCCATATTATTTCCTGTTTTAAATTGAAAATAACAGTTTCAGTCAAGGAATTCAAGAGATTAGATACGGGTCAGAACGCACTTGTCATTTTGTTTTATTTTTTAATCGGTAGCTGCTATATTTTGATTCGTGTGTCGGTATACGGTTTGAGAATTGAATATGAAATATCCCATTTGTCGGAAAATGTTTCGGAGGTGAATATGACAAATCCAACCAAAATAGCCATTATCGGGGCGGGTAACATCGGTAACTCAATTGCCAACGGCTTGATTCAGTCCGGAGAGTTTTCTGCCGGCAATATCGTCCTGACCCGTCGAAAAGTTCATCTGCTGGAAGCGATGCAGGCGAAAGGCTTTGTGGTGACCAGTGATAATGCCGCCGCCGTCAGACAGAGCGAGGTTGTTATCGTCGCCGTGGAACCGCACCAGACGGATGGTGTTCTGCAACAGCTGGCACCGGTACTCGATCCTCAGAAGCATACCCTCATTTCGGTGGTTACAGGCGTTGAAATCCGCCAGATCGCCGCCATTGTCGGTGATCAGATAAGCATTATCCGGGCGATGCCGAATACCGCCATCGCTGTACGGGAATCCATGACGAGCCTTGCTTCAAACGGCGCCAATGAGCGTGCCATCGAACTGGCGAAATCTATTTTTGATACCGTCGGCAGGACTATTTTCATTAATGAAGAGAATATGACAGCGGCAACGGCATTGGGCGCCTGCGGGATTGCGTTTTTTCTGCGCGCGATCCGGGCGGCAAGTCAGGGCGGTATAGAAATCGGTTTCCATTCCGAAGATGCCCTGATGATCGCTTCTCAGACTGCCAAAGGTGCAGCAACACTCCTGCTGTCATCGGGAAATCATCCCGAACGGGAAATCGATAAGGTTACTACACCAAAGGGCTGTACCATTGCCGGGTTGAACCGCATGGAGCATGAGGGGTTCAGCTCCGCCATGATCAAAGGAATCACCGTCTCTGCTGATATCGCCGCAGGTCTCTATCGTGCCGAAAAAAAATAACGGAGCCCACCAATTCCGTGTAAATTGTGTTTATGAGTGGTGATAATCGGGGCGACTTCCGGAATTAGAGATTGGTATCAATCCGCAAAATCACCAGCAGCTGCTTTTCCTTCAAACCATTTAACCGCATGATATTGACGACATAATTAAAGTCGGTAGGCTGTTCGGCTTTCAGAAAGGCATCGACAGAGTGGAAGTTTTTGATATTCGCCAGTCGAATCGCCTCGGTTACGGCGTTCTTGCTATCATCTCCAAACATTGCAGCGAGTGGTTGATTCAGGATCTCCAGGCGACTTTTTCCGGTCAGCTGGCTGGCTTTGTTGGTAACGGCGCTGATGATTCCCGTGGAATCGATGAGGAAAGCGATTTCCTCATCCTGAATTACCTTACTGAGGATGTCCTTTTCTGATTTAATGTCAACATACGCCTCTTTCAGACGCTCGTTGACACTTTTTAATTCCTTGTGCAGGCGATGGAGCTCCTCTTCAGCCTGTTTGCGTTGCGTGATATCCCGGAAGATTGCCCGGGTGGCAATGAATCTATCGTCATTCATCTGCGGACTGATACTGCCCTCGACGAAAATCTCCCTGCCCGATTTGGAAACAAATACGGTTTCCTGATTTTGGAAGGATTCTCCGCGACTCACTTGCTCATAGATTTCTGCGCATTTCTGGCGGTTATCCTCGCGGATAATGTCAATAAAGGTCAGTTTTTCGCGGTCGGCGGCAGTATAACCCAGCAGATCTTCCCAGGCTTTGTTAACGTATTCGAATTTTCCATCGGCGTTGACACTTTGGATCAGATCGTTGGCGTTCTCTAAAAGGTCGCGGTATTTTTCCCGGCTCTCTTTCAAAGCAACGATCACCCGCTTCAGCTCTTCGGTCTGTTTCTGCTCGGAGAGGCGGATTTTCTCTGCTTCTGTTCGGGCGCGCTTGTGGACGATATGGATGATAGTCGACAATACCATTGATGATATCAGAAAAAAACCGAAATGCAGCCAGGTGCCCCGGTTTGTGCTGACTATGGCGACAAACAGCCATGATACGCTGGTAATAAAAACGACAACCAGATAGATTGTCGTGGACAGAAAGAGAAAGCCGCAGCCCAGGAGAATGAGCGCCAGATTTGTTGTGTGCAGAGGATCATCAGCCAGATAGAGGTGTAAAATTCCATTCAAAAGGACAATGAGTGCGATCAGCAGACCGAGGGGGTGAGCACTGCCGGCGGGAATATCGAATTTTTGCAGAGCGAGATTGATCAGTAAAAGCAGAAACACCGTCACAGCGGCTGTCAGCGTCAAAATCAGCTGCAACTGTCCGCGCAGAAAGATGTAATGACTAATGGCAAAAAACAGGTACAGCAGTGCCAGAACTAGACTGACCGGTTTTAAATCCTTTAAAACCATGGCATTCAACTTTTCCAGGATCACCGATTTTTCATTCTCTGAAAATGTCGCTGATATCGATTTCATACTTCCTCTTTAAATGGGAATTTTCAGGAGATTAAATGATGGTTTGGATAGCATACCGGCTTTGATTTATTATACAACACGCAGAGAGAATATGCAAACATAAATTGTCAGATTTGTGCCGCATTGAACCAGGCTGTGATTGACTGACATTCGGGGATGACTCATCCTGAGGCAGCGGAAGTGTGCCTGATTTTTTGTTACAACTGCCGTAAAATCGTGATGGGGTCGGGGTATTTTTCCGATACTTCTTTCAGATAATCGCCGATGCGGTTCACATTATCGACGTCGATTTTGCGGGCTAAATTTTTCAATCCGCCCTGGGAATACCGGGAAAACAGGAACATGTATTTTGTGGCTGCGATGAAGTAGGCTTTTTCGACAATATTCCAGATGATTGACGCTTCTACTGAGCCGACCAGGAGAAATGAATAGAGTGCATTCTGATGATCGCCGGCATATAATTGACCGGCGCCGGGGATAATGTTTGACATCAGTGACGCCAGCCATCTTGATTTCTGAGGTATGTTTTCGGCATGTTCAATATCCGTTATCAGGTCATCAACATTGGTAAATTTGACCGTCTGCAACCGCTCAATTCCACTTTCCCAGTCTGCCTGGTAGATATAGCTCCAGGCGCTGATATAGTTGATCTGGTCCTGCCGGCTGGAATCCACGTGTGTTGCCAGCATCCCAAGCACGCCGCGCATGGCGTTATAGTCGTAATGATCCCAGTGGATCAGCGCGAGCAGCTTCATGCATTTCCGGTCATAAGGAGATGTCTCCGCGTTGGTAACCGCATCAACCAGGGGTTCTTCGGCGAGTTGCTTCTGCCCGCCCCGATAACAGGCATCGGCGATTTTGTAGAGATATTGGTCTCTGTCCCCGCTCTGATCGAAAAAGAGGGCTCGTTTGTACTCTGTCACCGCTTCGAAATAGAGCTCTTTCTGCAGGTAATAATCACCCATCTCTGCTGCAATTGCCGAAAGCGGAAACAGCAGAAAAACAAGGATTGTGGTTATTTTTTTAGCCATGCTGTCCAGTATGGATTTTTTTCGATGGGATTCAAATCCTCCAGCTGTTCGATCAATTTTTCGTACTGTGTGTGATTATACAGCTGTGTGCCGATGTAGCTGCCGTAAATTGTGCCGAGATAAAAAGAGAGGGTCATCCCGCTGCAGACGACCCCGGTGATCAGGAGGTCTGCTTTGAATGCCTGCCAGCTGACGATCCCGGCGAAACCGGTCATGCCGAATGCAAACAACGCATCACCAGGTCGCTGGATATAAACCTTGCCCAGCCCCGGCACGATTGACGATAGAAATGACGCCAACAGCGGCGATTTCTGCTGCAGCTTTTGACGTCGTGCTTCGGTTTCAGTAATCAGTTGTCGCAGGGAGTCATCGCCGATACTCTGCAGAGTCGCAGACGGAAAGGCGCTGGAATCCTGGTGCAGATGAGCCAGATATTGGAAATAGTGCTCCGGATCGGTTCGGCTGCCGAACTGACGGATCGCTGCCCAGTTTTCCAGTTTGTACTGGTTATAGAGATAGGCAAGCCGGGCGCTGCTGATTAACTCCGACCCTGGAAGATTCGTGATTTTCAGAAATGCCTGAGAAGCGTAATCGTAGCGTTCCCGGAGTTGATGACACAACCCGATTTTGAAAAGAATGGTATCGTTCCCGGTTCCGGTTAAAAACAGATAGCGTTCATATTCAATCGCGGCGCGCAGATAGTCTTCGGTAGCGAACAGGTGATTGGCGAAACTCAGGATTTTCGCCGAGTCAGTCGAAATATCGGCTGCCTGAAGATTGATTACCGCTGAAAGGATCGTCAATACGATCAGAATTTTACTATTTCGGTATAAGGTCGTAACGTTCCACGGGGTCACTGAATTTTTCTCCGTCGAATTTGTAGTAGTTATGGGCAAAAGGATTGCAGCGCAGCAGCCGGTCGCCAGCCAGCAGGATGCCTTTGACCGGACCGAATCTTTCGATGGCGCCGAATGCAAAGCGGGAGCAGGAGGGATGAAAAACACAGGAGGGCAGGTCCTGGCTGGAGATGCTTTTTTGGTAGATGCGAATCCAGACCAGTGCAGCGGATTGGAACAAATCCGGCACCTGTTCCGGCACTTCCGGATGCCAGACCTGTTCGATGGGTTTTTCCCAATAGTCGGTCCATTGGGACTGCTCCTGGGCACCTGCCGTAACAATGCCGCAGATTAACAATAAATAAAGCTGGAATCGGACTATCTGCATAGTGTTAAAATAAAACCGGAATCGAATGAAAGTCAATCGATTCCGGTTAATAGAATACGGAAGTCCAAATTATTTTCTGAGTCCTTCCTTGACCTCAATGTCCGTCATGGTCTTGCCCTGATAGGCTTCCAGCGGAATGGTAATTGCCGGATAGATACCGACGCAAGGTATCAGACGTAACCACTCTTTTGTCCGGATTTTGCGGGTATCCAGCTCATTTCCGATTCTGGGACCCAGACAGAAACTGGCGGCAAAGCCCTCAAATCCGTTCGGTACATAACCCATGTCGTAAGCCATGTAACCCCGGCAGCCGAGTGATACCAGAGAACCAACAATCGGAACGACATTACCAAGATATCCGCCAATGACTCCGATCCACTCGCTTTTCTGAATCTCTTTGCCTTCATTCATTTCCAAACCGACACGCGGACCAACCAGACAGCTGGCCAAGCACGGAAGAACGCCCCCCTCTTCGGCGTGCAAGCCCGTTCCCGCAAACAGCATAATGACTGCTAAAACACTGATTACGATTTTCTTCATTTGATCTCCCTCTTGATTTTGGATTAATATTGAGATTTATTTTTAAAAAACCAAATCATTTTTTTGGTCAACCCGATTTCGCAGAATTTTGTAGCTTGGTGCGGATTCCGACATTCACAAACAGCAGCACCGGATAGGCAGGAACCAGATTGAAGACCATCTGTTTCCGGTCTGTCAGCTGAACCGCCAGCTCGACTTCGCTATAGGGACCAATAAAACCTTCAATGGTGCCCCAATCTTTAAAAAGCCGGGTTTTGATGCCCGGAGGACCGTATCTGGACCAGCTGCGCCGGATATCCAAACCGGCTCCGAAACCAAACCCGGCGGACAGTCTACGATATTGAAAAACCGGCTGTTTGAATATCGTGGTCGCCAAATAAGTTGCCGGCTGAATCGCACAATCGATGTAAATAGCCTGCACGGTCCGCCAGTAGAGTTCACGGTTGTTCAGCGGTTTATCAAAAGCGGCGAGAATTCCCGGATTGAAGAGGTTTTGGGCATTTCGGTCGAATTTCAGCGGAAAGTAGTCTGCATTATAGGATACATCGATGAGATGATGAGTCAGACCCAACAGGCGGAATGAGAGATGAGGACCGGGAAAGGCTGGGGTTTCAGAAAGGACCCTTCCGGAGAAAAGCAGTATTCCTGCAGACAGAAAAAGAATATTCTTTACCAATCGGGAGCCCATTCAACAGATATCACTTGCGTAAACCTTCGGAAATTTCAATTTCGGTCATGGTTTTACCGTGGTAGGCTTCCAGAGGAATGCTGATCAGCGGATAGATGTTTACGCAGGGGATCAGCAGCAGCCACTCCTTGTTGCGGATTTTCCGGTAATGCAGCTCGTTTCCCACCCGCGGACCGATACAGAATGCCGCCAGCGCGCCTTCCAATCCATTATGTTTTCCGCCCATTTCATACGCCATATAGGCACGGTTGCCCGTATAAATCACGTTTCCAATCGGTGTCAGGATGCCGGTGGCAGATCCCGATATGATGGAACCACCGAGGGCGATCCATTCACTGAGGTGTATTTCCTCAATGCCTTCATTCATCTCCAATCCTACCCGCGGACCCAGCAGGCAGCTGGCTAGCGCCGGTCCAAAGCCACCCGGTTCACGGTAACTGTGTACCGCTGTTGCCGATGTATCCCGAAGGTTGTCCGTTGTATCGCTGGTGTGAACCGGTCCGATCGTAGCCGGTGCAGGTGCTGTAATGGGGGCGATCAGACGCTCTGCCACCGCCTCGACGCCGGTCGACAAGAGTGATACAATATCACCCACGTGCCGGTAAATGAACATGCGGGCGAGCTGGTTTTTTTCAACATCGACCATCCGCACAGTGACCGAGTAGCTGTCATCAATTTTTGTAAGAACGCCTCCGACAGCCAACCGGCTGCCGCTGAGCCGACCAACCTCAGTCAGACAGGGAATCGCTGAACAACTGTCCAACGTATATCCCGCCTTTTCCAATTCTTCCTGAACATCGGAAACGGCAAGAAGACTGTAGCGGCTGCTCTGGAAAATTTCGGCTTGTAGATGTTCCGTAAAGACGCGGGATTCTTCCGTCGGTATTCCACGGGCTTCAAAATTTAAAATGACGAGTGTCGGTGATTGTCCGGCGATGTACCTGCTCAGCAGAAATGAAATAATGAATATACTAATAAATCTTCGTCTGTGCATTTTTTGCTTCCTTTCAATTTTCCACACAGACATGTGCGCTAATATAATTAACGAAGTGCAAATCTCGTAGTCTATTTACACCGAGATAAGATTAATATTTCAGTTAAAGGTTGACAGTTTGCCGGAAATTATGTAAATGTAGAGTGTAGATGGCGATTTTGATCAATTTTCGAGAAGAAATGGAGGTGCTGAGTGATTAATACCCGCCGGACTCCATATCCGAAAAAGCGGCAGCCCGTGGGTAATCTTCGATATCCTGTAACTATCCCTCTGAATGGTCTATCAAACAGCTGTTCAATGACAATTCAACTTGATTAATAAAGGAGATTACCATGTTGGCAATTGGAGACAACGCACCGGATTTTACATTGATGAATCAGGATGGCGTGGAGGTATCCCTCGGGGATTATTCGGGACAGTGGGTGGTTTTGTACTTTTACCCAAAGGACAATACCAGCGGATGCACAAAAGAGGCGCTTGATTTTACGGAACATCTGGACGAATACAATAAATTGAATGCGAAAGTACTTGGAATCAGTCCCGATTCGGTTGAGAGTCACCGGAATTTTATCCGGAAACATAAGCTCACGGTCGAATTGCTGGCGGATCCCGATCATACTGTTCTTAAGAAATACGGCGTTTGGCGGGAAAAATTAATGGTCGGGCGTAAGTATTTCGGCGTGGTCCGCAGTACCTATCTGATCAACCCGGATGGGAAAATTGAAAAGGTCTGGGAAAAGGTGAAGGTGGATGGACATGCCGATGCAGTAGTGTGTGAGATTCAGGATTCGATGAAATAGGAGGCAGTATGCAGTTTGATGAAGTCATCACCCGGCGCCGGGCGTTGCGATCGCTCGGTAAAGTGGAGATCACCAGCGAGCTGATGCAGCGGCTGACAGAGGCGGCAAGTTTGGCGGCATCCTGTGCAAATAATCAGCCCTGGCGCTTCATCTTTGTCCATGAAGAGAAAACGCTGAAGGCGTTGTTTGAAGCCCTGACGTCGGGCAATTACTGGGCAAAAAAGGCTTCTCTGATGATCGCCGTTATAACTCAGAAGGAGCTGGACTGCGTTATCAAAGAGCGGGAATATTACCTTTTCGACACCGGAATGGCAACGGCACATTTGCTGCTCAAAGCCACCGACCTCGGACTGGTGGCACACCCTATGGCTGGCTTCAGCCCTGCAAAAGCGAAAGAGGTGCTTAATATTCCCGATGATATGGAGTTGATTACTCTGATCGCCGTTGGCAGGCCGCAGCAGGCTGTGGATTCGGGTCTTTCCGAGAAGCACCGTGAGCAGGAATCGCAGCGGCCGACTCGCCTGAATGTTTCCGATTTTGTATATTTTAACAGATATGAAAAATAATCAATTGTAAGGCGAAACATGCAACCGTTACGTCCAATCCGGGAAATTGTCCGGGACATCGGGCTGAATGAGAACGATGTTGAATATTACGGCGATTTAAAAGCCAAAGTGAAACTGAGCGCCTATCGGCGATTACAGGACAGACCCGATGGCAACCTGGTACTGGTCTCGGCGATTACACCAACACCTGCGGGTGAAGGGAAAACCACCACCTCGATCGGTCTTTCCATGGGATTGAATCGGATCGGGAAAAGGTCTGTTGTTACATTACGTGAACCGTCATTGGGACCACTGTTCGGAATGAAGGGTGGTGCCACCGGCGGTGGCAAAACCCAGGTTCATCCGGTTGACGATATCAACATGCATTTCACCGGTGATTTGCATGCCGTTACCGCCGCCCACAATCTGATTTCCGCCGTGGTGGACAATCACATTTTCCGTCAGAAAGAGCCGCAGATCGATCCGCGACAGGTGCTCTGGAATCGGGTCATGGATATGAATGATCGCTCGTTGCGGAAAATCGTGATCGGATTGGGCGGAAAGAGAAACGGCTTTCCCCGTGAGACAAACTTCAGCATTTCTGCCTCTTCGGAGGTGATGGCGATTCTGGGACTGGCGGAATCCTATACCGACCTCAAGGAGCGGATCGGTAACATTTTCCTGGGATATACCTTCGATAATACGCCGGTCTATCTGAGGGAATTGCACATCACCGGAGCAGTGGCAGCGCTCCTAAAAGACGCACTGAAACCGAATATCGTACAAACCAGTGACGGAACACCGGCATTTGTGCATGGCGGACCCTTTGCCAACATTGCTCAGGGAACCTGCAGTGTCCTGTCCATGAAGGCAGCGTTGAAACTCTCGGATTATGTTATTACCGAAGCCGGATTTGGTTTTGATCTGGGTGCGGAGAAATTTTTTGATATCGTAGCCCGTAAGTCCGGACTGAATCCCAAAGCCGTGGTGCTCGTTGCCACTATTCGGGCGCTGAAAATGCACGGTGGAAAGGGTCTGAATGAACTGAGCGAACCCGATCCGGCGGCGGTCAAGCGGGGAATTCCAAATTTACTGAAGCATATTCAGAATATCTGTCATTTCGGTGTACCGGCTGTGGTCGCCATAAACCGCTTTGAGAGTGATACAGACGGGGAGATCGGCATTGTTTCCGGAGTGATGGACAACCGCGAGGTAGAGTGGGCGGTGATCGATTCCGCCCGGCAGGGCAGTAGTGGTGCTGTTGCACTCGCTGAGAAAGTGGTTGCCATTACCCGGCACAACGAACATTATCAGCCGCTCTATGAACTGGATACCACTATAGAAAAGAAAGTGGAAAAGGTCTGCAAAGATATTTACGGGTCTGAAGCGGTGGATTTTACCAAGGACGCCCGGAAAGCCATTCAAAAGATCAATAAACTGGGGCTAGACCGTCTGCCGGTCTGTATTGCCAAAACCCAAAAATCGTTGTCCGATAATCCCGAGCTGCTGGGTCGTCCCAAGGATTTTCTCATCACTGTCCGGGACGTACAGATTTCGTCGGGAGCGGGTTTTCTTGTACCGATTACCGGTGATATGTTGCTGATGCCCGGTTTACCGAAAACACCGGCGGCGGAAAATGTAGATATTGATGAAAGCGGTGAGATTTCGGGACTATTTTGATGGGGAATGTGCTACTGCAGCATATCCTGGATCATGTCAAGGTAATCGCTGATCAGCCGGGTGATCAAGAACTTCTGCCGGATATGTTCCTTGGCGTTTTTTCCCAGTTTTTCGGCGAGCTGTTTATCCTTCAGAATCTGGATAATCCGTTCGGCGAACAGGTCCTCATTTTTGGGATCGACTAAGAATCCGGTTTCGTTGTCGATAACCTGCATGGGGATACCACCGACGTCGGAGGCGACAACGGCGGCATTTTTCCAGAGCGCTTCGGCGACCACCAGCCCAAAGCCTTCACGCAGTGACTTTTGAATAATGACATCGGAATAGCGCTGCAGGGAATTTACCAGGATATTATTTTCCGACGTAATCAGTATGATGTCGCCTGTATCAACCTGGTGATTGGCGATGCGAACCACCTTTTTGAAAATTTTCAAGCCCTCAGGATCATCGGATGCCATGCTGCCGCAGAGCACCAGACGGCAATCGACTTTTTTCCGGACTTTGTTGAAGATGAGGATAACGCCTTCCGGGTCTTTCCACTTGTCAAACCGGGAGATCTGGGTGATGATCGGTTTATCGGTGGGGATGTTGAATTTTTTCAGGAATTTATGAATATCGCGGTTGCTGAGCTCTTTGTTTTTCGGGCTCAATGGATCGATGACCGGCGGAATGATACGTTGTTCCACATAGACGCAATCTTTTTTATATTGTTCGTTGGAGACGACGACCAGATCGTATTTTAAAATAAATCCTTTCAGAAACTCCCAGAGGTCCTGATTGGGGTGGGAAATATCGATATGGCAGCGCCAGATCCAGGGTTGCTGTTTCGTGTAAAAATTGATCAGCGGCAGCGGCTGGGGATCGTGGATGATGACGCAATCGTGATTGAGATGAGTGTAGACTGAGAATTCCTCGCTGGCACGGATATAGAGCTGCTTTTTCATGTTTGTCAGATGGATGGAATCGCCCTGAAGTGCATTGTGGAATTTCTTGGTAATGTCGAACAGGTCGGAGTTACCGCGAATGATTCGCCAGCCCATATCGATACCGATATCGTTCATCAGTGGTACCAGGCTGCCGAGGATTTCGGCAACGCCGCCGCCCATATAGGTGGAATTCAGATTGATGATTCGCTTACGGTACAGACTGCGGGCTTTCTGGTAAATATCGGTGATGATTTT
Source organism: Fidelibacterota bacterium (assembly GCA_049975265.1). GTDB lineage: Bacteria > Fidelibacterota > UBA2242 > UBA2242 > UBA2242 > B118-G9. The sequence goes on from JBNGDF010000003.1 coordinate 29,124, forward strand.
ATCGCCCACGATGTTGCGGTAGTCGACCAGATGAATCATGTGGTTTCTCCTGTCAGTGTATTTAGAATTTTGCGGACATCTTCCGGTGCTTTCACGCGGTAGTTGGCGGCAGTGGTGCCGATGCCGACTTTGATCGTAAATTGACCGCTGATTTCATTGAAAATATCCTCATCGGTTTTGTCATCGCCGATGGCGAGAATAAAATCCGGTTCGAGGCGCTGAATCCATTTTGAAATTGCCCGACCTTTGTTGATGCCGATATTTTTTACTTCAATAACCTTGTTGCCTTCGAGAATCTGGAGCTTCAGACCAACAACCAGATAGCGCAGGGTTTCGGTCAGTTCCCGTGTCCTGATTTTTCCCAGTTCCGACGTCGTTTTGCGGTAATGCCAGACCAGGGAGTAGTCTTTTTCCTCAATAAATGAGCCGGGCGTACGACTGACGTAAAAATCCATCACCGGGCGGATTTCCCTTTTCCACTCGTCGGACATCGGTTCGATCAGTTGCCAGTCGCCGTCGGCATCGCGGAGCCAGGCACCGTGTTCGGCAATTAAATTTACCCGGGGTAGTTTGCTCAGCCACCTGTCCAGCGTCTCTTTGTCCCGTCCGCTGACGATGACCAGATGGTTCTCCACCGCGAATTTTTGGAGGAGTTTTAGCAGAGCCTGATCGGGTGTGGCTTTTTGCGGGTCCCGGGAAAAATGTACCAGCGTTCCGTCATAATCAAGGACGATCAGACGTTTCTTCGCAGACCGATATTTTTGCCAGAGACAATCCATGGTCGCCTGATCCACGATTTTTGCCTCCATGGATATTTGCAGATTTTTAACGTCGATCAGACGGTCGAAGAAGTCCTTAGCCCAGTACTGGTTAGTATAGAGTTTGATTTTCTCCTGCATGCTGGCAAGTCGCTGGCGTTGCTCTGTGACCGGCATATCCAGGGCGGTTTTAATTCCCTCGGCAATGTCCATGATGTTGTTCGGATTGATGATCACGGCTTCGTCCAGCTCGGCGGCGGCACCCGCCATCTCGCTCAGAACCAAAACGCCGTCGGCGTCGGTTCGGCTGGCGACATACTCTTTGGCGACCAGATTCATACCATCGCGGAGGGGTGTGATCAGAGCGATATCCGCCAATTGATAGAAGGCGGACAAATGGTCAAAATTGAAGGAGCGGTAGTAGTAATGGATCGGAGTCCAGCTGATGGTATTGTATTTGCCATTGATCTCACCGACGGTTTTGTCGATTTCAACTTTGATCTGCTGATATTGCGGTACCTTGGAGCGGGAGGGAACGACGACCAGAAAGAGGGTCACCTTTTCCCGGTATTCGGGGAAAATTTTTAAAAAGAGCTGGTAGGCTTTCAGACGATTGATGATGCCTTTGGAATAATCCAGCCGATCGACAGACAGGATGACTTTGCAATCATTGAGACTGTTTTTGTGTTTTGCCAGAATCTTGCGTGCTTTACTGCTTTTTCCGCCGGAGGCATAGGTTTCATAATCGATACCCAGAGGGAAGGAGTCGACTTTGATCGCCCGTTGCTGATAAACCAGCTGATTGGAAATGTAGTCAATGTCCAGCAGGCGGTTGACGGCACTCAGGAAGTGGCGGGCGTAGTCGAAGGTGTGGAAACCGATCAGGTCAGCACCGAGAATCCCGTTTAATATCTCTTTACGCCAGGGGAGTGTCCGGTAAACTTCGTACGAGGGAAAGGGAATATGCAGGAAAAATCCGATCGCTGACCGGGTATACTTTTTCCGTACGATGCCGGGCAACAGTAACAGATGATAATCGTGAATCCAGATAATGTCTTTTTCGGTAACCACTGACTCCAGTTGCTTGAAGAATTTCTGATTGACCCGTTTGTAGACACCCCACATGCGCGTGTCGTAATCGGTATATTGGGTAAAATAGTGAAATAAGGGCCAGATAGTGACATTACAGAATCCTTCGTAGCTCTTTTTAATTTCCTGAGTATTTAAAAAAACCGGGATCATGCGCAGTTTTTGCAGTTCTGTAGTGATGGTTTGTTTATCGGTATCGGAGTGAATTGTCAGACCAGGCCAGCCGATCCAGATGCAATTTTTCTGCTCAAAGATGGATTTCAGCCCGGTCGCCAGACCACCGATGCTGGGTGTCAGTTCAAAACCGCCGTTTTTCTGTTTTACTGTAACCGGCAGGCGGTTTGAAACGATAAAAATGCGCCGTTCCTGAGTATTTTTTTTCATAGGCTAATGAAATATTGACATTGAGTACAGAAGATCACATAACCGTAATTTAGCCAAGCTGACGGCGAAAAGCAAACGCCGAAAACCCTTCCTTCGGGGTAATAATTCTGTCTCTTTTTGCGGTAACCATCTTTAATTTTCAGCCAGGATTACGAAATACGATTCGGATTTTGCCACTTTTCGGTACTGTTGGAAATGTGTTGGAAGGAATAAGTGAATTCCGACTACTATTCGAAGAGATAAAAACTCCAGCGTGGTTTTCGGTGAGATTCCCGAAATGCTCTGACATCCGCGGGGTAAGATTTACCGCGACGGACATCACAGGCATAATAGAGGACAAAATCCAGCTGTGACGATTCGGTGCCATACTCACGGTCGAATTGGGCGGCGATGTTATTGGCGGGCAGGGTGATGATCCGGGCAATTTCCGATAGTTCAAAGTGTAATCCCTCTTTACCGGCGGCGGGTTCGTAGGATTTGTAAATCAGCTCGGAACAGACCAGTTCGTTGTCCGTGAGCAGACTGAAGGTATAATCGTAGGGGCGTCCCCAGTACTGAAAAGCAGTTTCGATTGCCTGGGCTTTGGCAAGCTTCGGCAGGCGTGGTCGCAGACAGGCGGTATGATCCGCCATTCCCACAGAGCCGCGCACCGAGTGGAAGATGATGCCCTCTTTCAGTCCCTCGATAATGCGATTGTCATCACCATCATCAGCGCCGATATAGGCTTTGAATACCTCGTGATAGCGGCGTTCCAGATAATGTGGAAAGTTCCGGCAGTGCGGGTCTCGTTGACGGAAATATTTTGTAATTGTCGAATCGCGGCTCCACTCTGTCAGTTCTGCTAAGTTTCCGAGGTAGAGAGCGGAATGTGGCTAGAAGCCGGGAATTCCGAGATTGGTCATGCGCCACTCGCCCCGCTCCAATATGATGTCGCCCGGCTGTGCCAGTTCGATGAATTCAAGACACTGGCGGTTGCTGATAAATCCCTCCTTGCGGGTCGTAAAACGCGTATGTGCCATGAAGAGGGCGACGCTTTTCTGTAGCGGGAACACCGATTTCCGAGAGCCATCTTTGATTGTATCCAGATAATTTGCCAGCAGCAGCGATATGTGTCTGGTATGCGTAGTTGCGACAGCTGCGCGATAATTCGTATCGATTATGGGATATAGAAAATGATAATCGTCATTGAAATTACCGTAGCGATCCTTCAATGTCGTAAACCGGGCATAGCTCTGATGAATATTGGTGATTCCGGGCAGGTTGAGGATATGCCATTTGAATTGGGAATAGAGATTTTTCGGCAGGTTGTATTCAGGCATTGGTTCGTCCAACAGAATTTCGAAGGGGGGCAATAAAAGCGGTGTTTTCCAGAAAGTAGAGTCCGGTGGAATAGAGCAACATATCGGCGCTGAAGCTGACCAGAAAGGCATCATCACGGTAGCAGGGCTCGACTTTCTGATAATCCTGATACTCCACCATGATTTTCGTTAATTCTAACAGCTGATCCAGGTATTGGATCCAGATTTCACGGATTTCCTGCCGCTGAGGTCTGCTCAGAACTGACGGTGTTTGCGATTGAAAAGCGGCAAAGTAGTTCTCCGCCTGTCGGTTGATATGGATGATGTTTTGATGAATTAACAGGATCAGGCGGGCGTCGGTGTGGATTTTTTCCGCCAGTTCAGTGCTGTTCAGGCGACCGATATCCCGGAAATCCTGCTGAACGAAGGGGCGACTACAGGCGGTCGTCAGGCAGGCGAGGAGTAGAAGCGCTAACGACTGATTAATCGGAAATTTAGAAACCATAAATCAGGAAATATCTGTCCGGCAACATAAAGAATAAGCGATTATTTTTATAGAAAGATATAGGCAAGCAAAACGGCGACCACCAGACCGGGCAGCATGTTGATGACCTTTAACGACTTGATTTCCAGAATGTTGATGCCAAGACCGATCAGCATCAGACCGCCGACAGCAGTCATTTCATTGAGCACTACGTCTCTGAAAAACTCGCCCAGCCAGCCGGCAAAGAGTGTCAGACCGCCCTGGTAGAACAGGAGTGGAATCGTGGAAAAGGCGACACCAATTCCCAGTCCGGCTGCCAGCGCGATCGAGGCGAATCCGTCCAGAATCGATTTGGCGTAGAGCAAATTCGGCGGATTGCCCATGCCCTCCTCAAATGCTCCCAAAATAGTCATGGAACCCATACAGAAGAGCAGAAAGGCAGCCACCAGACCTTCGGAAAATTTTTCGTTCTGCAGCCCGAGTCTGCCTTTGAGTCGCTGGCTGAATATGTCGAGAGCGTGATCGAGAGTGAGCCATTGTCCGATAATCGAACCTGCCACAAGACTGAAAATCAGAATCAGGTAGTTGGCGGTTTTGGCTGCCATGGTAAATCCAAGAAACAGCGTGAACAGACCGATTGCCTGAAAGACAATGGTGACAATCTTTTCCGGTAACCTGCGATGGAACAGGAGACCGATAGTGCTGCCCACCAGGACAGCACCGATATTGACAAACGTTCCGAGCATGGATTATTCGGGTTTGCCTTCGGGGATGATGACCCAGCCGATGAGATAGGTGATAACCAGAGGAGCCACACCGGTGGCAATTGTTGCAAAGATCATCAGCAGGCGAATGATGGTGGGATCGATATTGAACATTTCTCCCAGACCGCCGCAAATACCCGCCAGTTTGACATCCGTTTTTGAGCGATAAATTCTTTTCATCCCAGATTCTCCTTCCTTGATAAAACATAGTAAAAATACACACGCTGTTAGAGTTAGACAACAGTTAAAATCGTTGTCATGCCAAGCCTGATTGCTCCGCTAATGTGATGACGGTAACAATCCACTGTCAACTTACGCTGCTCCCCTGTCTCCAGAATTTTTTCTTTTGATATTATCAAAATTTGTAGAAATTTACCGTTACTGTGACAGCTGTAATGTTTCCAAATACCGCGCTTCGAGTCTGGATGAACGACGGGAAAGGTGGGGGTAACAATGCTTGATATCAGGGTACTAATCGTCGGATTGTTGGTTGTGACGGTGGTCTGTTTAATCCGTGCCGAGCTGCGTGGTAACCGACGGCAGATCCGCTTTTTCAAACCGGTTGCTACCATTTTGGTTATTTCGGTTGTCGCAACGGCGATGCTGTCCGGGCGTCAGATGTCGGCAGGGTATTCCATATTCATCATGGCGGGACTGCTTTTCTCATTGGGGGGTGATGTCGCGCTTATTTTTCAGGAAGATTCACGGGCGTTTCGCCTTGGTCTGGTGCTGTTCCTGGCGGCTCACATTATGTATATATACAGTTTTATCAATTTTTCAGGGGCAACAAAGCTGCCGGTCGGCAGTACGCTGATTCTGGCACTGCTGGGGGCGATCGTCTATGCGGTCTTGTACCCGCATCTGGGACGACTGAAAGTTCCCGTTTTTATATATGTATTGGTGATCAGTTACATGGTGAATCGGGCGATTGCGTCGCATTTCAGCCCGGTGTTCAGCGTCCAGCAGGCGTGGCAGATCAGTATCGGGGCGGTTCTGTTTTATTTCTCAGATTTAATGCTGGCGTTGAATCGCTTTGGTTATCCCTTCCGCTATCATCGGATCAGTCTGGTCTTTTACTATGGCGGACAGCTGGGCATTGCACTGAGCACGTTTGGACCTACATAGGAGTGAAATATGATTTATCATCACGGTACTTTTCAAAGTTATGACGCCGGAGAGCTGTTTGAACAAGCCTGGATGCCGAATGACCAGCCCCGCGCCGTTTTACTACTGGTTCATGGTTTGGGTGAACACAGCGGGCGGTATGAACATGTGGCGGAATATTTTACCTCAAAAGGCATCGGAATCGAGACAATTGACCTGCGCGGGCATGGTAAATCGGACGGACGCCGGGCGTATGTGGACTCCTTTGACGATTACCTTCGGGACCTGGATGTTTTCTATAAACGGGCGCAGGAACGCCATTATGAAGCCCCGCTATTTCTTTATGGTCACAGCATGGGTGGTACGATTGCAGCGCTTTATATAATTACCCGCCAGCCGGAATTCAAGGGACTGATCTTGAGCGGTATTCTGTTGAAGATGGGCGCTGATATCTCTCCGCTGCTGATCAAAATGGCGGCAATCGTGGGGAAATATGCACCCAAAATGAAAACCACCAAACTGGATTCCGCCTCGATCTCCAGGGATCCCGAGATTGTTCGAGATTACGACGAGGATCCTCTCAATTACCGGGAGGGTTTTCCGGCGCGAACCGGCTATGAGTCGATTCTCGCCGCTCAACGGATCCTGACACAAACGGAGAGCCTTACGTTACCGATACTGATCATGCACGGTTCCGCCGATAAAATCACCAATCCCGAGGGCAGTCGGGAACTTTATGAGGGCGTCCATTCGACGGATAAGACCCTGAAGTTCTATGATGGTTTTTACCATGAAATCCACAACGATCCGGAAAAGGAGAGGGTTTTTTCCGATATATTCCATTGGCTCGAATTACATATATGAACCTGTTGTCTAATTCTTTTCCGGGCATAATTACAGATTGTATCTATTTTATGTGGTGCACGAAGTAAGATGATTGGCATGGTACTGCGCTTTGTGGGTTCCATTGGTGTGTTCCTGTTCGGAATGCGGATCATGAGTGAAGGCATTCAGAAACTGGCTGGCGACCGGTTACAGACGGCACTGAATTACATGACGACCAACCGTATTATCGCCGTACTAACCGGCTTTCTGGTTACCGGTGTGATTCAATCTTCCTCGGCAACGACGGTAATGGTGGTCGGTTTTGCCAATGCCGGTTTATTAAATCTGACGCAGGCGATTGGCGTGATCATGGGTGCCAATATTGGGACGACGGTGACCACCTGGATTGTCTCATTTATGGGCTTTAAAGTGGATATCGTGTCCTTTGCATTGCCGATCGTTGGTATCGGTTTTCCATTTTTATTGAGCAAAAGCTGGAGACGTCGTGATTATGGCGAAATGCTGGTCGGTTTGGGCTTGCTGTTTCTGGGACTCGGTTTTCTGAAGAATGCTGTTCCTGATATCAATGAAGAAGCGCTTATTTTTCTGGAAAAATTCTCGAATCTGGGATTTGCCTCGTTTATTGTCTTTGTTCTGGTGGGTACGGTATTAACGTTTCTTCTGGAATCCTCGAGCGCCGCTATGGCGATCACCGTCACACTGGCATTTAAGGGGTATATTAATTTTGAATCGGCGGCGGCAATCTGTTTGGGTGAGAATATCGGTACGACAATAAAGGTCTTTCTGGTGTCGCTGGGTACTGGAGTGAATGCCCGGCGCGCCGCCCGCTCGCATTTTTTCTTTAATTTTCTCGGAGTTGTCTGGATGGCGGTTGTCTTTCGCCATTTTTGCGATTTTGTTCTCTGGATTGCTCCCTGGGACAGTGCGCTGCAGGCAAATTTGCCGTTGAACCTGGCTCTGTTTCACTCCGTGTTTAACGTGACCAACACCCTGCTGTTTCTGCCATTTCTCAATATTTTTGCAAAGTATATTGAAAAAATTATAAAGCCGACGGAAATTGATAAATATCGGCATTATCAGCTGCGCTATCTCAGTGCCGGTCTTCAGGAGTCGGCGCAATTGAACATCCTGAACGCCCGCACGGAGGTTAACAGAATGGGTGATGTGATCACCAGGACGTGTAAAATTTGTCAGAGCACCCTGATTCAAACGGACCGAAAAATTGATGCCAGTGTTGAAGAAATCAGGGAGCTGGAAGAGCTGACCGATCAGATGCAGGAGGAAATCTCAAAATATCTCGTGCAGCTCTATAAGGATGATCTCTCAGAATCAAACGTCATTGTCGTAAATGGCATGATGCGGGTTGTTCACGAGCTGAAAAGTATCGGTGACTCCATTTACAATCTGGTGATTTTAATGAAGCGTAAAGCGACTAAATCGATCAGGTTTGATGCCCACGCCGAGGAGGAATTACGCGACTATGCCGCCCTGCTCGGTAACTTTATTGAGATGGTGAAGAGAAATCTCACGGAGCAGATTGATAATGCGGAACTGAAGAAAGCCTAAGCTCTGGAACAACAGGTGAACGATCGGCGCTATTCGCTGAGCAAAGCTTCCCGAAAGCGTCTGCAAAAGGGTGCCAATGTCCGCGCCGAACTTCTCTTCATCGATATGGTTCAATGTTATGAGAATATCGGCGATAATTCCCTGAATATCGCCCAGGCACTGTGTCAAATTGGAAATCATAAATGAGGAACCATCATGTATATTCTGGCGATTGATCAGGGAACCACGGGGACCCGTTCGGTTCTGTTTGACCGGGCAGGAAAAATGGTGGCTTCCCAATACAAAGAATTGACCCAAATTTACCCGAAACCCGGGTGGGTTGAACACGATCCCATGGAGATCTGGCAGTCGGTTCGGGATACGGCGACAGAGTTGTGCGCAGATTACCGGGGTAAAGTGGTGGCGGTTGGGATTACCAATCAACGGGAAACGACAGTGGTTTGGGATCGTAACACCGGTCAGCCGGTATATAATGCCATCGTCTGGCAATGCCGGCGTACCTCGGCAATGTGTGCGAAATTAGCCGTCCATGAAGCGATGTTCAGGGAGAGAACCGGGTTGCCGGCAGACGCCTATTTCAGTGGGACGAAAATCCGCTGGATTCTGGATCATATCGACCGCCCGGAGACCGATGATTTACTGTTCGGGACGATCGATTCCTGGCTGATCTGGAATTTGACCAATGGCAAGATTCATGCTACAGATTTTACCAATGCCTCCCGCACACTCCTGTACAATATTGTTGAGAAACGCTGGGATGCGGAATGTCTCCGGATGGTCGGTGTGCCGGAATCCCTGCTGCCGAAGGTTCAATACTCCATGGATGATTTTGGGCAGGTTGAAACCATTGCCTGTCTCAAAGGTGTCCCGATCTGCGGAGTAGCCGGCGATCAGCAGGCGGCGCTTTTCGGACAGGGCTGTGTGGAGCGCGGCAGTATTAAAAATACTTATGGAACCGGCTGCTTTGTGGTAATGAATCTCGGTGACGAATTTCAACTGTCCGCTCAAGGTTTGCTGACAACGCTGGCGATCAGTCGGCAGGGAAAACCCTCTTACGCTTTTGAGGGATCGATTTTTATTGCCGGAGCGGTGATTCAGTGGTTACGTGATGAAATGCGACTAATTGACAGCGCTGCCGACAGCGAAGAGATTGCACGAAAGGTTACTGATAACAACGAGGTCTATATTGTGCCGGCATTTGTGGGGCTGGGTGCACCACACTGGGATATGGCGGCACGGGGCATCATCACGGGTTTGACCCGCGGTACCAATCGTAATCATATTGTACGGGCAGCGTTGGAATCCATCGCTTACCAAAGTCACGATGTTCTGCAGGTCATGGAGACGGAGAGCGGAATTTCGGTGCAGGAATTGGTGGTGGACGGCGGGGCGGTTGCCAATAATTTACTGATGCAGTTTCAGGCGGATATAATCAACCGTCCGGTAGTACGACCCAAAGTGACGGAATCGACCTCACTGGGCGCTGCCTACTTAGCCGGTCTGACAGCGGGATTCTGGTCAAATCTTGAGGAATTACGGAAACGGAAGCAGATTGATCGCCGTTTTGAGCCGCAGATGACAGCGCCGCTCAGGCGAAAAAATTTGGCAGGCTGGCAAAAAGCGCTGCGGCAGGCATTAACAAAGTAGAATATGTTTGAGTGACCGTTCCCAAGGTCACGTCCGTGAACCCTACGCAACTCTCCCGGAGTTTATTTTTCCGTGTGAAATTTAATCGCCCGTATGATGGATTGTTGACATACCGGGCAAAAGTCCACGAGGCTTTTCGAGAACATTTTACAGTCGAGGTAGGGGCGGTACTGTCCCGTTGAAACATAACCGGCGCCTTCGAAGGCACCGACCTTACCCCAGTATTCCTGCTGACGGAGAAATCGGCTTCGTGCCTCCTGATTTTTGTAGGGAATGGCGTCAAACTCGGCTTTATTCCACGGGGTCGGGACCGGTACGCCAGGTTCGATCAGAGCTTTCCACTTGATCGTTTCCGGATTTGCATTGGGAGTGATGTTAGGTTCCCAGGGCTCTGCATCCAGTGGATAGAATTCGTTGTAAGCGATGTCGGAGCTGTAATATTCGTCGGCAAGACCGCCGAAAGCGTGCCCGAATTCATGGACGAACACATAATCGGACCACCAGGCGTTTTCGTCGGCGCTATCATGGGTGTAGCAGGTAGAATAGAGATTATAGATCCCGCCGCCGCCGTATTTATTGCTGTTGACAATAAAGTAGAGCTGATCATAGGGGGCATTGGCAGCGATATCACGAATCTGTCTGTTATCGAATGCCAGAATATAGCGATCGGAATCGAAAGAGTTGTATGTCAGACCGAAAGCCGATTTGACAAAGGTGTTTTTCCGGGGATCGTCGATACCCGATTCATCTGACGGAACTTCGAGGTACCAGACATTGAAACGATCCCGGTACTGATCGAAGGGCGGAGATTCAAACAATACCGTCATAAAATGCTTGACATCTCCGCGAAATTTGCGCATCTCTTTTTTAGTATACCCTTCCGGAAGCAGCAGGATATCGACTTTTTCATGGGGTGAACCGTTTTTCATGTAGGCTTTGCGTTTGAAACCGGAAGGCGGTTTATCACGCCGGATCGATCGGGAGGCGGGATCGATATCAGCCTCAAATTCTGCTTCGAATTCTCCCTGCCGGTTCCGGGAACAGTGGACAAACCGGATCGGTTGCTTTGGATACGGTATCAATACGGATGCCGAAAAGCTTCGATATGTGCCGGTGGCGGCTTCATCGGTGGTTTGCCATTCCTGAAACAGACTGCTGAAGCCTTTTGAAAAAATCAGGATATTGGTCTGTTTGTCATAAATTTCTACCTTGTGATTGCCGTAATTCAGGGTGTCAATCAGATTGTGAATATTCCCAGCCCAGACCGGCTCCTCTTTAATCTGGTCGAGTGAGATGATGGTTACCCCTTTTGCCCCGGTAAAATAGTAGTCAATTCGCATGGTTTTATCGTGGAAATATTGCTGAAAATCAGGGCTGGTTTTCGCTGCCAGTGAAAGGCTCACTGTCATTATCCAGAAAAGAATTTGTTTCATTGCTGCTCCCATAAATTTCTGGAAAGTTAGATATTTAGTGGCAAATTATCAAGATGGTTTATGGTATTTGTTGACACAATTCATATATAAAAGGCATTAAGACAGCCGCAACAAATCGCAGCAATTTCTTGTTTGAACAGTCGCTGTTCTTTAAATTTGAAAAACTGAACTGGTCATGATCTCCTTTATCAATGTCACATGTAGCTTTCGAAAAAACGCCGGCGTCAAAGACCTGAATTTTAGTATTGATGATGGTGAGTTTGTCTTTTTAACGGGTCCGTCGGGCGCCGGAAAATCGACGTTGCTGCGCTTGATTTATATGGATCTCTTCCCGGAGAAGGGACAGGTGTTGATCCGGGATTTTGACAGTCGTCGAATAAAGGAGCGGCAAATACCCTTTTTACGTCGCAAAGTGGGTATGATATTTCAGGATTTTCAATTGCTTAAAGACCGTAATGTCTATCAAAACGTCGCGATTGCTCTCTATGCATCGCATTATAAAACGCGGGAGATCAAGAGTCGGGTGTACGATATTCTGAATCAGGTTGGTCTGGGGCATCGGGTTCATCACAGAGCAACGGAGCTTTCCGGCGGTGAGCAGCAGCGGGTCGCCATTGCCCGGGCGCTGGTGAAGGAACCGATTGTCCTGCTGGCGGATGAGCCGACGGGTAATCTGGACCCGCGCGTCAGCATCGAGCTGATGAATTTATTGCATAAGATTAATAAGAAGGGCACGGCGGTGATCGTGGCAACTCATAACTACAGCCTGATCAAACGGGTACCCGGTGCCCGGCTGATTCAGATGAACGAAGGCGAGATTACGAGTATTACATGACGGTTTTCTGGTTTCTTTTTAAAGAGGGTTTCAAGGGGCTTGTCCGCTCGAAGTACTCCGGCGCCTTCTCCATTATCATCATCGCAATCTCCATTATCATGGTGGGATTCGGATATATCATCGCCCGCGATACTCTCTTTGTTGTTGAAAATATCCGCTCCCAGTTTGATGTGGATATATTTGTTATGGCGACCGCCAGCGAGCGCGACGTTGAGAATTTCCACCGGAAGTTACAGGAGATGAACGAGATTGACCAGGTGATGTATATCTCCCCGGAGATGGCGGCGGAAAAGTTTAAAAAAGAGTTCGGTGAGGATATTTTCGATATTCTGGATTATAATCCGCTGCCACCGTCTTTTACAATCAGTCTGAAACCACTCTACCGGAATCTGATGAGCGTAGAGGCGATTGCCAATATTCTCCAGCATGATCCGGTGGTCGATGAGGTTAAATACCGAAAAAACTTCCTTATTATTCTGGAAAAATATCAGCGCATCATTCTGATCGCCGTTCTGGTCGTATTTGCGGTACTGACGATCATTTCAATTATTCTGACATCCAATTCCATCAAGATGACGATCTTTGCGCGCCGGGACATTATTGCGACCCTGAAATTGATTGGCGCCACAAACCGTTTCGTGAAATTGCCGTTTGTCATCGAGGGCACCCTGGAAGGTGGGTTGGGCGCCCTGCTGGCTGGACTCATTATTTACGGTATCATTTATGTTCAGAATACCTATTTACAATCCTTTTTCGATTATCAGATCATTGTCAGCTACCGCTACTATATTGCACTGTTGGTTCTAGGCCTGTTTTTGGGCTGGGTGGGCAGCCGGCGGGCGATTCGCAAATTTTTATAACTGCCTTTAACACTAATCCCGAAAAGAGTGGTCTTTTTGCTTGAATAAGCCTGACCGGACAACTATATTTTACGGCTTTGTAATAGACTGAATGCCAGAATGGCGGAACCGGTTCGACGGATGGAAAGATTTAAATTAATGGTCGGTCATTTTGAATCGCCATTCTGAATGGTATCATTATTGCAAATTGAAAAAAGTTTGATATTTAAACTGTAATGAAAAAGGAGTGAACGTACCTTGACTGCAAAAGAGAACAAAACGTCAGCTAAAAAGACCGACGAGAGGATACAAAAAAAGACCAAAGCGACCGGTCACGATAAAGAGATCGCGAAGCTGAAAAGCAAAATTAAAGAATGCGATGAACAATTGGCAGAAATGAAGGATAAATACATCCGCCTGGTGGCAGAATTTGATAATTACCGCAAACGGACCCAGAAAGATATGGGTGAGATTATCGAGTATGCCGGCGAGAAGGTATTACGAGAGATTCTGCCCGTTCTTGATGATTTCGAACGGGCTTTGAACAGTCATGGGGAGAATGAGAAATCCGCTGACTCGCTGCAGCAGGGTCTTGGGATGATTTATAAGAAATTCATAAAAACTCTGACTGACCTGGATGTCAGGGCGATTGAATCACTGAACAAGCCGTTCGATCCCGATCTGCATCATGCGGTTATGGCGAAAGAGGTCGAAGGGGTGGAACCGGACATCGTGGTGGAGGAATTTGAAAAGGGGTACATGTACAAAAACCATGTCCTGCGTCATTCGAAAGTGGTGGTAAGTAAATAATTATGGCAAATGACTATTATGAAATATTGGGCATATCCAGGAATGCGACTGCCGATGAGATAAAAAAAGCCTATCGCAAGATGGCGATGAAGTATCACCCCGATAAAAATCCCGGTGATAAAACAGCGGAAGAGAAATTCAAGCAGGCGGCAGAAGCCTATTCAGTCCTGACCGATCCGCAAAAACGGAAAATGTACGATCAGTACGGACATGCCGGTGTGAAGGGCAACGGTTTTGGTGGAGCGTCGGGATTCGGTGGCGGGGGATTCAGTGGATTTGATCCTTTTGATATATTCCGCGAAGTATTTGGAGGTAGTGGCTTCAGCGGTTTTGAGGATTTTTTTGGCGGTGGCGGTGGTGCCCGTCACTCGCGGACGTCCAATGTCCGCTCCGGCAGCGATCTGAAAGTCCGATTACCACTGACCCTTGAGGAGATCAATAAGGGCGTAACCAAAAAACTGAAGATCAAGCGTCTGGATATCTGTAAGACCTGTAACGGTTCCGGTACCAAACCGGGCACTTCCCGCAAAACCTGTCCGGTCTGTCACGGCACCGGGGAGATTCGGGAGATGACCCGTTCGCTGTTCGGGCAAATGGTCAATGTCCGGGTCTGCTCGAACTGCAATGGCGAGGGTTCGGTTGCCGAACAACGCTGCCCGACGTGCGGCGGTGATGGTCGGGTAAGAGGTGTACGCGAGGTGACGGTGCAGGTTCCGCCCGGTGTCAGCAACGGTCATTACATGACAATGACCGGCGAGGGAAATGCCGGATCACAGGGGGGATCGCGCGGTGATCTGATTGTCATTTTTGAAGAGATCGAACACGAGACTTTTATTCGCAATGAAGACAACGTTTTTGTGAATCTGCACATCACTCCCGCTGAGGCGGTTCTGGGTACGGAGATTGAAGTTCCGACCCTGAATGGACGGGTCAAACTAGTCATCCCCGCCGGTACTCAGAACGGTAAGATGCTACGCCTGAAACAGAAGGGCATTCCGCACCTGCATCAGCACGGACGGGGGGATCAGATTGTCCGCATTCAGGTTGATATTCCTAAAAACCCGGGAAATCAGGAACGCAAATTGTACCATGAATTGCAAGAAACTGAGAAAAAACGGGGTGTTGTGTCCAATCGGTTCAGCAAAATCGAATAGGCGGAATGGAATTTTGAGTTGGCGATAAATAGATTTTTATTTATATTCAAAAATGCTAAATTTGACACGCCAGGAAAGATTTGTGTTGCAGTTTCTGGCACTGTTCTTTGTGATTGGAATTGCGATTCATCTGATCAGGGAAAGAGCCAACGAAAACGAAGCCATATCGTTATCTGACACGACGGAAGAAGCCCGAAATTTCCGTGCTAAGGCTGCCAAGGTGGACTCGGCTTATTTTGCCGACCGGGGAACAGGGCTTCAACAATCGGCTGGGTCGAAGGTAGTTACCGAAGTACAGAGGCAAAAAATCAACCTGAATTCGGCTACACTTGAAGACCTGATGACATTACCGAAAATTGGCAAAGTGACCGCAGGAAGGATCATTGAATATCGAACCGCTCACGGCGGCTTTAAGAGCGTTGAAGAATTAATGCATGTCAAAGGTATCGGTGAAAAGACATTGGAACGCATAAAACACGAGGTTAGCATTGAGTAAAGAGGTTGAAGAATACGTTGATGATACTCCGATATTTAAACCCGCATTGGTCAAGGCGTTAAATTATGTCGCCCTTCTGTTAGCGTTAATCTTGATTATTGTCATCTACGTTCCGACTGTTATCTGGGAAGAGGAAGCCACCATCCGCCGGGAAGGTCGCAGAAGAATGGTGATCCTTGATAATGTGGAGAGATTTTACCATCAGTTGACCGGCAGCTATCAGGAGGACCCGATTAAGGCAATGAATATCGTCACTGCTGTCAGGGACAGTACCCGTGCCGATAGCAACTATCACGGTCGCCAGAAACTGGTCTTTGATGACAGCATCTATAAAATAAACGTTCCGAAAAATTTCTATACATATTTTGACACAACCTTTGCATTTTCCTACAGACAAAAAGATACCCTCATCGACACGACTTATAAAGTGACCAAGTGGAACAACGAACTGTTTACATGGGATACCCTGTTCATTCTCTCCGACCGGTGGCAGAAGATTCAAGGTGATTCGGCATACGGAGATGTAATTGGCATCGAATACTCCGAACGAATCATGGAAAATACCTATTACCGTCCCTATTACCTGACGGAAAAGCATGCCACCAGCCCGTTAATCGACGAATTTTATCAGATTACGATAGATTCCAGCGGCTACAAAATCAAAGACCCACTGGAAGGTGAGTATCGCGAACGACGTTATTTCTTCTTTACCTTTAAGGATACCTGTCACGGGTGGATTGAAAACAGTCAAAAAAGCTGGGACAGATAATCGGTAAAACCGGGAACACCCCATGATATGTGTTAGCTTCTCTGAAGAGTTTGTCCGGTACGGGCAATTGTTAAAAGACGGAGAAGAATATACGATCGAAGTTATCAATAAATTTCCTCTGGCTACCCCGTTTAATCCCGAAAATATCAACCATCCGAAAATGGGCAACACGCTGGAAAAAGCCTTTCAGGATATTCGGAGTGATCTTGCCAAACCGGATGATTATGTCGCCGTCGCCCTGCCTTCTGTGTGGTTTGATATCAGTACAGAGACGATGGATGCAGATTTATCGGAGGACGATCTGGAAAAGGGGTTGAATTGGAAAATCGCCAAGCGACTCGGTCAGGTAGCCGAGCAAAAATTCGTGCAGTATTATCCGCTTCCCCATAATTCCGGCGCCGAGCGCTGCTTTTTGGCTGTTTCTTATTACAAAGACTTGGGTAAACTACTATTAAGAGCATCTCAGGCAGCTGAATTTAATATCCATATTATGGACATTGACCTGTTCAGCGCGGCGGCGGCATTGGAGCATTTAATCGAAATCAGGAAAAGCGAAAAGTGGGCGGTCTGGCTGGTGAATGAACAGATTCACGATATGCTGATCATCGAATCGGGCAATTTCAGTCAGCTCTGCCGGTTTGAATTTCCGGATATGGAAAATTATATCATTCACCATAAAAGTTCCGCCAGCGATATCGGTGAAAAGATCATCGCTGATATTAACGGAATCCGCACCTTTGAGCTGGAAACCTTCAGTGCTGTGGACCGGATTTTTTACTATAGTTATACCGTGGACTCTGAATTTTTTAATATGCTGCTTACCTATAACATTGAAAATTTTTCAACCATTGATACTTTTGCAGGTAAAAAGCCGGTCAGACTGTATGAGGATGACGGGAACGGCATTGGCGCCATGTGTCAGTTTATTGATTTGTTGGGACTGATGTACCGTAAAATTCCGAAGGACAGCCGATGATTCGTCTTAATCTGACCAATCAACCGGGACTCCAGGTTGTCGACCAGGCTGAGGAGTTTGATCTGGAGGGGCTTATTCTCGAGGAGTCTGTTGAGGAGACCGGCATTGGTGGCGAAACGCCTGAGAGCGCCCAAAAAGCCCGGGAAAAAGATATAGCGGTACCGGACCTTGATAATATTCCCGATATGCCGTTGGAGCCATCACTTTCAGATGAGAATGACATCCCGGAAATTGATGAAGACCTGTTCAAGATGGCTGAAGCCAATCTGGATCTGATTGAACAGGCAGAAGAGGAGGAGGCAGGTTCCAAAGCAAAGGTCAAGAAGGTTCCCGAGACATCGGAAAAAACCGGTAAAAAACCAAAAAAGTTTCCATTATTCCGATACGGTATTATTGTTGGCGGACTACTTGTCTTAATTATCCTCTTTTGGCTTTACAGCAATGGCAAACTGACCCGGGATCAGGTTTCTGAAGTGACCCGTGAGGTGACCGAATCGGTTTCAGAAAGGGCGTCCCAAACCGTTGACAATATTCCCGACGCCACCCGCCAATTGAGAACGGATGTCGGGGAGGCGACCAAGAAGATTACGGCGGAACTTTCCACTTCCCGGGAGCAGCTCTCGTCAAGACTGTCACGTTCATCGGCGGGAGGCACGAGCTACGGACCGAGTGATTTATCCGAAAATGTGATTCAGATGGTCCAGCGGGGGCAATTCAAATTAAACCTGGTGGCGGATGTTTTGGCGCAGATGCCGGGCGATGCGAGAATCCTCTATTTGCGGATCAAGGATGATAAACTGAGCTTCATTGTATATGTCCGCAGTGAGCAGGCGGCTGAGCAGCTGCAGGGATATTTTACCGATCATAGCCGGTTCTTTCCTCCGGAGGTCTTTTTCATCGAGAGGTCCGCAAAAAATTCCGACAATCCGGTGGAAGTTACGGCTATCATCCGTTTTCGGATGGTTGGATCAGATGATCAGAGGGGGTATCACTATTTAACAGACCGGCAGCTCTCACAATATAGCTGGCAGGCGGCTTTGATATCGGATATACAGATGAGCCCTCTGAAAATATCGGGTCGCGACATCTATTCTGTCCGTAACGCCGAAATTACCGGGACCGGTAAAATATCTTCCATCATTGACCTTTTACGGGAATTGGCAGTTCAACGGCACAATATGGCAGTGGATATACTCTCGCTGAAAAGCGACACCGCTGTTTTCATTAACGAAGGATTACTGGCGTATAATCTGAGTTCGGTGATTTATCCCGGCAATAGATAACATGGTTCGAATTATTTCCGGTAAATTCAAGGGTCATCTACTCAAAACCAATCAACACCCATTCTTACGACCAACCAGTGATCGGGTCAAGGAGGCGCTTTTTTCCATTCTGGGTAATATCGAAAATATGCGGGTTATCGATCTGTATGCCGGTTGCGGGAATCTTGGATTTGAGGCGATTTCCCGGGGTGCCGGGGCATGTGTCATGGTCGAGAAAAATCCACAGCAGATCCGGTTGATTAAAGAAAATACAAACCGTCTCGGATTAAGGGAGAAGATCGAAATTGTCAAAGCCGATGTTCTGCGTTTTTTAGATGATCCGCCTCAGGCGGACCTGGTTTTGGCTGATCCGCCGTACCGGTATAGATTTTTTGACAGGTTGCTGAATTTGCTTACTGAAAAATTCAAACCGGCGACGATTGCCCTCGAAGCAGGCAAAGATCTTACCATTCCCGAACATGTTAATAATACCGTTGTATCACACCGCCTCATGGGTGAAACCAGTCTCACGATTATGAAGGTGTAAATGAAAATTGCAATTTATCCCGGTACCTTTGATCCTGTTACCAATGGTCATCTCGATATTCTCGAGCGCGCTGCATCGGTGTTTGAGATGGTCTATATTGCTGTGGCTCATAATGTCCACAAAAATCCGCTTTTCAGCACGGCGGAGCGAATCGAGATGGTCCGGCGCTGCACTACACAATATCAGAACGTGAAAATCGATCAATTCAGAGGATTGGCGGTGGATTTTGCGCAAAAAGTCGGGGCGTCGGTGATTATCCGGGGATTACGAGCCATTTCCGATTTTGATTACGAATTTCAGATGGCGCTGATGAATCGTCATATGAATGACAATATTGATTCCGTCTTCTTTATGCCCCATGAAGATTATACCTATCTGAGCTCCAGCACGGTACGGGAAATCGTTCGGTTTGGTGGCAATGTCAGTGCCTTTGTACCGGAGTATGTAGAACATGAATTGATCAGAAAACTAAGGAGTAACCCATGAAACTGTTGGCGAATATCCAGGCTCAGGCGAAGAAAAAAAATAGACGTATTGTCCTCCCCGAAGCCCATGATGAACGGGTATTGAAAGCGGCGGCGATTCTAATTGCCGAAAAAATAGCCGCGGTGACATTAATTGGTGATGAAGCCAATATTAAAAAACAGGCTGAAAACCTGGACATAGCTTTGTCGGGGGTTGAAATCATTCACCCGGAATCGTCGGACCATTTATCGGAATTCGCCGAAAAATATTATGAAAAGCGGAAGCATAAGGGCGTTACTCTTGAACAAGCCCGCAAGATGATCCTGAATCCAACCTTTTTCGCGGCGATGCTGGTGGAAATGGAACACGCCGATGGCTGTGTGTCCGGAGCGGATACGACCACCGGCGATGTGCTCCGCGCTGCGCTGCATATTATTGGTACGCACCCGGATACGCCCACGGTTTCCAGCGACTTCTTTATGATTTCACCGGATGAGAAGCAGGTCTGGAGCTTTGCCGATTGTGCCGTTCTGCCGGAACCGACGGCTGAACAGCTGGCGGATATTGCCATTGCCACTGCCGAAACCCACCGGAATGTGATCCAGGAAGAGCCCCGAATCGCAATGCTCTCTTTCTCCACAAAAGGCAGCGCCCGACACCCTCTGGTGGATAAGGTGATCCGGGCGACGGAACTGGTACGGCAGAGAAGGTCTGATCTCCTGATTGACGGTGAATTGCAGCTGGATGCCGCAATTGTGCCCGAAGTTGGAGCGAAGAAAGCTCCCGCCAGCCCGGTAGCGGGGAAGGCGAATGTGCTGATTTTTCCGGATCTTCAGTCCGGGAATATCGGCTACAAACTTACCCAGCGTATTGGGGGTTGCGCAGCGGTGGGACCGATTATCCAGGGATTAAGAAAGCCGATGAACGACCTTTCCCGGGGCTGCAGCGTCGCTGACATTGTCAATGTTGCCGCGATTTTATGTAACCTGAATTAAACCGGATTTGTGCCATGCCAACCTACGAGTACAAGTGTGAAAATTGTGGTTTTGAATTTGAACATTTCCAGAGCATCAGCTCCGAGCCGATCCTGGTCTGCCCGAAATGCCGGCAGGAGACAGTAATGCGCAAGATCAGTGGCGGCACCGGTCTGATATTCAAAGGCTCCGGTTTTTACATTACCGATTATGTCAATAAAAAAACCGGACCGAAAGAGAGTTCGCCAAAGCCAAAAGGTACTCCTCCGGCAGCGGCGAAAGAGCCCGCAAAGAAGGCTGCGGACATCGGAAAATAGTAATTACCGGTAAATCAAATGCTCCAAAACAGCCGTTCAGAGCGTCTTTTGTCGCAAGGTTTGTCTATTTTTCAGAAGATTTTTCGGTGGGATTCTTTTTCCTGAGCAATATTGCTGCAGGGACAATGATCAGGTATCCAATCAACAGGATAATCGGTGCCAGCGTCAACGCGCGGAACGAGTAGGTATCGCCGCTTGCCATGATAAAATATCCGATAATGATCGTCAAAATTCCGATTCCGAAGATGATAAAATTTCTGCCCGTCAGCGTGGATTCACTGATAAATGGGTCCTGTTTCCTGATGGCTTTTTTTACCTTTGGCATCGCTCTGTCCTGCTTATTCTTTCATGTTTCAACATTCCGGTGAAAATATAGTCATTATATTGCGAACTTGAAACAGTAAAAATTGTTCCCATCATGAAAAGATACGGTTATTGACATCTCTGTCACAATTTTGTAGTTTAATCCCATTAGAATTGAGGAGCAATTTGTGAAAGAGGCGTTGTGGTGGAAAACAGTTGATCAGCAGATTCAGTGCGGACTATGTCCACACCGGTGCAGGATTGCGAATAATCATTACGGGCTCTGCAATGTCCGCCAGAACCGAAACGGGTATTTATTCAGTGCTGTTTATGGAAAACCGGTTGCAGTCCATATGGATCCCATTGAAAAAAAGCCTTTATATCATTTTTTCCCGGGTAGGGAGATCCTTTCCATCGGCACGATCGGGTGCAATCTGTTTTGTAAATTTTGTCAAAATTGGGACATTGCCCGGGCGAAGCCGGGGAATGTGATGAGCCGCATGATCAGCCCGCAGGCGATTATTGACGCCGCTGTTGGTAATAATTCAATCGGAATTGCCTTTACGTATAACGAACCGACTGTTTTTGGTGAGTATGTTCTCGATATTGCCCGCTTGGCTCACGAGTCCGGCTTAAAAACGGTCATGGTGACCAACGGCTATATTACGCGGGAAGCCATCCTCGATATTTATCCCCATATCGATGCCGCCAACGTTGATCTGAAATCGTTCTCTGTCGATTTTTACCGGCGCTACTGTGGAGGGGAGCTACAGGGAGTGCTGGATGCTATTCTGGCGATAAAAGAGCAGGGCACGTTCCTGGAACTGACGACTCTGATTATTCCCGGTGTAAATGACACTGAATCTGAAAACGAGACGCTGGTCCGTTGGATTTTGGACAATCTGGGCACCGATACACCGCTGCACTTTTCGGCTTTTCACCCCAGTTATAAAATGACTCATCTGCCGCGAACACCCAAAGCCACCCTCGACCGGATCCGGAAAAACGCTCTCGATAGCGGACTCCACTATGTTTACGAAGGTAATGTGATGACCGTCGATGAAGGCGATACATACTGCCGCTCCTGCGGGCGCCTTTTAATCCGGCGGCAGGGTTATCATATAGAGTATCAGAACCTCCGGGGGAATGTCTGTGTCTGCGGCACCCGGAACGAGATCATTGTGTCCTAATATTTTCAGTATGATTCAAGAGAGGAGGAATAATGCTGACCCGATTAAGTGTAGAAGTTGACCGTGACGAACTGCTGGAATTCAAGCAGGTACTTGAAAAAATGACGTCCAGCCAGCCGAGTGTGGAAATTAAGCTCAATTCCACAATTCGCGGTATCTGCCGCTTGATTCTGAAAGATATTGACAAGTGGGAAACATTTAAAAGCGACAAATGGTAAAAAGCCTGTCAAAAAACATTGATAATTAAAATGAGTTTTGTAAATTCGATAATGGTATTTTTATGAGGATAATTAAGGAATGGCTGACGATCTGAAAATTGATTTTGGCAGCACCGAAAGCTGTCAGACCTACCTGATGTCGAAGTTCGATGATCTTTTGACCGGCATTAATCATTTGTATGGTAAAGCCTTGATGAACGAATTGATTCTGCGTCTGGAAAAGACCATCGCTCAGTTTCATCAGGACCTCAAATCTCTGCTGGCGGACATTCAAAGTCCTGAATCTGGGCAGTCTCTGCAGACAGACGCTGCCGGGGTTTCCGATTCGCCGGTAGAAACAAATCCACAGAATCAGCCGCCGACGAATTAGAAAAATTCTGGAATATGTGATACTATCGAATTGTAAATATGGGAGTAGTTAATGAAAGAACTGATTAAAACGATTGTTTTGGTTCTGCTTGTGGTCGTTGCCGTCTATTTCACCTTTGTTGTCAACAAAGTAAATGACCGAATGGACCAGCTGAATGTCGCCGATTCATTGCATGTAATGGAAATCGAGCGCTTCGATCACACCGTCCATGATCTGGAATTACGCTTTCAGGGACGGGGCAAACACATTCAGCAGTTTCAGGCGCGGCAGGATGAGTTTGAGGAGAAATTGGACGAGACCGTTCGCAGGTTTGATGTCAAAGTCGATTCTCTGGGATTATTGATTCAGGAATTGCGGATGAATACCGAGAGCGAACTGGCGAATCTTCGTCGGAGTCATGAAGAGCTGGGTGACAGGCTCAGCCAGTTTCAACGCCAGACCAGCCGGACTCTTACCGATCTTCAGACCGCTGCCAGTCGTATAAACCGCGAATTGGGCGATCTCGAAAAACGGGTCAAGACTCTGGAAACTCCGCCTGAAAAAGACGATAAAAAAAGGTAATCATTGACATTCGAATATAAAGCATCCGGCAGCGTGTCTGTGTCGGGTGCTTTCATCTTTGGAGGGTGAGGGATGAAGCGCTTTACCATTTTCATAATTGCGAGTATGTACCTGCTGGGTTGCGGCGGCGGAAGAGAGGTCATTTCCGATTCTTCAGATCAGGAAGAAGCCATCGCCCGCTCCCTGATTCAGCAGGACGGTGCGCGACCGGACATTGATCCTGAAGCGCTCAATCCCAAAGTACCGCCGCAAAAAATCATTTCTTCCTCTCAGGATGCACCCGCTGTAGCGGTGGTAAAAGAAAAAAAGGTTCAGCCAGCCGCTGCCAATCAGGATACACTGTCAGCGGCAGCGTTGCAGACCGTCAAGGAAACCGCATCGCTCGATACGATAAGCACTACTACACCGGATACGGTTCAGGTGGTCAAAGATACAGTGGCAGCACCCGTGGTGAAGGTCGTCAAAGCGTCGACGGCACCGTCTCAGGAGAAGGCATCGGCGGGCGGTATACTGCTCCCAAATCTGACATTTGACGATATCTATTTCGAAGAAAAATCCGCCATGCCCAGTTCAGCTTTTAATTCCAATTATTATGTGACCATCGGGAAAATTGTTAAAGCGCTGCGCAGCGATCCAGTGGTGAAAGTCCGGATATCCGGTCATTCTGATTACGAGGGGAATGAGCAGCTGAATTATGAATTGTCGGAAAAAAGAGCGACAACGTTTGCCAAAATTTTGGTAGACCTCTTTCCGGTAGAGATGCAGACCGACATCGCCCGGCGCATCGAAATCAGTCCCGAATCTACCCGGGACCTTCTGGTAGAAACCGACAATAAGGCTCGACGGGCATTGAACCGGCGGGTCTCTTTCGAACTGTTTTATGGCGAGCTGCAGCACAATCCTTACGCTGTCTACATGAGACCGCCGACGAAAACGGCTGCCGCGCCGGCTCCCCGGTCCGGTAAACCTTCCAGCTCTATTCAGCAGAAATTGTATGATAAAGCCATGCTGTTGTTCAATCAGAAACGATACAATGAAGCGATTGATATCTTTGAGGAAATTCTGGTCATCGATTCTTGCCATTCACTGGCAGACAATGCACATTTCTGGATGGGGGAGGCGCATTACTACCAGGGACGTTACCATGAAGCACTGGCTGAATATTATAAAGTGTTCGGCGCCGGCGATGGCAACAAAGAGGCAGCGGCGCAGATGCGGCTTGGCTACTGCTATTTTCGTCTGAACCAGTTGGATCGAGCTGTCACTGAATTCCGGAAAGTGATCGAAAATTACCCGGACGCCTCAGAAGAAATCCGCCGTTCAAATCTGGTGTTGTCCAAAATTAGAAATTACTAATTACAGCCCATATTCCGGCAGCTTTATTTATGTTTTATGTTTTAAAATCTGCCGGTCTATTTTACATTGGTGATATGGAATTCAGAGATGTAGATAATGAATATGTGCCGAGGGGGGGAATCGAACCCCCATGGTTCCAAGAACCGGCGGATTTTGAGTCCGCTGCGTCTACCAGTTTCACCACCTCGGCAAAAAGCAGGCTAAAATTAATGGTTATCACTTGAAAAACAAAAATAAAATGTGGGGGATAGGATAATGGAAAAAAATTCGTTTGATACGATTACGGAGATGTTTATTTCGGTTACCAGTAAGTATGCGGATAAAGTCGCTTATGGGTATAAGGATGAGAATGAGTGGAAAACCTTGACGTTCAGGGAAGTTCGTTCGCAGGTGGAGAAAATGACGGGGGGGTTGAAAGCTTTGGGTGTGAAACCCGATGACCATATCGGCATTGTTGCCCAGAACAGCCACCTGTGGGCAATGTCTGATTATGCTACGATGTGTGCCCGAACGGCACTTGTGACGATTTATCCCACTCTGACCACAAAACAGGTCAAGTGGATAGCGCAACATGCCGAATGCCGGTTTATCTTTGCCGGAGATCAGGAGCAGACCGAAAAGGTGCTCTCGTTTCTCCATGAAGTCAAAAGAATTGAGAAAGTCATTGTGCTGGATAACAGCACCTTCGACGATGAGAATGTCATTACCCTGGAGGCGCTACTCGAGCTGGGTGAACAGTACAATGCCGGGCACCCTGCTGAATTTGAGAAGGATGCCATGTCCATTCACAAAGAAGATATTCTGACTTTAATTTATACTTCGGGCACCACCGGAGAACCAAAGGGAGTCATGCTGACCCACGGCAATCTGGCCTCTAACATTCTCGGCAGTCTGCAGGTTCTTACCGTGGATGAGAGTGATATATTTCTGTCTTTTCTGCCCTTGAGTCACAGTTTTGAACGGATGGCGGGGCATTTTCTGGCGACATCGAAAGGTGCCGCTATTTACTACGCCGAAAGTATTAACACCGTCGCCGACAACATGCAGGAGGTGCATCCGACCCTGATGACCGCCGTTCCCCGTTTTTATGAAAAAGTATACGGAAAGGTAATTGATAGTATCTCTGCAGGTTCCGTAGTCAAGCAGAAGATATTCTGGTGGGCGATTAACAGAGGGCGCAAAGCTGTCCATAAAAGAGCCGCCGATAAGACAGTGGGACCACTATTGGAAAGTGAATTGAAACTGGCTCATAAACTGGTCTTTTATAAATTGCATGAACGCATCGGTGGACGGTTGCGCTTTTTCGTTTCTGGCGGTGCGCCTTTGTCGAAAGAGGTCGGTGAATTTTTCAGTGCCGCCGGCATAAAAATCCTGGAGGGGTACGGATTGTCGGAAACTTCGCCGGTGATATCAGTGAATCCCCTTGAAAAACCCAAAATCGGGACGGTGGGACCGCCGATTCCCGGTGTCGAAGTCAAGATTGCCGAAGATGGCGAAATTCTGACCCGTGGTCCCCATGTCATGAAAGGATATTTTAAAAATGACGATGCCACAGCCGAAGTACTCGATAAGGATGGCTGGTTTTATACCGGTGACATTGGTCTGTTCGACGAAGACGGCTACCTGGTGATTACTGATCGCAAGAAAAACCTGATCGTCACATCCGGTGGTAAAAATGTAGCGCCCCAGCCGATGGAAAATGTGTTGGTGACATCAAAGTGGATAGAGCAGATATTGGCATTGGGTGATAAACAAAAATTCGTCTCGGCACTGATTGTGCCGTCTTTTCCGAATCTGGAAGCCTGGGCTAAGGAAAAGGGGCTCCGGTTTGAGAGCCGGGAAGAGCTGATCAAATTGCCAGAGGTTAAGGCTCTCTATGATCGGGTGATCGATGAGTCGATGGAAGGATTTGTGCAGTTTGAAAAAATTAAAAAATATATTCTGCTGGCGCATGAATTTACAATTGAGAGTGGCGAACTGACACCCTCTTTGAAGATTCGCCGCAACATAGTCGTTCAACGGTACCGTGAAATAATCGAAAAATTATATTCTGAGGTTGATGAACAGTGAAAAGCAGTTACAAAGAATCGGGTGTTGATATCCAGGCTGGTCGCGACGCCGTATCGCATATCAAGGGATTGGTCAGAGAAACATATGACGAGAATGTATTAACGGATATCGGTTCTTTCGGTGGTTGTTATCAATTGCCCGTAGCGCGTTATCCTCAGCCGGTTCTGGTGTCCAGTACCGACGGTGTCGGA
The DNA here is from genome assembly GCA_049975265.1 of Fidelibacterota bacterium. Taxonomy (GTDB): domain Bacteria; phylum Fidelibacterota; class UBA2242; order UBA2242; family UBA2242; genus B118-G9. The sequence continues at coordinate 56,200 of JBNGDF010000003.1, forward strand.
ACGAAGCTGATGGTTGCCAATCTGATGGAACGCTACGACTCGGTGGGTCAGTGCCTCGTAAACCACTGTGTTAACGACATTTTGACTACGGGTGCCAGACCGCTGTTTTTTCTGGACTATATCGGTCTGGCAAAGATGGAACCGCCCAAGGTCGCACAGATTGTTACCGGGCTGGCGAAAGCCTGCCGGGAAAACCGTTGCGCCCTGATTGGCGGCGAAATGGCGGAGATGCCGGGAATTTACCGGGGAAAAGATTTTGATCTGGTGGGCACGATTACCGGCATTGTGGAAAAAGAGCAGCTTCTGCCGCGCCAGATTCAAAGGGGTGATCTGTTAATCGGATTGAGATCCAGCGGTTTGCATACAAACGGCTATTCGCTGGCGCGGGCGGTCCTTTTCAAAAAGCATAAGGCAACCGATTTCGTTGCAGCCCTGGACGATGTTCTGGGCGATGTTCTGTTACGGGTGCATCGTTCTTATTTTCCAATTGTGGAAAACCTGCTGACCGACCGGAATCTGCACGGGATCAGTCATATTACCGGCGGAGGAATTGAGGGAAATACCATTCGGATTGTTCCAGAAGGTCTGCATCTTTCGATTGACTGGGACGCCTGGGAGTGGTTGCCGGTGTTTCGGTATATTCAGCAACTGGGTGATGTCGAGACGGAGGAGATGCGCGAGGTTTTCAACCTTGGGATCGGACTGATTTTAATTGTGGCTGCGAAGGCGCGCGAAAAATTTATCACGACACTCAGAAGAAAGGGCGAAGAACCGGTTGTCATCGGCCGGATTGATTAGAGCAGAAAACCTGCCAAGGATGAGTTCACATCGGAAATGGGTAAAAATTGCAGTTTTGGGTGCGGGCAGCTGGGGTACCACCGTTGCGATTCACCTGCATAAATTGAATCACGCAGTGGCGCTGTGGGAATATTATCCTGAGAATGTTGCCTTCATGAATAAAACGCGGCGGAACCCGCTGTTGGAAGGAATTCCGATTCCCGCGGCTATTCCCATCTCCAACAATCTCCGGGATACGGTGAACCATTCAACCCACGTCGTTATTGCAGTGCCATCGCATACCATGCGCAGCCTGCTTATAAATCTGAAAGAGCTGATTGACAAAGATACAATCGTGGTTAATCTTTCCAAGGGAATCGAACAGGATAGTCTGTTTCGGATGAGTGCGTTAATTCAGTATATTCTGAATCATCCGGTCGGTAAAATCGTGACCCTGAGCGGACCCAGCCATGCTGAAGAGGTTGCCCGCGAGATTCCCACGGCGATTGTGGCGGCAGCGGTGGATATTGACAGCGCCCGCCGGGTTCAGAATCTTTTCAATTCCCACTATCTGCGGGTCTATACCAGTACGGATATCGTTGGCGTAGAATTGGGTGGTTCGTTGAAAAATGTCATCGCCATTGCCTCGGGAATATGCGACGGGCTGGGGCTGGGCGATAATTCCAAAGCGGCTCTGATTACCCGGGGCTTGATGGAGATCATCCGTATGGGGCTCTATCTGGGTGCTGAGGAAGCAACCTTTGCCGGTCTCAGTGGTGTAGGTGATCTGATTGTAACCTGCGGCAGCAAGCATAGTCGCAACAGATATGTGGGCGAAGAAATCGGAAAAGGCAGACAGTTGAATGATATTTTGAATGGAATGAGTATGGTGGCGGAGGGTGTCCAAACCTGCCGGACCGTGCAGCAGATGATCGCAAAATACGGTGTGTTAATGCCCATCTCGGCAGAGATATATAACATCCTGTTTAAGGATAAAGACCCGCGGCGGGCTCTCAATGATTTGATGACCCGTGACCCGGTTGACGAGCGGCACTCCATTCCGGGGAATTAATGCGCAAATTTGGGTTTCTGATTGGCGCTGTTTTCCAGCTGGTGACGATCTCTGCTACGCCGCTCTCCACTGACCATCCGACACCCATCTGCGGTTTTCCCGTTGTAAAATCAAAAACCGGCGACGTCAAGGTGACCAAACGACTGGCAAAACCGGCAGCCGGTGACACGACATTTTTTATTTATGAAAATATATCCGACCCGTCGCCGACGCTGGTGGAGACGGCTTTCAACGAGTTAAGAGAACGAGATGATATTATCGTATATGGTGAATTGGCAGAGATTGAGGCGAACCGGATTAATACAACTGACGCCGATCAGATAATCAATGCGCTGCTCTTTGAGACACCCGTCGGTTCCATTGATCCCGAAAAGGGAATCCTGACCAACGAGGTCGAGGTTTTCGGGCCGTTACCGGATGCCAATCATGATGGGAAATTAATCGTGCTGCTGACCGATATTCGGGATGATTTTGACCCGACCGACAATCCGGTCTATATCGCCGGCTATTTCGATCCGTTGGATCAGATAAACTCACCGGGCAAGGGCAATTTCGGCGATATCATGTACATCGACAGTAATCCCGGCAATACCGCCGACCCCTACACGCTGGGTATCGTAGCACACGAATTACAGCATCTGATTCACTACGGTGCCGACCCGAACGAAAGCACCTGGCTGAATGAAGGCATGTCCGAATTCGCCATGTACATTCTTGGCTTTGAAGTCCGTTCCCACGGTCCTTTTCTGCGGGATTCCAACCGATCGCTGACCTCCTTTGATAACAGTATCGCCGATTATGCCAAGGTCGGATTATGGACACAGTACTGCTACCGGCAGTTTGGGCTCGATTTTATCGGGAGTGTCGTTGCGAATAGTTCCAATTCGCTGGACAGCTATGCCCAGGTTTTAACAGATTACGGATACAATTCCAATCTCAATTCCTTAATGCGGAACTGGTTTATCGCGAATCTGATCAATAATGACGAATTAAATCAGGGCGCATACGGCTATGGTGATTTGCAGATATCCGGTCTGTATTCCGACTATTTTTATGGCAGCTTTGCAGCGGATGAGGTGGTTGAATTTACTGTAAAAAATTCAGCGGCGCAGTATATTCAGTTTTTCGCCGGCAAGAACCTGTCGTTCGAAATGAATTTTGTTGAAGATCCCAGCTTTGATCTTGCGATTGTAAAAAAGAGTCACGAAACGTCTGTGGAATTGATTGATTTAGGTAAAAGCCCCTTTCGATATGATGCCCCTTCGTTTGGAGTAACCTATGATCAGTTGACATTTATACCTTATTGGACGCAGGTGTCCAGCCTGGAAAGGGAAAAGGAGTGTTCGTTTACCGCCCGGTTGATCGGTGGGATCGAAGCAACCGAAATTGTGTATAGTGATGATCTGACATACTATATCCGTCTCGACGGTGCGATTGCAGCGGAAAAATTTACGGCAACCGGTAATGACGGCGCTCGGCTCGCCGGTGTCAAATTCAATGTTGGGCGCGATTTCGGTTGTGAAATCCAGATATTGAAAGCGCTTGATGAGACGCCGGTGGCGGCGTATGATATCATCCCCAGCGCGGGTGAGTGGACGAGCTACTACCTGCCTGCTGCAGTTGATTTTTCCGATTCAAAAGAGCTTTTCATTGCTGTCACCAGCGCTGATCTGCCCCAGAGCCTTGGTTATGGTGAAACCGATGCAGGCACCGGGCGCGCCTATCTCAATACTGGTTACGGCTACCGGGAACTCAACGATTACGAAGTCGGCGGTACGAGTCTCACCGGCGACTGGATGATTGGCGCAATTCTGCACCGGGAGATGACCGTGGAACCACGGCTGGAGGTCATGCCGGCGTTGCTCCGTTTTTGGGCGAATGAGTATAGCCGGCAATTTGAAATTCGTAATCTCGGCAGCGGTGCCGTCGACTGGTGGATCGATTCACCTGTACCTGCCTGGTTGAGCCTTTCAGCCACCAGCGGTACAGATTTGGAGAGTGTGCAGAAAATTACGGTCAGCATCGACCGTAATGGTCTTGAACCCGGACTGTATAATCACCAGCTGAAGATACATTCTGCCGTAGCCGGAGCGGATTCGATCCTGATTTCGGTGATCCAGCGCAATCGCTACAGTCCTCAGACCGGTCTGTTTGTCCGCGATCGGACTTTTTCCGATTCTTTGCTGGTAAAATCGGTGAAGGTCCTAAATATCGGGACAGCCGCAGCAGAATTTGCCCTGTTTAGTGATGATACCGCCATCGCCTTTTATCCCTCAGCCGGTGTCATTGACATAACAGATACTTTCACGGTAAAGGTCATTATTGATTCTGAAAACATTGGATCAACCCGGATCCCCTTTTTCTTCTATAATGGTATCGATACGCTGGAGGATTCGTTCAGTTTTTCCGGTTCTGTTCCGGTGTCGGATACTGATTTAAAGCTATTCACAGTATTTCCCAATCCTTACATTGTTTCCGGTAACGGTTTGGCATATTTATGTTTTCGGCTGGTAGATGATTCGCGTGCGTCCCTGCGGATTTTTAACCTGCGCGGCGAACAGGTTCAGTCGCTGACCATCGCTCAGCCGGAAACCGGTCTGCATATTTATGCCTGGGACGGTCGCAATTACCGGGGACATAAGGTCGGCAGCGGCGTCTATTTCGTCACCTTGGAACAGCGGAACCGGGTTGCGCGTCAGAAAATGATGTTATTGAAATAAGAGTTCCGATATTGGCAGTCGCAATCGCCGGATTCCTTTGACCGAAATCGCCTGGCTACGCAAAAAAACCGAAATACCCCATAAGCAGACCGAATAGGATCATAAAAACGCCCCAGGGTTTGCTGTAACTGATAAATCCCTTCATCCGAAACAGAAAATCAGGAATGATGACGGTGACCAGTCCGCCGATCAGCATAATCCAGCCGATGACGGTTATGATGACCCACCAGTGACTGACCCACAGGTTATGGTATTGAACCAGCGCAGTTCCGGCAATAATCCCAACGCAACCGGCTAAGAAAGTCAGCGCCGTTGATTCTTTAAGATTGCTGACAATTTTGTTTAAATCGAGATTACTGATCAATACGGCGATCCCCGCCGCGATGTAAATCAGTGCAAAGATTTTTGCGATGAAAGCCGATAATCCCATGGTGATTTTCCCTCCTGTTTACAAGAGAGAATAAATCAAAATTTTCAATTGTGCAAGGCTTTATATGTCGGGTGTCGGCGTTTCCGCAAAGGTTGCCGGCAGACCGGGCGGTATCGGTTCAATGACGCGCATGGATTTCCATTTTCCACCCAGAAAACGCAGGTAGAAACCGATTCCCAGACTGCTTATGTATACCGTAATAATGATCCAGCCGATGTAAATACTCTGCTTCCAGACGATCAGAGCGAGGTAGCTGGGGATGATCAGCAGCACTGCCGACAGGATACTCAGCATCCGCATGACAAAGCGGGTATCGCCGGCGCCTTTGATCGCCGCCGCAAAGATAATATTCAAAGTATCGAAAAGGGAGTAGATGGCTACAAACCGAATCAGGAGCAGTACGATTTTCCGAATCGCCGCCATTTCATCACCTGTGGAACCTGCCATGAAGGGTTTAATAAAGAGTGTCGGGTAACCAAGATAAAGAGCAATCATGACAGACATATAAAGAAAGGTGATGTGAAAACCGCTGTAAGCGCTTTTCTGGGCAAGGTCAGGTCGGTTTTTCCCAAGATATTGCCCTACCATAACTGAAACGGCGACTCCGAATCCCATCATCGGCATAAAAGCAAGACTGTTTATGTTAAATGTAATGTTGGTAGCCGCCAGGGCGTCCCGCCCGAGTCTGCCCACGATAAACAGAAAAACCGTGAACCCGGCGGCATCAATGAAGAACTGAACTCCGTTGGGAAATCCATAGTAGATGAGACGCTTGAGAAGTAAACTATTCCATCGGATTCCGGAAAGCAGGCAGTAGGTATGGCAGAATGATGGTCGAATAATGATACTCAGGTAAATTATCAATGAAACACAACCCGATAGCAAGGTGGCAATTGCAGCACCCCGAATACCCATCTCCGGGAAACCGCCATTTCCGAAAATCAGCAGATAATCGAAGACAATATTCGTCAGAGTGGCGCTGATGTTGATCCACATCAGCGGCCAGGTTTTACCGCGCCCGCTGAAAAATCCTGAAAAAGCCGAAGAGGCGATCGCCGGGAAAGCCCCCAGACAGAGCACCCGGAAATAGATGATTTCCAATTCCCGGATAGCCGGCGCATGCCCGATGAAATTAAAGACAGGTGTTGCCATAGGAATCAGCAGCAGGTGAGTAATCCCGCCGATGATTGCAATATACATACCCTGCCAGACGATGGGACCGATGCGCCGGTACTGTTGAGCGCCGAAATACTGAGCGACGAAAGTGCTGATATAGCTGGCTGTCCCGATAAAAAGGGTCATTATGGAAAAATTGAAAATCCCTGCCGGCATAGCGGCTGCAATGGATTCCGGTGAATACCATGTCAGAAACATCCGGTCGACAAAATGCTGAATTGACCAGGCGCTGGTGCTGAGGATGAGAGGAATGGCAATCGTCAGCAACTCACGGTAGCCGGCAACCACGCTGTATCGTTGTTTTATTTTACCTGTTAATGACATGTCGAGCTACTCAAAAAAATGCCCGGAAAATTACAACAGACGCTCGTGAAAAGCCATGGTTAATTTTCCACTTTTTTAGCATTCCCGATTGATTTAAAAGGGATTGGATTGTAATTTACACTCCCAATATTTGTGACGACGAATGAACAGTGTTAATAAACAGCAAATCCTGGTATCACTAACGAACTGGATGCAGATCACGGATGTCATCGAGAAGAAGGATAAGATGATTATCCGGGGATATCTTCTCCCCGGTGAAACTCCGGATCTGGTTCAATCCCGGATCAAACCACTGGTTCCCGACCTTCGTTATCAGCGAACCGGCGGAATGGACAGCTTTACCATTTATTTACAAAAGACAGTATTTGGAATTCCCCGAATCAACCTCTTGTTGTTTATAGCAACAGTCTTTACGACACTGCTGGCTGGGGCACTGATGGAAGGGGTCAATCCGTTGGAGAATCCGGTGGGAATTATACAGGGGATACCCTTTTCAGTGACGCTACTGCTGATTCTCGGAGTGCATGAAACGGGACATTTTCTGACAGCCCGCAAATATCATGTGGATGCCACATTACCCTATTTTCTGCCGGCACCCACCATCATCGGTACCTTTGGTGCGTTTATTAAAATGCGTTCCCCGGTGCGACGTCGCCGGGCGCTGGTGGAAATCGGAGCCGCCGGTCCGATTGCCGGATTTATTGTGGCGGTACCCGCCCTGTTTATCGGGCTGTCGCTCTCGTCGGTAGCGCCGGCTTCAGCCCAGGCAAGCGTGCAGCTGGGTGAATCCATTATCATGAAAATCGCCACCGGCATTGTCTACCCGGGGCTCCCCGATCATGCGGATATTATGCTGCATCCCGTCGGGTTTGCCGCCTGGATCGGGATGCTGGTGACCATGCTGAACCTGCTACCCATCGGGCAACTGGACGGTGGGCACATCGCCTACGCCTTGCTGGCAAAATGGTATTCTAAAATTGCCTGGGGTGCGCTCGTGGCGATTCTGCTTTTGAGTCTGCTGTCTCCAAACTGGCTCATCTGGGCGGTGCTGGTCTATTTCCTGACCCGGATGAAACATCCGCCGATTATGGATGAGTCCGAACCGGTTACCCGGCGTGAAAAATGGATCGGGATTACCGCGGGAATCATTTTTATCCTTACGTTTATTCCGGTACCCTTCAAATTTTAGTCTTCAAGTATGAAATCAAAAACAGTGTGTATTAAAAAATTCTTCAGTGACATCAATGAGAGTCAATATCTCTCCATTGTCATCGTCCTGCTGGCTATTCTCTATACGCTGCGTCTCTCGATTATTTATACTCCGGTGATGATTCCCGATAATAAAGTGAAAATATCCATCAGCCGGGGCTCGAATCTCAGCGAGATTGCCGATCAGCTGAAGGAGCACGGAATTATTCGTAACCAAAAATCCTTCGTATTGGCTGCCCACCTCATGCTGAAAAACCGAGCGCTGAAAGCCGGTTTCTTTAATCTTCAGAATGTTCATAATTACCGATCCCTGCTGAAAACCCTTTCAACTTCCCAAAACCATGCCGTCAAGATCACAATTCCCGAGGGATATCACACCCGGCAGATCGCCGCTTTGCTGGCGCAGCAGCTCAATTTTGAGGCGGAGGATTTTCTGAAATTAATCACTGATGTGACGGTTCTTGAGGAGCTGCAGATTGAATCGCCGTCTCTGGAGGGATATCTTTTTCCTGAGACCTACTATTTCAATGATTCCGACCAGCCAATCGATGTGATTCGGCGGATGGTAGCGCTGTTTCATGAGATGGTAGACGATTCCATCCGGCAGGCGATTCAGACGTCCGGTCGGACATTACATGAGGTTTTGACGCTGGCGTCGATCGTAGAGGGGGAGTGCATGGTGGACAGCGAACGCCCGCTGGTAGCGTCGGTATATGTAAACCGTTTGAAAAAGCGAATGCGGCTGGAATCGGACCCCACGATACAGTATATTATTCCCGATGGTCCCCGGCGTTTGCTGAAAGAGGATCTGAAAATTAAGTCACCGTATAATACATATCGCAACTGGGGCTTACCGCCGGGTCCGATCAACAATCCCGGGATAGCGTCGATCAGAGCTGCCACCTGGCCGGCTGAAACCGGTTATCTTTATATGGTGGCTGTGGGCGATGGGACCCATTCATTTCATGATAATTACAACAGTTTCCTGAGAGCCAAGCGGCGCTTTCAGCGGGTCCGCCGGGAGGTTGCCCAAAATATGAAAAATTAGAAAGTTGACTTTGAATCCTTTAGATGGTCTGAATTCTCAGCAGCAGGCAGCTGTGGCGTATTGTGACGGACCGCAGTTGATCTTTGCCGGTGCCGGTAGTGGCAAAACCAAAGTTCTGACCCATAAAATTGCCTATATCATTGAATCCGGACGAGTTGCGCCGCAATCCATCCTGGCGGTTACCTTTACCAATAAAGCCGCCCGGGAGCTGCAGGCGCGGATAACGCAATTTGTCGGTCGGAAATCGGCACTGGTTACGGTGGGCACGTTTCATTCGATTTGTGTCCGGATACTGCGCCGGGAGATTGAAAATCTCGATGGCTACACCCGCTACTTTTCGATTTACGATGAGACGGATCAGCAGAAGGTGGTAAGAAAGATTATCAGCGACACCGATTTCGACCTGGAAGGTTACACTCCCCGGAATATTTTAGGGCGCATTTCCTACTTGAAAAACTGGCAGACCGGTCCCGAGGCATTTAAACCGCGCCAGGATAACCGGTTGGATTTGATTGTCAAAGCCTTCTATCCGCTCTATCAGAAAGCCCTGGTCCAGTCAAATGCGGTGGATTTTGATGACCTGCTGCTGCTGCCGCTGCGAATTTTTCGTGAATTTCCGGAGACGCGGGATAAATACCGCTTGAAGTACCAGTACATTCTGGTGGATGAATATCAGGATACCAACAAACCGCAATTTGATCTGATCAATCTTTTAGCAAGAGAACATCGTAATGTCTGTGTCGTCGGAGATGATGACCAGAGTATCTACAGCTGGCGGGGCGCCAACGTAGAAAATATCCTGAAATTTGATTCCCTCTATCCCGACTGCCGGATTTTCAAACTGGAGCAGAATTACCGCTCTACCAATAATATTCTGAATGCCGCCACCGCCGTGGTGGTTCATAACATCAATCGGGCTCAAAAGACACTCTGGTCGCAGAAACCCACCGGTGATCGGCTGATTAAAATTGAAGCGGACAGTGATTACGATGAAGCTGCCGGAATCGCTGCACACATTCAAAAAGAGATTATTAAAAACAAGCGGGTGTTTAAAGATTTTGCCATTCTCTATCGCACCAATGCCCAGACCCGCGTTCTCGAGGAAATTTTGCGTCGCAATAATATTCCGTACAACATCGTCGGCGGTACCAAATTTTATGAGCGGAAAGAGGTCAGGGATATTCTGGCATATTTTAGCATTTTCTCAAATCCCCGGGATGAGATAGGTCTGCGACGGATTCTGAATTTTCCTCCCAGGGGAATCGGCGAAAAAACCGTGCAATTATTTAATGATTTTGCGCAAAGAAAAGGAATTACCCTGTTCGACGCATTGGCGTATCTGGAGCTGATCGACCTGTCCACTCGCGCTACAAATGCCATAGGGGGATTTCTGGATATGCTGGCGCGCATCCGGGGAGCACGTGATCAATTGGGCTTTGAGGAGTGGTCGCGGGTCGTCATTGACGAGATCGGTTTACGGAAATATTACAAAGAACAGGGCGGTGAGGAAGCGATTCAGCGCCTGGCAAATATTGATGAGTTGCTGAGTGATATTTCCGAATACTGCCATACCACGGAGGACGCCAATCTGGAAGATTATCTCGAGCGGGTCTCGCTGATTACCGATATCGATACCTGGGAGGATCAGAAAAATGCGGTTTCGTTAATGACCTTGCACAGCGCCAAAGGACTGGAATTTCCGGTGGTTTTTATATGCGGATTGAATCAGGGACTCTTTCCGCTGGAGCGAGATACCAGTGATAAGGCACTTGAAGAGGAGCGTCGGCTGTTTTATGTGGGGTTAACCCGGGCGATGGATAAAGTGTTCCTGACGACGGCTCAGCGACGCAGCCGCGCCGGTGAAACCGAGTATCTCCCGGAATCCCGGTTTTTCAGCGAAATTCCGCCGGAGGTGCTGGAAACGGCTTTTAGGCACGAGGGTGTTATATCGGCGTCACGGCAACCGCATGCGCGACGCGGCAGACGGCAGGATTCAGCAATCCGGGAAAACGACTCTGAAATCTCGCCCGGCAGCCGGGTATCCCATAAAATTTTTGGTGTCGGGCAAGTCGTAAGTGTCAACGGTAGCGGCGGACAGGCAAAACTGCGGATTAGTTTTCGCAGCTGCGGTGTAAAGACCATTGTAGCAAGATTTGTCACCAGGATTTAGAAATTGCTACAATATTCGGTATCTTACAATGTAAGATCAATCAACATGAACGGTGATCAGAGTCTTTCCGGATCGCTCTCGAAACCGGTCTGATTGATGTCTCTGATCTGACCGGTTTCTCCGTCAATCTCAAAGACTTTCCAGTAGTTACCGGGAGTGCCGGGCGGCATATGGTACTCTTTCAATAACTGGTCGCCGTTGTATATTTTAACGGTAACGTTGCCTCTGGAAAGATCGTCGCCGTTGGTTTTATGGCGCCCGCTATAGTTGTGGACCGTGTAGCGATAGGCACCGGGATCGAGCCCGTAGATAGTAATGGTCTCCGGTCCGAAGAAGGATGTGTCGTCGCGGTCAAGAAATTTTTTGCCTTTAATTAGAGTGCGTCGGTTCCAGTAGATGTGGAAATCCTCATGACCGGGATGCGGACCACGCAGATGAGCGTCGACGTCGACAGGATACCGTCCCCACGTCAACACAATCCTGTAATCCTGCGGCGGAATAATTTTTGTCAATACGGCATGGACGGTGCTTGGAAAATCCAGCAAGACATCAACATCAAAACGATCAGAGATGTACTGCTTTTTACCGATGTAAACCGTATAGCGTCCGTGATCCACCGGCACAACAAACTGACCGTCGGTGTCACTGATGGCACGTCCTACGGTTTCCTTGGTGTCCCGGTTTTTGACAATGACCAGAGCGTTATCTAGAGCGTCCCCGGTAACGGCATCGATCACACTGCCGTAAATCGCCCGCAGCCGGGGATAGGTTCTGTTTACTTCGGTGACGGTTCGGCTGCTGCCATCAATCTCAGCCGCCAGCCAGACGATTCCCTGTGCATCGGGCTGAATCCTGATGGACTCCACCATATGATCGTTTTCGTAAAAACTGACGCAGGCATTTGAGTTGACGAAAACATCTTCAGCAGTACCAAACAGATCATTCTCACCGAAGCTTTCTTCGATAAACTTATTCTTTATCAAAATCTGGTATGTACCTGATATAAAGCGTGTTATAGTAAATTCTTCTTTGCCGATTTCGGGGTCATCGGTGACGTCTCCGCTGGCGGTTGCCGAGCCATCGGGCGTTTCGCCGGGGATGCTGCCTGTGAGAATATACCCGACGCCACTCTGGATATTGGGCACCACCAATGCCGCTTCCAGTTCAGAACCGAAAGCCGACCAGGTGACCACAATGCGGTAATCGTCAACCGGTTGCCGGGCGAAGGTTGCCGAATTCAATACAGACAGGAATGCAATCATGCCAATCAAACCGTAAGGTGATCTGTTCTTCATGCTAAATTCCTTTTTAAATAAGCATACCATTTAGATGAGCATCTCCGGACAAGGTTGTCGGATGAGCCGGGTTGTTGCCACCGCTTTGTGATTAAAGACATTTCCTGGCTTTCCACGGCATCAATCTACCAAAGCCCACTCCTGGCGGGAACGGATAAACTGCCGTGCCAGCCGGTCGCACATTTCATTGTATTTGTCTCCCGAATGTCCGGCAATGTAATGCCAGCTGATGCGGCGGTGATTCAATGAATCCAGACGCTCCCACAAATCCCGGTTTTTCACTGGCTTTTTCGAGGCGGTTTTCCAGTTTTTACGCTTCCAGTTCGGTAACCACTCGGTAATTCCTTTACGGACGTATTCGCTGTCGGTATAAATAACGGCGTCTTCATCGGACCGTAGATATTTCAGGGCTTCGATGACTGCCGTTAGCTCCATTCGATTATTGGTGGTGTTTGTCTGAAAGCCGCCCCATTTCCGCACCGGCTGATTGTTTTCCAGCAGAACCACTGCCCAGCCGCCCGGTCCGGGGTTTCCGGAGCAGGCGCCGTCAGTATAGAATATTTTCATACAGATATCTCGCAATCATCATGATTACAGTTTCTCGATTTTGGACAGAACACCGTTCTTAAAATAGAAAAACATCTCCTTTGCATCGGCGGTTTGATAAATCCACAATTCGTATGTCTGGTTGCCGCTGGTTTCCAGCGATTTGGTATACGCCGGTTGCCCTAATTCCGCTTTGATCTGATCGCGCGTCATTCCAATTCGGGGAGAGAAGCCGTCTGGCAGCGGTATTTGCCGGGATTCAGCGACGACATTTTGCAGTTTTTCGATCGCCGCCTGCTCTTTGAGATATTGGATGCCCTGTTCGAGGGTTTTGATATGTTCGCGGGTCAGAAAAAGGATTTCCGGGCGGATTTCGGTTGCCTGACGCAGCGATTCCAGCGCCAGTTCGATGCTCTGGTGATCCACCGACAGATTGGCATCCTGAATATAACCGTAGGCAATCTTTGTGAGGAATGGCTCGACCCGGTCACGGATCGCCGGATTGTGTTGAATGGCGAGGTCGAAGAAGTAGAGCGCTTTATCCCAGATCTGATAGTCGCAGAACACCACTCCGCGATAAAAGTAGATTTCACTGAGATAGAGTACTTTCAGGTCTTCGGTATGGGGGAGTTTAAGTGACTCCGTTTTTTTTAAAAATTCCTCGGCTTCGGTAATGGCATTTGAGAGAATGAGTGAATCCAGTGTCGCCTGCCACCAGCTGCCGATTTCCTGATAACTGCTATCGATTCTGGTCAGCAGCATGTCATCCACGGATTTGCTTGCCATTTCCAGATAACGGGCTGCTTTGGAAAAGTCTTTGACCTCTATGAAATGATCCGCCAGTTCGGCGTACTGATAGACCACCAGTGCATCGCATTTGTCGATCATCCATTGGGCTTTGAACAGGCGGGGGTGGGTAGGTTCATTTTTGATAAAATCCCTGAAATTGGCTTTTGCAGCGATGTAATCGCCCTTTTTGAACAGCGCTTTGGCGATATCACCTTGGGTCTGGTTTCCGCCGCTGATCATACTGAAGGTCAGCGAGATGCCGAAGCTGCTGAAATCGATATTCTTGATCGGACTGAGATTATGGTGGTCTTTCAAATCATCAAACCGGGCAAGCTGATACTGAAATTCAATGCCGTATACCTCTTTGAAGGTAAAGTCGATTTTCGTCAGCAGTTTCAGACCTGCCGTTACCGAAAAGGTCCAGCCTTGCTGCGTCAGAAAACGCTCTCCCGCCCGTGTCCGGTACGCCGACGTAAAAGCCCGACCGGCATTGAATTGCAGATAGTTAGAAAAATGTTTTGACCACTGAAATGCCAAAGACTGGTTGATGTTTGCCTCAATCAGGCGGGGCGCAAAATAGAGCTGCTCATTGGTGCCCGGTGCATATTGCGACCAGGCTTCCGGCAGACCCTGGTTGATGAGAGACGATTTGTATTTAAATCCCAGTCCGGTCTGGAAATCCATGAAATTTTGTGGGATCAGCAGACCGAGGAGATTGGTTTTTGCCAGTTCTACTTCAAGATTGTGAAGGTAGCGATTGAGGAGCTGGTCAAAACCTTCCAGTTCAGTTTCGGTGGAATCAAAACGGAGTGCATCGGCGCCCAGCAGCTGACCACCGGCTTTCAGTTCAAAGGGAGTGATGCCGAAAGGTTTGCGGTATTCGATGGGATTTTGAAAGAAATCGGCGATTTTATAGACAAGATTTTGAGGGTATAGCTGTACGGTACATATCACGATCAGCCAAAATATCAGGTGCCGGATTCTCATTGCTTAAAAATAAATAGTTCCGGGGTGAAAAGTAAGCAAAAATTACACTGAAATTGCGTATATTAGCTCCCGGCTGCTTGAATATCGATCATGAAACAAAGCACTTTATCACTTGTATAAAGACCATGTATGCTAGACGATTCAAAGCGTTTTACCTGCTAATCAGCACTCTTTTATTTGGTGTAATGATGACAGGCAATCCAGCCGGTGCCGACAGCCGCCTGGGGAAATTTTTTATTGCCCGTCTGAAATATGACGGGGGTGGTGACTGGTACTGCGATCCGAGTTCGCTGCCCAATCTGCTGGATTTTGTCAGTCGCAATACACCGGTTGTAACCGATCTGAAGGAATACCGGGTTTCCGTCATGGACAAAGAATTTTTTTCCTATCCCTACCTCTATGTCAGCGGGCATGGTAATATCCGCTTTTCCAATGAGGAGATTTTGCGGTTACGACAGTATTTTGATGCTGGTGGATTTATGCATGCCGACGATAATTATGGAATGGATAAGTCTTTCCGGCGGGAGCTGAAGCGAATATTTCCCGAAAATGATCTGGTGGAACTGCCTTTTGATCACCCCATATACCACTGTTTTTACGAATTCCCGGGTGGATTGCCGAAAATTCATGAGCATGACAACAAACCGGCTCAGGGATTTGGGGTCTTTCACCATAATCGACTGGTCGTGTTTTACAGCTATGAGACTGATCTGGGCGATGGTTGGGAAGACCCGGAAGTTCACAACGATCCGCCGGAAAAACATGACGCCGCCCTGAAAATGGGTGCCAACATTATCATCTATTCTCTGACTCAATGAATTATTCCGGTCAAAATATCAGAACTATCGAAGTCAAATTGGACGCCCTGCGCAAACGATGGAGCGAATTCATTTTTCTGAATGGTTTCGTACGGGCGCTAATGCTGGTGTTTGCAACCGGTTTTATCATAACTACTCTGGAAGGGTTTCGGTACTTTGCTGTGCCGGTCCGGTTGAGTATCCTTAGATTTTTTACCGGTTTTCTGCTCATTTTTTGCCTGGCACCGGTGGTGTTGGCATTTCTGGTGCGCACCAATCGAATGGCATCCTTTTCCAATCAAAAACTTGCCCGGCTGTTGGGAAAACAATTTCCCGTCCTCGGTGACCGTCTGTTGAACGGGCTGCAACTGGTTGAGATGAGCCGGCAGGAGGATTCGGGTTTTTCCAGGGAACTGGCGGATTATTCGGTGAAAACGGTGGCAATAGAGATCGGGAAATATCGTTTTGAGGAGGTAATTCCCCGGCAGAAATTGCGCTCATCGCTGATTCAGTTTGGGGTTGTGCTGACAATGCTTACGGGAATTGCGGGATTCAATGCAGACTATTATCAACAATCCGTTGAGCGTCTGCTGCATCCCAGGCAATCGTTTACCATTCCCCAGCCTTTTCATATCCGATCTCTGACCGGTTCTATGAATGTATTCGGCGGCGATACGGTGCAAGTGGCGTTTCTCTGTTCCGGTAATTATCCCGAACAACTCACTTTTCGTGCCGACCACCGGGATTTTATTACCGAAAAGAGTGTTGTTCCTGATGACTCCGGTCGGATCAGGCTGAATCTGGGCGCCGTCCGCAATACGATCATTTATGAAGCCTTTGCAGAAAACCGGTCGGTTTTCAGACCCTGGCGGCGGATCAGCAGCGGCAGCGATACGATCAAAGTCACCGACCGCCCGGAAATACTGGCGGTCGCGATTCGTATCGATCCGCCGGAATACACCGGTTTGCCGACGGAAATCCAAGAGTCCAACAATCTGGAACTGATGGTACTGCCCGGCACGCGGCTGGAGCTTTCGGCAACTGCCAACAAGCCACTCCGAAGCGCTTGGTTGCGGTTTAAATCGGGACTACCCCTGGATTTACACATTGCCGGTAATATTGCCCGCGGCGAATTGCTTATTACCGCTGCCGATGAATTCCGCTTTTTGTTAATGGACGAAAATGGCGTCCGGAATCTGGACCCGATACGCTATTCCATCCGGATTATCCCGGATTCCTATCCCGTCTGTCGGCTGATTTCACCGGATGCCGATATCGAGCTGACCGAAGCCATGGAAATTCCGCTGGGTATCCGGATCGGCGATGATTACGGCTTTTCAAAGGTCCTGATTCGCTATCGTCTAATCAAAAACTATACCCCCGATCAGATACCTGCGGATTCCGTTGAATTTCCACTTCGAGATCGGAAATTGACCCTTCAGGAATTGTATTACAACTGGTCGGTGAAAGATATGCGTTTATCACCGGAGGATGTGATTGAATTTCAGGTAATCGCCTATGACAATGATCCCATCAACGGTCCCAAGTCAGCGAACTCGAGGACACTCAGGGCGCGGTTTCCATCTTTGAACGATCTTTTCAGCGGTTTATACGAGCAGCAGGATGATATAATGGAGCGGGGCGCTGAATTACAGCGGGAGCTGGAGAATGCCGAGCAGGCTCTCGAGCAGATTTCGCTGGAGCTGCTGAAAAATCCGGACCTCAACTGGGAACAGAAACAACAGCTGGCTATGGAGATTCAACGCACTGAAAAAGCGACGGAAAAACTGTCCGAAATGGCAGAACGGCTGGATAAGATGATAGAAGAGAGCCGGGAAAATAATCTCTTCGATGAGGAGACTCTGGAAAAATATGCCCAGCTGCAGCAGTCGTTTCAGGAAATCATGACGCCGGAGCTACGGGCGGCGATGGAAAAGCTCCAGCAGGCACTGGAAAAAATGGACCGTAAAGAGGTCCGAAATGCCCTGAAACAATTTCGCACAAACCGCGAGCAGTTTTCGAAAGAGATCAATCGAATGCTCAGGCTGCTTGAGCGGGTAAAAATCGAACAGTCGGTAGATGAGATTGTCCGTCGTCTGGAAGACCTGGTGAATCGCCAGGAGAATATCAACCGGGACATTGAGCAGACCGATGACAGCGAAAAAACCAAAATGAACCAACTGGCTCAAGAGGAGAAAACCGTTGAGCGTGACACCGATATTCTGCTCGATGTAATGGAGCGAACCAGCCGGGATATGCAGGAATTTCCGTTAATGCCCTACCGCGAACTGGCGGCGCATAAACAGGATTTCGAAAATTCCGATGTTAAGAGTCAGATGAATCAGACACGCGAAGCACTGCAGCACAGCGATAAAGACCAGGCGGGTAAACATTCGCAAGCGGCGCAAAAACGGCTGCAGGAATTTCTGGAAAAGATGCAGCAGTTTCAATCCGACTTCAATTCCGGGCAGATGGAGCAATTGATGAGTGATTTTCGGGAGGTAATTTATAAAACCATGCAGGTATCCCAAAGCCAGGAGACCATCAGCCAGTTGATAAAAAGTACGCCGCGTCAGAGCGAGCAGTTAATGGATGTGGCTGTCCGGCAGCAGTATATCCGCCAGAACCTGTCGACGGTAATTAACGATCTGATTGAACTATCCAATAAGACCTTTGGTCTCTCTTCCAACGCCGGTAAAGGTTTTGGGCAGGCAGCGGCAGGGATGAATGAGGCGATCCAGTTGATGGAAGAGCGCAATACCCACGCTGCCGCCAGCGCCGCAAATAACGCAGTAGCCGCCCTGAATCATGCCGCGCTGAATCTGATCAATTCCATGAAAAATCTCCAGCAGAGTGGTTCGGCGTCGGGGTTTGAACAGTATCTTGAGCAACTGAAGAAAATGGCGGGACAGCAACAGGGAATTAACGATGAGACACAACTGCTGGGGATGAGCGGCGGTGAGGGGCGTCGACAAGCCCTCCAGCGACTGGCGGCGCGCCAACAGCAGCTGCGTAAGTCACTGGAAGATCTGCAGAAAGAGATCAGTGAGAGTGGACAGCAAACCGGTGATTTGGGTGGCGTTGCCAAGGATATGGATGAAGTTATTAAAGATTTACAGCAGGACCGCGTTCTCCGGAAAACCCTCGAGCGTCAGCAGCGTATTCTATCCCGTCTTCTGGATGCGCAGAAATCGTTGCGAACCCAGGATTATAAAAAAGAACGCAAAAGTATCACCGGGAAGGACCTGGAGCGGGAATCACCAGGACAACTACCTGCCGATCTGGGAGAGCGGCAGACCATTCTCAGGCAAAATCTGGAGCAGGCGATGAAAGAGGGCTATGTGCGGGAATACGAGGAGCTGATCCGGAAATATTTTGAATCAATTTCGAGTGAAACCAATGAATAGCAAGACGACATTTGTCATAATTGTCGCAATCCTGTTGTCGGCTCAGATATGGAGCGTGGCTCAGAGCAGCTGGAAATCTCCGGAAATCCTGAAACGGGAACGGGCGGCGAAGTACCGCCTGGCGCAACAGTACGAACAGCAGGGTGCCATCGAACGAGCCACCATTTTGTATCGTGAGCTGTTCGACCAGGACCCCCGCAACGGCAGTTACTATTCCCGCTACAGCAATCTTCTGTTTGTGCAGAAGAAATATCCGGAGCTGGAACAGCTGATTTCTACATATTTATCCTATCATCCCAATGACGAAGCTGCCCAAATCGATCGGGGCAGGCTCTATTTTTTACAGGGTGATACACTCAGGGCAGAACAGCATTGGCAGCAATCCTGGAAAGAGTCGCAGTATTCCCAGAATTACACCCGCCTTTTGTTTCATGGTCTGATCATGCTGCAGGCGTATGATCGGGCTGAAGAGGTGATTCGAACGGCAAGAGATTATTATCAAAATGAGTCTCTCTTTGCCGTCGAACTGGCGAATTTTTTCCGGGCGCGTGGTGAATATCTCAAGAGTACCCGCGAGTTCCTGAACTACGGGCGGCAACAGCCACGCAATTACCAGTATGTGAGCAACCAGATTCTGCGTTTCCCCGGAGACAGCAGTCTCTTTGCCCAAATTGATTCGCTGATTCAACAGGAAATCGAGGATTCGAAGCGAGTCAAAGAGCTCTATCGGCTGCGAGCGGATTTACTGTTTCGCCAGCAGCAATACACCGCCGCAATTGAGCAGGTGCTGATCGTTGAAACATTGAGTGGCAACCGGGGTGAGGCTGTTCTGGACCTGGCTGGTGATCTGCTGAATGTTGGTGAGTACGGCTTAGCAGAGCATCTGTACACCACAATCATTGAGAAGCCTGAATTTCGGAATGTCGTTCCGAAAGCATTGCTGGGACTGGCGGATGCGTTTGAGCGGGAAATGCTGGCGGATCAATCCTGTTCGCCGCTGGACTATTTTTACCGTGATAATATCTTTTTCGTACCGGCGTATATCTACGGGATTGGTGCCGATGATTATCACATTAAGAAAGCCTTTTCCGTTTACGATTCGATGATTGTCTCGCTTCCAAGATCGGTTTACACCGCCCGGGCACTCTATCGGCTGGGCGAATTGCGCTATCGGGTTCTGCATGACATCGACGGAGCCGCCCGGCTGTATGAGGACGCGTTGGAAATCGGTGCGGATACCGATATTCGCTATAGTTGTATCGTTCGGCAGGCAGACCTGATGATCGCCCGGGGAAATCTCGATAGCGCGGCGGAATACATTCGCCGGAACCAGCGAAGATTTGAAGGCACGGATGTCGAGAAATCTCTGGCGGTACGGTATATTCTGAGCCGGTATTATCGCGGTGAGGTGGATTCGGCACTGGTCTATACGAATGAGCTAATGAATATGACAGGGGTCGCCGATCCGCTATTTAACGATGCGCTGGAATTTCAAAATTTCATTGAACAGTTTTTGGTCGGTGGGGATGATGAAAATCGTCAGTATGTCCGGGAATTTTTACAGTGCGAGTGGCTGATCCATCAGAGTAAACTGTCTGAAGCCCGGGAGAGTCTGGACTATTTAATTGAGAATGCGGAG
Organism: Fidelibacterota bacterium; assembly: GCA_049975265.1. Classification (GTDB taxonomy): domain Bacteria; phylum Fidelibacterota; class UBA2242; order UBA2242; family UBA2242; genus B118-G9. The sequence continues at coordinate 76,586 of JBNGDF010000003.1, forward strand.
GACACGGGTGTGGTACTACCGGCGCGGTATCGTTTATTGCAGATTGAACTGTTTTTCCGGAATCGGGAACAGGCTGAAAGCATACTCGATCGGATTCTGAGTGAAGAGAATCAATTTGCCGACGATGCCCTGTTCATGATGGGAGAAATCGCCGATGTTCGCGACGATGATCGGGAATATGCCGTTCACTGGTATCAGCGCTTGCTGCAGGAGTACCCAAATTCATTCATGACCGAGATTGTCAGAAAGAGATTGCGCAGGATGCAGAGCGAGCTGAATATTAAACAGGAGTTATAAACGATTGAGATGAGAAAATATCTGTTCATAATACTATTGATGATGTTTGGAACTGCTCCATTAACGGCTCAGAAATTGCTGATTCCCATGGATTTAACCCAAACGGATCATCTGAAAGCCTACGGGATTGTTTATTGGGTTTTAAAACAGGAGATCAATGTCGAATGGCTGCTGAATTATCGCGGCGGTTCCTTTTTAATGGATCATTATAGTGGTATTGAGCAGGAATTACGCCTCAGAGGTGTCAGGTTTGAGCAGCTGTCGGCGGCTGAGTTGTTGGAGATTTACTCCGTTATCGAAGAAAATAATATGGACATTGCGCTTTTGGAAAAGGCGGCGAAAATCGCCATCTATTCACCGCCCAATAAACAGCCCTGGGATGATGCCGTCACACTGGCGTTAACCTACGGTGAAATCGACTATGACGTTATCTGGGACGTCGAGGTGATGGAGGGACGGCTGGATGAATACGACTGGCTGCACCTGCATCATGAGGATTTTACCGGGCAATACGGAAAATTTTACGCCAACTATCGCCACCAAGCCTGGTATCAGGAACAGCAGCGGTATTTCGAGAAAATAGCACATCAGCTGGGTTTTACCAAAGTGTCAGAAGAAAAGAAAGCCATTGCCCGTAAGATTAAGGAATATGTCGGGCAGGGTGGCTTCCTCTTTGCCATGTGTTCGGCAACGGATGCGCTGGATATTGCCCTGGCGGCGGAAGGTGTGGATATTGTGGCATCGGTATTTGATGGTGATCCGGTGGACCCTAAGGCTCAGGAGAAACTGGATTTTGAAAAGACGCTGGCGTTCGAAAACTTTACCTTATACACGGACCCGATGATCTACGAGTACTCCGATATCGACTATCCACCCAGTTTTCAGGCGGTGACACCCGGAGCCGAGGCTGATTATTTTACACTGTTTGAATTTTCGGCAAAGTATGATCCGGTACCGACGATGTTGACCCAGAACCATGTGGGAATCATCAAGGGTTTTATGGGGCAAACCACCGGCTTCCGGCGGGATAAAATCAAAAAAACGGTCGTTATTATGGGCGAAGTGGTGGACGGCGAACAGGTGAAATATATCCATGGAAATTACGGGCGCGGTACATTTACCTTCCTGGGTGGTCACGATCCGGAAGATTACCGGCACTATGTCGGCGATCCGCCCACAAAGCTGGAACTGCACAAGAATTCTCCCGGATATCGCCTGATCCTCAACAATGTGCTGTTCCCTTCCGCCCGGAAAAAGGAACAGAAAACCTAACGAATGGAGAACCGTATGCAGGAATTTACTGTGAAGACGTCCAGTCGTAATGAGTTTGTAGACATCACAGACCGGGTGCGGGCTCTGGTTCATGATAGCGGTATTGAAGCGGGCATCTGTATGGTCTATTGCCCTCATACCACTGCCGCAATTACCATCAATGAAAATGCCGATCCTGATGTGACGGAAGATATTATCCGAAAATTAAGCATGCTGATTCCGCCTCGGGAGAATTACCGACATATTGAGGGAAATTCAGATGCGCATATCAAATCGTCACTGATGGGAAACTCTGCCCAGATAATAATTCATAATGCATCTCTGCGGCTGGGTACCTGGCAGGGAATTTACTTTTGTGAATTTGACGGTCCGCGCACCCGAAAGGTGTGGGTATCGTTTACAAAAACGGACAGGTAACCGAAATCACCTGCCCGTTACATCTCTGAAATTCCGGTATCTACTTCTTGTTGAAGTATTCCAGCACGCCGAGCCCGATAGCGATCAGCAGTAGCGTCTGGGAAAAATCATTCCACCCTGCCGCCGAAATAATGATCGCACCACCTGCCAGCTGCGTAATGATTCCCAGCAAGAGTGCAACCAAACCGGCTAAGATCGCAATAAGAATCCATGTTTTCATGATCCCTCCTATGGTTATTAATTTTTACACACCACCATTATAATAGTTATTTTTATGAATGTCAACTATTCAAAAATCCTTTTTTCGATTTTGCCGGGTATTGTCAGCTCCTTTTCGGATTTGGCAATGATTAATGCACCGCAGCTGTCGCTCCAGACATTTGTCGAGGTGCGTACCATATCAAGTATGCGGTCGACCGCCAGGATCATGCCGATGCCTTCCAGCGGCAAACCGACGGCTTTCAGTACGATGGACATCATTACCAGTCCTGCCATCGGAATGCCGGCTGCCCCAATGGAAGCCAGTAATGCCGTAACAACAACGGTAAACTGGGCGGTAATACTTAATTCAATCCCATAAACCTGGGCGATAAACATGGCTGCCACGCATTCATAGAGAGCGGTTCCGTCCATATTGACGGTGGCGCCAAGGGGGAGCACAAAACTTGATATTTTATTGGAAATACCCGCCTTTTTTTCGGCACACTCCATAGTCAGCGGAAGCGTCGCCGAGCTGGATGAGGTAGTAAAAGCGGTTAACAAGGCGACACTCATATTGTTCAGGTGGGTTAACGGATTCTCCTTTGCCAGAAGGATGATCAACAGGGGCAGATTGATAAAATAGTGCCATAACAGACCTATTAGGACCGTGATGAAATAAAACCCCAGGGATTTGAAAATCTCCAAACCGGTGGTGGCGGTGATTTTGGCTACCAGACCGAAAACCCCCAGCGGAGCAAAAAGGATAATAAAATGGGTGATATTCATCATGACCTCAAAGCCAGCCTGAAAAAAGTCGGTCAGGAGTGTTTTATGAGAGTTATTCAGGCGGGAAATGAAAATCCCAAGGATAATACAGAAGAATATAACCGGTAATATTTCGCTGTCGACCATGGCGGAAAAGGGATTGGTGGGAATAATCCGGTAGAGCAGGTCCTGCAAACTACCGACGGCTAAAGATTCGGCATCCGGATTGGCTGACAGGGTAATGTCGGCATTGATTCCCGGCTGGATCAGATTGACTAACAGCAGACCGGTCAATATTGCCAACAGACTCGACGTCAAATAGTAGAGTAGCGTTTTTATGCCGAGCCGTCCGAGGTTCTTGGAGTCGCCGATTCCCAGTACGCCGGAGGTGATGGAGGTAAAGATCAGCGGGACAATGATCATTTTCAATAAGCGCAGAAACAGATCACCGATCATGGTGGCGAAGGGTAAAATTGATTCACCGAAAAATATGCCTGCAAGAAGTCCCAGCAAGATGCCGATAAAAATCCAGGCGGTCAATGGTATTTTTCTTAAATAAACCAGCGCTTGACGACTCATTGAATTGGCTCCAGTGGATTAAATTGTTTGAAAATTAGGGAATCCGGAGAGAATATCAAACTTTTCGGGATATTTTTATTGAAATTCTACGAAAAAGAGTGAATATTCCTGGAGATGAGACCCAAGCCGAGTGCCAAAATCAACCTGTTTTTACTGTTTATCATCATCGCCATTCTGTTCTTTCTCCATTTTCGGAGAGTTCGCCAGGACATTATTGATTCCCGCAGGACAAAATCAAAGACGGAGCAGCAGTGAAAAAGTTGATATCGGATCAGACACTGCTACTGATCATTGATGTGCAGGAGAAGTTGGTTCCGGCAATGTCCGGGGCAGCGAATCTGGTCGGTCGCTTGGTCACATTGATCAAAGGAATTCACCTGCTGAATATTCCGATAATCTACACCGAGCAGTACCCCAAAGGTTTGGGAGCGACGGTCCCTGAAATCCGGGATTTACTGGAAAAAGAGGTGCGCTGTGAAAAGCAATCCTTTTCCTGCTGTCTCAATCCGGATTTTAATGAAACGCTGAAACGGTGTAAGCGTCACCAGATTCTGATTGGCGGGATTGAGACCCATGTCTGTGTATTCCAGACCTGTCTTGATCTGCTGGCAGACGGCTATGCGGTCTATCTGGTTGCTGATACTGTCGCCAGCCGGAAGGAGAGTGACAGCAGTCTGGCGTTACGGGTTCTTGAGAACGGCGGCGTGAATCTACGCAGCGTCGAGATGGTACTGTTTGAGCTGCTGCAGACGTCCCGGCATGAAAAATTCAAAGATGTATCAAAATTAATCAAATAGGTGAGAAGTATGAATGTAGAACGAATTCAAAAAGCAATTGCAGAGAAACAGATTGACGGCTGGCTGTTTTATGATTTTCATCATCTGGATGGCATGGCATACCGGATTTTGGGACTGGATGCGTCGAAGTTTACAACCCGGCGCTGGTTTTACTATATACCGGCAGAGGGAAGTCCCGTCCGGCTTGTGTCGGCAGTAGAGGCGAAAAAGCTGGATTCGCTGCCCGGCGATAAGAAGATATACCGGTCCTGGGGTGATCTCCACCGGATGCTGCGGGAGGTCCTGGCGAATTCCGGCAAAATCGCCATGCAGTATTCACCGAACTGCAACATCCCCTATATCTCGGTGGTAGACGCTGGAACAATCGAACTGATCCGGTCAATGGGGTTGGACATTGTGTCGTCGGCGGATCTGGTGCAAACCTTCGAGGCGGTGATAGACAGAGCCGGATATGAGGCTCATCTGGAGGCGGGAAAGAAGGTTCAGCTGATTAAAGATCAGGCATTTGCGCTGATCGGCGATGAGGTCAGACAGGGTAAATCCATTACAGAATATGAAGTTCAGCAGTATATAGTTCGTCGCTTCCAGGAAGAGGGGCTAACCGATGATGGCGATCACCCGATTGTCGGTGTGAATGATCATCCCGCAGACCCTCATTTCGAACCGACACCGGATAATACGTATCCGATCAAAAAGGGAGACACGGTCTTAATCGATTTATGGGCTCGCAAAAACGAACCAACCGGCGTTTATTATGACATTACCTGGTGTGGTTACGTCGGTGACAATCCGCCGGCAAAGTATGTGGAAATTTTTAACATTGTCAGGGATGCCCGGAATGCCGGTCGCGATTTTATTCGCGAACGATTCGGTAAAAATGAGCCCTGTTACGGCTATGAAGTAGATGATGTCTGCCGGCAGGTGATAATTGACGCCGGATATGGCGACTATTTTATTCACCGTACAGGACATTCGATTGGACGGGAGGTACATGGAAACGGCGTGAATATAGACAATCTGGAAACCAAAGATGACCGGCAGCTTGTACCGGGTATCTGTTTTTCCCTGGAGCCGGGAATTTACCTGCCCGGAGAGATGGCGGTTCGTTCCGAAATCAATGTATTCATTACGGAGGACAAACAGGTTATCGTCGCCGGAGCGGAACAGGATGCGTTGATTCTGTTGAAATAGTGAGTCTTTGGGAATGAAAAAGTATCTGATTTATTTCGGAATGTTATTTTGGTTGATCTTACAATGTGCCTGCAGCCACCGCTATCGTTATATTCCGCCGGTGGATTCTGAAATTCAAAGCGGTCATTTGGCGCTCTTTTCCGATGAGATATATTCCGGTGATTCTGGAGGAAACGGGGCGTTTGAACCGGCTGTAATCACGGTTACTATCATTCAGGAAGGGCGCACCATTATCAGTGATGAACTGACTGCCGGTTCCTGGAATCTGTATCCCGTTCCAGAGGGTGTTTATCTGGTGGATTTGAAAACGGAGTATTCCGGTCAGCCGGTTACGCTTACCAGACCATTCACGTCCAAAATTGGATCGGTCAATGTGTTGTATGTTGAATTCTGGTGGGTTGAACCGGTAATGTTTCAAACCAATGAGGTGAACTACGCCGGAGCAGCAGCGCAATTTATTCTGAATTCCAAACGCACCGGAAAAACCCTTGGTTTTGAAGATGTTCGACGCTTTGATGCCGAACAATAATACCTGGGGAATTTAGTTAACAGAGGAATCGTTCTGAACAGACTTTTGCAGAACAATCAATATCTCAATAGTCTGTTCCAAAGACGGAGAGTGGACCAGTCGATTCCGGATTTCCGCGGCGTTGGGAAAGCCGTGGATATAGTGGCGGTAAAATTTTTTCATGATTCGGTTTACATGATACTCGTCTGATACCTGTTTTTCCAGCTCGATATGCTGTAGACACATCGCAATCTTTTCTGCCAAACCAGGTGAGATGTAATCATTTTTTCCGCTTCGGAGTTGTGCGATTTGTTGGAATATCCAGGGATTTCCGATAGCCGCCCGCCCGATCATTACGGCGTCGCAACCGGTCATTTTTTCCATTCGCAGGGCATCTTCGGGGGTATAGATGTCGCCGTTGCCGATGACCGGTACTGATACGATGGATTTTACCTCGGCAATCAGTTTCCAGTCGGCTTTGTTGCGATATCCGTCAGAAGCCGTGCGGGGGTGAATTGTCAGGGCGGCGATTCCGGCATTTTCGAGGATTTTCACCACCTCCCGGGCGACGATTGATCGTCGGTCCCACCCGGCACGGATTTTGGCGGTCACGGGAGTCTGGACCGCTTTGACCACGCTTTTTGCGATGGATTCGAGGCGTGGGAGATCCTTGAGCAATGCCGCTCCGGCATTTTTCCTGACGACTTTCCGAACCGAACATCCGAAATTCAGATCGATGATGTCTGGTTTATAGCGCTCTTCGATGATTGATGCTGCATCAGCCATGGACTGCGGATTGTATCCGAAAAGTTGTATGCCGAGCGGTCGCTCCGATGCTGTGAAGGATAAATACTGGAAGGTTTTTTCCGATTCCCGGATGACTCCTTCGGAGCTAACGAACTCTGTAAAGACGACGGCTGCGCCCATTTTTTTACACAACCGGCGAAAGGGTGAATCGGTATAGCCAGCCATAGGTGCCAGAAAAGTGGGGGTGTCGATATTTAGCCTGGCGATTTTCACGGTTTAATTTAGTACATCGGGGAAAGGATAATCAAATGCTGTTTCATACTTCAAGTATCGAAAAAGAATTTGACATTCTGAAGAATAATCTGCAAATTCCGCAGGTTTTTTAAGGAGTATTGGATTATGTCAAAAGTATGTGAAATATGCGGGAAAAGACCTATTTACGGAAACAGTGTCAGTCATGCGCATAACAAGACGCGCCGACGCTGGGAACCGAATCTGACCAAGGTAAGAATCGAAATAAACGGTACCGTAAAGACAGCGAAAGTGTGCACCGCCTGTCTGAAGAAAGGCAATATTAAAAAAGCATCCTGATTTTTCTTTCATAATAAAAAAAAGCCGAGCCCCTGCCAGACAGGGGCTCTTCTTTTATCAGATGTGGAGAGAGAGGACTATTTGTTCATCATTTTACGTAAAATAGCCGGTATATTACGGTCATTGACGTCGGTTACCTGATCGACCAGACCACTTTCATCATTCTGAAAAGATATTTTCAGACTCGGTTTGGTGTGATTGTCGGATTCATAGGAGTTCTCTTCGTATTCCCGCTTTCCTTCTACAGCAGAGATTTCCTCGGCGAAAAGTTCCTCTTTGGCGGTTGTGAGTACCGCTTTTCCCGCCTGATAATCGGTTTTGGGTCTGTTCCCAAATCCGGTGGCAATTACGGTGATCATGATTTCATCGGTCAGATTCTCATCAATCACGGCACCAATAATGATATCGGCATCGCTGCCGGCTTCCTCGGTGATGATTTTACACGCTTCATCCACCTCAAAGAGATTCAGGTCTTCACCGCCGGTAACATTGATGAGCAATCCGTTGGCACCGGAGATATTCATATCGTTCAGCAGCGGACTGGAGATGGCTTGCTGAGCCGCCAGGACAGCCCGTTCATCGCCGGTGGCCAACCCGGTACCCATGATAGCATCACCCATGTTTTTCATAATGGTCTTGACATCGGCGAAATCGAGATTGATAATCCCGTGGCGATTGATCAGGTCGGAAATTCCCTTGGTAGCCTGATAGAGAACGCTATCCGCCGTCTGAAAAGCCTGACGGATTGAGGTTTTACGATCTACAATGCTCAAGAGCCGCTGATTGGGAATTGTGATCAGGGTATCCACATTTTCCCGCAATTCCCGAATGCCCTCTTCAGCCCGCTGCATCCGCTTCGGTCCCTCGAAATGGAAGGGTCTGGTCACAATACCCACTGTCAGACAACCCTGTTCCTTAGCCAGTTTGGCGATCAGAGGCGAGGCACCGGTACCGGTTCCGCCACCCATTCCGGCGGTGATGAAGACCATATCGGCGCCATTCAGAGTATTTGACACCGGTTGACGGTCGGCTTCCATCGCCATTTTTCCGACCTCTTTCACGGCACCGGCTCCAAGTCCGCGGGTCAGGTCTTTCCCGATCTGTATCTTAGTTGGTGCCAGATTGTTGTCCAGATCCTGGGCATCGGTATTGACCGCAATGAAATCCACGCCGGTCAGCCCGGATTCGATCATTCGGTTAATAGCATTGCCACCGCCACCACCGACGCCGATGACCTTCAGTTTTGCATGCTGGTTCGCTAAATCGTCAAATTCAAATAACATTTTTTCCTCCACAAATTAATTTTTACATGATATTTTCAGTTAAATTTTTCAGCCAGTTCCAGGTTTTGCTGAGCCACGAGCCGGAACCGGTTGGTTTAATCCGGTCCTGTAATTTTTCCTGTAATGCGAACTGGATCATTCCGATGGCTGCGGAATATTTTGGATTGTTCAGTTCATCTTCGAATCCTGAGTAGTTTGTTGGAAATCCGATGCGAGCCGGCATGCTGAAAATTGATTCAGCCAGTTCTTCACACCCTTTAAGCAGCGCACCACCACCGGTGAGAACAACCGACTGGATAGAGGTGAAAGGAACATCGGCTTTTTTTGATTCCATGAACGCTTCCCGGAGAATCTCCTCCATGCGGGGCTCAATAAATTCAGCCAGTTTCAGCAGTGGCAGTTCCCGGGCGGGTCGGTTTCCGATACTATCGATTTTAATCACCGCCTCCCGGTCGACATTTTTCGTAAAGGAGTACCCGTGGTTTTTCTTAATCGTTTCGGCGTTCTCATGGGGGATACGCAGGAGGTAGGCGATGTCACTGGTTACCAGCTGGTCGCCAAAATTGACAACGCCGGTATGATGAATTCCATCGTCGGCGTAGACAATAACATCGGTGGTTCCGGCACCGATATCGATCAGAATCGCACCCGCCTCTCTTTCGGACGGGGTCAGAACGCTGATGGATGACGCCAGAGATTGCAGAATAAAGGTATTCACGGTCAAACCGATATTTTTAAAACACCGCCTCAGATTTGAGGCGACGGTTGTGCTGTAGGTTGTGATATGGACTCTGGCTTCCAGTCGTCTCCCGAGTAGATTGATCGGATTTTTTATTCCGCTCTGTTCGTCGACCACAAATTCCTGCGGCATGACATGTAGAATCTGGCGGTCGACCGGAAGGGGCACAGCACGGGTGTGTTCGATGACGCGGTCAATATCTTCCTGCTCAATTTCCTGTGCTTCGCCGACGCTGCCGCGCACGTCCCGCGTGATAGCCACCGTTCCCTGAGTGTTCATACTGCGAATGTGATCACCGCTGATGCTGACATAGCATTGGGAAACGGAGGTTCCCGCCATGGATTCGGCGGCATTGATCGCTTCGCTGATCGTCCGGCTCAACTCCTCAATATTGACGACAACGCCTCTCTTAAGCCCTTTTGTTTCAACAGTCCCGTAACCTTTGATATGGGGATTCCCGGTTTCGGGATGGACATCGGCGATCAGTACACAGGTTTTCCATGTGCCGATATCAACGACGGTAAGTGTTTGATTTCGTAATTTCATTGATACTTCATCCTATGAACGTCTCTCCTTGACCACAATTTGTTTGTTCCAGCGAAGATCAAGATATTGATAATCGCTTAAATCGCGCTTTCCGTTCAATCTGTTTTGAAAATTTGCCAATATACTTAGCTGCACCGGCAGATCACCATTGCCGAGATATATGGGAGTTCCGCTTTTCACGGTGTATAAAATAAAATGACCGTCATCCCAGTAATTGATTTCCGAGATTTCGGCATAGAGTTCCGGTGCCGAGCGGAGTGTTGCATACACAATTTTCACCAGCTCCTGCAGTTTCCGGTTGGGCAGATAATAGCCGGGAAAATAATCCAGAGAATCATTTTCAAAACCGGATATTACCGGCAGATTTGTACCCAGCGGTTGATTGGGAATCGGCAGTACAATTCCTTCGGCATCGACGAGAAAGAGCTCCCTGTGGTGGATGTAGCAAATTGGTATTCGCTCTCTGATGAGGATATTTACCCGGCTGGGATAGGCTCTGCTGACTGTTGCGGCTTTGATATAAGGATTTTGTTCGAGTCTGGCCTGAATGTCCGCCGGATTCACTGTCTGAATATTGGTATCCGGATCAATGCCGGCAATTTCGAGAATATCACCTTCTGTTAAAATTGAGATTCCCTGAACATGAACGGCGCTTATATTGAAGAAACCAACATAATCGCACCAGGTGTGGGCACCGTAAATAAGGAAAACCAGTCCGCTGAAGACCATCAGTCCGCCCAGGAAACGCAGGATACGTTTCAATAATGGATGTTCAGTCTTTTCGTTTGCATTCATAGGGTAAAATGTTTCTCAACAGGCAGATCAGGGCTCTCAACATAAACCATACGGATATCCCTTCGATTATCCGAACAGCAGAGCCAGCGATCATTGTGGTTGCCCCCCGAAAAGACCGAGAACCCTGAATTATACCTGTCTGTTTTTACGGCGTTGCGTTTATTCACTGCCAATTAATTCCTTTTTAATTGCCTTTAAAAGAGTGTTTACATTTCCGGCTCCCAGAGTAATGATCATATCACCGGATTTAAAAATTGATTTCACCAAATCCGGTACTTCACCGGGTTCACGAATGTAATGGACATTCAGAATGCCCCTGGTTCGCAAAACACCTTCAATCAGCTGACCGGAGACACCGGGAATCGGTTTTTCACGGGCGGGATATACATCGAGGATCACTATTATATCGGCATGCTCCAGCTCTTCGGCGAAACGGGTATACAGTTTTTGTGTCCGACTGTAGAGATGTGGTTGAAAAATGGCGATCACCCGCCGTTTCCACCCCAGACGAGCGGCATTCAGGGTGGCTCTGATTTCGCCGGGATGGTGGGCGTAATCATCAACCAGCATCAGCTCATCGCTCTGATAGACAATCTCAAAACGTCTCCGGACGCCCTTAAATGTAGCGACCGCCTTTTGAATGGTTTCCCAGGTGATCCTGTATTCCAGAGAGATCAGAATTGCCGCCAGACAGTTTTGCACATTATGGTGACCGGGGAGCGGCAGACTGATCGTGCCCAGTTTGTCATCGTATTGATAGACGTCGAAGGTGCTGTGAGACTGTTGCAGGACAATATTTTTTGCCTGCAAATCGGCGGCTCCTTTTGTGGAACAGGTGAGCAGAGGAGCGGTGATGTCGGGCAAAATTTCTTTCACATGCTCATCGTCTTCATTAACCACTACTTTACCGTAAAAGGGAGTCCGGTTGGCGAATTTGATGAATGTCGATTTCAGATTATTCAGATCGCCGTAGATTTCAAGGTGTTCCTCATCGATAGTGGTAATTACGACGTGGGTGGGATAGAGCTGCAGGAAAGACTGATCATATTCGTCGGCTTCCACAATAATGGTATCACCGTCGCCGATGCGGAGATTGGAATTCAAATTCTGAATAACCCCACCGGAAAGGATTAGTGGATCACCACCGGATTCGGTGAAAAAATGACCGATCAGCGAGGTGGTGGTGGTTTTACCGTGAGTGCCAGAAACTGCCACGCTGTTGGGGCGGATGCGGAGTATTTCAGCGAGCATTTTTGCCCGTTTGACGGTGGGAATGCCGAGCCGGTGGGCTTTTTGCAATTCGGGGTTATCCGCTGTCACGGCAGAGGTATATACCACCGCGTCAACATCTTTCAGGTTTTTAGGGTGGTGCCCGATAAAAATTCGGATTCCGCTTTTTTCAAGCCGCAAAATATTGTCGGAATAGCTGATATCGGACCCGCTGATGGTGAATCCCCAATGACGTAAGAGCTCCGCCAGTCCGCTCATACCGATGCCACCGATCCCGATAAAATGGATTTTTTTCAGGTTACCGAACATGGCTCTCCACTGTTTTTAAGATGTCGTCCACGATCAGTTTGGCTGAATCCGCCCGTGCGAGGCGTCGGGCATTTTGCCCCATCTGTTCCAGTTTTGCCCGGTTTTCAATAATTTCCTGAAGAGAAATTTCCAGCAGCTCCGAATTCAGGTTCTTCTGCAGGATGACAATGGATGCACCCTCTTTTTCCATGATCCGGGCATTAATCTCCTGATGGTTTCCTGCAGCAGTAGGGAGCGGAATCAGGATAGACGGTTTTCCATACAGACAGAGTTCAGCGACCGTGAGTGCACCGGCGCGACTTATAATGATATCGGAAGCGGAGTAGGCGATGCCCATTTCATGAATAAAGGGGGTAACATAGACCAGCGGATTTTCGGCGAATCGATACCTGATTTCTTCAAAGTCATGCTGTCCGGTCTGCCAGATAAACTGACAATGTGATCTCGCGGTGAAATCATCCAGATGCCTTTTCCAGTAGTTGTTAATCGCCCGGGACCCCTGACTCCCGCCAAAAATAAATACCGTGGTTCGTTCACTCTGCAATTCGAAAAAACGAGTTCCCTGTTCTCTGGAAACCGTTTCAAGCGACCGTCGCAAAGGTGTGCCGTAGCAGACGATGTTATTAATGTACTCTCTGGTATCTTCGAAGGAGGAGTAAATCCTGCGTGCACGTCTGCTGAGCATGCGCGTTGTTTTGCCGGGGAAGACGTTCTGTTCGTGAAGGAAAACCGGCACCTTTAGCATAGCGGCGATTCGCAGCGGTGGTCCCGAAGTATACCCGCCGGTGCCGATTGCCAAATCCGGATCGAAGCGCCGGATTAAAAAATAAGACTGGATCAAGGCGACCAGCAGACGTAAGGGGAAAAGCAGGTTCACCAGAATATCGCGAGGTGAGAAGCCGCGCTGAAAACCGCGAATCCAGATTTTTCGGAAAGAGTAATCCAGATTCGGCAGGACCGAGGATTCGAGCCCCCGTTCTGTTCCGATGAAGAGGAACTCGAATTTCAGATCCTCACTGCTGCGGGTTTTGAATTCCTCCATCAGAGCAATAGCCGGGAAAAGGTGCCCGCCGGTACCGCCACCGGCAACCAGGATTCTTACAATTTGTTGTTTTTCGCTTGCTTTAACCATGGATTGTTACCAATCTGAGAGGTTTTTCTTTTGGTATCATCGTTTTGGAAATATTGAGCAAAATGCCGATACAGGCAAAATTGTAGAGCATTGCGGAACCACCGTAGCTCAGAAACGGCAGTGGCAAACCGGTCACCGGCAGGATTCCCGTGACCACACCGGTATTTGCAAGAACGTAGGCGAACATACTCAGCGAAAAACCGATTCCCGCCAGATTTCCGAAAATGGTTGTTGATCGCAAGGATATCTGAATTCCGCGGATAAACAATGCCAAAAACAGGATCAGCAGAATCAGCGTACCAATAAAGCCAAACTCCTCACCGGCAATGGAAAATACGAAATCGGTATGCGGCTCCGGCAGAAACAAATTTTTCTCCACGCTGCCTGCCAATCCACGCCCCCAGAATCCACCGTTTCCAAGCGTAATCAGGGACTGGTTAATCTGATATCCGGCACCCTGCAGGTCTACCTCACTGCTGAAAGCGCTCAGAATGCGTTTCATCTTGTAGGGTGACCGGATAACGGTAATGATTGAAAATATTAAAAATAACGCCGCAAATGGGGAAAGATATATCAGTTTTATTCCGGCAATGATCATAATCAGAATGCCGATAAATGCAATCACGGCACCGGTGCTGAAATCGGGTTCTACGATAATTAAAATCATCGTGATGGTCATGATGAGCGCCGGTGGAAGAAAACCCCTTTTGAAATCACCGATTTCCTTCTGATGGCGGTCGAAAAAGGAGGCAAGATACACTATCAGGGCAAATTTCGCCAATTCAGACGGCTGGAAGCGGAAAGGTCCCAGGGATAACCACCGCGCTGTCGCAGAATTGCCGGTTCGGTTCAGGATCAGTGTTAAAATCAACAATAGCAATGCCAACAGGACCAGCCAGAAAGCGACGTTTTTTAAATATCTGTAATCCAGTCTCAGAAAGAAGACACCGACCAGAAAACCGGCGATTAAGCGGATAAAATGACCGCGCATATAATACCCCGGATCGTTGAACTTAGCCGCTGCTAGGGAAGAACTGGCACTGTACTGAATGACGAATCCGATGCCGATTAACAGGATGGTTACGATAAAGAAAAACTGGTCGATGGATTGATGATATGTTTTCATGTCCCTTTTTCTGTCAATGCCGTAACGATCTCTTTAAAAACCCGACCACGGTGTTCATAATTTTCAAACATATCAAAGCTGGCACAGGCGGGTGCAAGCAGGACAATCTCGCCGGCTCCGGCAAGTTGTGCTGCACTTTCTACCGCTTCCTGCATTGAAACGGCTCGACTGCAGGCGATGGTGTCTCGTATAACCGTCTCGATCTTCGCCGCCGCTTCTCCGATCAGAATAGCGTGCTTTGCGTGTTTTTTCAATTCAGGCAGCAGGAGTGAAAAATCCGAATCCTTATCCCGTCCGCCCAGAATAACGATGACCGGTTTGGCAAAGCTGGTTAATGCGTATTTGACGGCGTCAACATTGGTTGCTTTTGAATCGTTATAGTAATCGACGCCGGCGACGGTGCGGACATATTCGAGACGGTGCTCGATTCCCCTGAACCGGCGCAGTGTGCCGATAACCTGTTCTTCTGGAAGTGTATAGTGCTCGGCGGCGTTCAGGGCTGCCAGAATGTCGAGGAGATTGTGGGTGCCCGGCAATTGGATTTCGTTTCTGGCAATCAGTTTGCGCTGGTCGGCGGTGAAAACGGCTTCCCGGTTTACGGTGAAGTGCATTTCTGGTAGATAATTCAGACCGAAAGGACGTTTTTCAGGACGCTTTGGCAGATTGGTTTTCAGTAATTTGTCATCGGAAAAATAGATG
Source organism: Fidelibacterota bacterium (assembly GCA_049975265.1). Classification (GTDB taxonomy): domain Bacteria; phylum Fidelibacterota; class UBA2242; order UBA2242; family UBA2242; genus B118-G9. The sequence goes on from JBNGDF010000003.1 coordinate 91,810, forward strand.
TAGAGATCGGATTCCGTCTGGTTTTTACAGATGTTCAGTTTCGCCTGCAGGTAACGGTTGATATTGTGGTCATACCGGTCCATGTGGTCGTCACTAACATTGAGAATAATGGCAATGTCGGGTTGAAAATGTACGATACGTTCTAGTTGAAAACTGCTGACCTCCAGGATAAACAGTTTGGGTTTGCCGCTGTCTGCATGTGATTGCGGGATCAGAGCGGAAAAGGGCGTTCCGATATTGCCGCCGCAATAGACATCGTATTGACTGTTTTTAAACATCTCGTGGAGCAGAGTCGTCGTGGTGGTTTTGCCATTGGAACCGGTTACCGCAATAATGCCGGCATCGGGCATCAACCAGTATGCTGCTTCGATCTCACTGATTATTGGAATGCCCGCCTCCTCCATCTGCCGAACTACCGGCACATTTGCCGGGATACCCGGACTGATGATGACCAGGTCTGCCTGCAAAACCTGTGGGCTGTGTTTCCCGAACTCGGTTTTTATATTCAGTGACTGAAAGGTTTGTAACTGCGGCGCGGTAAAATTCATTGGATTGATGTCGGACAGCAGCACCTCGGCACCGGCATGCGCCAACAGTTCGGCGACGGCGGTACCGCTCCTGCGGGCACCCAGCACGCTAATTTTTTTACCCGAAATATCCATCGGTAAATGTGATAAATCCATCATAGTATCTTGAAGCTGCTCAGGCTCAAAACTGCCAGTAAGATTCCGATAATCCAGAAGCGGATGACAATTTTGCTCTCAGCCCAACCTTTCATTTCAAAATGGTGATGCAGGGGCGCCATCAGAAAAATCCGTTTGCCTGTGCCGGTCTTGTGCCGGGTATATTTAAAATAACCGACCTGGAGCAACACCGAAGCGGTCTCAGCGACGAAGATACCGCCCAGCAGGACAAACAGCAACTCTTTTTTCAGCAAAATGGCGATGGTCCAAAGAGCCGTTCCCATGGAAAGGGAACCGGTGTCTCCCATAAAAACCTGCGCCGGTTTGCTGTTATACCACAGAAATCCGAGAATTCCACCAGTGAACGCTGCGCAGAAAACCGTAAGTTCGCCACTACCCGGCAGGTAAATTGTATTTAAATAGTGACTGAAGTCCGTGCGCCCTGTTATGTAGGAAATGACCGCAAACGCCAGCGCCGCGATTCCCATTAAGCCGGATGCCAGACCGTCGAGACCGTCGGTGAGATTGACGGAATTCGAGCCGGCTGTCAGCACAAACACGACAAAGGGGATATAGAGAAGCCCCAGATTAATTTCCCGATTTTTAAAGAAAGGAACCGAGGTTAATCCGCGGACCGCCTCAAATTCCGGTGCGAAGTAAAGATAGCAACCGATAAAAAGTCCCAATCCGATCTGACCGCATAATTTATAGCGGGCGATCAGCCCCTTTTTGTATTTTTTTATCACTTTCAAATAATCGTCTAAAAATCCGATACCACCCATCCACAGCGTGGCGACGACCGCAAGGACGATGTAAATATTTTTCAGATTTGCCCACAACAGGACCGGAATGATGACAGCAATCAGGATTATAATGCCGCCCATCGTCGGTGTCCCTTTTTTGGAGAGGTGTGACGCCGGTCCGTCTTCGCGGATGATTTCGCCGATCTGGTTCCTTTGCAAAACTTTCAATATATAGGGACCGACGATAAAGCTGATTAATAGCGCTGTAATCGCCGCCATGGCAGAGCGGATAGTGATATACTGAAACAGGTTAAAACCGCTGAAATATTTTTTTAATGGTACAAGGAGGTGGTAAAACATTTAACTCATTAATCCTTCTATGATATCTTCCAGTTGATTCCCCCGCGACCCCTTGACCAGAACTGTATCGTCGGATTTAATCTCTTTTTGCAGTGCTTCCAGCAGGTTGTCTTTCGTACTGAAATGTCGGGACGGGGGTCCACCGGCAGCCTGGATGGCGGCGTGGGTAATTTCGGTTAGCATTCCGTAAAGGTAGACCCTGTCAATCGGTGATTCGGCGATCAGTTGCCCGATATCCCGGTGGCATGGATTAGACAGTGAGCCCAATTCAAACATATCACCAAACACCAGTATTCGACGACCGGGTAGCCTCATAGAGACAAACGTGTCAATCGCCGCCCGGGTACTGTCTGGATTGGCGTTGTAGGCATCATTGATGATCCGGCAATGGGGTGTCCTGATCATATTGAACCGCTGCTGTACCGGTGTGAAGGATGCCAGACCTGTGATGATGTCATCGGGTCTCACGTCGAAATACAGACCGACAGCCGCAGCGGCGAGGGCATTTTGCGCCATGACTTTTCCGGGAGTCTTCAATTCAATGCGGATATCCCCATTGATATTCAGGGTAGCGCAACCGTTTTCATCGAACCGGATAATTTTACCAGTATAATCGGCATGTTCAGTTTCCATACCGTATGTGACCTGATGACAGCGGGGATTCATTCCTCGGATATATTCGTCGTTCAGATTGATAAACCCGGTATCGTCGGTCTTCAGGGCGTCGAACAGCTCCCGCTTAGCCCGTGCCACACCGGCTTTCGACCCGAAAAATTCGGTGTGACCGTAGCCGATATTGGTAATCAGACCGGCATTCGGTTTAGCCAATTGGCATAGCAAGGCAATTTCGCCGAAATGATTGGTACCGAACTCCAGGAGACTGAAAGTGTGATCAGCCGTCAATGTCAGCAGCGACAGCGGTACTCCCAGTTGATTGTTCAGATTGCCGGCAGTGGTGTGCAAATTGAATTTTTTTGCGAGAATTGCCGCACACATTGCCCGGGTGGTGGTCTTTCCATTGGTACCGGTGATTGCCAGCATGGGGATTTGGAACTGATTGCGCCAGACCTGCGCCAGCTTCTGCAGCGCGGTTTCCGGAGATTCTGTGATCCATAACGGCAAATGCTGATGAGGATTATGCCGTGTCCATTCTATGGAAACGACACACAATACGGCACCGCTACTCAGCGCCTGACGGATGAAGCGATGACCATCGGTTTTTTCACCAGGTAACGCTACGAAAATCGAATTATCGGAAACCCGGCGACTGTCGATGACCACATTGGTGGCGGTCGAATAGAAATTGATCAATTCTCCATATCCGGTTTGACGAATAATATCAGCGGTGATCATTGATACACTCTTCTACGATTTCCACGTCACTGAAAGGGTACTTCGCACCTTTTATCTCCTGGTAATTCTCATGTCCCTTGCCAAGAATAGCAATTATATCTTCGGGAGATGCCGTCTGAATGGCGGAACGAATCGCTTCTTTCCGGTTGATGATCACTTCATAGTGAAAATCCGTCGGGAAGCCGGCGAGGGCGTCTCTGATAATATCTTCGGGCTTTTCATCGCGCGGATTATCCGTTGTGATAATGACGGAGTCCGAGTGGGTTGCCGCCGCTGCCGCCATTTGCGGGCGCTTGCTCTTGTCCCGGTTGCCTCCGCAGCCGAATACGGTGATTAATGTGCCTTCCGGAGGAACAAGATTGCGCAGAGCGGTCAACACGTTGATAATTGCGTCCGGTGTATGGGCATAGTCCACGAATATGCGCGGTGCGCCCGGCTTTGTAATTTCCTGAACCCGACCGGGGATATACTCTACCCGGCTGAGGGCGGTGGAGATGTGCTCAGGGGATAGTCCGGCGCAAATAGCGGCTCCGGCGGCAGCCAGAATATTGCTGAGATTAAAGTAGCCGGAGAGTTTTGCATTCACCGGAATCTGTCCGTTCTTATATAGAATTTTGCCGGATATTCCGCTGCGGAACTGGACATCAGCATCCCAGCTGAAATCTGCGAGCTTCTTTTTGATTCCGTAGGTATAGAGCGGAGCATTCCCGGTCTGATTGAAATCTCGGGAATGCGGGTCATCGATATTGGAAAGACGAAAACCCCTAGAGTGAATTGCATGAAAAAGACGGATTTTGGCGGCGACGTAGTGAGTCATATCGCCGTAGAAGTCCAGATGATCCTGAGATATGTTAGTAAATACACCGCCCAGAAAGTCGATCGTATCTACCCGATTCAACGACAGTGCATGGGCGGATACCTCCATAGCAACATATTCAACATCCGCTGTCGACATTTCGGTTAGGATTTGCTGTAGTTGGATCGAATCGGGGGTTGTCAAATTCAGCAGCCGGTAGTGATCGTTGATGGAATAGCCCAGTGTTCCGATTGTTCCTCTCGATTTGCGGGCGGATTTAAATATTTGATTCAGGAGATATACGGTGGTGGTTTTCCCATTGGTGCCGGTCACACCGATAATTTTCAGACGGCGCGAGGGATGATTGTAAAAATTGGCAGCGATCTGTGACAAAGCAGCCCGACTATCCGCGACGATTATTTGAGGAACGGGAAGATTTTCTGTGACCGTTTCTGCGACGACAGCGGCGGCATGGTTGCGGACGGCTTCCGGGATAAACCGGTGACCATCGGTCCGGGAACCGCGCAGTGCAAAGAACAGGTCGCCTTCCTGAACCTCTTTGGAATTCAACTGCAGTGAACGGATGGTCTCAGGCAGTGCACCATGGAGGGTATAGCGGATTCCTTCCAGAATTTTGGTGGTCGCTTTATTCAAGTCTGATCTCGCTTGGTTTCAATTCAATTCGGCAGCGGGTATTGGCATTGATGACAGTGTTTCCCGGTGGATTCTGCGAAACGACGATACCGTTGCCGCTTATTTTCGGGTCCAGCCCCATGGATTGCAGAATCGTTATCGCCTGACTCAAGGTTTTGCCCCGGAGGTCCGGCATCTTTTGAGTATATTGGTAAGAAGCCAGTTGGACATGTCTTCGTGAGCGGGTGATCGGTGTAGGCATGGTGTGACTGTTTGCGGGCAAGCGAGTGCCGTTATTTTCGGCGATCCGGATATCAGGTGCGTCCAGATATTCTTCGGGGATAAACAGGTCATCTGAGAGATTAACGATGCGGGTAAAGACTTCCCGCAATACCGGCGCCGAAACATTGCCACCGGTATGTCGATCCCCTTTGGGATTATCGACAACAATCACGCTCAGGAGCCGGGCGTGATCTTCAGGAAAGAATCCCACGAAGGTAGCGATATAATCGGTCTGACTATAGCCGGTTTCGGTCACTTTTTGTGCGGTTCCGGTCTTACCGGCAATCGCCATACCGTTGATTTTCGCCTGAATGCCGGTTCCGCTCTGAACGGTCAGGCGGAGCAGGTCGCGCATCAGTTGCATGGTTTCTGGTTTGGCGACCTGCCGAATATATTGCGGTCTGCTCTCGTGCAGAACAATTCCGTCCTTGGTTTTGATAGATTTTATCAGCAGTGGCTTTAGGAGATAACCACCGTTGGCGATGGCGGCATAGGCATACGCTAATTGTAATGCCGTCACGCAGATACCATGACCCATGGCAACCTGTGCCAGTGCCAGCTCGCTCCATTCTTTGAGCGGATGGATGATACCCTCTTCTTCGCCTGGAAACTGAATATCGGTCTTGACACCGAAACCGTAACGCCGGGCGTAATTGAATACATCATCTTTTCCGATTTTCTGAGCGACTTTAATTGTACCGATGTTACTGCTCTTTTGAATAACTTCCCGAAACGACAGACGGTCGTATTTTTTGTGGTCGTGAATAATGTGTCTGCCGATGGTAAGATGCCCCATTTCGCAGTCAATACTGTCGTCAGGTTGAATGTTATTTCGGTCAAATGCAGCCGTTGCTGTGACTATTTTAAAGGTTGAACCCGGTTCAAAAATATCGGTCACTACCCGGTTTATCTGATTCGATACGGGGTATTTCATCGGATCATTCGGATCGAAGCCGGGGATCGAGACCATGGCTAAAATTTCTCCGTTTTGAGGATCAATGATGATTCCCATGGCTTTGTCGGCATTGGATTTCTGATAGGCAATCTGCAACTCTTCATAGAGGATTGTCTGATATTCGTGATCAATGGTAAGTACAATATCATTGCCGTCAACGGTTTCCTGATAGGGTCTGTCCGGACGGTTATTGAGTCGTCCCCAGCCGTCTTTGAGCGTCACTTGCCAGCCGGGTGTTCCGCAGAGATAGGGCTCAAATTCCTTTTCGAGCCCCACGATGCCGTGGTTATCAGTATCGGTCAGACCGATGAGTTGCCCGGTAATTTCTCCGAACGGATAGTTCCGCCGAACACGCCGTTCGATGACAAATCCGTTATGGTACTGATATTTTTCAACGAAATCCTGAATTTCATTGTGTGAAAGATTACGCTCAAGCCAGACAAAGGTCTGATCGGATTGTAAGGCGTGCAAATATTTGGAGTAGTTTGGACGCAGCTGCTGGCTGAGCTCTTTGGCTAACTGTTCTTTTTCATCCAGCAGGTAGGGATGTATGGCGATATTGTATTGAACGATGTCCACTGTCAGTGCTTTTTGATTCCGATCGTATATGGAACCTCTGATGGGGGGTATGGTTTTCCGGTACTCTGCCTGTCTGCGGCATGTAACCTGATATTTTTTGGTATTGATGACCTGAATAAAAAAGAGACGGACGGCGATCATACTCCAGAAGAGAGTCATGGCTGCTGCGACGAAGATGCTGCGCTTTTTTATATTGAAATAAATCGCCGACATATTCTACTCTATCTCTATGGATGCGATGACGACTGTCAATGTCTCGGGCGGCGGTGTCCACATGTTCAGCTCCCGCATGGCGATCTGCTTGATACGATCCGCCCGTGCCAAGCGGTCGATCTCCACGGAGGTCAGCCGATTCTGGGTGACCAGATTGGCTTCTTCCCGTTTGAGCATATTGATTTCTGTATAAAGTTGATTGGTGTGGTTGAATATCCAAATGTAAAAGACCATCATTCCGATCAAAAAGAGGAACAATCCCCCCATTATTAGGTTTTTACGACGACTCTTACTGATTTTTTTCTTTTTCATCAATTAATGCAATCTTTCTACCGCTCTTAACTGTGCGCTGCGCGCCCGGGCATTTTGGGAGATCTCTGTTTTGGAGGGGCGAAGTGGTTTCGGCGTCAGAATGTTAAACACAGCCTGATGATGGCATTGACAAACGGGAAACTCCGGCGGACAGATGCAATCTCTGGATTCGGTTTTGAAAAAGTTCTTGACCAGCCGATCCTCAAGGCTATGGTAGGTTATGATAACCAGTCGACCGCCGGGATTTAAGATCTCAATGCTGTCTTTTAGTGTCTGCTTCAGAACCTCCAGCTCCCGGTTTACGGCGATTCGCAATGCCTGAAATATCCGGCTTAAGGTTTTATTGACATGTGGTTCCACCGCTTTCTGTTTAACCAGTGCCGCCAGTTGAGATGTGGTTTTGATGGGGGATTTTGAACGCGCCTTGATAATCAGACGGGCGATGGCACGTGAATGATGTTCTTCACCATATTCCTGGAATATACGGATCAGTTCGGACAATTCTGCCTGATTGACAATGTCAGCGGCAGTCTGCTGCTGATCCTGCGAAAAGCGCATATCCAGTGGTCCGTCGGTCGCATAGGAGAAGCCCCGCTGAGGATTCGCGAGCCCGAAAGACGAGAGCCCCAGGTCCATAATCATTCCGTCGACCTTTATATTGCCCTGGCGGAAACAGATTTTCCGAATCTGGTTAAAATTGGAGTGTAGAAAAAGGTGATTTTGTGGAATCTGCAAATTTTCTGAGCAGTAATAGATTGCCGCTGAATCGGCATCAATCCCGATCAGGAAAGCATACTCATTCAGGTGATTGGAGAGCTCTTTGAAATGACCACCCGTGCCCAGTGTTGCATCCAGATAAATGCCATCGGGCTTGGACACCAATAATTGCATTGCTTCTTTGAGTAAAACTGGCTCATGAATGGTGGTCATTGACCTAAATCCGCTAAAACGACTATAAGATATCAGCTAAATCTTCATAATAATCATCGTCCAGTGGGATTTGAGATTCTTGGTGCTTTTCCAACGTCTCCGGATCCCATAGTTCCAGGTAATTCAGAGCACCGATGATAATGATTTCCTTTCTGATGTTGGCAAAATCCAGATGTTCCTGCGGGATAAGAACGCGACCCTGCTTGTCACATTTCAGCCGGATAGAGTTTCGTGACCAGGTTCGGATAAACGCCCGGTTTTTCTTTTTGAATTGTGACAATTTTTGCAGTTTCTCCGTGAAATTCTCCCATTCAGGTTCCGGATAAGCCACCAGACATGGATCGGAGCCTTTGGTGATGAAAAACACACAATCAGACTCAGTGTTATTACCCCAGCGTCGAAATTTTGCCGGGATACTCAGACGATTTTTGTCGTCTAAAAAATGTTTTGATTCGCCGGCAAAAGTAGTGATCATAATCTCTGAAAAACTTTGGGAATTTATGGGATTTATCCCCACATCTACCCACAATTATAGGATAAAATAGGCTCATTGTCAAGTAAATTTTTACATTTACTGAATATAGGGGGGCTATAGAGTAGGGATAGTTAGCGGTTGAGCAGGATTGAGCGCACGATTCCGTCTTTTGTGATGATCAATCGGGTAGGTATACCGGCTTTGCCGATGGAGCCTAATGGTTTATTGTTCAGGGTCAGCTCAATTTTTGACGGACGTCCGACCCTGACATCGAACTGCCGTTCGGCTTTCCACTCGCGGCGGACATTAGGAAGATAATTGGCTTCGGTGGTATCGATTTCGTCGGTGATGACCCGCACCCAGCAGGTATCGCGGGTTTGCATGACAAGCGACAGTAGTTCGGGTTCCGGCTCCGGTTCCGGTTCTATATCCGGTTCTGCGGGTACCTTTTCACTGGCTATGGGTGGCGCAACTTTTGTAGTATCGACTGTATTGACGGGTGGCGGAATTTTATCGATGACGGTATTAACGGCGACGGGCTTCTTTTTTTCTTCTTCCTCCATGAGTACCTGTTTGAGAACGGATATTACGAAGATGAACAGAACCAGAATGATGGTGATGACGGCGATATTCCGTTTTTTATTTCCGTTAACCGGTGATGCCTCCTGATTGTTCAGAAAGTTTGATTCTTTCCGCTCTTTTTCTTTTTCAGAATCCGTTTTTCGGGTGGTTTTACCGGTCAATGCTGCGTATTCTTTTAGGACCGTGCCGGGATCGACGCCCAGCTCGGCGGCATAGGATTTTAAAAAGAGACGAATATAGGTTTCCGGCAGTTTTGAGAAATCTCCCTGTTCGAAGGCTTCCAAAATTGTCCGGTTTATTTTTATCCGGCTGGAAATCTGATCAAGCGAGATGCCCTTGGATTCCCGAAGTTTTTTCAGTTCCTCATAAAACATAGCAAAATCCGCTTTCTATTTGACCGACAACGGACTAAATATTATAAATAAAGTTATTAAATTCAATATAAAGTTTACAGCAGGGTATTTAATTTGTGCATGCAGGTCTGGATAAAATGGGCGATGGGAAAGCCCACGACATTGTAGAAGCAGCCGGATATGCGCTTCACGAAAATGGCGCTGAAATCCTGGATACCGTAAGAACCGGCTTTATCAAAGGGGGCATAGTAATCCACGTAGATATTGATCATAGCCCGGCTTAGCGGCAGAAAGGTCACGTCGGTTACTTCTGCGTCTGTCAACAACTGCCGGTTCCGGGAATTCAGAATGCAGTAACCGGTATAGACCTGGTGAGTGGTGTTGCTGAGCAGATTGAGCATTTCCACGGCTTGCGCGCGGTTTTCTGGTTTGCCCAGAATCCTGTCATCCTTAACCACGATTGTGTCGGCACCGATAATCCAGGCGTCGGGGCAATCGGAGACGACATTCAGAGCCTTTTGGCGGGCATGATTTTGGACCAGCTTTGGGGGTGAAAGGGTTTTATCTTCGGGTTCGTGATAAGTGGAGGGATGAACGGAGAAGTCGTCAATTATGATACTTAATATCTGTTTTCGCCTGGGTGACGCCGAGGCAAGAACTATCGGTTTGGCATGCCAGTCAATAAGTGAGTGTTTCATCCGGCTTTGACCATTTTACCAATGTAGGCATCTTTGGCATTGGAGTTGACCGAGCGGGCATTAATTTTGTAAATGTAGATACCCTTTGCCACGCCGCTGCCGAAATCATCGACACCATCCCAGTGAAGCATATTGAAACCGGGCAGAAAGAGCTGCTCCGATTCGAGGGTTCGAATTTTCAGCCCGCGGACTGTGTAGATTGTGCAGCTGATAGTGGCAGGCTGGGTCAGATGAAAGGTAATATCTGTCGTATGGGCAAAGGGATTGGGAAAGTTGACCACCTTTTCCAGGGCAAAGTCTGCCGATGGCAGGAGAGTAAAATCGGCTTTTCCGGAGGAGGGATTATTATTGTTATCCCAGGCGGTGACGGTGACGCTGTGGCTGCCTGGAGACAATACCGGCAGTGGATACACGACCGAGCCGGAGGAGTCGCTATTGGTGTCGTAGGTAAAGTACTCGGTTACGATATAAGCCTGATGTTGATCCCCATCGAAAACGAGGGTAATGTCGTGCCCCAGTTTACCGGCGATATTGATCCCGATAGGATCGCAGATGCGGATTTCCAATTGATTGTCAGGTATCAGAATATCGCCATTCTTAAAATCCTGATTAACTATACCGATTTCGATTGCCGGTCCGGTGGTATCGAATACCGCTTCTGCGCCGGAATAGTAGATCGGTGCATAGTAACCGCCCACTGTTGTGCCGGTCTCCTCGCTCCAGCCGACAGCGGTGATTTTTCCGCTGAGTCCGGCGTAATTGAGGTCTTTGGGTATATAGAATCTGGATGAAAATTGACTATTTTGAATATCTACCAATCCCGCGAAAAGAATTTCTCCCGGCAGAGTATAGGACAGTGACTGTTCTTTGCGATTGCCGTCAAGATAAAAGCGGGTAACCCGGCGGTCGCTGTCATATATTTTCAGGATTCCTGCTCCTGAAAAATTTGTCAGGCTGTTATCCACTTTGGCACGCACCGCGACATTGGACAGAGTTTTCAGGGTATCGGAAGGCAGGGAACTGAGTTCGATATCATGATAGGGAAGGGCGAGATAAAGCGCCGGATCACCAAACAGAATGTACTTCTCATTGTTTTCGTTTAAACCGCCTGCCAGACCCGAGATGATCTGGAGTACCTCACCAAGGCGGAGACGATTGGCGGATTTATCATTAAACAGATTTGTCATCCATTGATTGACGAAGAAGGCATTGGGTCCCGGATAGGTTGCCCGGCTGGCAGCCAGGGCGGCGATCCCGCCGTCATTGGGCTCGATCACCAGCGCTTCCGGAAAGCAACTGCCCTGAATATCGTCGAACTGTCCCCAGCTGCAGGTACCGGCGATCCAGAGAGGCAGTTTCATTCCGGTGTTGATTCGTCTCAGATCGCGGTTCATTTCCAGAATATACTCCTGCGCCCAGACTGTCGGGCTGCCGTGTCCGAAATAGTTGATGATGGTTGTGCCATCCTCCAGCTGCTTTAGAATAGCATCGGTCGCATCCGGTTTTTTGACGCCGTAAGTCGTGGCATCCTGGATTTCCGGGTATTCCAGAAGATACAGCTTTTTAATATCAATGGACTTTGGCAGGTAATTGGCAATTTTGTTTTCGGTGTCGGTAATATGCTCTTGCTCGTTGGTGTTGGGACGTACGGGATCGTCTGCTACAAGCGTGATGGTACTGCGCCAATCCCCATAAATCGGTTCCAATACGTAGGAGCGTATCTTGTCGGCGACCGCCTGTGCCTCGGCGGATGAGCGGATATTGATGCGACCAATGGCTACGTCCATTTTACGATCCTGACCAATTGCATAGGCAAAACGCATATCGGTTGCATAAGAATTAAAACCGGAGTTACCCGTAGTTCCTTCCACCTGGTAGGTCATGACGTGATTGCCGGTTTTTGATTCAATATGGCGATAATCAAAAGTACCATCGCCAAACAGCAGAACATACTCCGGTGGAACCGCCCAGTTGTTGAGGGCATAGCTTAAAAATTGGCGGATAGCATGTGGATCGACGATATCGGCGTTGAATTCCCGCAGGATTTGACTCTGCAAAACGACAAGAGAACTAAGCCGGTCACTGCTTTTGACCTCTTCTGAATAGAGATTTGCCAGCTCCTGAGCGGCGTCTTTGAATGGTTCATCGGTGATAATGACATACTGTGCCGCATTCTCCGGTCGCCGCAGGGTAGTCCATTCCGGCTGCTGAATGGCGATAATATTATCCGCTGAAAGGTATTTGGAATTGTGGGTCAGTAGATAGTGCGAGCGCTGGCTGAGTTGATTTTGGGTTTTGAAGGAAAAGGAATGCCCGGCGGTTGGAGGTAGATTGTAATAGGTGACATTGTTCCAGTCGGTGATATCGTATAGAATCGCCTCGCTGAAGCCGATATCACTAAGCCGGTATTCCACAATCCCGGATCTTGCCGGACCCCAAAAATCCAGCTCGTCGCCCCTCGGTTTCAGCGGCGCTTCGTAGCGGATTTGTACGAAGTCGATATGGGCGGAGGCAGAAGATACATTTGCAGAATAGTGTAGTTTGATAATATTGGGAATGCCCGGTTTTAAAGATATTGATAAGTTCCGCGATGAGACATACCAGTTACTGGTGGTCCAGGAAGCGACAGGCGATGGTGAATTGTTTAAGAAAATCTTATAGGTATGGGCAGTTGAATTAGTGGTGCCGCGGGTTTTTAGGCTCAGATTTGCCGGATATTGGAATGTCTCCGGGTCTTCATCGGCTTTTTCTGGGAGTTGAAATACAACGGAAATGTTGGCACCGGGGCTGGCAAATTTTTCGCCGTACCAATCTGTACCCGATCGTAAAAAGTTGGTCATATCCAATTCGTGACGATCGATCCTCTCATATTTCAATACCGCTGTATCAGGAATCGCCGTTGACATGTCGAGCACCGGCATGCTTTTCGGCTGACCGGTGTCTTCGGCAATCAAAAGCCAGTAGTAATTGACATCCGAATAGGCGTGGCGGTTGAAGTAGAGTCTGCCGTTGATGTCGGCATCGACGCCGCTGGTGGCGCGTCCATAGAAGATAATGGCGTCTCCGGTGTGGAAAGTACCGTCGTTTGATCCGGAAATTCTTCTGGTATTCTCCACAAGGTTGTCAAGAACAGTGATGCCGGGAGTATTGTCGATTGCCCGACCGCCGGTTCCGTTGGAATAGAGAAAAATCCGTTCGTTTTCAATGGTTTGATTCGGCAGTCCGGCAGCCACCAGGTCCTGGTGGCTGATCGCGTAAATTCCATCTTTTTTAACGGTAATTCGGAACCAGGTTCCGGCTGGATAGGAGGCTCTCTTTGCCAGTTGTCTCTGCGGACGTTGCTGCCAGGTTTTTAGATATTTAGAGTTGATGAAAGCCGATTTGGCAGGGGCTTTCATCGAAGAAGAGTGAACAGTATTTTCGGAAGATTTATGAGCGTAGCTGACAGAGACTTCCACTGATCGGATTATCCGAATATGCCGGGAATCCACGACTTTCAGGGGATAGATGACCAGTTCACAGACCGGATTGAAGCGGAGATAGCCCACTTCAATGACATCCCAGAGGGGTCGGGCATTAATCTGTTTGATATGCTCGTCGATGAGCGATTTTTCCAGCTGAATGATTTCAGAGGTCACATTAAACGTCCGAATGGTGGCGGGTTCGTGGGGAGTTGGCAGGGCGAGCAGAAAGGACCAATAGGGGATTGCCAGGACGGGATTGATATCCACGATATCTGCTGCTCCCAGAAAAAACATGGAGATTGAGTCGGGATAAGCGTCTGCCCGTCGCCATTCGATTTTGGAATCGTCAGCTACCCGGAAATGCAGCCCGCTTTCGGTTTCAGTTAAAATATGTGTCTGATATGCCGTCAGAGGAGTGAAGGTGGTAAACAGCAGGAAAATGAGGATAAAGGATTTTATGCGGTTAGTGTCTGTCATTCGTTTTGGAAATTTAATTGTGAAAAGGTTGAATCGCAATATACGAAATGGAAACCGACAAATTTTCAATCGTCAGTTGCTCAAATTGTTCCCATCACTGAAAAAATGGAACCATTTTCGGGCTTGTGCAATTCAATTGTATGAACGATCAGGTCTGTAATTTACCTTGCATAAGCAGTTGTGAAAAAGTAAATTTACCTGCTTTATTGAATACGAAAATCAGCGATGCTAGATCAGTTACAAAATAGTCTCGGAAAAATAGTAAAAGCCTTGCGCAGTGAGGGTAAAATCACGGAAAGTAATATCCGCGACACGCTTCGCGAGGTTCGTCGTGCGTTGCTGGAAGCCGATGTCAATTATAAAGTCGTAAAAGAATTTATCGATAATGTACAGGAAAAGGCGGTCGGTGTTACAGTGACCAGGAGTTTAACGCCGGGTCAGCAGGTCGTCAAGATTTTTCACGACGAATTGAGCAGGATTTTAGGAGCTCAACAGTATCGTCTGAAAACCGCTGCTGTTCCGCCCACCGTGATTCTGCTGGCGGGTCTGCAAGGATGCGGTAAAACCACCTTTGCGGCAAAACTGGCGCTGATGTTAAAAAGGCAGAACCATAAGCCGCTGCTGGTATCCGTCGATGTTTATCGCCCGGCGGCTGTGAAACAACTGCAGGTACTGGGAGAACAGATCGATGTTCCGGTGTTTTCCGAGAAATCCAAGGTTGTCAAACGTGCGGTCGAAGCCATCAATTATGCCCGCAAGCAGCATCTCGACACCGTGATTGTCGATACCGCCGGACGCCTGCATATCGACAAGGAAATGATGAAAGAGCTGGAGGCGCTGAAAAAGAATCTGAAACCCCACAACATCCTCTTTGTTGCCGACGGATTAACAGGGCAGGATGCCGTCAACACCGCATCGGCATTCAATGATCAACTGGGCTTCGACGGAATTATTCTGACAAAAATGGACAGCGATACCCGCGGCGGTGCGGCACTTTCCATTGTCAGCGTTACCGGGAAGCCGATCATGTACATTGGTACCGGGGAGAAACCGGAAAATATCGAAGCCTTCCATCCGGATCGGATCGCCAACCGCATTCTGGGAATGGGAGATGTGGTTTCACTGGTGGAAAAGGTACAGGCTTCCGTAGATGCAGAGCAGGCGGCAACACTGGAGAAAAAGCTGCTGAAACAGCAATTTACCCTTGAAGACTACCTGGACCAGCTGCACCAGATAAAAAAGATGGGACCGCTGGGTGATATTCTGGAGATGATCCCCGGTTTATCGAAGCTGAAGTCGAAGAATATCAAAGTTGATGATAAAGAGTTGTTGCGGGCGGAGGTGATTATCCAGTCGATGACCCGCCAGGAGCGACAGAAACCGGCGATTATCAACGGCAGCCGCCGGAAACGAATTGCCCGGGGCAGTGGAACATCGGCAAATGACGTCAACCGCCTCTTGAATCAGTATTGGCAACTGGTGAAAATGAGTAAACAGATGGGCAAAATGAAAATTCCGGGCAATCTATCTGCTTTCGGAATACATTAACAACACAAAGGAGGAATCATTGGCAGTTAGAATCAGATTACTTCGGACAGGAAGAAAAAAGAAACCATCTTACCGGATTGTGGTAATGGACTCACGGGTGCGTCGTGACGGGCGCTATCTGGAAAAAGTGGGTACTTACTATCCCCTAAACAAACCGGCTGAAGTGAATATTGACAAGGAAAAAGTCTTGAAATGGCTGGAGAAAGGCGCCGAACCCTCAAAGACGGTATTTAATCTGCTGCAAAAAGAGGGCATCGCTCTGGATTGGCATCTGATCCGCAATAAAGCCGGTGAGCAGGTGCGAAACGTGGAAATGCAGAAGTTTGAACTGGCAAAAAAGGTCCGTGAAGAGAAAAAATCGAGCGCCAAAGCGAAACCGGAAACTGGGAAGGAACCGACTCCTCCCACACAACCCGAAGAGGAAGCGGCTGAAAAGCCTGTGACCACCGAAGAACCGGTCGCTGAAACCATCAGTGCAAAAGAGACAGCTGATGAGGAAAAAGCGACAGAAGCGACTCCGGAAGATGAGCAAAAAACGGAGAGCGATGCAGAAGAGACTGCAGAAGAGTCAGTGAAGGACAAAGACGCCCCCGAAACCGTTCCGGAGACAGAAGAAAAAGCAGTGGAAGAACCGGAAACGAAGCCAGCCGAAGAGCCGGTTTCTAAAGTAAATGAAGTCATTGAAAAGGTAGAGGAGACCACTGCTGAGGAAAAAGCCGCAGAATCCGATGAAATTGATGAAAAGAAAAAGGAAGCAGAATAGCGGATCGAAGGTAGACACATTTATTTTGGATTTTCTTGATAATTTTGTATTAAATTCTTACGATTACCGGATATTGAAATGATGTTCACAGAAACCAGTAATAAGGAGTAGCAGTTATGAAAGACTTCATCGAGTACATTGTCAAGAAATTGGTGGATCATCCAGATGAGGTACGGGTTTCTCAGATCGACAGTGAAAAAACTGTCATTATGGAATTGCAGGTAAAAGAAGGTGATCTGGGGAAGGTAATTGGTAAAAAAGGACGCACAGCCAAAGCCTTGCGGACTCTTCTGACGGCTGCTGCAGCGAAGCAGGGGCAGAAACGCGCGATATTGGAAATTATTGAGTAATTGTGGATGTTAAAAGCAGCAAAATCCGGATCGGGTATGTTCAGAAGGGTCGGGGTTTAAAAGGCGAGCTGCTGGTTGCGCTGACATCTGCAGAGATTGAGATTGAAAAAGGAATAAGGACAGTCTGGTTAGGAGATGATTCTGACCGGATGAATCCTTGGGAAGTGGAATACGTGTGCCCAAGGGGTTCAAACGCTATTTTAAAATTGAAGGATGTAACATCGCGGGAACAGACCGATTTTCTGAGGGGAATGGCTCTCTATGTTGAGATCAAAGAGGTTTCGATAAACGCCCCGGTCGATATGTTGGGATATGCTGCCATTTCCGCCGGTGATAACACGCGGATTGGAACTGTAACCGGAATAGAAGCATCTGATTTTCAGCAGCGGTTGATTGTTCAGAACGGTGAAAAAACCGTGGAAATTCCGGCAGTAGATGAATTTATCAAGAGCGTTGACCACAACGACAAAGTTGTCAAAATCGTGTTAATCGACGGAATGGAAAGTTAGATGAAGATCTGGTTCGTAACTGTATTTCCGGAAATGATCGCGGCGTACTTGAACGAGAGCATGTTCCGAAAAGCCGTCGAACAGCAGTTGGTCTGTTTTGAGGTCTGGGATTTGCGGGATTTTACCACGGACAGACATCGACAGGTGGATGACAAACCTTTTGGCGGCGGAGCCGGTATGGTGCTGAAAGCGGAGCCCTTTTTTCGTGCCTACGACCGGTTGAAAAAGATGCATCCGGATACACCTTTTCGGATTATCTGTCCGTCACCTCAGGGGCATCTCCTTAATCACCGGCGTGCGGTGGATTTAGCCGGGGGATCAGACCTTGTATTTTTCTGCGGGCATTACAAGGGCATTGATGAGCGGGTGATGGAGAATCTGGTGGATGAAGAGATCAGTATCGGTGATTACGTATTAACCGGTGGCGAACTGCCGGCACTGGTGATTGCCGATTCTATTATTCGGCATATTCCCGGTGTGTTGCACTCCTACGAATCGGCAGAAACGGATTCCTTTGCAGACGAATTGCTGGAAGGCCCGATTTACACTCAGCCGCGGGAATACCGCGGACTCAAGGTTCCGGACATTTTGCTGAGTGGGAATCATCAAAAGATTGAAGAATGGCGTCAACAGCAACGCCTTGAAAGGACAAAGCAAAAACGTAGTGAATTGCTGAATGAGAAAAATGAAAAAAAATGATATTGGAGGAAAAAATGGATAAACTCGCTGCAGCCAGCGCAGAACAGATTCGCACGGATATTCCCGATTTCAAAGCCGGGGATACCGTAGCGGTTGAATACAAAATTATTGAAGGCAACCGGGAGAGAACACAGCGTTTCCAGGGAGTCGTAATCGCCAGGAGTGGTGGCGGTATCAACGAGACCTTTACGGTACGGAAGATATCAAACGGAATCGGCGTGGAGCGGATTTTCCCGCTGCATTCGCCCAAAATAAGCAGTATCGAACGGATTTCCGTTGGTAAAGTTCGACGCGCTAAACTCTACTATCTGCGCGGACTCAAAGGGAAAGCGGCAAGAATCAAGGAGAAGCGCTAAGCCCTCCCGTTCCGGTTTAAGAATATAAAAAAGCCCCGGTTTTTTCCGGGGCTTTTTCACACAAAGAAACGTTTCATTTACTCTTCCATAAAAGGATAACGATAATCCTTCGGCGGAATGAAATTTTCCTTAATTGTGCGGGGTGAGACCCAGCGCAGCAGGTTGATCATGCTGCCGGCTTTATCGTTGGTACCGGACGCCCGGCTGCCACCGAAAGGCTGCTGTCCGACGACGGCGCCGGTGGGTTTGTCATTGATGTAGAAATTGCCGGCGGCATGCCGCAGCACCTCGGAAGCAAGGGAGATCGCCTGCCGGTCATGGGCAAAGACAGCGCCGGTAAGGGCGTAAGGTGAGGTCTCATCGCAGAGTTTTAAGGTTTTTTCGTAATCACTGTCTGCATATACATAGATCGTCAGAACAGGACCGAATATTTCCTCTTCCATTGTCTTAAAATGCGGATTGCTGGTAACAATGATGGTCGGTTCGATAAAATAGCCTTTGGAATCATCGGCTATCCCGCCGGCTATGATTTCGGCGTCGACAGCGTTTCGGGCAAAATCAATATAGGTGCGGATATTTTCAAAAGCGACCCGATCGATGACGGCATTGAAGAAGTTGCGGAAATCACGCACATCGCCGATGGTGATAGTCTGGATCGTGTCCAGCAGTTTTGTTTTCAGTTCAGACCAGGTGGATTGCGGAACATAGGCGCGGGAAACTGCCGAGCATTTCTGACCTTGATATTCGTATGCACCGCGGATCAGAGCAGTATTCAGCTCATCGAGATCGCAGCTGTTATGAGCGAAAACAAAATCCTTACCGCCGGTTTCACCGACGATTCGGGGATAGCTCCTGTAGGAAGCGATGTTCTCACCGATGGTTTTCCACATGCTTTGAAAGACAGCCGTACTGCCGGTGAAATGGACGCCTGCCAGTTTTGGGTGGGAGAGTACTTTGGGTCCGACATCTCTGCCGCTGCCGGGTATGAAATTGATGACGCCCGGAGGCAGACCCGCTTCTTCGAGCAGTTTGATCAAATAGTAGGCGGTGAACACGGCTGACGACGCCGGTTTCCAAAGGACAGTATTGCCCATCATGGCGGGCGCGGTGGGGAGATTGCCGGCGATAGAGGTGAAATTGAACGGAGTTACCGCAAAGACAAAACCTTCCAGCGCACGCTGTTCGACCCGGTTCCACTGACCGGGTGGAGAGAACGGCTGCTGTTCATAAATCTTCTCCATAAATTTAACGTTGAAATTCCAGAAGTCGATCAGCTCGCAGGCAGAATCGATCTCCGCCTGAAAGACGTTTTTACTCTGGTTCAACATGGTTGCCGCATTGAGAATCGCCCGCCAGGGACCAGCCAGCAGAGCTGCTGCTTTTTTAAAAATGCCGGCGCGTTCCCACCAAGGCAGATTTGACCAGATATGCCAGGCTTTTTGAGAGGCTTCCACAGCCATTTCAACCTCCGTTGGACCAGCCTGATGAAATGTTGCCAGAACCTGTTGAAAATCGTGGGGCATGACCGCTTTCCCAAGCTTGCCGGTTTTGACTTCTTTGCCTCCGATGATCAGGGGAATCTCAATCTGCTCACCGGACATTTTTTCCAGAATGCCTTGCAGCTCTGCACGCTCGGCACTGCCCGGAAGATAATCTTTGACCGGTTCATTTATGGGCTCAGGTAGTGAAAAAATGGCATTCGACATGGGGCACCTTCCTTTTTATGAGTTAGACCTGTTCTTTGCGTGTAAACTTAAAATAAGTGCTGTTTGTACGATTGAATTATTCACTTTTTTAAGTTAATAAATCCAATTGAAGGGTGGTAGGATAAAATTTCCGCTTTTCCGGTTTTTTGATTGTTCTATAATTCAAAAAATATTTGCTATATTTGGTCATGCGGAGAGTTGTTACTTGTTGGAAATTATGTTACTTCGGGGTGGTCATCACCATATTCCTTTTGAGCTTACCGATTACGGCTCAAATTCAGTTGCAGCGGATTTCAATCATTGGCAATCGGAATAACGCTCCTTACTGGTCGAATTCGGCAATCATTGCCGATGCCGGAGACAATCTGCGGTTGTCCTATCTGCTGGAGGTTCGACCCGCGCATCTATACTCCACGGTCTATATTTCACCTTATCGGAATATCATCGCTGATGGTGATACGCTCGAGCAGAATTCTATTTATGCACCGGAAGACCTCTTGACCGAAGCCACCTCAATCGTATGGTACCGGGTTGAGCCGGCGAACCTGGATACCGTTTATAAAAACCATCTGAGACTCGTGACCCCTTTTGCGGTGATTCATTACCGTGAATCAGGTATCGCTGAGTGGCAGGACAAAGAGGAAATCCGGTTGAATTCCACAGCCCTTGCCCGGCAGGTTTTTCCCGGAACTGTCTGGCTGAAAATTGAATTGCGACACGGGACCGACTTTGTCGGTTCGGCGGGTGCCGAACGGCGTTGCCTCACGGATCGGGGTGACGATTTCGCTGGTTTAGGTGATGCGGTGTTTCGGGTCAGCTGCCGGGGGCGGACCGGCTCAAAACTACTGGATAATGTGTTGCTTTACCGCAACCTCCCATTCATCGTAAACCCCGTTTCATTTGACCGTGATTGGAATAATCACCAGACAAGCCGGTGGATCGGCGGCAATCTGAGTACTTTCATTGTTGCAGCGGCATTGCAGCTGGATGTTTTTTTATTGGATTATATCGAAAAACTACCCCTGCCGGAGTATAACTATTTTACGGTGACGGAATATGTACACAGGGGGCTCGTGCGGCAATCCGATTTTTACCTGTCACCCGACGACTGCAAAGAGGTTGCACTGGATAATCACCTTTTTAACCAGGGCGATATTATTATCAGCCGGTCAGAGGCAGCCCTGTTTTATCAGGACCGCAGTGCGCCGGATTCGGAGTACGCCGGTGAAGGGAATCAGCGGCTGGACCGCTTCGACCTTGTTCTGGAATGCAATGACGGATCACTGCGATGGGGCACGTTGCAGGAGACGCTGGGGGATACCATCAGCCTGATCCGCTGGAAACGACGCTGGTTACGGTATTAGGATTGTTGTATAGATGTGATGATATATTACTGAAGAATCTTCTGGGCGGCGGTTTCCGGATCATTTACGATCGGGAAAATCGGTAACAATCCGGCGATTTCAAAGACCTCTTTAATGTCATCCTTCACCGAACACAAAATCATTTTACCGCCGAACTGATTTAGTTTTTTTGCCGCACCAAGCAGCACTCTCAAACCGGCACTGCTGATATAGTTGAGTTCGGAAAAATCAAGGATGAATTTGGTATTATTTGGATCAATTACCGGAATTAATTTTTTTTCCAAATCACCCGACGTATTAGAATCCAAACTTCCTTCAATTGCATAAATGTAAATGTTTTCAATTTTTTCGATATTTACCTGCATTCCCTACCCTTTTTTTCTTATCGGTTACTTATATTCACGTTTCTTGGTTAAAACTAAGGTATTTTTCCCATTTTTGGAACTGTAATTTATCTCATCCATCATATTTTTAATCAGGTAGATACCCAGCCCGCCGATTTTCCGCTCAGTCAGATCACTCTGCACGTCCGGTTCCGGAGCATCCGCCGGGTCAAAGGGGTGGCTATCGTCGATAATCTCTAATTTCTGGTAGTCCTTTTCCAGGGTGTAGTGGATATCGATGAAGTGTTCTTTTTTATCTGAATAGCCATACGAGATGATATTGGTCAGGATTTCGTCGATTGCCAGATGCAGGGTAAAGATTTCCTTATCCGGCACGGTATGTGCACGACTAAACCGGTCGATCTCGTCGCAGACATGCTCGATTTCAGGAATTTTATTGGCTATGTGAATTTCGATAGAGTTGGCCACATTTACCGCCTGCTGTTTTAGAGCTTGACTTCCAGACCTTCCACTGCCAGGAAAATGTCCAGATTACAATCGGGATAATTTATGTTGCTGTAGTCGATGGATTTTTGGAGAATGGCTTCAATCTCGAAATCGTCCCGTTCCGGTTCATGGTGAAAGAGGGCGAGACGTTTGACATCCGCCTGGACGGCGAAGTCGATACCCACCAGCGCCGAACTGTGTCCCCAATCCTCTTTATGAATCGCCTCTTCGAAGGTATATTGCGCATCAAAAACCAGCAGACCGGCGTTTTTAAAAAATTCCAAATATTTTTTTGTATTATTACTGGTTAAATCTTTATACTCCGAGTCGGTGGCGTACACAAAGGATTTGTCTTCGTAATCCACCCGGAATCCGAAGCAGCCGCCGGGGTGATACAGCGGAAAGTTCGTGATTTTTACTTCGCCAATATGGATACTGCCGTTATGCTCCAATTGAATAAACTCTTTTTTAGCGCCCATCTGGTTCAGGGCAACCGGGAAAAAGCGGTAATCCTGCTGGATTTCGAGCCGCTCTTTTAAGTTTGGATGACCGCTGTAGAAGTGGATAGTGTTATTGGGCAGAAAAGCCGGCGCAAAAAAAGGAAAACCGGACAGATGATCCCAGTGAGTATGAGTAATAAAAATATGAAGATCTAGTCCTTCGGTCGTTTGATCATTTTTCATAATGTAGTTGCCGAGATTTTTTATCCCACTCCCCATATCGAAAATGATCAGCTGATTGTCCGCCCGAACTTCAATACAGGCGGTATTTCCGCCGATTGTGCCTACTTCCACGGGCGACAGGCTATCGATATAGCGATTGATTGCCGCCGGATCGGACAACTGTTTTTCATTGATTTTATGGAGGATACGCTGGATTTTCTGTTTTATCTGAAGGCTGGTTTGAGGTGTAGGTATGGACCCTCTCACGCCCCAAAATTTGACTTTCATCGGATTCTCCAATCGCTGACTGCTTGCTGATGTTGCCGCATTCTTCATTGTATGAAGACAATTTATCTTTTGGCAGAACATATTGCAATAAAAATTATGACCATTCGGAAAGGTTGTAAAAAGAGGAACGGCTCGTTATAAAAGCGGGACCGGTTTGGCTTCAGAAGTGATCCAGATTACACATTGTGAGTGGTGGGAACGAAGTTGTTGGAAATATTACTCACCGATGGCAATGCTTGGAATAAATGTAAAAACCGGCTAAATTTTTCCATGTTTTTCATCAATATTATGCAGAAAAGAGGAACCTATGAAATACATGTTCATTCTCTTGCTGGTCGGGTTGGCGGTTTCCTGCTCTGACAAATCGGCGCAGGTGGAAATGGACGCCCGGCAATTGATCGATAGTCTGACGGTAGTAGTAAAGCCTCTTCAAAAAGAGAGCGCCCTGGCATATTGGAATGCCTCCGCCAGCGGTGAGGATCAATACTATGACCGTTATGCGGAGTTGAACATGGAATTAACGGAAGTCTTTTCCAATCCGCAGACTTTCAAGAAGCTGGAACGTTTTAAAAGCGCCAAAATCAGGAATCCGGAGTTAGCCCGGCAGGTCGAGCTGCTCTATTTGCAGTTTTTAGCCAATCAGACCGATCCCGAACTGCTCAATCAAATCACGCGGTTATCTACACAGGTGGAGCAACGGTTCAATACTTTCCGGGCAGTCGTGGATGGTAAACAATTAAGTACGAACGAGATTAAAGAGATCTTATCAAGCAGCAAAGACCAGGAGCTGCGTAGAAAGGTCTGGGAGGCGTCGAAGCAGGTTGGTCCGTTGGTGGAGAAGGATTTTATCAGGTTGGTGGAATTACGTAACCAATCCGCCCGGGCTGTCGGATTCGACAATTTTTATGAAATGCAATTAATTCTCGGAGAACAGGAACCGGCGGAAATTGAACGCATTTTTACAGAGTTGGATGAGACTACCCGTCAACCCTTTGTTGAAATAAAGCAAGAGATCGATCAGAATCTGGCGGAACAGTTCGGAATCTCACCTGCGGAGCTGCGCCCCTGGCACTATTCGGATCCCTTTTTTCAGGAGGCTCCGGTGGTGACAGAGGTCAATCTTGATCAGTACTATCAGGATCAGGATGTGGTTGAATTAGCCCGCCAGTTTTATAACAGCATCGGTATAAATGTGGATACAATCCTTGAAAACAGTGATCTGTACGAACGGGAGAATAAATATCCCCACGCCTACTGTACCAACATCGATCATGAGGGGGACGTCCGGGTAATGATGAATGTCAATCCGACTGAAGCCTGGATGTCGACGGCGTTGCATGAACTGGGGCACGCCGTTTATGATCTGAAACAGGATTTCAGTGCGCCCTATTTTTTGCGGGGACCGACACACGCCTTTACAACCGAGGCAGTGGCGATTTTCTTCGAGCGCCTGTCCAAAAATCCCAACTGGATGCAGCAAGCGCTGAATCTGACGGATCAACAGAAGCGGGCTATTAGCGATTTGACCGCCAAAACACTCCGGATGGAAAAACTGGTCTTTGCGCGCTGGTCTCTGGTGATGCTGAATTTCGAGAAGGAATTGTATGCCGATCCCACTCAGGATTTGAATGTATTATGGTGGGACCTGGTGGAGAAATACCAGATGGTAAACCGTCCGGAGGGGCGAAATATGCCCGATTATGCCGCCAAGATTCACATCTGTCTCTATCCGGTCTATTATCACAACTACCAGCTGGGTGGTCTGCTAGAGGCACAATTTCGGAAGGCACTGGCACGCAGTCAGGACCTGAAAAATGTACAGGATATTCGTTATATGAATAATCCCGAAGTTGGTCGCTTTTTTGTCGAAAAGGTCTTTTTTCCCGGCAAGCGCTACCGCTGGGACGAGATGATTATCCGTGCCACTGGCGAGAGGCTGACTTCCCGCTATTTTACTGAGCAGTTGAGATCGGCGGTTGGAAATTGAGTAAAACCTCGATAAAGAACCTCTTTCGGTATCTTTTTCTGCTGTGGGGAGCTCTGGAGTGTACGAAAGTGCTTGACAGTTAGAAATTTATCCATAATTTTCAAGCTACATTTTAAATGGGGAGGGGGAACCAGGTAAACATCCCGCAATATGTATCAACAAACCATTTTTAGGAAAAATTGATTTTTATGCTACTGGGAGCGTGCCGGAAAAAGACTGTACGGACCAACAGGTTCATATTTTGTTTCAAAAGCTTATTATTTGCATTAGTATTGGCGTTATTACATTTTCAAACTCCCGCTGCCGATAAGGTCGTTACCGTAGTCATGAAAGGTGATGAGACTCTGCGTTCCCTGGCGGTGAAATATTTTGGGGAGCCGAACGATTGGGAGGTGATTCTTTTTTACAACGGATATAAATCTGCCGGTGAGGTGAACATTGGCGCTTCTTTGAAAATCCCGATCGGTTTGTATAAGAAGCTGGTTGCGAAATTGGCTGAAGTCCAGCAAGTCATCACGCAGGCGAACTCGGAAGGTGCCGGTATTCTGGCAAGGGAATTAATTGAAGCTGCCACACTTGCCCAGAAGGAGGCGATCGAGCTGAAAAAAAAGGGCAAACTCGATTCGGCATTTGAAAAGGTGCTGACGGCGGCAAGTTCCGCCAACGAAGCCATCCGGCAGACGAAAGCGAAGCGGATTCAGGCGATCAGCGCCATTCTTTCGGAAAAGAAAGGGAAAGTCCAATCGCGCAAAAAAGATCAGACCATTTGGTACGATGCGAATAAAGACCAGGAATTGATCGAGAAAGAACATATCCGAACCATGAGTGGTGCAGCGGGTGAAATATCTTTTATTGACGGCAGCAAACTAAATTTAAGTGAAAATTCTCTGGCGGTGATTGAAGCCATGAAACAGGACTTGGTAAAAAATACGAATACCTCGAGTGTCGTTGTCCTGCAGGGCGATATCATGGCTTATCTGTCGTCCCAAAGCAAGAAAAACCAGGTAAACGTATCCGCACCGGGTGTGGAGACCGATATCCGGTCGCGCAGCTTTAGAGCATCCCGGGATGCAAACAACGTGACCAAATTCGCCAACTATGATGGTGAAATCGACGTTAAAGCCGCCGGCGCCCAGGTTACCATCCACAAGAATGAAGGAACCTCGATTGCGCCCGGTCAGAAACCGAAAGAGGTTCGAAAACTGCTCGATCCGCCCAAAATTATTACACCGACATCAAGGCAGAAATTTTTTACCGACCAGGTCCCGCTGAAATGGGAGGCGGTACCGGAAGCGCTGGCATATCAACTGCAAATTGCCACCGCCCGTTCATTTTCTGATAGAATTGTTGATCAGAATGTTCGTGGTAATCCGGAATTTCAATGGCGTTCCGGTGGAACCGGGGTGTTTTATGCCCGCCTAGCCTCCATTGACCGGGAGAACTTCACCGGTGCTTTCTCAAACGTTGTCGAATTTTATGTGGATCGGGATGTCACACCACCGTTTTTACTGGTTGATAAACCCGATAACAATGTTAGTGTTTTTCAACCGGTCATTACGGTGTCCGGGGATGCGGAGTACGGCGCCGCTCTTTTCATCGGCAAGGATTCGGTTGTGATTGCCGAAAATGGACAATTCAGCCATCAGTACAGCTTGATGCCGGGGGAAAACAGGCTTCTTATCCAGGCGGTTGATCAGGCTGGCAATAAATCCCGGACCGAGCGGATTGTTCATTATAATGCCGATGATAATTTAATTCACCTGAATAGCGAAAAGACGATTGTCACCAATCGCGCCGAATATGCCATTATGGGTTCGACAAAACCGGGCTCGGTCATCCAGATCGACGGTCAGGCGGTGAATCTGGCTGGTAACGACTTCAATCACATCGTATATTTAAAAGAGGGTGTGAACAACGTTACTATTCAGGCGACTTCCGCCAAAGGAGATACCCAGTCACTGACCCTGACGCTGACTCTGGATCAATCGGAGCCCGAAATCGATCTCGGCGATATTCCTTCGTTCACTCGGGAAGCGAATATTGAAATCGTGGGGACCGTGAGTGAGGAGAGCCGGGTTTTGGTAAATAAAAAGGAGTTTCCGGTGACCAATTTCCGGTTTAGCGCGGGACTGTCACTGGCGGAGGGTGAAAACCTTGTGGAGCTCGTTGCGGAGGATGTGGCGGGAAATCAGACAATGATCGAAATCGAGATATTTCGGGATACCGAAAAGCCGGAAATTATCCGGACAGATCTGACTCCGGAGAGCGTCAAAGGTGGCGAGCTGATTCAAATATCTGTCGCTGCCTGCGACGAAGGTGTTGGTCTGGCGCGCAACGGAAAGTACAATCTGGAAATCAGTGGCGGAGGGCAGAGTTTTTCAGGCATGTTGAGTCTTAGTTCCGGAAATAATTATACCGGTACTCTCATGATTCCGCCGGGTGTCCAGGGAAAATTGATCATCAATGAACTGGTTATTCAGGATTATCTGGGCAATCAGGCGGATTATCCATAATATACTACTGAGGGGGTATCTTTTTGAATTTTCATAAACTTTTTCGATCGTCACTTCTGAAAAAATTTCTACTGGCGTTTTTTATCGTTACCCTGGTACCGCTGATCATTGCCGAATATTTCACCATGAAAATGGCAGAAGATGAGCTGAAATCGGTTCTCAACGAGGAGTATTATTTGATCGTTGACCAGCTTCGGCGGGTTGTGGACGAGGTGTATATCGGCAACTGGTTATCCAATCTGAAATCCACCGCCGAATTTATCCGGAAAGATCCCTATATGTCAATGGAGCTGATCAACTCGCTTCTCAACTCAAAACTGCACCAGATTGATGATATGATCATTCTGATTTTAAAGTTGGAGGATTCCGGCGAGCAGCTTTCGACAATGAAGAATGAGGATGTAGTAGCGCTGTATCAGCAGGACCCTGACAAAGTCGCTGAATTGATCCAGTTTTCCGGGCTGTCGGGCGACGCCGGTTTTATCATTCACGCGCCGATCTTACTCCCTGTTAGTGGCAATTCCTATCTGCCTATTGAGGTGCCGATCGTATGGGCAGACGGACAGCGTGCGGTACTGCGCGGGGTGTTTAATTTGAACTCCATCCTGGAATTCATCTCCACCGAAATAACCATCGGGGCAAGGGAACTCTATATCGTGAATGAAAACGGGTCGGTGGTCTTTAGTAATAATACGAAATTTGCGTCGGGTGACACGCTGCTTTATCCAATTATGGCGATGGTGAAAAATGGATTGAGCGGCGAAGCCCGGATTTCCAGGATCGAGCCTTTTGCCTATCAGGATGTTGGCTATCTCAGTAATTTTGCTGTTTCTCAGTATGTCAAATGGGGGATCATCGTTGCCGATGAATCCAGCCGTGCCTATGCTATGGTGGAGCAGGCGAAGCGGGACATAGTTAAGTGGGTAGCCCTTGCCATCGCCCTGTGCGTTGTATTTTCTGTCATTTTTGCCCGCTACTTTTCCAATGCCATCCGCTATCTGACGCGAGTCGCCAAAAAAATCGGGGGTGGACAATTTGATGTAGAGGTCAATGTAAAATCAAAGGACGAACTCGGTCAACTGGGTGAATCGCTGCAGGAGATGGCGGTTAGTTTGGGTGAAGCGGTCAAGGTGAAAGAGGAGCTGTTTGCGATTCAGGCGGAGGTAAAGATTGCCAGTCGGATTCAGCAATCTATTTTACCGGTAGGCGGACCGAATCTGCAAGGGCTTGGTTTCGCCGCGCGCTATATTCCCATGGAGGGCGTCGCCGGTGATTTTTACGATTTCCATGTCATTGATGATAAAAGCGTAGGCGTGCTGGTAGCGGACGTTTCGGGACACGGTATTCCGGCGGCAATGATCAGCACCATGGTCAAGGTGACCTTCTCCCAGCAGGGGAGTATCGGTACTGATGCCTCGATGGTGCTGAATGAAATGAATCGCTTATTGACCGGTAAGATGGAGGATCAGTTTCTGACCGCTATGTATCTGTATATCGATTTGGCGGCGAAAAAACTGGTCACCGCCGATGCTGGTCACTGTCCGCTGTACATCTGGCGGCGTAAAGAGCGGGAGATGCTGCGCGTCAAACCGAAAGGGATGATCATCGGCTTTCTACCCGATATTAATTGCCCGACCGAGGAGACGCCGCTGAAAGCGGGCGACCGGCTGGTCATGTACACGGACGGGATTGTGGAAGCCGCCAATCCGCAAGGGGAGCTTTTCGGCGATGAACGATTGATTGAGCTGATTAAAACTCATCAGCAGGCAGAGCCGGAAGTGTTTATTGATCTGGTAATGGACAGATTAAAAGGCTGGGTCGGTGCGGATAAGAGGACCTTTGAAGATGATCTGACGATGGTGGTGATGGACATTAACAGGAAATAAATCCAAATTTTTTCAAATTTTGAATACAAAATGACGGGTAACTTTATGAAAATGATAAAAATTCTGCTGCTGTGTTTCATTCCGCTGTTGATGAATGCCCAGATCATAGATCAGAATTTTATAATCACCGCCGGGATTGAAGCTGGTCTTGATAAGGGAGACAGTCTCTGTCGAACGGTAATCAATGTGGAAGTTCCGGCTACGTATCCCGGAATGGTGCATTTCCGGGTCTTTGATGCCGATCTGGGCGATACTTATGATAATCCGGGACGTGATTCCCGGACCCGTTATCTGGTATTCGGTGAACGGGGCATTTTCGAATCCATATTTTCCATCAGAGATTCCATAGACGTAAATACAGCGCTGGTAAATCTGATTCTGGGTCAGGATACCTATTATGATAACCGCTGGCGAACGATTGGAAGTTTTCAGACTAGCCGGGGGCACGTCAGGGAAGATAGGGCTCGCTTTCAGATAGTGGTCGACGGTATTAGTGGTTCCGGTCGCAATCGCTATCAGATATTTGTATCGGCGGATGACAAGCGCAACGAATTCATTGAAGGTGCTATTATAAGCTCACCGGCAATGTCTCTGCGGATGGCGACAAACCCCACCATGAGCACGCAGATCACTTTTCCCATCCCGTCCGGCTGCGACACAATTTTCGTAAATAATTTTGATGGCGATTTGGAGCGAAGTCCGAATAAAATCGTTTTCGAATCCAATTTCCGCAACAGCATCCCGATCAAAGGTTCGGGCGACGGCGAACTCGTCACAACGGTTATCCCGGTGCAGAACGAGGAGCAGGGTCGTACCGCCGCAATCGTAATTGAGGGAAATATTGCCACCAATAATATTCAGCTGTGGATTACAGATAAAGCCGGTAAAATTCTCGAATTCAATTATCCACCCCGGCTGGCACGCCGTAATACTCTGCCGGAACCAAAATTTAAGGTCATTCCGCTGGCAGATTGCAATACATTGATTCTTGATGCGACGGAATCCTCCGATGCCGACGGAGATGAGCTATCCTTTCAGTGGTATTTTGAAGACGGTACATCAGAGGAGGGTGTCCGAATCGCCCATGACTTCAAGAAGCCCGGCAAGCATGCGGTAAAACTGCTGGTGATTGATAATTCCATCTACGTTGCCAATACCTCCCGATTGACACAGATGGTTGTCATTAATGAGCCGCCGAGAGCAGCAATCGAGGCTCCGGAAAAGGCGGCACCCTATCAGACGGTGTACTTTGATGCCCATAAGTCCTATGACACCGACGGCAATATACTTGCTTACCAGTGGAATATGGGTGACGGCAGCGCAAAGTCCGGTGTCCGGGTCAGTCACCGCTATACGCGTCCGGGAAATTATTCCGTTACACTCACGGTGGAAGACGATGGGACGACCCTCTGTACGAAAGGAAAAACATCTACCAGTATCTGGATCAATCGCTCGCCGCAGGCTCGTTTTAATCTGGTGAAAAATCTGATCGCAGTCGACGAATCGGTTTCCATGGATGCTAACGGATCCATTGACAGCGACGGCGAAATTGTCGGATATTATTGGGATTTTGGCGACGGCAATAAAGCCGAAGGTATCAGCACGAGTCACCGCTACAGCCAGCCGGGAAAATATACAGTTCAGTTAACGGTGCGTGATGATTCCGATCTGGCGAATGCCGAGTCCTATTTGCGCGAGGAGATCACCGTCAATGCGCCACCAGTGGCACAAGCCGAGATTCCAGCCGTGGTAGCCGTCAATGAACTGGTGGTTATGGACGCCACAGAATCCGTAGACCCTGATGGTCAGCTGTCAGAATATCGCTGGAGTCTGGGCGACGGTTCAGTGAAAGCCGGTTCCAAAATCAGTCATCAATATACAGAATCCGGAACATATCCGATTACATTAACGGTTATTGACAATACCACTACATTGAACAATTCGGACGAGGCACACTATTCAATCCGGGTGAACGATCCACCGGTTCCCGACGCCGGCGGTGATCGTCTGGTGAACGAAAGCGTTGTGGAATTTGATGCCGGCGGGTCCCGGGACAGTGATGATGATATTATCGAATACCGTTGGGATTTTGGCGACGGGCAGACCGGTAACGGAATAAAGGTGTCACATGTTTATGCCTCTCCCGGAACCTATGAAGTCACTCTGACGATTAAAGATGCATCGGGGACAAAAACCGCCATTCAATCCCAAAACGTCACGGTTACCGTTAATAGTCCGCCGGTGGCTGATGCCGGGCGTGAACAGATTGTGGCTGTTGGCGAAAAAGTCCGATTTAGAGGTGGATTTTCCAGCGATGCCGACGGAAAAATCGTGACCTACCGGTGGACAGTCGATGAAGGAGTCGTTCTGGAAGGCAAAAATGTTACCCATGTTTATGAGAAACCGGGAATATACCAGGCACAACTGCTGGTCATTGATAATGATGGAGCGGAGGATATTCACACCGTTACGGTCTGGGTGAATACGCCTCCAGTGGCGAAAATTCCACCCTTGCCCCGCCTTGCACCGGGTCAGGTAATTACATTTGACGGCGGCATGTCCTATGATATTGACGGACAACTGGAGCTCTATAAGTGGGATTTTGGAGACGGAAGTCTGGTGAAAGAAGGTCGAGCAGTCAAATACAGTTTCAAAGAGCCTGGTCGTTTTACCGTCACCCTGACGGTGAAGGATAATTCCAATGCGGCAAACGGGATCAGTAAGGCGAGCCGGACGGTGGCGGTCAATTATCCCCCGAAACCCGATTGTGGTGACGACATTGTGACCTGTGATCAGACCATTCTCTTTGATGCAAGTAACAGCTCCGACGCCGATAAAGACCAGCTGACCTATTTCTGGGATTTCGGTGACGGTAATGTTGGTTCGGGTATGAAATATAAGTACATTTATCAGCAGCCGGGAGTCTATCCGGTTACGCTGCGGGTGAATGACGGTCAGGGTCTGGCAAATTCAATCCAGCAGCAGATTATCCGGGTTCAGATCAATTCGGCACCTGTAGCAGTGGCGGAAGTCAACCGGGATACGGTCTGTGCGGGTAAACCGGTCATGTTCGATGCCAGTAAATCGAAAGATAATGAAAAGGATCTGATGCGCTACCAGTGGGATTTTGGTGATGCCACAACGACTGAAGGCATTAATCCGATTCATTCCTTTAAACGGGGTGGAAATTACCGCGTGCGCCTGACGGTATCGGACGACAGCAACCTGCCGTGCAATACGTCGGTGGCGGATTTACTGATTCATGTTATTGATGCGCCGGTTGCCGATGCCGGTAAAGACCAGACCGTTTGTGCCAATACGGTGGTTCAATTCGACGGTTCCAAATCCCGTGGCGGGGATCGCCTGATCAAGAGCTATGAGTGGGATTTTGGCGACGGCGAACAGGGGGGTGGTATTAATCCTACCCATGTCTACACAAAAGCCGGTCTCTACAGTGTGCGGCTGGTGATTACCGTTCCCGAAATCGGTGATTGTGAAAATACATCGGAGAGCGAGATCACCGTCAAAGTTGTAGCCGCACCCACCGCCCGCTTCACCATGATTGAGCGGGGTTGTATCGGTGAAGAGATTCTGTTTGATGCCACCGGTTCATCTGCGGCAAACTCCGATATCGTACGTTATACCTGGGAATTCGGAGACGGCAGTAGCGGCACCGGTGAAAAGACAACTCATAAATACACATCGCACGGACAATACACGGTGAAATTGACAATCGAAACCGATTCGGATCAGGGATGTAACCGGGCAGAAGCCAGCCATGTCATTACGATTAATGCTCCACCGACGGCAGCCATAACGGTTTTTACTTCCAATGATCAGCCAGCCGGGCAAAAAGTTTACCGTTGTTACCGCAATACCGTTCTTACTTTTTCCGGAGAGAAGAGTGATGACAGGGACGGTCATATTAAGGAATATCTTTGGGATTTCGGCGATGGACAAAAAGCCGATGGACTGACCGTCCAGCACCAGTATCCGACAGTCGGTTCCTATCAGATACGTCTCTACGTAGTAGATAACAGCAACACCTACTGCGATTTTGCGCTGGATAGTATTATGGTTGATGTGCTGGATTATTCGGAAATTGCCATCACTGGACCGGAAGCTGCTTTCGTCGGGATATCTCTGGAATATAAATTGACTACCACGAAAAAGATTACGCCGAGTGCAGAAAACACGGTCTGGTTTTTCAGCGACGGTACGACAGTTCAGGGATTGACCGCCAGCAAAGTCTTTGCGACTGCCGGAAATTACCAGGTGCAGGCGAAGTGCGGTGAGCTCTGGAGTCAGGCGCAGAAGATCGTTATCGATGATCTTCCGGAAGTGAAAATGCCGGACGACCGGATCGTTGATCTGGGGCAAACCGTTCAGATCATCCCCGCTGTGTCCAATCCATTCAAAGTACCGGTTGAGTTTGAATGGGATTTTGGCGACGGCGAAAAGGGGAATGGATTAAAAGGTGAGCATCAATATACCGCGGCTGGTGACTACACGACTACGCTTATGGTCTGGTATAAAGAGATTGATTTCGGGCAGCCGCAAAAATATACGTCGACCATCACCGTGTTACCTGCGCCGGTAGTGGAGATTGAGGTAAAGCCTGAAAAATTGTATGTTGGTGGAGCCCGGGATGCGGTCTTCTTTGAAAGTAAAACACAACCCTACAGCCGAAAACTCGCCTACCAGTGGGATTTTGGCGACGGGATAACGGCGGTAGGTAAAACGGCTAAACATGCCTACATGCTGCCGGGTGATTATACCGTAAAGCTGACGGTATATGACGCCTCACGATTGGATGCAAAGCGGTATGAATTCACCAGACGTATCTCCGTACTAAAGCGCTGATGACATGGGTTCAATTCTGTAATTTTAAAAAATATACGGCTTTTCTATTTTGTTTATTTGCCGTAATATTAATAGCTTACTTGCAGATCATTTAGTTTTATTCTGATCTGGAATAATGATTGTTCTTGACAGAAACGTTTTAGTTTTATTAAATTGCAAACGTTTGCGATAGATTTTGGCAAACTTATAGCAGAGGGACCAAAAGTGGAAAAAACACATGTCACTATCAAAGATATTGCCCGTAAACTAAACCTTTCCGCATCGACTGTATCGCGAGCCCTGCGCAATCACCCCGATATCAAAGAGGAGACAAAAAAGAGAGTGCGTGCCCTGGCGGAGGAGCTGGATTATCAACCGGATACCATTGCCCAGAGTCTGAAAAACCGGCGTACCAATATGATTGGAGTCATCGTACCGGAGATACGGCATGAATTTTTTTCGGGAGTCATCAGTGGTATCGAGGATGTCGCCTATAAATCGGGCTATGCGATCATTGTTTCCCAGTCGAACGAAAATTATGAGAGAGAGCGGATTAATGTCAACGCCCTGATATCCAATCGGGTTGCCGGTTTGCTGATCTCCATTTCACAATCTACCAGGAACAGTGACCATTTCCGGCTGCTGGAGCGACAGGGGATTCCCTTTGTGTTTTTCGACCGGGTTTGTGAGGATATTGACGCCAGTAAAGTGGTGGTGGATGACTACGATGGGGCTATGCAGGCAGTCGGGCATTTAATTGAGCGCGGCTACAGGAAAATCGCTCATCTGGCGGGACCAAGTCACCTTTCCATAACCCAGCAGCGGCTGGAGGGGTATCTTTCGGCATTAAACAAGCATAACATATCGCCGGATGAACGGCTTATCGTATACGGCGGTCTCAATGAAGAGGACGGCTATACCGGTTTTGAGAGCTTATGGGCGTCCAACCGTCAGCCCGATGCCGTATTTGCCGTAAATGACCCGGTGGCAATCGGTGCATTTTCAAAAATTAAGGAGCTGAAAT
The DNA here is from genome assembly GCA_049975265.1 of Fidelibacterota bacterium. Lineage (GTDB taxonomy): Bacteria > Fidelibacterota > UBA2242 > UBA2242 > UBA2242 > B118-G9. The sequence goes on from JBNGDF010000003.1 coordinate 127,025, forward strand.
TACGGATTCCTCAGGATGTGGCGCTGGTCGGTTTTTCCGACAACCCGATCACGGCGCTCGTCGATCCGCCAATATCAACCGTAAGTCAGCCGGTGTTTCAGCTGGGTCAGACCGCAGCGGAGATTTTAATTAAGCAGATCCAACTGGGTGAAGAGTTTGTACCCCGTCGGGAAATTCTCAAGACGAGACTGATCGTTCGCCATTCGACCTAAAGTGCATGTAATACTAATCATAAAGGATTTTAGAGATGGATCAACTGGTATTTAACTGGTACGACAGCCTTATTTTTCTGGTCTTTTTTGTTGTGGTGGTTGGTTTTAGCCTGTATAAGAGCCGCCGGGAACAGACCGGAGAGGATTATTTTCTCGCCGGGCGTGGTTTAATCTGGCCACTCATCGGTTTATCCATGATTGCCGCCAATATTTCCACGGAACAGTTTGTGGGGATGTCCGGGCAGGGAGCCGGGATTGCCGGCTTGGCGATTGCTTCCTACGAGTGGATGGCGGCGATTACCATGGTGATCGTGGCGATATTTTTATTACCTCACTTCCTGAAAGCCGGTATCTATACCTTTCCTGAGTATCTGGAATATCGCTATTCACCAGTCGCTCGTAATATCATGGCTTTTTATACGATTCTGATTTATGTATTTGTGCTTGTAGCGTCGGTGCTCTATACCGGCGGTTTGACCATCGTCACACTCTTTCAGAATGCAACCCTTTTTGGTGCCGAAGTTACTCTGGTGAAGGCGGTCTGGATCGTTGCGATCATCACGGCGGTTTATACTGTTTGGGGTGGACTGAAGGGGATTGCCTGGGCGGATTTATTTTTCGGATCGAGCCTGATTATCGGCGGTGTTATTACTTTGGTTATCGGACTGGATCGAGTAGGTGGATTCGGCGAATTTTACGCTGCCAATCAGGATAAGATGCATATGATTTTACCAGCGGATCATCCGGTATTGCCCTGGACGGCGCTGGTGCTGGGTTTGTGGTTGCCGAATTTCTATTACTGGAGCGTCAACCAGTTCATCACCCAGCGAACTCTGGCAGCAAAGAGTCTCAAAGAGGGACAATTGGGCGTCATTTTTGCCGCATTTCTGAAAATTTTAACCCCTTTTATCATTATCATTCCGGGGATTATTGCATGGCAACTCTTCAGGGATCAGATGACCGGGACGGGGGGCACGGATGCCGCCTTCCCGCTGATTATCCGGAATCTGATTCCGGGCGGGATTCGGGGATTCATTTTTGCCGCCATCGGCGGTGCCGTGATTAGCTCTCTGGCATCGATGCTGAACTCCGCATCCACGATTTTTACCATGGACATCTATTCCAGATTATATAAAAAAGATGTTGCCCAGAAAGAGATTGTCCTGACCGGGCGGATTTCCACATTTGTGTTTCTGATTATCGGTTGTTTGATCGCCCCGGTGTTAACCAATCCGGCGCTGCAGGGGATTTTCACCTATCTGCAGGAATTTCAGGGATTTATATCTCCTGGCATTTTTGCGGCTTTCGCTTTTGGCATGATCGTTAAAAAAGCGCCCAAATCCGCCGGAGTTACAGCACTTGTGCTAAATCCGGTTATTTATGGGTTATTGCTGATCTTTGGTGGTTCGCTGCCGGTTTTCGAGAAAGTTCAAATTGTCCAGATTGCATTCCTGAACCGCATGGCGATTACCTTTATCATGATTATTATTGTGATGACAGTGATAACATACCTGAAGCCGCTGGCGCAGCCGGTCGAGATGCCGGTGAGGAAGGAATTCGATACTCAGGCGACACCGATTATCAAGTGGTTGGGAGCCGCGATTGTCCTTATCATTATTTTACTGTATGTAATATTTTGGTAATTAACCGAAAAAATTGGAGTGGAAAATGAGCAAAAAGATCAATCAATATCGTGATATTGTTGCGATTTTGTTGGCTGTTTTCATGGGTTTTACCGGGATGAAGTGCGGAGATAAATGCAGACAGGAACCGTTTCACAAGCAAAAAGGAAATGCGGAAATGACAATTAATAAAGAGGTTTTTGGGAAATTGCCGGACGGACGAGTGGTGGATCTGTATACTTTGGAGAATCCAAAAGGGCTCAAGGTAAAAATTATGACCTACGGCGCCACGATTGTTGCGCTCGAGGCTCCCGACCGCAACGGTAACAGGCAGGACATTGTGCTGGGGCATGATAATCTGGAGGGCTATCTCACTGAATCGCCCTATTTTGGGGCGGTAGTCGGGCGGTATGCCAATCGCATTAAGAGAGGTCGCTTTTCCCTGTCAAAGACATCTTCGATGGATAATGTTACCTATCAGCTGACCATCAATGATGGGCGAAATCACCTGCACGGCGGAGTCAGGGGATTTGATAAGGTGCTCTGGACGGCTGAGCCGGTAAAAGAGAAAGGTGCGGTCGGTCTGCGGTTATGTTACACCAGTCCGGATGGTGAGCAGGGGTATCCGGGTGAACTGAATGCAGTGGCGATCTACACCCTGACGGCGAATGACCACCTGAAAGTGGAGTTTCAGGCGACCACAGACAAGCCGACGATTGTCAACCTCTCGAATCATAGCTATTTCAATCTGTCGGGACAGGGCAGCGGTGATATTTTGGAGCATGAGCTAATGCTGAACTGCGACCATTATCTGCCGGTGGATGAGGAATTGATCCCGACGGGAGAGATTAGAAGCGTGGAGGGCACCGCCTTTGATTTTACAACGTCGCAAGCGATAGGCGCCCGGATTGCCGAAGTGCCGGGCGGATATGACCATAACTACGTCATTGACGGTGAAATCGACGAGCTGAAATTAGCCGCGATCGTGACCGAAAAGCAGAGCGGTCGGACGTTGAAATTGTCCACAACCTGTCCCGGAGTGCAGTTTTATTCAGGTAATTTTCTCGATGGTACGATTTGTGGAAAAGGGGGGAAAATATATCAGAAGCATGGAGCCTTGTGTCTCGAGCCGCAGTTCTTTCCCGATTCTCCCAATCATCCGAACTTTCCTGATGTCCGCCTGAATCCGGGTGAACAATTCCATCAGTATTCGATCTATGAGTTTGGAATTCAGAAATGATCATTTCGCAGGTATAAAAAAGAAAAACTTGAGTATCGGTATCAGTAAATCGGATAAACCCCACCGCCGTTATAATCCTCTGACCGGAGAATGGGTACTGGTGACTTCGCACCGCACATCCCGTCCCTGGTTGGGTCAGGAGGAAGAGCCTTCGGAAAGCCCAAAGGTCGAATACGATCCCGACTGCTTTCTCTGTCCCGGCAATGTCCGGGCAAGCGGCGAACGCAACGCGAATTATCGCAAAATATTCGTCTTCACCAACGATTTTTCGGCGCTGCTGCCTGACATTCCGGAAAGGCGGCGCGAACAATCACCACTGATTCAGGTGGATCAGGTACGAGGAATCTGTAAAGTGATCTGTTTTTCGCCGCACCACAGCAAGACGCTGGCGGAATTGCCCGAAGAGGGCATTGTGGCTGTGGTTGACGCCTGGATCGAACAGAGTCAGCTATTGGGGCAAACCTATCGCTGGGTGCAGATTTTCGAAAATAAAGGGGAGATCATGGGTTGTTCCAACCCCCATCCCCACTGTCAGATTTGGGCGACCGGCTCCTTACCAAATGAAGCCCGGAAAGAGGATATAAATCAAAGTGAATATTTTCGAAAATATAGATCGCCAATGCTGCTGGATTATCTGAAATACGAAATCGGCGAGAAAAAGCGGATCGTGGCTGAAAACGGGGATTGGGTGGTGGTGGTTCCGTTTTGGGCGGTCTGGCCTTTTGAGACGCTGTTATTGCCCCGCCGGCATGTGCTGCGACTGGCTGAAATTCACGATTCAGAGAAAGTGACATTAGCGGAAATTTTGAAGGTATTGCTGAGTAAATATGATAACCTGTTCAGGGTAGAATTTCCTTACTCCATGGGCTGGCATGGCGCGCCGCATGACGAGAACGCCAATTCACATTGGCAATTGCATGCGCACTACTATCCGCCGTTGTTAAGGTCGAGTACAGTAAAAAAGTTTATGGTAGGGTATGAGATGCTAGCCGAGCCGCAGCGGGATATCAGCCCGGAGACTGCCGCTCAACGATTGCGAAATCTGGCGGATACGAGAACTTTTTGATTAGAATGAATTGGAAAAAGGATGAGCTTGAGAGAATTATTGAGAACCGCTGAGTGTCGGCAGCTTTTTGCAAAATTATACGGAACCGAAGAAGACTGTTATCAATCACAGTTGGATCGCTACGAAACCTTAATTCAAAATTATACAGACCATTTTAATGAAGAACCACTGTCGCTGTTCAGTTCACCCGGTCGTACCGAAATCGGTGGTAATCATACCGATCATAACCGGGGGCTGGTGCTGGCGGCTTCGATCAATCTTGACACCATTGCTGCTGTGAAAAAGAGTGATTCCGGAGTGATCAGAGTCTTTTCGGAAGGTTATCCGGATACCTTCTCTATCTCGCTGAATGACCTTTCCAAAAAGGGGTCGGAAAGAGAAACAACCACCTCTATCATCCGTGGTATTGCGGCAAAATTGAAAGATGAAGGTTATAAAATCGGTGGTTTTAATGCCTATCTATCCAGCGATGTCTATGTCGGATCGGGTTTGAGTTCGTCCGCCTCATTTGAAGTGATGATCGGGACGATTTTAAATGATCTTTATAACAATTCCCGAATCGAGCCGGAAAAAATCGCCCGCATCGGGCAATATGCCGAGAACGAATATTTCGGGAAACCCTGCGGTTTGATGGACCAGCTGGCGATTGCTGTCGGGAATACCGTCATGATCGATTTTCAAGATTCGATCAGTCCCAGGATAAAAAAGGTTCCTTTCGATCTTGCGCAGTTCGGCTACTCTCTGGTATTGGTAAATACCGGTGGTAATCATGTGGATCTGAACGATGAATACACAAATGTTTACCGGGAGATGCAGTCGGTCGCCAGGCAATTTGCTTTGAATGACTGTCGTGATCTGACATATCCTGAAATTCTCAGTCGGATACCGGACCTGCGTGAAAAGGTCGGTGACCGGGCGATTCTGCGGGCGCTCCATTTCTTGAATGATAATGAACGGGTGCTCGCGGAGGTTGCCGCTCTTGAGAAGGGAGATATTAAGCGGTTTTTGGAGATGGTCAATGAGTCGGGCGATTCGTCGTGTAAATATTTGCAAAATTGTTACAGCAGCAGGAATCCGGGAGAGCAGGGAATTCCTCTGGCACTGGCGATAACGGAGATGTTTTTCAAAAACGGCACAAAAAAATCCGCCTGTCGGGTGCACGGCGGTGGCTTCGCCGGAACGATTCAGGCGTTTATTCCGAATGAGGATGTTCCTGCCTATGTGGCATTGACGACGTCTGTATTCGGTGAAGATGCGGTGTCGGTGTTAGCCATCCGACCGGTTGGTGCGGTTCGGATTGATCGGCAGATCAGCAAGTCCGCAGCGTAGTTTTTATCACCCAATCCAGTTTTTAATAAAAAAGGGCAGACCAAAATGATCTGCCCTTTGATATTTCGCTATTCAAAGATCCGACTCAGAGTTCTTTTTGTGCCATGATCTTCTCAATCTCGTCCATAGCCCAGTTCATCATTTTCATTGTTTTGTCAAAGGGGACCGGGCTGGTCATATCCACACCGGCATCTTTCAGCAGCTCGATGGGGTATTTTGAGCCACCGGCGGATAAAAAGCTCATATACTTATCAATGGCACCGGTTTCTTTGTTCAGGATTCCCTCAGCCAGAGCAGTGGAAGCGGTGAAGGAGGTGGAATACTGATACACGTAGTAGTTGTAATAAAAATGCGGGATGTACGCCCATTCGACATTGATATAATCAGGTACAATACAAATACCTTTATCATGTCCGTAATAAGCTCTGACGATATCTTTATAAAGTTCCGTCATGGAATCACCGGTGATCTGTTCGCCCTTTTCAGCCATTGCATGCATGCGCAGTTCGAATTCCGCAAACTGGGTTTGCCTGAAGAGGGTGCCCTTGACGCCGTCGAGATATTCCATCAGAAGTGCCAGTTTCACCTTATCATCGGTTGTTTTGTCATAAACATGGTTGAAAAGCAAAATCTCATTCAGTGTCGATGCCACTTCGGCAACGAAAATTGGATACATGGCAGTGGGAAACGGCTGTGATTGATTGGACAGATAGCTCTGCATGGTATGTCCCAGTTCGTGCACCAGCGTAGAGACGTCATTATACAAATTATTGTAGTTGAGCAGAATATAGGGATGAACGTCATAGGCGCTGCCGGATGAGTAAGCGCCGGAGCGCTTGCCGGGTGTTGGGTAGACATCGATCCAGCGATTATCGAACGCCTCCCTGATGATGTTGACATAGTCATCACCCAGCGGTTTGAGAGCCGCCAGGATCATTTTCCGGGCTTCTTTGTAATCATATTCCGTATCGATACCCTCAACTGCCGGGGCATAGAGATCGTAATAATAGAGTGTATCCAATCCCATCATGCGGCGTTTAATATCAAGATACCGGTGAAAGGAATCCAGGTTTTTATTAACATTCTCAATCAGGGAATGGTAGACCTCTACGGGGATATTGTTGGCATCCAGGGCACGTTCAAGGGTATTTTCGTAATGACGGACATTGGCATAAAAGATATGGGATTTGACATTGGCGTCCATCTGGGTGCCGAAGGAGCGTCGAAAATCATTGAATTTTCCAAAAAAGGCTTCGAAAACGATTTTCCGGTCAGTGCGATTGGGCACGGCACGATAGCGACCATAACCAGCCTGATCAACGAGCACCTTTTCACCGCTGGACAGCGTGACGGTCGGATAGGGCATATCGGCGTTCTTGAAAATACCGTAGATGGATGCCGCCGCACCGGAGATCAAGCCCGCCTCCGCAACGATTTTTTCCTCTTTTTCCGAAAGCATGTGCTCTTTGCTGCGGAGCAGATCGTACAGATAGAACCGGTAGACTTCCAGCTCCGGTTCCCGGGCTAAATATTTATCAATTTTTTTCTGATTCATGGTCAGAATTTCCGGATCGATGAAGGAGGATTTCGTACCGTATTGCGTAAATAGCTGATCAATTTCCTGTTTCATGGCTAAATATTTCGAATCCCGGGTGTCGAGGTCCGATCTTTTTCCGGCATAGGAGGAAAGTCGCAGCATCTCCCTGTAAATTGCATAGTGGTAATTTAATCCCTCCAGCAAGTTAGCGGGCGATTTGGTGAGTTTTCCTTTGAATTCAAGAATGCCGTCAAATTTTTTGACTGTTTCCTCTTTGGCTTTATGGTATGCCTCATCGGAGGGATAGAGATCACTCAGATCCCATTTGTACTGGTCGGGAATTTCCGCCCGATCCCGGGTTTGTGACAAAACCTGCTGGCTGAAAGAATTAAACAGCGTCAGCATCAGCGCTACTCCAATCATTTTTTGCATGATAACCTCTCTGTATTGTAAAGCAATTCACGGGTTTTTGGATAAAGTGCTCTAAAATATATGATTACTATTTCATATTTTCGCTACAAATCAAATATACAATAAACCTGATAAATTCACAAACCGACGGACGGCATCTTTCAAACACCATAATAGAGTAAATATTCATAGGGCGTCGGACGATTGCGGTTATTGAGGATGTCATTTTCGGTTTTGTATTGAATCCATGTATCGATGATTGTGTCCGGGAAAATCCCGTTTTCCGTCAAAAACCGGTGATCGCTATTGAGGTATTCCAGGGCGGAACCGAGAGAGTCGGGAATCGACTGAATGGATGCCAGAATGGATGCGTTCTCGGGTGCGAAGAGATTGATATCATAGGGACCGAAACCCTCTTTTGTCAAATCCGGTTGTTTCTGAATGCCATCGATACCAGCCAGCAGCATGGCGGACATCGCCAGGTAGGGGTTGCAACTGGCATCCGGCGGTCGGTATTCGATCCGTTTGTCGGATGGGGCGGTGGCATATTTCGGAATACGGACCGCCGAACTGCGATTGCCGAGGCTGAAGAACAGCGCCACCGGTGCCTCAAAACCGGGGATCAGACGTTTATAGGAATTGGTGGACGGATTGGTGAATGCCGTCAGTGCCGGTGCATGTTTCAGAAGCCCGGCGACATAGGCTTGGGCTAAATCACTGAGACCACCATACCCTTGCGGATCGTAGAACAGCGGTTGACCGTTTTTAAAGAGATGCTGATGAAAGTGCATACCGCTGCCGGGCTCATTATAGAGCGGCTTGGGCATAAAGGTGGCGGTTTTATCGTATTTTTTGGCGGTCATTTTGATAATGTATTTTCCCAGAATGACGGCATCCGCCATCTGTCTCAGCGAACCTTCGACCACTTCGATCTCCACCTGCCCCGAACTACCGACTTCGTGATGGTGATATTTAACCGGAATCCCGCAGCTTTCCATATTTTTAACGGTTTCCGAACGGATGTTCTGGAATACATCGTAGGGTGGTGCGGCGTGATAGCCCTGCTGGTTGACCATCTGATAGCCGTCCCGCCGGTTGCCTTCCTCGTAACCGTCCCGGACTGCCTCATTCGATCGGATTTTAAAAAAGGAGCAGAAGGAATCGGTGCGTATGTCGACCGAATCAAAGATATAGTATTCGAATTCCGGTCCCCACTGACTATCGGTGGCGATTCCCGTGGATATCAGATACTCTTCGGCTCTGCCGGCGATATGGCGCGGATCTTTATTAAACGCCTTTCTGGTATCGGCTTCGGCGATATTGCACAAAAAACTGAGGGTTTTATGTTCGAAAAAGGGATCAACGAAACCGGTTGTCAAATCCGGAATCAGTACCATATCACCGGATTCGATACTCTTAAACCCTGACGTGGAAGATGCGTCGAATCCGATTCCGGTTTCCACGATTCCCTTGTCAAATTGAGCCGCAGGCAGAGTCAAATGATGTAGATTCCCGATTAAATCAACATATTTTATATCTATAAAATCAATCTCATTCTTCCGGAGATACGTCGACAGCTCTGCCACCGAAGCAAACATAAAAAACCTCTGAATACTTAATTAATGTTCATTACAAGGGTAATATAAAATAAATAATTTAAGAAATCCAATATTTATTAAGATTGCAGATTAAATATATTAAGAGATCATGCTGAGAGCGAAAGTAAAGAGAAATTTGGGATTTACCGCCGATTCTGTTTATATTTGCTGCGTAATAAAAGGGAGAGTGTGGTGGAAAAGGTCACAAAACGTCGGGATTACATCAGTTGGGATGAATACTTCATGGGTGTGGCGTTGTTGTCGGCGCAGCGGAGCAAGGACCCGAATACGCAGGTGGGTGCCTGTATTGTGAACAGAGATAAAAAGATCGTCGGTGTGGGCTATAACGGTTTTCCCACCGGCTGCTCCGATGATCAATTGCCCTGGAACCGGGAAGGCGAATTTCTGGATACCAAGTATCCCTATATCTGCCATGCCGAGCTGAATGCCATCTTAAACAGCATCTCCCGGGATCTGAAAAATGCGACCATATATGTGGCGCTCTTTCCCTGTAATGAGTGTGCCAAGGCGATTATTCAGGCGGGTATTAAAGAGGTGGTTTATCTGTCGGATAAATATCGGGATTCCAATGAGGTGAAAGCCTCAAAAATCATGTTTGCGCAGGCGGGTGTGTCGCTGCGAAAAATGCAGACGGAGCGGCATGCACTGGAGATTCACTTCGACGAGTCTAACGTCTGAGCTACAATTTTAAATAACTATTTTCAATAAATCGGTCATGCGATCGATCAGATAATCGGGATTCTGTGCCCGGAGAGTCTCTTTGGGGGATAATCCGAAAGTTACGGCGCAAACCGGTATACCGGCGTTTTTTGCGGCGATAATGTCTTTTTCACTGTCGCCGACCATCAGGCAGTGCTGCGGCTCAATGCGGAACCGGCGGGCGGCATGCAGAAGAGGTTGCGGGTCCGGTTTCTTTCGGGGCAATGAATCGCCGCCGAGGATTAATGAGAAATATCTATCCATTCCAAAATGTGTCAGGATGGCTTGTGTATAGACAAACGCCTTGTTTGAGATAACCGCCAGCGGAATTTCAATGAGTCGGACGAGGGTTTCAGCCACGAAAGGATAGGGCAGCGTCGTATCCAGCATGTGTTTCCGGTACATTTTGTGGTATAATTTCTCAGCCCGGTCGAGCAGAGTGCCGTCTACTTCGGTTTCCGGCTTGCCGGATTGAGCATAAGCCAGGGCTCTTTTGATCAGCATCTGTATGCCGTCACCAATAAAAGGCACGCCCGTGGTGTAGTCGATTGCCGGAAAATTGAGTTGCCTCAATGTCAAGTTCAGGGAATGGATGAGATCGCGGCTGGAATCGATCAATGTTCCATCAAGGTCAAATAAAATGGCGTGGCAGCGGTTCGTTTTCATGGGGGTAATATACGGGGATTTCGGTTATTCGCAATCCCGAATTCAGACTCCGTAAAACAATTTTTATTTTTGCGCCATGTTTTGTATCATACACAGAGTGTACACTTAAATTAATTAAGCAATAGATTGGAAAAACGGGAGTAGTGAATGGCGTCAAATGAACCAATTGAAAACCGAAGCGAGGGGCAGGGATTGCTGAAACGGATATTCAGGAGAAAACGGGACCCGAATAAGCGTCCGTTCAGTTTGAGAGCGCTGGATGTCATCGAAAAAATCGGCAACAAACTGCCCCATCCGGCGACGCTGTTTGCCATTTTTGCTCTGTTAACCCTGGTTTTTTCATACATTATCGACCGTATGGGAGCGACGGCGATTCACCCCGGAACCGGTGAGACCATCCGGGTGATCAATCTGCTCAGTGGCGACGGTTTTCGGTTTATCTGGTCCAGTGCGACAGATAATTTCGTCAATTTCCCACCGCTCGGGATAGTGCTGGTTGCCATGATCGGTGTCGGGGTAGCAGAAGGTTCCGGTTTACTGACGGCGCTGCTGAGGCACCTGGTGACCTCCGCACCAAAGCGCCTGATCACGGCGGCGGTGGTTGCTGCGGGAGTACTCTCGCACCTGGCATCCAGTGCCGGGTATGTAATTCTGATACCGCTGGGTGCCATGGTATTTGCGGCAGTCAAACGACATCCTCTGGCGGGTTTGGCGGCGGCGTTTTGTGGTGTTTCCGCCGGCTTTGGCGCCAATTTTCTGATTGGCACCATTGACCCGATTCTGTCCGGTTTGACAGAGTCGGCGGCGAATATCATAGACCCCGATATGCACCTGAGTGCCGCAATCAATGTCTATTTTATGATGGCATCAGCGTTTATGGTGACCATCGCGGGCACCTGGATTACGGAAAAGTTCGTCGAGCCGCGGCTTGGGGAATACAAAGGCGAACTCGAAAAGTTTGACACCATCGATGCCAACGAGCGGAAGGGACTGCGCTGGGCGGGAATCGCTGCGCTGTTCACCATTGCCCTGTTTCTGGTGTTGACGGTGCCGCACAATGCACTGCTGCGCGACCCGGTGACTCATTCCATCCTGAAATCGCCCTTCATGACCGGTCTGATCACCGGAATCCTGGTCTTTTTCTTCATTCCCGGTTTGGTCTACGGAATTGTCGTCGGTACGGTAAAAAACGACAAAGATGCCATCAAACACATGACCAATTCCATGAAGGGGCTCAGCAGCTATATCGTCCTGGTCTTTTTCGCCGCTCAGTTCGTCTTTTATTTTAAAAAGAGCAATATCGGCGTAATGATCGCCATCAAGGGGGCGGAGCTGCTGGAGTCCATCGGATTTACGGGTATCGGTCTGGTGATCGCCTTTGTGTTCGTTTCCGCGTTCATCAATCTGTTTATGGGGAGTGCATCCGCCAAGTGGGCAATTATAGCACCGATTTTTGTACCCATGTTCATGCTGCTGGGGTACTATCCGGCGATTACCCAGGCGGCGTTTCGAATCGGGGATTCGGTGACCAATGTGATTACCCCGATGATGAGCTATTTCGCGCTGATTGTCGCCTTTGCCCAGAAATACGATGAAAAAGCCGGACTTGGAACCATCATCGCCACGATGTTACCCTACACGGTCTTTTTGACGATTGCCTGGATTCTGTTGCTGGTCATTTGGATGCTGCTGGGATTGCCCATCGGTCCCGGTGCGCCGATTTATATGCCGCAATAGAATAACCAGTGGTATATTTGAGGTGTAATTTCATTGGAAAGGCGGGTATGCTATGAATAAACCAATTCAAATCAGCGGGACGACCTGGTGGGTCGGTGTCAATGACCGGGAAACCGACATCTTTGAGGCGCTCTGGCCTATTCCCAAAGGAATCTCCTATAATGCCTATCTGGTCATTGATGAGAAAGTCGCCCTGATCGATACGGTGAAAAATTGCTATACGCCGTTGTTGCTGGATAAAATCCGGGAACTGGTTGGTGCCGGGAAACCGGTAGACTACCTGATTATCAACCACATGGAGCCGGACCATTCCGGAGCGATTGAAATCATTGCGCAAGTCTATCCGGAGATTACCATCGTTGGTAATGCCAAAACAGTTGAATATCTGGAGGGCTATTACGGGATCCGGCAGAATGTCAAGGTCATCAATGATGGCGACACGCTCGATCTGGGTGAACACAGACTTTCCTTTCACCTGACACCCATGGTGCACTGGCCGGAAACCATGATGACCTACGATATTCAGGACCAGCTGCTCTTCAGCGGCGACGCATTCGGCGGATTCGGTGCGCTGACCGGCGGGCTCTTTGACGATGAACTGAATCCGGCTGAGTTGGAGGATGAAACTCTGCGCTATTATTCGAATATCGTCGGTAAATTCAGCCCCATGGTTCAGAAGGCGTTTGAGAAACTCGGGAGCCTGGAGATAAAAACAGTGGCTTCGACACACGGTCCTGTCTGGCGCACAAATCCCGATTGGATTATTGATCGATATGACCGCTGGAGTTGCTATGCAAGCGAGCCCGGGGTGGTTCTGGCGTATGCATCAATGTACGGTAACACGAAGCGGATGGCGGAGATGGTCGCGCGGGGGCTTGTTGAGGGCAGCATAAAAGAAATCCGCATGTATGACGTTTCACGGACCCACATCTCCTACATGCTGAAGGATTGCTGGCGCTATCAGGGGATTATCCTCGGCAGCGTCACCTACGACATGAATCCGCTGATTACCATGAAACACCTGACCGATCTGCTCGAAGCCAAGCAGCTGAAAAACCGGACGCTGGGGATTTTTGGCTCCTACGGCTGGAGTGGCGGCGGGGTGAAATATCTGCGCGGCTTTGCCGAACGCACCGGATGGGAATTGGTGGAACCGGTAGTTGAGGCTGAGCGCCGACCGTCAATGGACATTCTGGAGCAGTGCCGGCAGTTAGGTCGGAATATGGCGGCGCAAATCAGCGATAATGAGCACTAAAGTATACGACGGCTCCGTCGAGCGTCTGCGCCGGGCAGAGCGCCTCCGGGTGATGCAGGTCGAGCGGGTCGTGGAAATCTGCCTGAAACAGAGTGATTTTCAAACCGTTCTGGATTGCGGAACCGGCAGCGGCGTGTTTGCGGAAGAATTTTTAAGAAAGGGACTGACGGTCACAGGAATTGACCTGAATCCCGCTATGATCGCGGAGGCGGGCGAGCTGGTGCCCGGCAGCAAATTCGGTATTGGGCGGATTGAACAGCTGCCCTTTGTGAATAAGGCTTTCGATCTGGTTTTTTATGCGCACAGTCTGCACGAAGCCGGTGATCTGGGTCTGGCGCTTGGCGAGGCAAAGCGGGTGGCTCGCAGCCATGTCATAGCTCTGGAATGGCAGCCGCGGATCAGGCGGCATGGACCTCCCGCCGATCACCGTATCCGGGTCGGAGAACTGCGTCGGATTCTTCGACGCTGGCAATTTCGACAACTGACAATCGAATCCGTCGGCGGGCAGAATCTGTACATTATGGCAGTTTAAACGAGAGAGACCGGAGTTGGGAAATCGTCTTCTCTGGTCGTATCGAACCTCCAGCGACACCTATATTATTCGCCGGAATGAGACACATTTTTGCAGGCGGTTATGAGGCACTCTCAGGGTTATACTTTTTTTTCTTACTATTTTTTACGATTAAAAAGACACCCATTACAATAATCCACAAAAATTCCAGATAAATGAAAATCGAACGCAAAATATAACTACCGTCTATAAAACAGGTTGTAAAGTCTGAAATGAGGTCAGGCTTTTTAATTACTATTAAAAATGTAATTGACGGTAATATATCCAATAGCGCGATTATCATTACAATAACCGGGAAAATGAAAGATATTTTGTACAATTTTGAATCTTTGGTGATTGATCGGGCGATAATTAGAGTAAGAGAAAACAAAATTAACGCAACACCGATAACAGACACGATATTCAATAAATAGACAGTAAAGAAATCATTCAATTGTCCTCTTTGACCGATGGAGGAAATAACCTCTTTGAAATAGTCTGTGTCAAAGGATGTCAATAATTTGGTCAAAACATCAGATTCTAATATTTTTGATAGTGTCAGATAATTTAAATAATAAACCGGGATAAAAATGATTATCCCGATTATAAGAAAAAGGCGGTTCATTTTTTTCGATGGCTTATTTTCTAAATATTTTAGCATAACGACTCCTTCTCCATGAATTTCCAAACGCTGAATTATATATAAGTTTCGAAAACAAGTCAATACCTTTTTAAGTATTTACGGCGAAATCCATTGCGGCGCATTGATTCACCGGGTTGCACCTGGCGCTGTTCAGATTCAATCCCTCCAGGGGTTGTTATCATGGTAAAACCCTGTTTCACAGTCCGTCACGTCGCGGGAGCGACGTGACGAGTAGTAAGGTTTTTGCAAAACCAAACGGTTTTTTTGGATTGATTTTAGATGGTGGACAGCGCCGGGAGGCGCTGAATACTGATTAGCCACGGGTAGCAACCCGTGGAAGGGAATTCAACCGAATCAGAAACAACCCTGAAGGGGTTGAACTCAGGCAATCTTATACCAGACGTTCATGCTTTCCAGTTGACCGGAAATATTGGTATTATTGACCAACGTACCGCTGTATTTGTACCCCCGTTTGGCGAAGGTGATATTCATGCCGTAGGACATCGCCCGGGCAATGGTATGGAAGCAGCGGATATCGGTTTTTTTCATCACCGTTTCCATTTGATACAGGAGGTAAAGTGCAAAGCCCATTCCCCGGTATTCCGGCAGCGTGGCAAAGTCGGTCATCTCCACGTTTTTACCCTGGAAATCGATTTCCGCCGAGGAGACGGCGACCGCCTGTTCATCTTTGCAAATCAGGAAATAGCGGACATTGCGATTCATCGTCTTCTTGATATATTCCGGATCGTGAATGGGGAAGGGGTAGGTGGCAAAGACTTGCTTGAAGACGGCGACCATCTGCGGGATATCATCTTCGGTGGCGACCTGAAAGGAAAACTGGGGTGCCAGCTTCACCCGGTCAACTGCCGCGGCTTTTGCTTTGGCGGTCTTGAGGACATTTTTGATTCGCTCCAGATTGGGATCGGTTTTACGGTCTTCATTCAGAAATTTTGCCATAAAGCAGACCGGTTCCTGCAATTGGTAAAACTGCGGGATAAACGCCTCCTGAACATAATCATCCGCTTCAAAATCGTACTTCAGCCTGCCCGGTATCTTGGCGAAGATTTTCGTATAGCCGTGGCTTTTCGCCAGTTGATTCAGATAGGGAATAATCTCTTTCCCGTCGGCGTCCGCCAGTTTCATGAGATAGACACGGTTGTTGTATTCTCCGTGCTGCAGCAGCGAGGACCGCCATTTTTCCACAATATCGGTCATGATTTTGCTCCTTTCTGATCGGGAAAAAGTAACGAAACAGTGATAAAAACGATACCCGACAAAATGATGCCGAACAGAGTTGCATCCAGCCCGAAAGGTAATTTGACATTCGCCAGGATCAGAAAAAGGGTCAGGCTGCCGCCGCTGAGCATGCCCCAGAAAGCCCCGGTGGCGCTGCGTCGCTTCCAGAAATAGGCACCCAGAGTCGGGATGAACAAGCCGGACACCATGAAAGCATAGGCATAGAGGATCGCATCGAGAACCATGGTGAAGCGGCTGGCGAGGATGATAGCGCTGACGCCGATCATCAGGGTAACCAGCTGCGAGATTTTGATGTAATGCTTCTCACTCTTTTTCGAGCTGAAAAAGCCGCGGTAGAGGTCATTGACGATATTGCCGGAGGAAGCCATCAGGCAGCTGTCGGCGGTGGACATAATCGCGGAAAAATAGGAGGCGATCACGATTCCCGTGACCCCGATGGGCAGGACGGTTTTGATGGTCAGCGGCAATCCCATTTCCGGGTCCACTTCGGGGAAGAGAATCCGACCACACATGCCCAGAAAGACACCCATGAATGCCATAATCGGATATTCGAAAAAACCGGCGATGTACCAGGCTTTTTTGGCGTCTTTGACATCTTTGACGGAAAACATCCGCTGATAGAGCGTCATGGCGATCAGCCAGATCGGCACGATCGTGACCAGCCAGTTGATGAATTGCACCGGACGGATATTGGTCAATGAGAAAAATTCACGTGGCAGTGCCGCCCGGATACTGTGGAATCCGCCGATCTTGACGACGGTGAGTGGAATCGCCAGAAGGATCAGTCCGCTCAGCAGGACGATCCACTGGACTGTATCGGTGTAAATAACCGCCTTGATGCCGCCCAGTACCGTATATGCGATGATGATAAATCCGATGAAATAGAGTGAAAATTGCAGCGGCGGCAGACCGAAGACGGCTTTTTCAAAAAGTGTGGCGGACATCAGCTTGGCGCCCGCCAGCACCTGGGCGCCGGTAAAGCCCATATAGCCGATGCCCGAAATCAGCGCCGCCAGCGTCGCTACCCTTTTGTTATAAATCAAATGCAGAAAGTCGGGATAGGTCAGCAGATTATTTTCGAGATCGAGTTTCTTTATTTTTGGAATAATAAACACCGCTGACAGCCAGGCGCCCACCAAGCCGGTGAACAGCAGCCAGCTGCCCGCCAGTCCCATTACGAATCCCAGACCGCCCAGCCCGATGGAAAATCCGCCGCCTACATCGGTGGCGACGATGGATATTCCCACATGAGAGGGGGGCACATTGCGACCGCCGACATAGTAATCCTCCATATCCTTATTGCGCCGGTAGAAGTGGAATCCGATGTAGAGAATTCCGATCATATAGAGAGTGAAGATCAGATAATCCAGAAAAGCCATCAGTCCTGTCCGTTTCGTCGGGTGTATCGTTCGGTATTTTCGGGCGTCAGGGTATAGGTTTTATCATAATCCGAGAGCAGTTTTTCAATGCCGATCGCCTTGGTCTCGGCGGGGCTCTCCAGCTTCAGTTGCAGATTACAGTTTTCGCAATCCCGATCGCAAAAATAGGGTTCGTAAGAATCCGGCTCTTTATAGGTGGTGATGACGCCCTCGTAATTTCGCAGAATGACCTTGTTGGTGGACCAGCTGATGATGTAGTTGGGCATCAGCGGTATTTTTCCGCCCCCGCCCGGCGCATCCACCACATAAGTGGGCACGGCGAAACCGCTGGTATGACCGATCAGGCTCTCCATAATCTCAATGCCTTTGCCCACTGGTGTCCGGAAATGGGTCAAACCTTCTGAGAGGTCACACTGATACAGATAGTAGGGTCGGACCCGGTTCTGCACCAGTTTGTGCACCAGACTGCGCATGATGCGGGGACAGTCGTTGACACCTGCCAGCAGGACGCTCTGATTGCCCAGCGGAAAGCCGGCATCCGCCAGTTTTGCCAGGGCTTCACGGGAAGATGCGGTGATTTCACGCGGGTGATTGAAATGGGTGTTGATCCAGAGCGGTTGATGTTTTTTGAGCATTTTAACCAGTTTGTCGGTGATGCGGTAAGGAAGTACCACCGGTGTGCGGGTGCCGATCCGCACCACTTCAAGATGCGGAATTTTCCAGAGCTCCGTCAGAATCCAGTCCAGATAGTTATCGGATAATAAGAAAGGATCGCCACCGGAGAGCAGCACATCCCGCACACGGGGTGTCTCGGCGATGTATTTGATGCCGTTCATGATTTCGGCTTTGTTGGGGATGGAGTCCCGGTCGCCGACCTTTCGTTTGCGGGTGCAATGCCGACAGTACATGGAGCAGGTATTGCTGATATGAAACAGAACCCGGTCAGGGTAGCGGTGGGTGATCAGCGGAACCGGGCTGTCTTTGTCTTCCGCCAGCGGGTCCAACATGTCGTGTTTGCTGATGATCAGCTCCGACGGGGATGGAAAGGACTGTTTAAAAACCGGATCATATTGATAATCTTCGGTGTCGATCAGGGAAAAGTAGTAAGGGGTGATAGAGAGTGGAAATTTTTCGATGGTTTTCTCAATCTGTTGTCGCTCTTCGGTGGGAAAACGGATTCCCAGGAGTGTTTCAAAGGTATCGATACTCCGGATGGAATGTTTCAACTGCCATTTCCAGTCCCGCCAGTTCTTAATGCGGGCTTCGGCGTCGATCTTTTCCGTCAGGGCTTTCTGTTTTTCATTGAATATAGTCATGAATTGATCCTCTTATGGGGGTTAAACGGATAAATACAACTGATCCGGACGGTTACCGCAGGTCGAAACCATCCCCGCCGGTGTGCATCCGTTGTTATTACTCTTTTTTGCAGCTAATTCATTCCGAAGTCAGGCAAATCTTATTAAATTTCATTATTATTAATAACTTACGATTAAATATACGGATTATTCCGATTAACTTCAACGATTTTTCCGGATTCCCTGACACCGGCGGATTAATCATTGGAAAAAAATGCCTGAAATGATATATTCCCAATGCTGAACATCGACGAGTATTGAGGAGGAAATCATGATGAGCAGAGGGCTGAAAATCATTCATTTGCTACTGGTTTGTCTTTTGGTGAAATCGGTGCAGGCAGAGATTGTCCTGAATCCGGTTTTCGGGGATAATATGGTGCTGCAACAGGATGCCGCGGCGCCGGTCTGGGGCAAGGGCAATCCCGGCTCGACGATCACGGTTACGGCGGACTGGGGCGTGGAATCGTCGACAATCTGCCGGTCGGATTCATCTTGGATGACGACGCTGCAGACCCCGTCCGCGGGAGGTCCGTACAGCGTCCTTATCCGCGACGAAGAGTCGCAGCGGAAACTGAATAACGTCCTGATCGGCGAGGTCTGGCTCTGCTCCGGTCAGTCTAATATGGAGATGCCGTTAAAGGGCTGGCTGCCGAAAGACACAATCATGTACTCCGCCACAGAGATCAGCAGGGCGCAATATCCGAAAATTCGCTTTTTTACCGTAGCGAAGAAGATAGCGATCAGCCCTGAACGAAAATGTGATGGTGCCTGGCTGGAGTGCTCACCGAAAACCGCCGCGAACTTCAGTGCCACTGCCTATTTCTTTGGTAAAAAATTGCATCAGGAGCTCAATATACCTGTCGGGCTGATTCACACCAGCTGGGGCGGTACTCCGGCGGAAGCCTGGACCGGCAAAGAATACCTTTCAAAGATAGAGGACTTTCAGGAGACGTTGAAGATGATCGACGCCGGTAAACCGGCGCTGGAAGCGCTTGAGAACTGGCTTTCCCGATTTCCCCAGATATCTGTGAAAAGTCGAACCGGCAAGAATGTCTGGGCGGGACTGGAATTTCAGGACAGCGAGTGCAAAATGATTGATTTTGATGATGCCGGCTGGGCGCGAATGAATCTGCCGACATTGTGGGAAGCGACGGATTTCGGGGCGTTTGACGGCGTCATCTGGTTCCGCAAGAAGGTGGAGATTCCCGATAACTGGCTGGGAAAAGAACTCCGGGTCCGGCTCGGTCCGATTGACGATTTTGACCGGACGTATGTGAACGGCGAACTGGTGGGCGCCATTGAAGAGGAGGGGCAGTACCAGACCTTCCGCAGTTATGATATTCCCGCAGAACTGAATCATCAAAGTGTCATTACGCTGGCGGTGCGGGTCAATGATATCCAGGGAGGCGGCGGAATTTATGGAAAAAGGGAAGATCTGCAACTGGTGCTGAAAGAAACCGGCGCAGCGGTTTCCATTGCCGGGGAGTGGAAATATCTGCCGGTGGCGGAGTACCGCGGCTCGGTCTATACGGTCTTCGGCGCCGCGGGTCAGAAATACCGGGAACGCCCACATCTGCCCATTGAACTGACATATAAGACGCCAACCGTTTTATATAACGGTATGATCGCTCCGCTGATTCCTTTTGCCATCCAGGGTGCGATCTGGTATCAGGGGGAATCCAATACCGGCGATCCACTCCAGTATGAGACGCTCTTTCCCACAATGATCGCCAACTGGCGTGCCGACTGGGGCTATGAGTTTCCCTTCTATTATGTTCAGATTGCACCTTACGATTACGGCAACGGAACGCATTCGGAACTGCTGCGCGATGTGCAGCGGAAATCACTCATGATACCGAATACCGGCATGGCGGTGACCCTGGATATTGGGACGGTGAACAACATTCATCCGCCGAACAAGCAGGCGGTCGGTGAGCGACTCGCCCGCTGGGCGCTGGCGCAGCGGTACGGCAAAGATATCGTCCCCAGCGGTCCTCTTTATAAGGATCATCGGGTTAAGGGCAAAAAGGTCATAATTCGCTTCGATTATGCCGATGGTTTGCATCTGAAACCGGGTGTACCGGCGGAATTTCTGATCGCCGGTAAGGATAAAGTGTTCTATCCGGCTGATGTAAAAATCAGGAGCGACCGGCTGATTGTCTCTTCTAAAAAGGTCAAAGCGCCGGTGGCGGTACGCTACTCCTGGAGCAATACCTCCGGAGCCAGCCTGTTCAATGCCGCCGGTCTGCCGGCGTCAACTTTCCGCACGGATCAGTGGGTGATTGAAAAATAGCAAACCTGTGCACCGCTTTTTTAAGAAAGGAATTTGTGACATGAAAAATTTTATCCAGAGGGGTGTCCTTATGTCGGTAATTGTCA
This sequence comes from Fidelibacterota bacterium, assembly GCA_049975265.1. Lineage (GTDB taxonomy): Bacteria > Fidelibacterota > UBA2242 > UBA2242 > UBA2242 > B118-G9. The sequence continues at coordinate 147,981 of JBNGDF010000003.1, forward strand.
GCCTGAGCACCGTCGCTCAGGATTTTCAGGTCCGGTCACCGGATGGAAGGATGGCGGTCAATGTTTCGCTGGCAGATGGACTGACTGCATCCGTTTATTACAAAAACCAGACGGTCATAAACTCTCTGAAAATTGATCTGCTCATTGAAAATTCAAAATGTTTCGCCGATCATCCGGCGGTTGCTCGTTCCGCTAAGCAGGAGATTCGACAAACAGTTACAGTTGCGGTACCGCTGAAAAACCGCACAATTGAAGATCATTACAACCAGTTACAGATTGAATTTGATAATCATTATACACTCTGTTTACGGGTTTTTAACGACGGATTTGCCTATCGTCTGGCAACCGCTCTGGACGGTGAAATAAAGGTCCGCAAAGAGCAGCTGCATCTGAATTTGAGTCCTGACGTTGTTTCTTATTTCCCTGAAGAGCAGAGCCTGATGTCCCACTATGAACGCAGTTACGCGGTCAGGAAAATATCCGATATCGAAGCGGGCAGATTTTGTTCATTGCCGGTTCTATTCCAGACCGGAAGGGGTGTAAACATCCTGTTTTCGGAAACCGATCTGCGCGATTATCCGGGGCTCTTTTTAGCAAAAGCAGATAATGGCTTCGAGGCGCTTTTCCCGAAAGTCGTTCTGGAAACCTCCCCAAACCCGGATAGACCGGACCGGAGTGAGATTATTAAAAAAGAGAGTGAAAATATCGCCCACACACAGGGCGACCGAGAATTTCCCTGGCGGGTTTTTATCATTTCCGATGATGATCGGGACCTTTTGGCAAGTTCGCTGATGTATCAGCTGGCGTCGGAACCGGAAATCCGCTCGACAAAATGGATTCAGCCGGGTAAGGTTGCCTGGGACTGGTGGAATGCGAACAATATCATCGGTGTGGATTTTAATGCGGGGATCAATACCGCCACATATAAGTACTATATTGATTTTGCCTCGGAATTCGGACTGGAGTACATCATTTTGGATGAGGGCTGGTCTAAGAGCACCACCGAACTGCTGGAATCCAATCCGGACATCGATCTGGCAGAACTGATTCGCTACGGCAGGGAGAAAAATGTGGGTGTTATTCTCTGGGTACTCTGGCAACCTCTGGACCGGAATATGGACAAAATCCTGAAGACCTATGCAAAATGGGGTGCGAAGGGTGTCAAGGTGGATTTCATGCAGCGGGCGGATCAGGCGATGGTGAATTATTATGAAAAAACCGCCCGTACCGCCGCAAAATATAAATTACTGGTGGATTTTCACGGCGCCTTTAAGCCCGCCGGTCTGCACCGGCTGTATCCCAACGTCGTCAGTTTCGAAGGCGTAAAGGGACTGGAGCACAGTAAGTGGAGTCGCGATATTACTCCGGAGCACGATGTGACGCTGCCCTTTATCCGCATGGTTGCCGGACCGATGGATTATACGCCGGGCGCCATGGACAACGCTTCTGAGAAAAACTTTGCTATTCGCTTTGAACGCCCGATGAGTCAGGGGACCCGCTGTCATCAGGTGGCGATGTATGTGGTTTATGAGAGCCCGCTGCAGATGCTCTGCGACTCTCCGTCGAATTATTACCGGGAGAGGGAGACGGCGGATTTCATCGCCCGGATTCCGACGGTTTGGGATGAAACGGTGGTGCTGGAAGCAGCGGTGGCGGAGTATCTCGTCATGGCGCGCCGCAATGGCGAAAAGTGGTATATCGGCGCTCTGACAGATTGGACGCCCCGGGAATTTGAACTCGATTTTTCCTTTCTGGCGGAAGGTGAGTACCGGATGGAGATCATGCAGGATGGCGTCAATGCCCACCGGCATGCCCAGGATTATCAAAAGGTAATCACAAGGATAAAAAACACCGATAATATGAAGATTAAACTGGCTGCCGGCGGCGGCTGGGCGGCGATTATTTCGAAAAAGCAGGATAATTAAAATCAGGGGATAGAGCTGTGAATAGGAGAGATTTGAGATTATCTGGAAGTATCATCCTGTTGATGGGCTGTCTGTTTAATGCCGCATTGTCTGCCACCGGTTCAGCGGACATTCATGTCTGGGAGATGCAGGAAATTGTCCTGAAAGCGGAAAAGGTATATGATAATTATTATACCGATGTCTGCTGCTGGGTTGACCTGCAGGGTCCCGATTTTTCCCTGCGGATTTACGGCTTCTGGGACGGTGAAAATATTTTCAGGGTACGCTTTGTTGCGACTAAGCCGGGAAAATGGCATTGGCGCAGCGGCTCAAACCAGGCGGATGATCCCGGACTCAACGATATTGCCGGGCAATTCACCGCCGTCGAGTGGACGGAGATGGAGAAACAGGAGAATCCCAACCGGCGCGGATTCGTGCGCCCGACACCGAACGGGCATGCCCTGCAGTACGCAGACGGGACACCCTTTTTTATGGTGGGCGATACCTGGCTGGCAGGGTCCACCTGGCGACTGCCTTTTCGTAACGCAACGCCCCCTGATAAGTATGAACCGGTTCCGGGAATCGGTTTTGAGGACGCCGTACAATATCGGAAAAAACAGGGATTTAATTCGGTGAGTATGATCTCCTGCTTCCCGAATTGGGATTCCGATGGCAAGCCGAGCACCTATGCCGATTCAAACGGAATCTTCGTCAGAAATGCCTGGGAAAAATTCGGCTATGACGTTTCCGATGCAATTGATCCGGATGATTTAGGTGAATTAAGCTACTGGGGCACTTTGACGGCAAAGGATATGCGCGATGAATCCGGGAATTTGCCCTTTGCAATGTCCCGCGATCACCGCGGCGTTTCTGATTTTAACCGGATCAACCCGAAATATTTTCAGAGTCTCGATCAGAAAATGGACTACCTGTCAGGGGAGGGTTTTGTGCCGTTGCTGGAAACAGTGCGCAGGGATGTGGGACCATCCTGGAACGCCTATTTTGATTTCAATGAAACCTTTGCCCGCTTTGTGCAGTATCTGATTTCCCGCTACGGCGCCTATAATATGATTTTCAGCGGAATTCATCTCGACTGGATACCACGGGATTTCAGTCTGACGGCGGAGGAGTTTAACGAAGCATTGACGTATCATTTACACAAGTACGGACCGCTGCCGTTTGGTCAACCGGTTTCGACGCTGATCAGCAGCTCGACCTATTCGGTGTTTGGTCATCATGAAGATTGTCCCTGGCTGACGATGCACAGCGTGGGTAATAAACCCCGGGACCATCGGGTCGCCGATTCGCTTGAAATCATTTTCCGGCTGGAGCCACCGTTCCCGGTCATCAACAGTAAAATCAAATAATTGTTCAAGATTCCGGATCATCATTTTGCTGCGGTACCATGTGCCGCCGGTGGCACTGACAAAGAGTTTACCATTATAGAGGGCGATGCTGTCGTTATAGGCATATACCGTCAGAAAACGATTATCCGATTCCCGTAACCAATTCGTCAGTTTTTCGCCATGCCGGAGGCTGTCTTCATAACCGTAATTGCTGTCGATAAATGAAATTCTTTCGACAATGCCGGGGATTTTTTCAGTTCCATGTAGATACCCGAAAATGAAACTGCCGCCGCCGCTGTGACTGTTCAGGGCGATTCTTAAATCCTTCGACGGGAATCGAGTGGCGACCGAATCAACAATGTCGTGAATTACTACAGAACTGTTGGGATATTTACGCCGCCAGGCCGGCCAGCTTTTAAGATCGTTTTCCAAATAAGCAACGACAATGTTGCGATCTTTAATCCGATTTCGGAGGTAACGGGTCTGGGCGGCGATATGCTGGATATTGTAATGCCAGTCGTCGCCATCCTGCAACTGTTTGCCCATCGTCCATTCCGTGCTGTTGCCGTTGGGCAAGGCATAGAAGATTAGGAGGGTGGGTTTGCGATGTTTAATTTTCGGTGCATCAATGGTAATTTTGACATCTTTGGGATAGCAAAAAGAGCTGATGGTGGTCGATGTACTCCGCGAGCATTGAAGACATTGTAGACCGAGTAATAGAAGGATTATGCGTTTCATCGTGCTATTTCAAATATAGCACTTTTATTGTTTTTGTGTAAGATGAATTCCTTAAACGGATGAAATACAGTCCGCTGCCGTAATTGCTGTTGAAATTCCAGTGAATGGTATGCTTACCCCGATTTTGGACTGAATTGATAATGGATTTGGTATATTTACCATCGAGAGAGAAGATAGATATTTCCGTATGGGCAGTGACAGGAATCTGATAATGAACCGTTAGGATGGCATTGAAAGGATTCGGAAAACAGGAGATGAGCAAATAATCATCGGGAATGTCTGGATTTTCAAAGGCAATTCCAGTATTGACCTGGCGGGTTGAAAGTTGGAAAGATTCAAAACTGTTTAAAAAGTGTAAGCGAGTGTTAACCATACCGGGATGATTGGAATTTTGCGGATATTTGAAACCGGCATGTGTCATCGTCCCGGTATCCAGAATATAAACCAGTTTATCGGTAGTCAAGATACCGTCACTTGAAATTCTGACATGGCAGTCATCGTCCAGATAGATGGCTATATACCCGGGATGATCAGCGGCACCATACATACCGCCAATCCAGCGGTTTTCAAAATAATCAGAATTTGAATACAAGCGAGGGATAATTATCGATTGGGGAATGTTTTCGTTACCCACAGACTGTTCCAGACGGCCGTACCACGCATTGGTAGCACTGCCTGTTAATTTTGTAATAACGACTGCACCATCATACGCAGCTGATTCATCAGAGCCATTAATCGTCAAGGTCTGATAGCGAAATTCGGGTTGGACCTGAAAAACAGCCTTGAGAACATTTTCGGGATGCAGAACCTGCCGATTGGTAAGATCGTACTCCATCTCATCTATCAATTGATGCAAGCAAAGGTTGGTAAAAACAACTGGTTCATACGGAGTACAGTGAATAACCGATTTGTCGGTTTTATGAATAATTGTGACCGAACCAATTCCGTAGACCTTTCCTGTCCGGTCAGGCTTCAGACATAACGCCGTTTTTTCATCGATGCCGATCCCAACGAGATCTTCATGATAATCCTGGATGCGACGGGCCAGCATCGGAACCAGGCGACCCAGCCGACCGCGGGGATGAAAATGTGAATCAGTTATAACGCCGGGCAGAATTTGCAGAAAATCATCTTCAAACTGCATGTCCGTGGAATATGGATTGTATGCTGCGTCTTCGGGGTAAAGTGAACCGTACTGTGCGGAAAATGATACCGATCCCTCAATTGCCAGACCGGCACTGGTGCCTCCAATAACACCGCCATTTTCGAATACATAGTGAATAGCATCTTCAACTAAAGTGTTTTTCCAGGTTTTCACATAATCCCATTGATCACCGCCCTCGATAAAAATACCTTTTGCCGAGATAAGCTCTTTAAAGATCGCTGAATCGTTCGCGGCTGTTCTTGTTGCAATTTGCAATGAGTGGGAAGCCGGATCCGCACCGCAACTGATGAAGTCGTCCGCGTAGCCTTGGGCGACACTGCTGACGTCGATATTAATTATTTTTCCGCTGTCAGCCTGCTGCACAAACCAGATATAGACTGGTGCCACCCATGACCCCGGATAATAGGCATCGCTGCCACCGCCCATCATGAGCAGCGATCCCTGCGGAAATAGAAGCACCGGAATCAAAAGAATCAGAATTGAAAACAATCTAAAGATTTTTTTCATTTGAACACTCTGTAAATGGGGAAACGATTTTTTTTATCGATACTCTCTCGAAAAAATGTGTCGGAGAACAGGCTGTACATCATCGAAGGTTCAAGGAGGAGTACCACTTTCCAGGGAAATTTCTGTTCAACGGGGATTAACAATGATCCCTTTTCCACGGTTATAGATTCAGGCTTCTGAACTTCGCTAATGACCCGGTTTTCATAACGATTATAGACGTCGTCAAATTCCGTTTCAAACCGAATATATTTAACTGCTTCAAGCTCAATCTGTCTGCCTTTTTTAAGTGTTTTATATTCAATCGCATGTCGATCCAGAAGGGGGGTAAACACATCAATATATTCACGGGGGATTAGGTATTTTTCCGGCCGGCGAACGCTGTTTTTGACAATTCGCCGATGCATGAAATTTGCCGTTTTCACTCTGATTGTCTGATCTGTTTCTTTATCAATGACGTTAACATCGTGAACTGAACCGGGCTGTGATCCCCAGAAATAGTTCGTCGGAATAAAATCTTGCAGGGTTGCTTTCCGGGCATTTTCGACGATTTGGATGTCATGTTCATATCTTTCGGAAGCGTGAATAAACTGGTCGAAAATTGTTAGATAAGCCTCGATTCTCTCCGTCAGGTTGGCATCCGGATTGGCAGCATTTCGAAAAATCCCGGATTCGATGATAAAAGACAGAACACTATAGGCACCGATGCCGTTGCGTCCGTCGTCCGGCTCCAGAGTGCTGAAACGGAGTTCATCATCCGGTGGAAGACCACCGACATAATAGCGGGTGTAATTGATATTTTTCTCATGCATTACCGGTTTGATTCGATCAATCCATTCAACACCGGTCTCGTAAAGACATTGTGAGTAAAGCGGATTATTGGCGCAATCCATCATGATCAACGGCCATTTCTGCCAGCCGTGGTCAGCGTAATCTTTATTATCCCGCGTGAATTCATGACAATCGATGGCAACGTGAGGCATGATCTTCCGAGCCGTTTCGTGAAGAGTCTGGATTTCCGGTTGTGAAAGCAGGCGATGATCGCGGTTAAGGTCCATATCGTTGGCATTCCGCCGCTGATTGTGTTCTGCTCCATCGGGATTCACCATTGGCATGATCCACAAATCAACATAGTCGGGCAGATAGGCAGGATCTTCTTTTATTTTTTTAATCAGATAAATTAGGGCATCTTTGCCGGCTGGTTCGTTGCCATGTTGCTGGGCATAGAAAAACAGTTTCAATTTTTTCAGTTGATTATTGTGAAACAGATGAACCAGATGAAGAGATCGTCCCTCAACCGATTTTCCGGCTTCAGTCAATTCAATAAAACCGGGTTTCTCAATTGCGGTTAAGTAATTTGTTAATGTCTGATAATTAATTGGTTTCTTGATATTTTGATAATTGGAAGGAATCTGACCATTGAGCGGACAAAGAGTAAGCCGCAGGATCAGCAAAGAGATTATCAGATGGTGTTTATTGATCATAATAAAATATATGTAAAAAATGTTAAATCAACTACCTGGTATGGTTTCATCATCGTTGATTTTCGGCGCCATGGTAATTGTGGTTATTCCGAATACCATCAGGATTACCACTGATATATAATTCATAAATGCATAAGGCAGATACGCAAATGTGGATACCCCAATGGTTCCGGTAATGTAGACTCCGGCCATGCTCCAGGGGATCAGGGGGACGATTATTGCCCCGGATTCTTGGATAATGCGGGATAAATTTTTTGCCGCCAGGTTTTTCTTTTTATAAATCGGTGCCAGCAATTCGCCGGGAATGATCATTGACAAATAAGAGCTTCCGGTAACAAGTGCCGTGGCCAGTGATGTGATGATGGTAGTGGCAACCAAACTCCAGACTTTATCGGCAAATTTCATGACCCGGTCCAGAAGAGCATTCAATAAACCGGTTTTTTGCATAATACCACCAAAAGCGAAGGCAGTGAAAGCCACCAGTTGAGTTTCCATCATGCTCATCATGCCGCCTCTTGAAAGCAGGTTATCAACTAACGGTACGCCGGTGTGCGCGGGATATCCGCTGTTCAGTGCTTTGCTGATCACAGCAATTGATTCATGCTGGAAAATGATGCTTAAAAATACAGCGATGAATGACGATAACAACATCCCGGGAATAACCGGTTTTTTCGTAAATGCGCAATAAAAGACAATAATAATTGGCAGTAATAACAGAATATTAAATTGAAAACCGTTTCTTAAGGTTGTCATAATTAAGGTGATATTGGCTGATTCAACAGTATCGGGTTGGTATTTCAGTCCGATAAAGAAGTAAAAAACTAAGCCAATCAACCATGCCGGTCCCGCCGACCAGATCATGTGTTTGATATGGTCAAAAAGATTTGATCCGGCAGCGACCGGGGCCAAATTTGTTACATCTGAAAAAGGGGACATTTTATCACCGAAATATGCACCTGCAACAATTGCACCTGCAGCTGCTCCAAGTGGGATTCCTTGAGCCATTGCAATCCCAATAAATGCCACTCCAAGTGTCCCGATCGTACCCCAGGAAGTACCAGTAGCAATTGATGAAACAGAACAAACAATGCAGGCCGTCACCAGGAAAAACTTGGGTGAAATCAGTTTCAGTCCGTAATAGATAATGAGCTGTATTGTACCAGAACATAACCATGAACCAATCAGAATACCGACACAGATCATAATCAGCAATGCGGGAAGTGCTTTATGAATACTTTCAACAATACCATCCTGCATTTCCTGCCAGGATAATCCCAGATAAAGAGCAACGCATCCTGAAATTACCGCCGCGCATACCAACAGAACCTGAGGTTTGATCTTATAGATACCATAACCAACAATTAGCAGCAGTGCCATAGCCAGAATTGGGATTAGCGCGACAATAATTGTTGGTTCGGATTTTCGTTTTCTTTTTCGCTTTGTCATTGCTTGTTCCCGTGAATACAAAGAACAGACCTCCCGATAAGGGATACCGGAAGGCCTGTCCAATACTTCATTGATTACTAAAGTTGAATCAGATTTTCAATCATAACGATGCCTTCGGTTTCTGTAGCGATCCAGATAACATCATCATAAATTTCCAGCTCAATCAGGACGTCTTCCGGTAAAGCTCCACCAGTTGATTCAGTGGTGAATTGCTCAAATGTCATATCCGGCAGAATTTTCAAAAGTCCGCCACCTGACAAGGCACACCAGATATTACCGTATTTATCGGCTTCCAGATCGTTCATGGGATATTTTAAAGGCTCAATATCCGTTGAATCATAAGTTGCTGCAACAGTCGATCCTGTAATTTTATACAGGTTATTGTTACCAGCATCAGTAACCCAGGCGTTATCATCAGGATCGAGGGTCAGTGCAAAGGTGTACTCTCCCGACAGCGCTGATACTTCAGTCCAAGTTGTTCCAGTTCGATAGACGACACCGTAAAAGGTACAGATCCACATTCTGCCTTGTGAATCTTCCTTCAAATCATATATTTCCGGACGACCGGTTGACAAATTGATATCGTCCGCTGTCCAGAGGGTCCAGTTTGCACCATGATCGGTCGAAACATAAATCCCCTTCACCGTTCTGTCACTGATGTAAATATTCCCGTCGGAATCGGTCTGGACACTACGAGTATAATCGTTAAAGCAGGTATCGACCTCGCCGGAGGTACCGTCGGCTTTCAGATATCCAACGCCATAATGGGTACAGAACCACTTGGTGTTCTGATTGTCTACAGCCATATAGAAAACACGATCTTCCATATTGCCGAGACCGATATCATCGGCGTTGTAGACAGTCCAGCTCGCCAGATCATTGGATAACTTGGAGACATTTGCAACGCCGGTGGCCGCGTCTTTCTGACCACCAAACCAGATGTTTCCGTTGTTGTCAAAATCGATACAATATACGGCATTGTAAGGCAGATCGCTGTTTGTGTTGTTAAATACCGTATAAACAGGCTCTTTCACTTCATCTTTGTTATCATCGCCATCGCAGGACATGAACGGCAAAGACATCAGTGCAAGTGCCACGAGCAAAATAGTGAGTTTTTTCATAATAACCCTCCTTAATTGGTTAATTTTCCATCTCACGTTATTTACATTCGAAAGTTTATTCCAAACTGATGAACATTATTCAGATACTGTTTTCCCGTGAAAGCGTAGGAAATTGAGCTGTTTATTCCCGAAATCCGGATATTCAGACCACCACCCAGGGAGAAATTCGTTACATCACTGTTGAGTGTGTAGGCTACTCGTATAAAGGCAATATCGGAGAAATTGTATTCACCACCAATGACCAGTCTTTCGGTGTTATCGGATGGAACAATAACATCGATGACGGTAGTCAGGTTGGGCAATGGATCCAAAGCAATTCCTAACTGAAGTACCTCCGGTAACCGAAAGCCCGGTGTCAATCGTTCTATTCTTGGATTATCTTTCTGATTCCGGGCCAATTCTTCATTAATTCGATCTGTTACATCGTCACCTTTCAGAGAATCAATTTTTACCCCGATGTTGCGGATGGCCATTCCCAGCCGAAGATTCAGAAAATCCGTGCGATAAATAGAGCCAATATCAAATGCAATCTGTCCCGCTGACTCGTTCCAGATATATTCGTAAGCATATTTTGCTGTCAGCCCGAAAGAGAACCGGTCAGTCATTCGCCTGGCATAACTGATTCCGCCAGCCATGTTCCCCGAACTGTAATATTCATCAGTTCCATCCGGTTCATAGACTGTAGTGATTTCCATATCATCCATATAGAATGATGTAAAAGATAAGCCGATAGCGTTATTCGAACCGATTTGCATTGCCATGCCAACGTATGATAATTTTGTGTCGAAAAACCAATTAGTCTGTGACAAATTTATATCGAATTTACCGTTGTTGATTGTTCCGGCAGGATTCCAGTAAAGAGCTGCTGCACCATTGGCAATTGAAACAGCTGCACCACCCATTGCCGCTCCCCGCGGTTCGACTGGTATTTGCAGAAAGTTCATTCCTGATTGTCCTAGATTTCCCTGAGCAGTCAGAACATTGATCAGGCTTAGAATCAATATTAATAGTATTTTAAATATTTTCATGATTCAATCTCCTTTACCTGATTACCGCAAAACGGCCGATTTTATCACCAATTTTTGACTCAACATGAAAGAAATACATACCCGAAACAATCGGGCGCCTTTCCGAAGTCAGCAGATTCCATTCTTCCCGGCCATAATCACCGGTATGGTCAATTGTCTGAACAAGGTCTCCATCGATAGTAAATATTCGGATAGTACAAGGGGAGGGAAGATTGGTAAATGCAATATTCCGGATTGGTTCGCCAAAAACCGTATTCCCAAGCCGGGATTCATCCCAGGGTGCTGAGACCACGTATGGATTTGGGACGACTCGGATTTTATCCAAATCTGCTTTCGCCTCAGCCGGAAGTGTCTGGGGCTTGGCCTGTTGGGTACTGGGTTGGTTCAGGATATTGTTGATATCGGCCAATTTCAGCGATTCTATCAGATTTCCATCGACGACTTTATAGGTTGTCAAATTGTAGTAATAGTTGAATCCGTTATATACATTCTGATCAGTAAATTCATACTTATCTTCAATGACGGTGGGATCGTTTTTATAGATCATCGGAATGGTATCCAGCACATCCCAGCTGCGGAGAGTAGGATCGGTTGTGCGGTACAGAATATACCCTTCGAGGTCATTTGCTGGCGGATTCAGTGATTCATTCAGATAGGTAACATCAATTTCATTACTCCATGAAAGTTGAACCTGCTGATCAGCGACATTGACTACCAGTTCAGGCACCGGTGGTGGAATGAGGCTGTTGAAGCCGTCAGCATAGTGTGCAAGCAGATTGTCAGTTACCTCGAGAAGATCAGTCTCATTATCACCAACAGTACAACCTACCCAGATTTCAGCCTTTTCACCGGGTTGAATAGAGAATGGACCGTTGCAGATATAGGCGACCATAGCACCACCGATCAGATTGCCGCTTGCGTCCCTAATCCGGGTTGTAGCCGGGTCATCGAAATGCGTCCCATTGATTGGATTATCACCCAGGTGAAAGTAATCATCAACATTCAGAAGCGGGTGTCGATGAAAAAAGGAGGTATCGCTCTTCATGAGATACCAACTGACCGAATCCCAGAATGCACTGTTAACGGCCACTTCATCAATTGTGACATCAATCCAGTGCCAGTCAGTGATTCCCAGATTATTCGGAGTTTTCAGGAAAGTTATTCCTGATAGAAAAGGATCGTCTTCATCCCATTCATTAGAGTAATTGTCCGAATCATAGAAATAGACCGTTTCTCGGGATTTATCAAAATTGATACAGTCGTCCGCCCATTCGTTGTATTCATTTCCAATACCACCAATATCCAGGTCGGAGTAGAAGTTGAAATACATGCTGTCAAGAGCGAAGCTGTTCTGATTCTCAATTTCGAATTTCAGGATGATGAATTTATCTGCGGTTGGTAATCCCCAGGAATAAATCGTCTGATAGACCCGGATATTCATCAGTTTATCTTGTTCTCCATTGTTGGCATAGCGCCAGTTTGTTGAATCGCTATACGCGCAGTAGCTGTCCTGTTGAGACATAAAAATTGGATTTCCGTCATTATCTTTTATAGGCCACCCCGATTCCGGCCAGGTTTCCGGATTATCACTCATGGCAATTTCACCATTGCCGGCATCAAATCCGCCGATAGCATCAAATTCCTCGTAACGGCCATCGGCCGCACTGATCACATTTACCGGTTGACCGATCATCAGACATTGGCGGTACATACAGATGTGACCGGAATTGATTGGATATTCCAGTGTTTTCTCAAATTGCCCACCATAGGGATAAAACTGACCAATGTTTGTTGTAAAATAACCTACTTTACCGACATTATGAGTCCCGAATACCCGATCCTCCAGGCCGGCGAAAACCGGATGAATTAAAACAAAGGTGAGTAAAATAAGAACAAATATATTAAGTGATTTCTTCATGAGATAATATCCTTGTTTTTAGAATTTGAAATTTAGACCGAGGTATATAATGCGCGGCATACCCCAATTCAGCGGATTTGCGGCATATTCTTTTGTCCGACCGATCATTTCATCGGGTTTACCTGTATAGGGATCAACACGAACAACATTTCTCCGATCGGTCAGGTTTTTAATCTCCAAATAAGGTGTGATGCTCATAGTGTTGAATAATTTTAATTGATAGTCCATTTTCAGATCCAAAGTCCAGTTTTCAGGCAGTCGTTTGTTATTGATTTCATAGGGCTCGGTGACACCGCGAATACCTTTTGTATAGGGCAGACCGCTGCCGTACTGGAATAGTAGGGTTGTTCTGAAATTGAAAAATCTGAATATCCCAGTTGCATTGACGGTGTGCCGTTGATCAAAGTTCAAGGGGAAAAATTTAAGTGTCTGGCGGTTGGCTTCTTCAACGCCAACCCGTTCAAGAGGTCCGGAGCTACTACCTTCGGCAACAGCATATGTATAGGCGATTTCACCGGTCAAATGAGTACCATATATTTTCCGAAATTGAAATTCAATGCCATTATTGTATGCAAAATCCTCATTGATATGAAGCGTAAAGGTTTCCCACCAGTCCGGATTATCACCGGCAAAGAAGGTCCGTGTTCCCAGCAGATTGGTAATCTTTTTACTATATACGGAAATTTTTAAAAGATAATTATCGAACAACTGCTGGTTCAAGCCGAATTCATATGTGATGGTTTTTTCCGGTTTCAAATCACCGTTGCCGTAGCGACCATTTCCATCTTTTAAGGAGATCAGGATGTTATCCTTATAGTCGATTTTGCCATCGGATTTTGCATCATAGCTGAGGGGGGGATTATCGTCAGACTGAGACTTGTAAAGAATCTCATAGTCGGGACGCTGAAAGTAGTGTCCGTAACCGAAGTGAAATACTGTTTTGTCACTGACTGGATAGGATGCTGCCAGCCGGGGACTGAGTTGGGTGTGAACTTTTGATTTTTTATAACTCATGGTGTTCCCGTTTACTGCATCGAACGGATTTTCCCAGTAGTGCGTATTGGCTGCTGCTAAGTCAAAGCGTAGACCGGCACTGATGATGATACTTGAGAAATTCAGTTTGTCTTGAATATAGGCAGCAGCTTCATATGGATTTCTGGTGTAGTAATCCATTTGGTGATTGGCATAATAGGGCGGATTGACATAAAACCGGTATATCTCGTGCTGTTTGAAATAGACGCCCGCTTTGATTTCATTGGATGAATTTGCCTGCCAGAGGACATCACTTTTAATCCCCAATGTTTTCTGCTCATGTTCTTCATAGTCATTGACATAATTTAAAGTATAGAATTCTTTGTTTTCATCCCGGGCATATGCAGCACTCAGGTCACTATAATCATAGTCACCGGAATCGTAATGATATTGATTAAAATGTACATTTACGCTATAATAAAGATTTGAGCGGAGAGTATGTGTCATTGATAGATTGGAGATTTGAGAATTTCTACGTGGTTTCCACCACATCATGTCCGGAATATAACGCCAGCTATGGTAATAATTCTGATGAATATGGTCAGAAATGCTGGCAGACAGGCCGAGCTTGATGTTGTTGATATGGCGGTCGCTGATTTTGACAAAATAATTCTGATCTTTACGGAAACCGAAAGGATTACCCATGGCATCCAGCAGGTAACTATCCCGATCATCAAAGGTTGTTGTGAAGAGAAAGTTTGTTTTTTTCGAAAAGAGTGGTCCGTTTAATCCGAACCGGATGATATTCCGGTTATAATTTTTACTGTCTGTCTCAACCCCGACCTTCGATGATTTTATATCAACATTTCCGTTCAGGTGACTGCTGCCTTCGCGGGTGGTAATGTTGATAATGCCACTCAGGGCATTTCCATATTCAGCACTGTACGTGCCGCTGATTACCTGCATTTCGGCAATGGCATTTAGGTTGATGATTTCCGAGGAGGATATATCTGCAAATTGAGGAACAATCACGGCAATCCCATCAACCATATAAGTGATCTCTCCCGAACGACCACCCCGAAAATGAAGTCCGTTCCGGCTGACGACACCGGGTTGGGTTACCAATACATCACTTATTGTCGTCGTTGGCAGGGTTTCGATATCTTCGGAACTAACGCTGTGAGTTGTGGCGCCAATATCCTGTTCAATGATTCGTTTTTGAGCGACGACTACCACTTCATCCATATCAAGAACTGTTGCCTCCAGCGGGAACTGAACAGTTGCGATCCGACCTGCAAACACCTCGACATTCTCGATCTTCATTGGTTTGTATCCCATCATTTCACAACGGACGTTGTATCTTCCCGGAGGAACTTGTAGAATCACATAATTTCCATTTTTATCGCTGGCGGCACCCAGTGAACTGTTTTCGATCAGAATATTTGCACCGACAAGAGGTGTTGTCTTTTTGCTATCAAAAACAGTCCCGGTAATTTTTCCGTAGTTTGCTGCCTGAAGGGAGAAAACCGAGAAAATCAGCATCATTAAACACCTATTTCTCATTGAAAAATTAAACATTCACACCTCCACACATTTTATTTCCTTATTCAGAAATGGTTATATCTTTGGATAAACGTTCCAGATTTGTGATCATCTTTTCGGCTTTTTCTCGATCCTGCATCGCACACTCAGTCGAGATGGCATTGATCAGCACTGATACAGCTGCGATTGAATTGGTGTACAGGAGATTTTCACTTTTCACCACCAGAGTTTTATCAGCATAAAAACTCGCTGGAGCCGCTGGTTTATTTGTTATCGCTATTACCTTGCTTCCTTTTTCATGGGCCACTTTCGCCAGCTCAATTGTTTCAGTCGAATAGGGTGGGAAACTGAAAACAATCATCAGATCTTCTTTATTGATTAATAAGGCTTGTTCGAGAAAAGTTGTAAAATTGTGATTATAACAAATGGCATCGATACCGACCTGCATTAATTGATAAGCAAGAATTTGCGACAGGAGGTAAGAAATCCCCAACCCGGCTGTATACACCCGGTGTGCATGATTAATTAATTCGGTGGCTTCCTTGAAATCTGAAGCATCGATTATCTGTAAAGTTTCATTAATGTTCTTGATGTCCTGATTTGCAACTCTTACCAGCAGATTAACTAATTCCGAATCGTTAATCAGGGGAAATCTAGCATTATTTTTTAATTGAGATTGAAGACTGTTCGCAACGGTTTCGCGGATTTCACTGAATCCTGAAAAACCGACACTTTGTGAAAAACGTACGACCGATGCAACGCTGGTGCCAGTGGCCGTGGCGATCTCGTGAACACTCATAAAGGGAATTTTGTCCGAATTCTCAATGAAGTAATCAGCGACTTTTTTTAAGTTTTTTGATAAATTAGAATAATATTCACGAATTTGAGCTCTGATTTCAGTTGAATTCATCATGACCATCCCATGATAAAAGGTGGAACTAATAATAGAAATCCGACCAGTAGAAAAATGATTTCCAGTGGTAGTAGCCATTTTGCCCATTTTTCCCAGGAAATCCCTGACAGTGTTAATACTCCAATCGTGATTGCTGAGGTCGGCACAATCATATTACTGAAACCGTCACCGAACTGAAATGCCAGTACAGCTGTTTGCCGGGTCACACCTACGAGGTCAGCAAGTGGAATCATAATCGGCATTGTCAAAGCCGCCTTGGCGCTTCCTGAAGGGACGAAAAAGTTGATGATTGAATGAACGACGAACATTGCCTGTGATGCAATGATTGGATGAAGACGATCGATTTTATTTGCCAGTGAGTAAAGCATCGTATCGATAATCCGGCCATCCTCAGCAATGATCAATATTCCCCTGGCCAGAACAATAATAAGCGCGGTGCTGACCATGTCTTTGGCACCCGCAACAAAGGCATCCGTGAATTCCCTGACAGATAATTTTCCGACAATGCCGATCACAATGCCAGTCAGAAAAAACATAGCACAAATCTCCTCGATGTACCATTGAAATTTTAGGACACCGTAAATCATCCCGATTATACCGGTCGCAAATGTCCAGAGTGCAAATTTGTGACGTCTGGAAATCCCTGAAAAATTTTCCAGATCTCTCATATGCAGATTCTGACGTTTTTCTTCATCCATGTCAAAGGTGATACTCTTTTCCGGATGTCTTTTAACTTTCGCAGCATACACCATTACGAATGCAATGGCAATCGCGGTACAGATTACCCAGCAGATCAACCGGTAACCAATTCCAGAAAAAAGTGGCAGGTCTGCAATTTGCTGTGCAATGCCGATGGTGAAGGGATTCAGAAAAGCCCCGGCGAATCCGGCACCGGCGCCCACGAACGGAATGGCAACACCAACCACAGAATCGTAACCCAGTGCGAGGGTAAGAGGGACGAAAATAAGGATAAAGGGGATAACTTCTTCACCCATTCCAAAACTGCCACCACCGATTGAGAATATCGTCATAAAGATTGGGATGTACAGAATCTCGATAATTCTGGAGCGGCTATGGGCTTTGGCAACCGCTTTGATCGCGGCATCGATGGCCTTGGTTTTTTCCAATATAGCAAAGACACCACCGACAATCAGCACAAAACCAACGATCAGCGCTGCACTTTTATCGGTAAATCCCCGGATCGGCGCTTTCAAAATTGCCCAGATACCTTGAGGATTGGGGGAAACCGGGTGATAAGAGTCTGCAATAACAATTTCCCGGCCATTCAGCTCAGTTCGATCATAATTACCGCTGGGAATGATATATGTTAATATCGCCGTAACGATAATAATTGAAAATATGAGCAGGTATGTATTGGGTGCTTTAAGTTTTCCTAGTTTCAATATATTACACTCCTTTTGACCATATCGAAGCGCTGCCCGGAAGTGAGAATATGCATTTTTATTCCGACACAAGAAAGCTGGTTTGCTAGGTCGGATTCAATATGAGTTGCTTTTGATGCATCATAGACAATAACCGCATGTTCTCCAAAAACGCGAAAGGTATTATCCGGATTAACGATAATTGCTGTGGATTCATCAATTCCAATTCCCAGAAGTTTCGGATTTTCCAGAACGAGCGAAATTAATCGGTTATGACGTTTGCGGGTGATAAAGTGCTGATCGATTATTGCGTTCTCAATCAGCCCGAATCCCGGAGTTGTGACAATATTGCCTTTTTGAATGGTATAAAATGAGCGGGTCGAATCCTGATTAATCAATTCGTCGCCAATAATCATAATTTTACTCATTACTGCCGCGCCGGCACTTGTTCCGGCGATTACGGCGCCATTGTAGTATCGTTCTTTGATCGCAGACAGAAGACGTGTTCCGTTTAAATCTGCCGTTAGTCGGCGCTGGTCTCCGCCTGAGAAAAAGAGTATATCGGCTTTTGAAATCTGATCAAGAACATCATCAGAGTTAGCTGAGTCATGAACAACATATAAAAAGCTGCAGTCATTAATGCCGAGTTTTTTAAATTGTCCGACCTGATACTCCGCCGTGGTAACAGGACAGCTACTGGCATTGGGAATGACGATGACTTTTGGTTGAGCATTATTTGATAGCGAGATCATCTTTTCCATGAGATAATCCGGTCGATTACCACCACCGATAATAAATAAATGGCCTGTTGGTCTATCCGGTTTTGAACAATGACTTAATGATAATATAACAAACGCGAAAATGAACGAATATCTGCGAAATTTAAATACCATAGTCAGCACTTACTTTTTGATTAATTCCCAGAGAATCCTGGCGCTGTTTATTAAATCCTCGACAAGAATAAACTCGTTGTTGGCATGTGGATTTTGGGCGCCGATTCCAATATTTATCGTGATTATGCCCTTTTCATTCAATGAATTTGCATCGCTGCCTCCTGCAGAGACAATGGGTTCCGGTTTTAGGCCAACGGCCAGCAGAGCATTGGTGATACGTTGAAACGTAAATGATGATTCAGGGACTTCATAAGGTTTAAAATCCCAGTGCGATTCAAACTCGACAGTTGCGTTTTCAGCACTGGCCTGTTTAATGAATACATCTTTAATTTCTTTGATTTTCCTGTCGACCTTGGGAATTTTTAATGAACGCACTTCACCTTCCAGTTCCACTAGTTCTGGAATCACATTGATGGCTGTACCACCGTTAAATTTTCCGATGTTGGCGGTTGTTTCATGATCAACACGTCCAAGTTTCATCGTCGCTATCGCTTTCGCGGCAACCTGGATTGCACTTATCCCGTTTTCCGGATGTATTCCGGCATGTGATGCTTTCCCGTGAATTTTTGTGGTGAATCCTTTTGCTCCATAAGTCTTATTAATAAATTTTCCGGGTCTTAGCGATGAATCAAATACAAAACCGTGTTTGATCTGTTCCGGCAGAACCAGAAATTGAGAACCAAAAACGTCCAGTTCCTCACGGATTGTAAATGCAATTGTAAAATCTTTAATAGGAACATTGTTGGTGAATGCTTTTTCCAGACAGAATAAAATTGTGGCAATTCCGGCCCGGTTATCTGCCCCTAATATCGTGGTCCCATCGGATGTAATTCTGTCATCAGTTACGATCGGTTTGATATTTTTGGTGCTCCGAGCGGTATCCATATGGGATAGAATAACAAAATTTCCACCATTGCCAATTCTGACCTGCAAATTACCGGAATTTCCGTTAGATGATACGCCAGCCCGATCTTCACTGGCTGATAAGTTAAGTTCATTGAGGAATGCCTGAATATAATGGTTGACCGGGGCTTCCTGTTTAGAAAGGGCATCGATTTTAACCAGTTCCAGAAACAGTTCAATCAGACGGTTCATTGCTGTTTGTTCCATAAATGAAAACCTTATTACGAATGTATAAAAATACGTAACATTTATTACAATATAGTTGATATATTGAGTCAAATCAAGATATTTTTTCGAAAAATTTTAACTTTTAAATTGAATCGGGATTAGCCACCCCCCGAAAAAGGGCAAGTCTAATAATGTAACTAATTGATAAATATGGTATTTATTAGGAGA
Organism: Fidelibacterota bacterium; assembly: GCA_049975265.1. GTDB lineage: Bacteria > Fidelibacterota > UBA2242 > UBA2242 > UBA2242 > B118-G9. Next base: position 167,636 of record JBNGDF010000003.1, read on the forward strand.
AAAGGTTTAAAAATAACGTCTCCTTTTCT